>NZ_JBFAHM010000014.1:0-281868 GCF_040654195.1 Hamadaea sp. NPDC050747
GGTCACATTCCGAACCCGGAAGCTAAGCCCTCCAGCGCCGATGGTACTGCACCGGGGACGGTGTGGGAGAGTAGGACACCGCCGGACAAACTTTCAATTAGGCCCTCCACTTCGGTGGAGGGCCTAATTGTATTTGCGTTTCCCGGGCCCGCTTAGAATGCGGATCATGCGCCGAATCACGGGCTGGAAGAAGTACGCGTTGTGGGCGGCGCTCGGCGTCGTGACCCTGGCCGCCTCCGGTGGCGTCGTGTGGCGCGTACTGGGGCCGGCTGAGGTCGTCACCACGGCGGCGTCGGCGTACCCGAATCCCTCGGTGTCGCCGACACCGGGTGCGCTGGGCGCGCTCGTCAACAGCCCGCTGATCGTCGACGACCACCTTCGGGTGTACGCCGCCAAGCGGCAGATCCAGGCCGACGACCAACCGGCGTACCGATATGAGACGAGCCCCTATTGGTCGTATCGGCGCTGGCCGCAGCAGCTGATCGGGGTGGTGCATCCGCCGACGGCGTCGACGTCGGGCGTACCGGTGGTCGTGGGGAGCTGGTCGGACGGCAAGCTCACCGCGATCGACGCCCGGAGCGGTCGGGTGGCCTGGGAGGCGGCGGCCGACGTTCTCGGCACGGAGTATCCCGGGCGGCGTACGGGGTCGGCGGTCGTCTGGACGCCCGCAGGGCTGCTGACCGGCGTCACCAAGGCCGGCTTGGGTGTCGTCGTGACGGCGAAGGAAGGCGTTACCGCCACCGACGCTGCCACAGGCGCCCGACTGTGGAGTACGCCCGCCCCCGGCTGCGCCACCCAAGCGTTCACTGTCCCCAACGAGGTGGTCGTCCCCGATCGGTGTGACGGCCCCACTGTGCTGCGCCGGTTCGACTTGAGCACCGGTACGCCGACCGACCTGTCCATCGAGGCGGCGAAGACGGTGACGCCGCTCGGCTGCCGCGTCGGCGTCTCCGAATGCGGCGGAGTGCGTACGCACACCGGGGCGTGGACCTGGTCGGAGGGGGCGCCGAAGCCGGCCGAAGGCCTGCGCGGGGAGACCGCTTGGCTCGCGGGGACCACGGCGATCGACGCGCCGCTCGGCGACACCGCGGACACCCGTGCACTGACCGGCAAGGATCCTGTCACGGGCGCCGTCCGGTGGACGTGGAGCGCCGTCGGGGACGACCCGTCCGACGCGCAGATCATCGCCACGACGCCGACCCGGGTTCTCCTGCTGACCAGGGCGCGTACGCTCATCGCCCTCGACCCGGCCACGGGACGGGAACTGACCCGGGTGTCGGTTCTGATGGACCACGACCCCGACAAGCAGTACGCCGTCGGCCCGGTCGCCGCGAGCGGGGTCTACGTCGCGATCGAGCGACTGACCCTGACCGCCGCGGAGGCCGACACCGACGACGAGTACTACTTCACGAACCGTCCGGTCCTGCTGGCGGCTACCTGACTTGGCACTTCCTGATTAGAAGGCCTTCTCGGCCGCGTTGAGGAAGGTGTCGTTCTCCTCGGGCGTGCCGATGGTGACGCGGACGCCGTCGCCCGCGAACGGGCGGACGATGACCCCGGCCTGCTCACACGCCTGGGCGAAGGCCGTCGCGCCGTCGCCCAGCGGCAGCCAGACGAAGTTCGCCTGCGACTCGGGGACGTCCTGACCCAACTTCAGCAGCGCGTCCCGGACTCGGGAGCGCTCGGCGACGACCAGGGCGGCCCGGCGGGCCATCTCCTCCTCCTGGTCCAACGCGGCGAGCGCAGCAGCCTGGGCGGCGATGTTCGTGGAGAACGGCGTGATGACCTTGCGGACCGCCTCGGCGACCTCCGGCTGCGCCACCAGGTAGCCGGCCCGGAGACCGGCCAGGCCCCACGCCTTGGAGAGCGTCCGCAGCACGACCACGTTGGGCCGGTCGCCGAACTCCACCAGACCGTCCGGCACCTCGGTGTCGGTCACGAACTCCCGGTATGCCTCGTCCAGGACGACGACGACGTCGGGGCCTACTGCGTCGAGGAAATCGCGGAGCTCGGCCCGCCTGAGCGGCGTACCAGTCGGATTGTTGGGGTTGCAGACGATGACCAGCTTGGTGCGCGAGGTGACCGCGGCAGCCATGGCCGGCAGGTCGTGGCCGTGCGCGGCGGTGTTCGGCACGCGGACCGACGTGGCGCCGGTCGTGGCCGCGATGATCGGGTACGCCTCGAAGGACCGCCAGGAGTAGACGACCTCGTCCCCGGGCAGGCAGGTGGCCCGCATGATGTGCTCCGTCATGGCCACCGAGCCGCAGCCGGCGGCGATCCGGTCGACCGCGACGCCGAGCCGCCCGGCGAGCTTCTCGCGGAGCGCGACCACCCCGAGGTCCGGATAGCGGTGTACGCCCTGCGCGGCCTCGACGATGGCCTCGACCACGCCCGGCAGCGGGCCGTAGGGGACCTCGTTGCTGGCGAGCTTGATCGAGCCCGGCACCGTCCGCCCGGGGACGTAGCTCGGCAGTGCGGCCAGGTCGGCGCGGGTGAGATTCATCGCGGCCTCCTCCTTCAGTTCAATGGTGCCTTGCGATCGGGGATGCGCACCACGAAGGTGCGGGCCAGCCGGTCATGCCAGGCCAGCCGGAGGACCGAGTCGGTCGCGATGAAGAAGTTGTCGACGATCGGCAGGATGAAGCCGAAGATGCCGCAGCAGACGTAGAGCAGGAACGGGTAGCCGAACAGCGACCAGCGCCGGAACGAGCGGCCGAAGGGCAGCCGCTCGGTGCTCTCCCAGGGGATGACCCGCAGGCCGAGCAGCATCTTGCCGAGCGTCTGACCGCGGCTGTGGGTGACCGGCACCTCGTAGGCGAACCACAGGGCGTAGGCGATCAGGGAGATGATCAGGCCGAGTTCGCCGATCCGGCTCCAGGATTGCGTGTCCACCTCGCCGGAGCGCAGCCATTCCTGACCCAGCGCGGCCGACTCGGTGACCCACTGGAATAAGAAGTAGCCGTTGAAGATCAGGTTCAAGACGAGCAGCGCACCCAGGTCGATCGCGCGGGCGGCGAGGCGGCGGCCGGGTGAGGCGAGCGCGAGGCCGTGCGGCGTCACCGGACCCGCCGGTGGGAACGCGATGTTCTCCGGCCACCACGGCGGCTTCACCGGCGCGTACGGGCCGTGCGGGGGCTGGCCGGGATGCGGGGGCTGGCCGGGGAAGGTGAGCGGGGGCGCGACCGCGGTCTCGACCGGCCTCGGCGCCTGCTCCGCTGTCGCGGGTTCTGCGGTCTGCTGATCGGCCCAGCCTTCGCCGTCCCAGTACCGGGTCGTGGCGGGATCGGCGGGATCGGGGTACCACCCGGGAGCTACGGACATCTCATCAACCGATCTTCACTACGACGGTGCGGGCGGCCTTGTCGTGCAGGCATTGCTGAAGCGGCTTGTCCCAGAGCTGCCACAGCCCGTCGACGTAGGAGAAGAACGGGACGAGCGCGCCGCCGTGCTCCACCAGCCAACGCTTGGCGAGCATGCCGCGCGTACGCTCAGCGGCCGGGTCCACCGGGACGATCTTAAGCTTCACCACTCGCTTGCCGATCGTCTGCCCCGACCGCCAGGTGAACTCCACCAGATACAGGTAGGAGACGACCAGGTTCACGATCAGGATGACGCCGAAGATGGCCAAGTAGCCCCAGAGCAGGCCGGTGAACTCCGAGCTGTCGATCTGGGTGGTCCCGTCGGCGGAGGTCTGGATCGTCGTGACCTCGGAGACGAAGGTGTAGACCCACCAGATCACCAGCGGGATCGCCACGATCGCCCCGATCGAGCCCATGATGAGCCCGTCGATCAGGTACGCACCCAGCCGGCTGAAGAAGTCGGCCAGCGGCTGCCCGTTCGGCGCCAGCGGGGCCGGCTGCAGGTAGACCGGGCGTGGGTAGCCCGGCGCGTACCCAGGGTAGGTCTGCTGGGGAACCGCGTAGCCGCCCGGCGGCGGGGTCACCGGCTGGGGGGCCACTGGCGGGGCCACCGGCGTGGGCGTCGCCGGCTCGGGGGCGGACTCGGCCGGTGGCGACGATGTGGGTCCTGTCACGGCAGACATCCTGTCACGGCTCGACCACCGACGCCGCCGCCTGTTTCGCGCTGGATCAGGGATCTCGGCCGAATCTTGGGGCATGATTCGACCGCGATCCCTGATCCAGCGCTACGGGTGAAGCGGGGCAGGCCGTCGTCAGAGGTTTCCGCGCATGTCCTGCTCGCGCTCGATCGCCTCGAACAGGGCCTTGAAGTTGCCCTTGCCGAAGCCGAGCGAGCCGTGCCGTTCGATCAGCTCGAAGAACACGGTCGGCCGGTCCTGGACCGGCTTGGTGAAGATCTGCAGCAGGTAGCCGTCCTCGTCCCGGTCGACCAGGATGCGGCGGGCCTTCAGCTCCTCGATCGGAACCCGCACGACGCCGATACGCGCCCGCAGCTCCGGGTCGTCGTAGTAGGAGTCCGGCGTGGCCAGGAACTCGACCCCGGCCGCCGCCATCGCGTCCACGCTCGCCAGGATGTCGTTGGTGGCCAGCGCGATGTGCTGCGCGCCCGGGCCGCCGTAGAACTCCAGGTACTCGTCGATCTGCGACTTCCGTTTGCCGACGGCCGGCTCGTTGAGCGGGAACTTGACCTTCCGCGTACCGTTCGCGACCACCTTCGACATCAGCGCCGAGTAGTCGGTCGCGATGTCGTCGCCGATGAACTCGGCCATGTTCGTGAAGCCCATGACGCGGTGGTAGAACTCCACCCACTCGTCCATGCGGCCCAGCTCGACGTTGCCGACGATGTGGTCGACCGCCTGGAACCGGCGCTTGCCGGGGGCCACGATCGGGTCGCGCGCGATGAACCCGGGCAGGAACGGGCCGGTGTAGTTCGACCGGTCGATCAGCGTGTGACGGGTGTCGCCGTAGGTCGCGACGGCGGCGTACCGGATCGAGCCGTGCTCGTCCTCGACGGTCGTCGGCTCCGTCAGGCCGACCGCGCCGGTGCTGGTGGCGTGGGCGTACGCCGCGTCGACGTCCGGCACCTCCAGCGCGATGTCGACCACGCCGTCGCCGTGCTTGGCGTGGTGCTCGGCACCCGGCGCGGCCGCGTGCACCGCTCCCCGGAGGACGAACCGCGCCGAGCCGCTGACCAGCACGTACTCGGCGTAGTCGCGGTAGCCCTGCTCGGGGCCGCGATAGGCGACCAGGGTCATCCCGAAGGCGGTCGAGTAATAGTGGGCGGCCTGCTTGGCGTTGCCGACGAGGAACGCGACGTGGTCGACCGCTTTGACGGGGAAGACGTCCTGCTCATCGGCGGCCTCGTGGGCGGCCGGGATGGTCTGCGTGCTCATGGGGGTAGCGTGCGTCACACCGCCCGGATGGGCAACCAGTACGGTGATCACTAGTCAAGTTGTGCAATCTGCCTGACCGAACCCGCGAGTAGGTGGTCAAGATGCCTAGTGAGGTCGACGTCCTCGACGCCCGGTTGATCCGGCTCCTGCATGAGGAGCCGCGGATCGGCGTACTGGAGTGCGCCCGGCGCTTGGGGGTAGCCCGGGGCACCGTGCAGGCGCGGCTGGACCGGCTCCAAGCACGGGGAGTCATCACCGGATTCGGGCCGCAGCTCGACCCCGCCGCCCTCGGGTACGCCGTCACCGCCTTCGTCACGCTGGAGATCCGGCAGAGCCGGGGACATGACGCGGTGGCTGAACATCTTGTCGCCATCCCGGAGGTCCTGGAGGTGCACACGATCACCGGATCGGGCGACCTCGTCTGCCGGGTGGTGGCCCGGTCGAACGCCGATCTGCAACGGGTGATCGACGGCATCGTGGGCTACCACGCGATCGTGCGGGCCTCGACGATCATCGCGCTCGCCGAGCAGATCCCCTATCGCGTCCTGCCCTTGGTCGAGGCGGCGGCAGCAACTGGGTGATTCGCCCCAATATCACGTTGATCATGGACTCTCCTGTCACGACACGCCGCCGAGTCAACGGTCAACTTCATGATCAACGGGGTGGGGGCGGCTACCGTGTCCGCGTGGCCAAGGGGAGGTCGACCGCTTCGGGCTGGCTCGTCGCCGGCCTCCTCGTGCTGATCATCCTGGTGAGCACCGGCGTCTGGAACCCCTTCCCCGCCATCTGGAACTGGATCAACACCTCGGCCACGCTCGCCGAACCCACCCCGAAATGGCAGGAACGCCTCGGTGGGGTGCCGGTCCACGTGCTCGACGCCGACGGCACGGTCATCGTCGAACAGCGCGAATCCGTGGAGGGCCGATCCCTGGCCACCGGCGCGCACCTCTGGCAGCAGGAGGCCGACTGGACGGCATTGGCCGGGTCGGCCGGGCGTACCGTCGTCGTCACCGGCAAACTGCTCGTCAAGGGCTACCGCGTGCTCGATCCGCGTACCGGCAACCAGCTGCGCAAGAACGACAAGGCGGCGGCGGTGTGGACGTTCGCCGACGCGATGATCGACGTCACGTGCCGGACCTCGCAGGACTGCGTACTCACCGCCCGGGAACCGGCCAGCGGCGACGAGAAGTGGCGAGCCGACCTGCCCGGCGTCGGTTTCGTGCTCTTCGCCGACAACCCGGACCTGCCCGGCCTGCGCCCGTTCGAGGTCGACCAGGCCGACGGGTCGCTGACCGGATCCGGTCGCATGCCCCGCTACCTCGGCTTCCCGATCGACGACGAGATCCATCTCGTCGACACGCGTACGGGAGAGGTCGTCAACGTGCTCAAGAACGCGAAGAACGAGCGCGTCTACCTCGCCGGCGGCAGGGTCCTCCACAGCGAGGCCAAACCGATCTCCGGCGGCTGTGAGCAGCACCTCATCGCCCGCGACCCCATCACCAACCGGGTCGTCTGGCGGCTCGACGGGTTCAACCTCGGCACCATCTCCGGCGCCGCCTGCGACCAACGGTCCGAGCCGCGCGGCGCCGGGTCCGCGCTGCTCGCCACCCGGCCCGACGGGCGCCAGGTCCTGCTCGACGCGGCCGACGGCCGCCAGCTGCTCGTGGCCCCGGAAGGTGCGAAGATCATCGCAACCGATGGCGTACGCGCAGTGCTGCGCTCCAAAGACGGCAAGACGCTGACGGCGTACCAGTTGGGCGAGCCCGACGTGTTGTGGAGCCGGAAGGCCGACCCCAAGGCGAACGTCTCCGTCACGCGTACCCATATCGTGGTCTTCGATCGGAAGCCCGACCGGATCCGCGTGCTGGCACCGGACAGCGGGCAGCCGGTCGTCGAGGCCGCGAGCGAGGCGAAGGTTTTGGCGTTGCTGCCGCAAGGGCTCCTGCTGGGCGACCACCGGGATCTCGGCCTGCTGACGTTCCCGAGCGTCCAGCCGTGAGGTGAGGCACCGCTCCCGCTGGAGGCGACCGGCGGGTAGGTACTCTCATGTTCATGAGTTCCGGGGAGTTTGGGTACGCGCCGCTGCTGCCGCTGGCGCCTGACGCGACCGAGTATCGGCTGATCACGGACGAGGGCGTGGACGTGGTCCGCGGTCCGGGCGGGCGCGACTTCCTCACCGTGGAGCCGGCGGTGCTCACCCAGCTGACCGCCGAGGCGATGCACGACATCGCGCACTTTCTGCGCCCGGCCCACCTGACTCAGCTGCGATCGATCCTGGACGACCCGAAGGCCTCCCCGAACGACCGGTTCGTCGCGCTGGACCTCCTGCGCAACGCGAACATCGCGGCCGGCGGCGTGCTACCGATGTGCCAGGACACGGGCACCGCGATCGTCATGGGCAAGCGCGGCCGCCACGTCCTCACCGACGGCGGCGACGAACCCGCCATCGCGCGCGGTGTCTACGAGGCCTACACCAAGCTGAACCTGCGCTACTCGCAGCTCGCCCCACTGTCCATGTGGGAGGAGCGCAACACCGGCAGCAACCTCCCCGCGCAGATCGAGATCTTCGCCGAGGACCCCGACGGCCACCCGGACGCGTACAAGTTCCTCTTCATGGCCAAGGGCGGCGGCTCGGCCAACAAGTCCTACCTGTTCCAGGAGACCAAGGCGCTGCTGAACCCGACCCGGATGCTGCAGTTCCTCGAGGAGAAGCTGCGCGCCATCGGGACCAGCGCGTGCCCGCCCTACCACCTGGCCATCGTCATCGGCGGCACCAGCGCCGAGCACGCCCTCAAGACCGCCAAGCTGGCCTCCGCGAAGTACCTCGACGGGCTGCCGACCGAGGGATCCATGCTGGCCCACGGCTTCCGTGACGTCGAGCTCGAAGCCGAGGTGCTGGAGCTGACCCGGAACTTCGGGATCGGCGCGCAGTTCGGCGGGCGCTACTTCTGCCACGACGTCCGCGTCGTCCGCCTGCCCCGGCACGGCGCCTCGTGCCCGGTCGCGATCGCCGTCTCGTGCTCGGCCGACCGCCAGGCGCTCGCGAAGATCACGCCGTCCGGCGTATGGCTGGAGCGGCTGGAGACCGACCCGGCCCGGTTCCTCCCGCACACGACGGCCGAGGACGTTTCCGAGGAGGTCGTCCACGTCGACCTCAACCAGCCGATGTCGGTGATCCGCGAGACGCTCGCGCAGTACCCGGTCAAGACGCGGCTGTCGCTGAACGGCCCGCTCGTCGTCGCCCGCGACATCGCCCACGCGAAGATCGCCGAGCGCCTCGACGCCGGTGAGCCTCTCCCGCAGTACCTGCGCGACCACGCCGTCTACTACGCCGGCCCGGCGAAGACGCCCGAGGGTTACGCCTCCGGCTCGTTCGGCCCGACGACGGCCGGCCGGATGGACTCCTATGTGGCCAAGTTCCAAGAGGCCGGCGGCTCCTACGTGATGCTGGCCAAGGGCAACCGGTCGCAGCAGGTCACCGACGCGTGCGCCAAGTTCGGCGGGTTCTACCTCGGCTCGATCGGCGGACCGGCCGCGCGCCTGGCCGCCGACTGCATCAAGCACGTCGAGGTGCTGGAGTACCCGGAACTCGGCATGGAAGCCGTGTGGAAGATCGAGGTCGAGGACTTCCCGGCGTTCATCGTCGTGGACGACAAGGGCAACGACTTCTACGCGGCCACGTCGCAGCCGGTGCTCACCATCGGCCGTCGCTGACGCTCGCCTCGCGCTTGCGCTCGCCTCGCGTCAGCGGAGGGCGGCGGCGATCGCGGTGGCGGCGGTGAGCAGCGGTTCGCGTACGGCGTCGGGGTTCAGCTCGCCGAGCGAGACGACGCCGACGCTGGCCGAGATGCCCTCGACGCCGAGCACCGGGGCGGCCAGCCCGTACGCGCCCGGCTGCAACTCGCCCGCCGAACGGCTCAGCTCGCCGGTGAGGATGGCCTTCCCCGCCGCGCCCCGATCCAGGGGATGCCGGGAACCCACCCGGTACGCCACATGGAACATCGTGGAGCTGGGTTCCACGACGGCGACGGCCACTGCTTCGGCTCCGTCGGCCAGGGTGAGATGCGCGGTCGCGCCGACCTGCTCGGCGAGCGTACGCAGAGCCGGGAGCGCGGCGTCGGCCAGCAACGGCTGAGCTCGGCGGGCGAGGTGGATCAGGCCGATGCCGGGCAGCAGCCGACCGGCGGAGTCCCGGCGCACCATGCTGTGTTCGCCCAGCGTGGCGGCGAGGCGGTAGACGACCGCACGCCCGACGTTCAGCCGGTTGGCCGCCTCGGTGACGGTGACGCCGGCCGGGCTGTCGGCGACCAGCGTGAGCAGGCGCAGCCCGCGATCGAGCGTCTGAGCGGTGTCCATGGCGCACAGAGTACGTTGGTCCAATGATCACGACGGTGGCGTTCGACGCCGACCACACGCTGGTCGACCTGCTGCCGGCCGTGCTGGCCGGACTGGCCGCGGTGTCGGCGGAAACCGGCGTACCGGTGGAGGTGTTGCGGGCCGACGCGTCCGCGCACTGGGCGGCGACGCCGGAGCTGCCGGCGCGCGACATCCGGATCGCCGCGATGCGCCAGTCGCTGGCCCGTCACGGTCTCCAGGCGCGCCTGGACGACATGGTGGCGCTGTTCTTCGACGTCCGGTACGCCAACAGCCGCCCCTACCCGGGTGTGGTCGAGATGCTGGCCAAGCTGCGCAGCGACTTCCAACTCGGGTACGCCACGAACGCCAACAGCCGCGCGGAGCTGGTCGGCCTGGGTGGATTGTTCTCGTTCGAGATCTACGCCTTGCAGAACGGGGTGCCGAAGAAGCCCGCCGCCGAGTTCTTCCACGCCGTCCTCGCGGCGGCGAAGGCGGACGCGGCCGAGGTCGTCTACGTCGGCGACACGTACGCCCACGACGTCGCCGGGGCGGCCGCGGTCGGCCTACGGACTGTGTGGCTCAACCACGCCGGCGATCCGGTGCCCGGCGAGATCGTGCCCGACGCCGTCGTCGCGTCGCTCGACGAGCTTCCAGCGCTGCTTTCCCGCTGGAACGCGGCCTGATCAATCGACATACCCGGTCCCGCCGTCGCTGGGCGCTTTGACTATCCTTGACGGGTGACGCTGAGACTCTTCGACACCGCGACCCGGTCGGTGCGCGACTTCATGCCGCGCGTACCCGGCAAGGTTTCGATGTATGTCTGTGGTCTCACCGTGCAGTCGCCGCCGCACATCGGGCACCTTCGTTCCGGGGTGAACAACGACGTGCTGCGCCGCTGGCTGATCCATCACGGGCTCGCGGTCACCTACGTCCGCAACATCACCGACATCGACGACAAGGTGCTGGCCAAGGCGGTCGAGCAGGACCTGCCGTTCTGGTCCATCGCGTACGCGAACGAGGTGCGGCTCGAAGCGGCGTACCGGGCGTTGAACGTCGCGGCGCCGACCTATGAGCCCCGGGCCACCGGCCACATCCCGGAGATGATCGAGCTCATCCAGATCCTGATCGAGCGCGGTCACGCGTATGCGGCCGAGGACGGTTCCGGCGACGTCTACTTCGACGTCAAGACCTACCCCGAATACGGCGCGCTCTCCGGCCAGCGGGTCGACGAGATGCTGCCGGCCGGGGACGCCCCCGACCGCTCCAAGCGGGACCCCCGGGACTTCGCCCTCTGGAAGGGCGTCAAACCGGGCGAGCCGGAGAACGCGTACTGGCCGTCGCCGTGGGGCCGCGGCCGGCCGGGCTGGCACATCGAGTGCTCGGCGATGACGTGGCGCTATCTCGGCGCCGAGTTCGACATCCACGGCGGTGGCCTGGACATCTCGTTCCCGCACCACGAGAACGAGATCGCCCAGTCGCGGTCGGCCGGGCTGCCGTTCGCCCGCTACTGGGTCCACAACGCCATGCTCAATCTGGGCGGCAGCAAGATGGCCAAGTCCGTCGGCAACGTGCTCGACGTCGAGGCGATCAGGAAGCTCGGCGTACGCCCGATCGAGCTGCGCTATTACCTCAGCTCGGCCCACTATCGGTCGATCATCGAGTACTCCGAGGAGTCGCTGCGCGAGGCGGCCAGCGGCTTCCAGCGCATCGAAGGCTTCCTGACCCGGGCCACCGAGGTCGTCGGGGATACGGAGCCGAGCGTGTTGTGCGCCGAGTTCGTCGAGGCGATGGACGACGACCTGAACACCTCGGCCGCGTTCGCCGCCATTCACGACGTCGTGCGCGAGGGCAACACCGCGCTGGCGGCCGGTGAGACGAAGACGGCGGCCGGCGCGCTGGCGAGTGTCCGGGCGATGCTCGGTGTGCTCGGACTCGATCCGCTCGACCCCGCTTGGGCGCAGGGCGACTCGGCTGCGGGCGGCTTGCGCTCCACTGTGGATGCGCTCGTCGCGCTCGCCCTCCAGCAGCGGGCCGCCGCCCGCGAACGCAAGGACTGGGCCGCCGCGGACGCGGTCCGCGACCAGCTCAAGCAGGCCGGCGTCCTCGTCGAGGACACCCCGCACGGCCCGCGATGGACGATCGGAAGTGACACGTAATGCCCGGCAACTCCCAGCGCCGCAACGCGCGTACCACCTCGAAGAAGGGCGCGCCGGGCGGGTCGGGCGGCAAGGGCCGCGACACCCTCAAGGGCCGCGGCAAGACGCTGCCCGCGGACGAGCGGCCGTGGCACAAGGGCTACTCGGGGACCGAGAAGCTGCCCAGCAAGACGGCCTGGAAACAGGACAAGGAGCGCAAGGCGGCGGCGGCCGAGGGTCGCGCGCCCAAGATCGGCAAGCCCGGCACCAAGGACACCACCTGGGGCAAGGGCGGTACCGGCAAGGGCGCCCCGACCAAGCGCACGGCCAGCCGGACCCCGGTCTCGCGTGGCCCCAAGGTCGCACCCGGCCGCCGCTCGGCGACCCCCAAGGATGCCCCTGAGCTGCTCGTCGGGCGCAATCCGGTGGTCGAGGCGCTGCGCGCGCACGTCCCGGCCACCGCGCTCTACGTCGCCCTCGGCATCGACATCGACGAGCGGGTTAACGAGGCGGTACGCACAGCGGGCGATCGTGGCATCCCGCTGCTGGAGGTCAGCCGGGCGGAGTTGGACCGGCTGACCGGGGGAGTGCTGCACCAGGGCATCGGACTCCAGGTGCCGCCGTTCGCGTACGAACCCTTCGAGGACCTGCTGAACGCGGCGCTGGAGCAGCCCACGGCCCCGCTGCTCGTGGCGCTGGACGGGGTGACCGACCCGCGCAACCTGGGGGCGGTCATCCGCTCTGCGGCCGCTTTCGGAGCGCATGGGGTGTTCGTGCCGGAACGCCGGGCTTCCGGCATCACCGCGACCGCTTGGCGCACCAGCGCGGGCGCGGCGGCCCGGGTGCCGGTGTCGCAGGTGACCAACCTGACCCGGGCGCTCAAGCAGGCCCAGCAGGAGGGGTTCACGGTCGTCGGACTGGACGCCGACGGCGAGACCGCCCTGTACGACCTGGAGGCGGCGGTCGGTCCGCTGGTGATCGTGGTCGGTTCCGAGGGGCGCGGGCTGTCCCGCCTCGTGGGAGCCACGTGTGACCTGCGGGTGAGCATCCCGATGGCGTCCACGGTCGAGTCGCTGAACGCTTCGGTGGCCGCCGCGGTCACGCTGGCCGAGGTCGCCCGGCGTCGCGCTGAATAGTCCGATTCATCCGGGGGTAATAGCGCTCCCGTGACAGATCTCAGGCATCGGCCGCACACCGAGGAGTCCACGGCCGACCTGGTACGCCAGGCGACCGAGCAGATCAGCACGCTGGTCCGGCAGGAGATGCAGCTCGCCCGGACCGAGCTGGCGGAGAAGGGCAAACGGGTCGGCTTGGGGGTCGGGCTGTTCGCCGGCTCCGGAGTGGCCGTGTTCTACGCCGTCGGCGCCCTGCTCGTCGCGGCGGGGCTTGCGCTCGCCCTGGTCATGCCCGGCTGGCTCGCCGCTCTGATCGTCGGAGTGGTGCTGCTGATCATCGCCGGGGTGGAGGCCCTCGTGGGCCGGGGCCAGGTCAAGCGCGGTACGCCCCTGACCCCGAACCGGACAGTCGACAGCGTACGGGCCGATCTGTCCGAGGTGAACGAGGCCTTCGGCGAGAGGAACTCCCGATGACCACGCACAACGGCCAGCCACAACCGATGAGTGTCGCGGAGCTGAGCGGCGAGATCGCGCAGACGCGGCAGGCGCTGGGCGAGACCGTCCGGGCGCTGGCGGCCAAGGCCGACGTCAAGAGCCGGGCCGAGGAGTTCGTCCAGGACACCCGGGACCGGGCGGCCGTCTCGGTCCGGGAGCACCGGACGCAGCTGGCCGCGATCGGCATCGGTCTCCTGGCCGTTGTCGGCGCTGTCTTGATCTGGCGTAACCGTGAGGCGGTGAACTCGTGATGGTGATCCCCGACCCAGTGTCCCCGACGCGACCCGAACCGTTGCCCGACCCGTTCCCGGTGCCGGACCCGGCCCCGCTGCCCAAGCCGGAGCCGGAGCCCGAGCCGCCGGCTCCGGAGCCGCAGCCCGGCCCGCTGCCCGGACTGGACTAGCTGCCGGGGCTGGACTAGTAGTACTCGCCCAACGGAACGTCGCACCACTGTCCACCGATGCGACGCAGGACGAGGTCGTGCTCGTAGTCGGGAGTCGGCTTACCCCGCTCGATCTCGTCCGCGTAGACCTCGGAGTCGTCCTTCGGGATGTAGCCGAGCGTCTCGCCCTCGGCCAGGGACATGAACCGCCGGGTGTTCCGGCTGATCCCCCACAGGTAGCGAAGCCCCGGCGACTCCACCGCGAGGCAGGCCTCGAACATGCTGGTGGCGTCGTCGGGGGACAACCACAGCGCGAGCGACCGCACGTCGATCGGCTGCGGCATGCACATCCCGATCCGGGGACAGAGCACGTCGATGCCGTAGCGGTCGGCGTACAGGCTGGCCATGGCTTCGCCGGCGACCTTGCTCCAGCCGTAGAGGGTGTCCGGGCGGCCCGGGGCGTCGGCGGGGAACCCCTCCGGCGGAGCGTCGACGCGGTCGAGGAATCCGGCCGCGTGGTTGGAGGACGCGAAGATCACCCGGCCTACGCCGGCCCGCCGGACCGCCTCGAAGAGGCAGTAGGTGCCGTGCGCGTTGTTCTCCAGCACGTCGGCGAAGTGGGACTCGCGGCTCTGCCCGCCGAGGTGGATGACGGCGTCGGCTCCGGAGACCAGGGATTCCAGTGCGGACAGATCCGTGACGGTGCCGGTGAAGACCTCGGCGTCCTCGTCGGGGGCGGCGGGCTCGGGCGGGACGATGTCGACGAGGCGGAGTGTCCGCCCGGGGCGAGCAAGCCGCTGGCGAAGGAGGCGGCCGACCTTTCCGGCGGCGCCGGTGATCACGACGGTCTGCGACATGCCGCCCAGCATAGGCCACGTACGCGCTGCTGAATAGCATCCACATATGTGGACGGCAAAGCTTGATCATTGCGTCAGCCATGCTGTGAGAGCGGGCATTTCGCCGCGCGAAACAGCATGGCTGACGCAATGATCACTAGAGGTGGGCGCCGGCGAAGAGGGGGACCAGCAGGGCGACGGCCGGTGCGGGCAACACCGGTCCGGACCGCAGGGTGGGCGTCCAGCCCGCGTCCGAGCTCAGGTCCGGGTCATGAGCCGAGTTGTACGCGTCGAGCAGGCTCACCGGTTTCGGCGCCGCGTCGCCGACACGCAGCCAGGTGCCGCGCTCGGTGAGGGCAGTGCCACCCCAGTCGTGGACGATTTCGGCCGGGTCGACCCCGTCGGCGAGGCCGACGTAGTTGTTCTCGGCGTACAGCGCGGACTGGAAGCCGACGCCCCAGGCGTACTGGAACTCGTCGCCGCCGAGCCGGTAGGCGTTGTTGTAGAGGTCGACCTGCCCGAACCGGACACGCGGCAGGCGCTGGTAGGTGCCTTCGAAGTAGTTGTGGTGCAGGGTCACCTTCAGCCGGCCGGGGTCGCCGCCGGACGGGTTGTCGGTCGAGCCGATCAGCATCACCTTGTCGTGCCCGGTGACCGCGCTGTAGGAGACGGTCACGAGGTTCGAGGTGTGCGTGATGTCCATCGCGCCGTCGTGGACCTGGTACGGCCGTCCGAAGTAGATCGGCTGGGTCGAGTCCGGGTTGCCGGCGTCGGAGAACGAGTTGTGGTCGAGCCAGACATGCTGGCTACGCCGGACCGAGACGTTGTCGAACTGGGAGTTCCAGTTGCCGGTCGCGCCGTCGGTGGGTGACCAGGCCGGGAAGCAGTCGTGCGAGTCGGCGAAGGTCAGGTTCCGCACGATGACGTTGTCGGCCGTGTCGATCATCAGGGTCAGTTCGTCGAACCGGGCGCCCCGCAGGCCGACGATGGTCGTGTTCGGCCCGACGTTGATCTGCGTCTGCGCGGTCTGGTTGGCCACCGAACGGACTCGGGCCTCCTCGAGAGCGCCGGTCGGCTTCGTGCGGCCCCACGTCTCCGGGGCGTACGCCGTCAGGTAGCCGCTCAGCGAGTAACCGGGATCGGCCAGGTCGGCACAGGTGAGCCGGGTGCCGTCGGCCCGCTCGAAGCCGTTGACCGCGCCCCGGACGAAGATGAGTTTCGGCGTGGCGTTCGTCCGGTTGGTCGCGTTGTCCCCGCCGAGGGCGGCGACCAGCTCCGCCCGGTCGTCCACGACGAAGACGTGGTCGGCGTCGGCCGCGGAGCCGCCGGTCGTCCCGGTCCCCTCGGCGGCCCAGCCGTCACCGGTGGGCAGAGTTGCCCGGCCGAGGGCGATTGCCCAGGGGGTCAGCCCGTCCCGTGACCCGCCCGAGGCAGCGGCGGGGGCGGCCGCGCCGGTCGCCAGCAGCGCCACCGCGGCCACCACGGCGGTGGATCGAAGAGTTCTCATGCGCTCGACTGTGCGCCGCGCTGCCATAACAGTCAATACCATCGATTTGCAGATGTTTTGCGGCTATTTCTGGGCAAAGCTGGTCGACCCGGTGAGGAAATCACCGAGTATTGTCCAATTTGGAGGCATTCGGCGCGGCCGCGTCATTCCCGTTGTTGCAGTGGGGTTTCCGTCGGCAGGTCACCGACTTCGGAGAACAACGCGAGGCGGCGCGCCGCTGTGCGTACCAGCTGATCTATGCCGGGAATGACCACCTGGCGGGACGGGCCCACCTGGCGTTCGACGAGCCGGGCCGGGTCGAGGGGCCGCGGCGCCGGCGCCGCCTGGATGTGCTCGAGGACCGCGGTGAACGGGGCCGTGACCGCGAGCGGCGCGATCAGCTCGTCGCGCTGGTCGAGGAGATTGAGGAGCAGGTCGGCGCGGCCGGTGGTCGTCCAGTCCGGAGTGGACAGGCGCAGCCGGTCCGACGGGTATTCCAGCTCCGCTTCCCCCGCCGTGCCCTGGACCAGGACCGAACCGCGCAGAAAGTCCTCGGCGCACAACGTGACGGCGACGACGACCGGCGGCCCGTCGACCGGGCGGATACGCAGGCAGGCGGTGTCGTCGACCTCGATCGGCCGGGCCCGGTAACGCTCGACCTCGATCGACGCGATCCGGACCGGCTCAGGCAGGAGGGCCAGACACTGCATCGTCGCGTGGGCGAACGGGTTGGCCAGCGCGCCGTCGAGCGACGGCCGGCCGTCGACCATGCGTTTGCCCGCCCAGGGCGACCGGCTCCAGTACGCGTCGTCACGCTGCCAGGCGCCGAAGGCGGAGATGCCGGTGATGTCGCCGAGAGCGCCGCTCCCGATCGCCGTCCGCAGCTCCGCCAAGCCGGCTGACCCGAGGGCCTGAAAGCCGACCTGGCAGACCTGTCCCGTCTCAGCAAGCACGGCCTGAAGGACGTCGTGATCGGCGAGCGAGAGCATGGGCGGCTTCTCGAGGAGGATGTCCGCCCCAGCCCGTACGCACTCCAGCGCGATCGGCAGATGCGTGTGCGGCGGAGTGCAGATGACGACGACATCCGGACGGGTCTCGGCGAGCATCGCCCGATGATCCCGAAAGACCGGAACCCCGCCAGGCTCGTCGACCTCCGAGACGTCGCAGTACGCCGCGATCTCGAGCCGGCCCGCCTCGCTCAGCTCGACGAGCTTACGGCGGTGATTGCGGCCGTGGCCGTTCGCGCCGATCAGCGCGACCCGCTTACGCGCGATCATTGCGCCACCCATGCTGTTTCGCGCGGCGAAATGCCCGAGTTAACGACGTGGCTGACGCAATGATCATGACGCGCCCGCCACCGTCGCGCGAACGCCGTGCGTACTGAGGTCACGGTGCCACTCGGCGACGAGGTCGCGGAAGTCCCCGGTGAGTTCCGGCGGGAAGATCTCGCTCAGTGCCAGCAACTTGTCGACGACCGGGCCGGGAGCGGCGAGCGCGGCCCGGATCTGCGGGGCCAGCGGATCGTTGAGCGGCAACGCCTCCCCATTGTCCGCCGTACCCTCGGCGAAGCGCATCCAGGCCGCGACGACGAGCGCGCCGAAGCGGGGCGAGAGCCCGCGGGCGCGAACGTCGAGCACCGTACGCAGGACGCGATAGGGAAGCTTCTGACTGCCGTCCATCGCGACCTGAATGGTGCGGTGCCGAATGGCGGGATTGGCGAACCGCTCCAGCACTTCTTCGCCGTACGCCACGACGGAGACGCCTGGCGGTGGCGTGAAACTGACGGCGATCTCGTCGGCGATGAACCGCCGGAGGAGGTCCGTCAGCCCCGGCATGAGGAGCGCCTCGGCGATGGTCTCGTACCCGGCGAGCGCCCCAAGATAGGCCACAGTGGAGTGAACGCCGTTGAGCGTACGCAGTTTCAGCTGCTCCCACGGGGCGACGTCGTCGGTGACCACCGCTCCCGCCAGATCCCAGGCGGGGCGCCCGCCCGGGAAGTCGTCCTCGATGACCCACTGCAGGTAGGGCTCGGCCTCGACGGCGGCCAGATCGTCGACGCCGAGCGCACTGCGTACCAGGGCGTAGGTCTCGGCCGTGCTGGCCGGGACGATCCGGTCCACCATCGTCCGCGGGAAGGTCACCGAGGTCGGCAGAGGCACCGCCTCGGCGACGAGCGCCCGCAGCTGCGACCCGTTCGACGGCAGGTTGTCGCAGCTCACCACGGCGAGCGGCGGCGCGCCGGCGCTGATCCGTGCGCGAATGCCGTCCACGAGCAGCTTCACCATCGCCGAGCCGGGCTGATAGGCCTTCTCGGTCACGGTCAGCGTCACCACGCGGATCGCGGGATCGGCCAGCAGATCGGTCACTGCCGAGCGCTCGCTCGGCGCGTGCAGCACCCGGCCGACGGCACCGATCACCCGGGTACGCGCACCGGCGCCGGACAGGCTCGTCACGCTGAAGAGCCCGTCCTGCGCCCGCAACGCGTCCACGACGGCGGCGGAGTTCGGGGCGACCTCGGCGATCGCCCAGTCCCCGCCGCCGGCCGCGATGGCGTCCTCGGTGTAGACGGCCTGATGTGCCCGGTGGAAAGCGCCGACTCCCAAGTGGACGATGCCGACTCCGGCGTCCCCGTCGATCGTCGGGCGGGCGTCCGCCGGGAGGGCGGCGAGCGCGGCTCGACTCAGGCGCGCCATACCGGGCCGTCCGGGAAGGCGTACTCCGCGATCGACTCGGTACGCAGCGTCGTGCTGTATCCGGGCTGCTCGGGAAGCAGGTAACGGCCGTCCCGGGTGCGTACCGGGTCGACGAAGTGCTCGTGCAGGTGGTCGACGTACTCCACCATCCGGCCGTCCAGCGAGGTGCCGACGCGCAGATAGTCGAAGATCGCGAGGTGCTGGACGTACTCGCAGAGCCCGACGCCGCCGGCGTGCGGGCACACCGGTACGCCGAACTTCGCCGCCATCAGCAGCTCGGCCAGCACTTCGTTGACGCCGGCCACCCGGCACGCGTCGATCTGCATCACGCCGATCGCCTCGGCCTGCAGCAGCTGCTTGAAGATGACCCGGTTGGCCGCGACCTCGCCGGTCGCCACCCGGATCGGGTCCACGGCGCGGGCGATGCGGGCGTGCCCGAGCACGTCGTCGGCGTGCGTCGGCTCCTCGATCCAGTAGGGGTTCACCTCGGCGAGGACGGCCATGTTGGCGATCGCCTCGTCGACGTCCCAGACCTGGTTGGCGTCCATCATGAGCAGCGCGTCCGGGCCGATCTCCGAGCGGATGATCCGCGCCCGGCGAAGGTCGTCCTCGATCGGGCCGCCGACCTTCATCTTCATCGCGCGCCACCCCTGCTCGTACGCCGTCCGCGTCAGCGCGCGCACCTTGTCGTCCGGGTAGCCGAGCCAGCCCACCGACGTGGTGTACGACGGGAAGCCGTCGCGTTCGAGCAGCGCGAGCCGGTCGGCCAGGCCCTCGCGGCCGCGTTCGAGGATGTCGAGCGCCTCCGCCGGGGTGATGGCGTCGGTGATGTGGTGGAAGTCGACCGTCCGGACCAGTTCCTCGCTCGGCAGCTCGGCGAGCAGTCGCCACAGCGGAACCCCGGCGACTTTGGCCCGCAGGTCCCAGACCGCGTTGACGAGCGCCCCGGCCGCCATGTGGATGACGCCCTTCTCCGGGCCGAGCCAGCGCAGCTGCACGTCGGCGGTCAGTGACCGCCAGAAGGCCACCGGCTCGTCGACGATCTCGGCGAGGTCACGGCCGACCACATGATGCTGGAGAGCGGTGATCGCGGCGCAGGTGATCTCGTTACCGCGTCCGTTGGTGAAGGTGAACCCGGCGCCGGTCAGGCCGCCGTCGGTCTTCAACTCCACATAGGAGGCCGAGTAGTCGCCGCGGTTGATGGCGTCCGACCCGTCGCCCGCGGCGGCGGTGGGGAAGCGTACGTCGTGGACTTCGGCGGCAATGATCTTGGTCATCGGTTCGCAACCTTAAAGATTCGTCTGGGCTGGTGGTACGCGATGTCGGCGGCGGTCTCGGCGGCCTCGTCCAGGCTCAGCCGATGCTCGGCGACCAAGCGGGCGAGGAAGCCGGCGTCGACCCGGCGAGCGATGTCGTGCCGGACCGGAATGGAGCAGAACGCCCGGGTGTCGTCGACGAACCCGGCGGTGTTGGCGAAGCCGGCGGTCTCGGTGACCGCCTCACGGAAGCGGCGCATGGCCTCCGGCGAATCGAGGAACCACCAGGGCGCGCCCAGGTAGAGGGCGGCGTACCCGCCGGCGAGGGGCGCCAGCTCCCGGGTGAACGTCGTCTCGTCCAGCGTGTAGAGGACCAGGCGCAGCCGGGGATCGTTGCCGAACTCCCGCAACAACGGGGCAAGGCCGTGCACGTAATCGGTGGCCTGCGGGATGTCTCCGCCGACGTCGGTCCCGTACGCGCCGTACAGCCAGGTGTTGTGATTGCGGACCGAGCCGGGATGCAACTGCATGACCATCCCGTCGTCGACCGACATCCGGGCGAACTCGACGAGCATCACGGCCCGGAACGCCTCCGCGTCCTCCGCGGTCGCCTCGTCGCGCAGTCCCCGCTCGAACAACTCCTGCTTGTCCCGTTCGGGGAGGACGAGCGTACGCGCGGTGGGGTGGCCGTGATCGCTGGACGTGGTGCCCATCGCGAGGAACGCCGCCCGTCGTTGGCGCAGCGCGGCGAGGTATCCGGTGAACGTCAGCGTGTCCTCGCCGGTGATCTCGCCCAGCCTCACGACGCGCTCGCGCCAGGCTCGCGTACCGGTCGCGCCGGTGAGGCCGCCGAACTCCATGTCCACCACGTCGTCCGGGCGGAAGGTGCTGACCACCCGGTCGCCCCAGCCGTCGGCGGCCAGCTTCGCGTGCTGGGTCAACGGATCCAGCGGCGACTCGGTGGTGGCGAGCACCTCGATGTTGAACCGCTCGAACAGCGCCCGGGGCCGGAACTCCGGCCGTGCCAGACAGGCGGCGACCGCGTCGTAGACCTCGTCGGCGGTGTTCTCGGTCAACGGAGTGGTCACGCCGAAGACGCCGTCGAGCGTCTGCTCCAGCCACAGCTTGGACGGCGTACCGCGGAAGAGGTGCCAGTGCGCGGCGAAGGTTCGCCAGATCTCCCGCGGTTCGACGGCCGCGGCCGAACCGTCGCGGCGGGGCACGCCGAGGGCGTCCGGATGCACGCCCTGGCTGTAGAGCATCCGCGTCAGATAGTGATCGGGCACCACGAACAAGCGAGCCGGGTCGGGGAACGGCTCGTCGTCGGCGAGGAGCCGCGGATCGATGTGCCCGTGCGGCGAGATGAGCGGCAGGTCCCTGACGTGGGCGTACAGCTCGCGGGCGATCTCCCGCTGCCGTGGGTCGGCCGGGAACAGCAGATCAGGGTGTGGCAAGGCGACTCCCGTTCAGGGTGTTACGGCCGCCGCCGGCTACTGCGCTGGATCAGGGTTCCGGGTCGAATCTTGGGTCAAGATTCGACCGAGAACCCTGATCCAGCGCGGACGGGGTAGGCGGCCCGCGGGGGCTACAGGGTCAGCAGGTCGGGGACGTGCACCGGGGCGCCGGTGGCCAGGGCACGGTTGGCGGCCAGACCGGTGAACAGAGCGAGCGCGCCGTCGCGCTCGGTCGCGCTGCGGCGCAGCGGATCAATCGCGCCGCCGAAGAGGATCTCGGCCATCTTGGCGTCCGCGCCGCCGTGGCCTTCGCGGGACTTCTCCGGGACGTCGATCTCGACCGGCGGCTCCCAGAACCGGTGCAGCGTCAGGCGTACGCCGCCCTGTTCGGCGGCGGCCTCCTCGCCGTGCAGCGCCGCGCCCTTCAACGCTCCGGAGGCGCCCAGGCTGACGTGGTCGTTCTCGACCACCTCCAGCTCCAGCCGGCCCCGGCTGCCGTTGACCATCAGGCGATAACCCTCCCAGGGCGAGTACGCCGTGAGGTGGTAGCTCATCGTGGCCCCGGTGTTGTAGCGCACCATGACCGCGAGGTCGTCCTCGATGTCGATGCCGCCGGCGAAGACGTTGCGGTCGCGCCGGTAGCCGTCGGCCGTCTCGGCGTCGAGGTACAGCTCGCGCAGACGCGGATGAGCGGCGAGGTGCAGGGCGAACGGATCGTCCGCGGCGGTGGGCGCACCGTGGGCGCGCTCGTAGTCGCGGGCGTAACCGTGGCGGTGGCCGTTCTCGCCGTAGAAGAACAGTCGCCCGTACGCGAAGACGTCCACCGGCTGGGCGGACAGCCACCAGTTGACCAGGTCGAAGTGGTGGCCGGACTTGTGCACCAGCAGGCCGCCGGAGTTCGCCTTCTCCCGGTGCCACCGGCGGAAGTAGTCCGCGCCGTGGCGTACGTCGAGGAGCCACTCGAAGTGCACCGAGCCGATCTCGCCGACGGCGCCCTCGTCGAGCAGGCGCTTGACCTGCTCGTGCACGGGGTTGAAGCGGTAGTTGAAGGTGACGGTGACGTTCCGGCCGGTTTCGCGGACGGCGTCGAGGATGGCCTCGCATCCGGCGAGGTCGGTCGTCATCGGCTTCTCGGTCAGCACGTCGCAGCCGGCTCGCAGGGCCCGCGTGATGTAGTCCGCGTGCGTGCTGTCCATTGTGGTCACGATGACCGCGTCGACCTGTTCCTTCGCGAGCATGTCGGTGAACTCGGCCGCGTCGTACGCCGCGACCGGTGGCGCGCCGAGATCGGCGAGGAATCGCTGGTGTGCCTGTACGCGTATCGGGTTGGTGTCGCAGAGCGCGACCAGCGACGCCGTTGCCGCGTGGTCGCGGACGACGGCCCGCTCGAACATCTCCGCCCGTGAACCTGTTCCGACCAGCGCATACCGCTTGGGATCGGTCATCGACGCCTCCCCAGGAGAACTGCAAAGGTTTGCAGCAGAACTAACCACGAGTCGCCAGCGGCGTCAACAGTTCGGTAACAGGGCCGCCCGGATTCGACCGTTTAATGTGGATATTTGCGTGAAGAAGTGGGGTCTGCGGAAACCGATCGGCAATATTTGGCCGTTGACAACACAGCAAGCGTTTGCATTAATTGGCCAACCAAGAGTGAGAGGGGTGACTATGCCGGCGACCATCCGGGATGTCGCGCGAGCGTCGGGGGTGCACATCTCCACCGTCTCGCGTGCCTTCTCCGCGCCGCAGTTGGTCAACCCCGAGACTCGCAGCAAGGTGCTCGAGACCGCCGAGAAGCTGGGATACCGCCCCAACCGGGCGGCGCGGGCGCTCATCACCGGCCGCACCCACAACATCGGGCTGATCGTCGCCGACATCGCCAACCCGTTCTTCCCGCCGCTGATCAAAGCGGCGGAGCGCGAAGCCCGCCACCGCGACTACCACGTCTTCGTCGCCGACAGCAACGAAGACCCGGCCGTCGAGGAGGAGCTCGTTCGCGCGCTTGCCAAGCAGGTCGACGGGATTCTGCTGGTCAGTCCCCGGCTGGCCAACAGCGTCATCGAAGGCCTGTCGCGAGAGGTGGCCGTCGTCGTGGTCAACCGGCAGGTGCCCGGCCTGCCGTCAGTGGTCATGGACGTCGGTCACGGTGCCCGTTCGGCGATCGAACACCTCGCGGAACTGGGCCACCGTTCCATCGGCTACCTCGGCGGACCCCGCGGATCCTGGACCAACCGCGAGATCCGCCGGGCCGCCATCGCCGCCGCCCGAAACCTGGGCGGCCCCGGCGACCCCGTCGAGGTGACCCCGCTCGGCCCCAACGCGCCCACCGGCGACGGCGGGCTCGTCGCGGCCGAACAGGTGCACCGAGCGGGCTTCACCGCCGTACTCGCGTACAACGACCTGATGGCGATCGGTCTCATCGAAGGCCTCGCCACTCTGGGCGTACGCGTTCCGCAGGACGTCAGCGTGGTCGGCGTAGACGACATCGCGCTGAGCCGGCTGACCCGGCCGGGTCTGACCACGGTGGCCAATCCCACGGCCGCCGCCGGGCGGGCCGCGGTCGACATGCTCCTGCAACACGGTGACGACCGTCGTACCACCGGGCAGATCACCCTCGCGACCGAACTGGTCATCCGCGACTCCACGGGCCCGGGTCCGCAGGGCAATGCGGACCCGGGCTAATGCGGCCGTCACCGCCTCCGCGGAGTCGTCTCCTACGCGTCAAGGAGTCAGTGCCATGAAACCCACAGCACCCCTCGCGGTGGGCGCCCACTCGCCGCTGCACCACGGTAGCGCCAGTCGCCGGACCCTGTTGAGGGGCATCGCGGCGGCCGCGCTCGCCGCCCCGGCCGCGGCCGTGCTGGCCGCCTGCGGCGACGACAAGCCGTCCACCGACCCGAACGCGCCCGTCGAGCTGTCCATCTTCTGGTGGGGCGGCGACGCCCGGGCCAAGATGACCGAGCAGGCGCTGGCGCTCTACACCGCCAAGCACCCCAACGTCACCTTCAAGAAGACCTGGCAGGCCAACGCCGGGTACTACGACAAGCTCGCGACCCTGACGGCGGGCGGCAACGCGCCGGACATCTTCCAGATCGACGACGGTGCCCTGTCCGAGTACGCCGAGCGCAACCAGACGCTGGACCTCACGAAGTACGCCGACTCCGCCAAGCTCGACAAGAGCAAGATCCTCCCGGGTCTGTGGCAGGCGGGCGTCGTCGAGGGCAAGGCGGCCGGCGTGCCGATGGGGGAGAACACCCCGGGCATGATCTACGACAAGGGTCTGCTGAAGACGCTGGGCCTGCCCGAGCCGACCACCGGGATGACCTGGGACGCCCTGATCGCCTGGGCGGCGCAGGTCACCACGAAGTCCGGCGGCAAGGTCTTCGGCACCATGGACCCGTCCGCCGACTACAAGGCGCTCTGGGTCTGGCTGCGCCAGCAGGGCAAGCAGCTCTACGACGGCAAGAAGGTCGGCGCCTCGGTCGAGGACCTGACCAAGTGGTTCGACCTGTGGAAGGGTGCGCGGGACATGAAGGCCGCCCCGCCGGCCGACGTCATCCACGGCGCCAACGCGGGCGCGGTCGCCAACCAGCTCGTGGTCACGGGCAAGGCCGCCACCTCGTTCATGTGGGCCAACCAGCTCCCCGAGCTGCAGAAGGCCACCAAGAGCGAGCTGGGCGTGGTGGCGTACCCGGGTGATCCGAGCGGTCAGTGGGCGCGGGCCGCGCTGTACTTCTCGATCTACAAGGGGACCAAGCACGCCGATGTCGCCGTGGACGTGCTGAACTTCCTCGTCAACGACGTGGAGGCGGGCAAGATCCTCGGCACCGACCGTGGTCTCAACGCCAACACCGACGTGCGTACGGCGGTCGCGTCCACCCTCAAGGACTCGGCGGCCACCGCGGCCCAGTTCGAGACCGAGCTGGCCGGCAAGTTCGGCCAGCCGCCGGCCGTGCCGCCGAAGGGCCACGTCAAGGTGCGTTCGCTGCTCATCACGTACGCCGAGAACGTGCAGTACGGGAAGGCGACCTCGGCCGCGGCCGCGGACTCGTTCCTCAAGGAAGCCAATGCAGCCCTCGCTGGCTGAGCTGGGCCCCCGCACCGACGCCGGACCGCTCGCCCCCACGGGAGCGGCCCGGCGCCGCGGCAGCAGCCGCCGCGGCGAAGCGACGGCCGGCTACGTCTTCCTCTCCCCCTGGCTGCTGGGCCTCCTCGGGATCACCGCGCTGCCGATGATCTTCTCGCTCATCCTCAGCTTCACGAACTACGAGCTGCTGGACGACTGGTCGCAGGTGGAGTTCGTCGGGCTGGCGAACTACAAGCGCATGTTCACCGAGGACCCGCACTACTGGCACTCGGTCGCCGTCACCCTCCGGTACGCCCTGATCGCGGTGCCGCTGAAGCTGGCCGCCGCCCTCGGCGTCGCGCTGCTGCTGCGGCGGGACCGGAAGGGCAACGGCCTGTTCCGTGGTCTGTTCTACCTGCCGTCGCTGCTGGGTGGCAGCGTCGCGCTGGCGTTGGTGTGGCTGGCCATGTTCAGCCGGGACGGCGCGTTCAACGCCTTCCTGAGCGTCTTCGGCATCGAGGGCAAGCCGTGGGTGAACGACCCCGACTGGTCGCTGTCCACGCTGATCGTGCTGGCGGTGTGGCAGTTCGGCGCGCCGATGGTCATCTTCCTCGCCGGGCTCAAGCAGATCCCGGTCGAGTTGTACGAGGCCGCGTCGGTGGACGGCGCCAGCCGGATGCGCCAGTTCTGGCACATCACGCTGCCGATGCTGAGCCCGGTGCTGTTCTTCAACCTGGTCATGGAGGTCATCCACGGCTTCCAGGGCTTCACCGGGGCGTACGTGATCAGCGGCGGCGAGGGCGGTCCGGTGGACTCCACCCTCATGTACACGCTGTACCTCTACGTCGCGGGCTTCACGGACTTCAAGATGGCGTACGCCTCCGCGATGGCCTGGGTCTTCCTGCTGGTGATCGGCGTGATCACGGCTGGGCTCTTCGCCACCGGCCGGTACTGGGTCCACTACTCGGACGGAGGGGACAAGTGACCAAGAACATCGCCCGCATCGCCGTCCTCGTCGTCGTGGTGGCGGCGGTGCTCTACCCGCTGATCTGGATGGTCGGCAGCTCGCTGAAGTCGCCGGAGGAGATCAGCAACAACCTCTCGGTCATCCCGCGCGACTTCACCTGGTCCAACTACGACAAGGGCTGGACCAGCCTCGACATCGTGTTCGGCCGGTTCTTCCTCAACAGTGCGATCATCGCGCTGGCGACGGTGCTGGCCAACTGCGTGTCGTGCCTGCTCGCGGCGTACGCCTTCGCCCGGTTGCAGTTCCGGGGCCGGACGCTGTTCTTCACGATCATGATCGGAACGCTGCTGCTGCCCCACCACGTGCTGCTGATCCCGCAGTACCTGCTGTTCAACAACTTCGGCTGGATCAACACGCCACTGCCGCTGGTCGTGCCGAAGATGCTGGCGACCGAGGCGTTCTTCGTCTTCCTCATGGTGCAGTTCATGCGGGGCATCCCGCGTGAGCTCGACGAGGCGGCGAAGATCGACGGCGCCGACCCGTACCGGATCTTCCGGCACGTGATCTTCCCGCTGGCCCGGCCGGCGCTGGTCACGACGGCGATCTTCTCGTTCATCTGGACCTGGAACGACTTCCTGCCCCAGCTGATCTACCTCAACGACCTGTCGCACTACACCGTCCCGGTGGCCCTGCGGCTGTTCGTCGACTCCAGCGGGCAGAGTTCGATCGGGCCGATGTTCGCGATGTCGGTGCTCTCACTGTTGCCGGTGTTCCTCTTCTTCCTCGCGTTCCAGCGGCTCCTGGTCGAAGGCATCAACACGGCCGGCCTCAAGGGATGACGGGAAGTTGGCGATGAAACGCTCCGGACTGCGCCCCGCCTGGCAGGACACCGTGTCCGACGCCGCCGATCTGGCCCTGCTCGGGATCGTCGCGTTCGTGGCGTCACTGCCGATCGTCACGGCGGGCGCCGCGGTGTCCGCCGCCAGCCGGGCGGTCCACGACCGCCATGCGCTGGGGAGTCTGCCCTCTTGGCGTACAAGTCTGGGGCGCTTCGTCCGGGGACTGGTGCCGGGCCTCGGCGCCACGGTCGTGACCCTCGCGGTGGTCGCGCTCATCGTGATCGATGTGCGCGGCCTCGCGCGGGGCGTCGTGCCCGGGGGTGGCCCGGCCCTCGCGCTCACCGTCACGGTGATCGCGTTGATCATCGGGTACGCCGGACTGACAGTGGTCGCGGTGGGCACGGGATCCGGCTGGCGGGCCGCCGTACGCGCGGCCGGCGCGCTGGCCTGGCAGCGGCCGGGCGCCCTGGTCGCCGCCGGCGGCATCGGAGTGGTCGCGGTGCTGCTGGCGGTCGCGATCCCCGTGACGCTGCCGCTGGTCTTCGCCGGCTGGCTGCACGCCCTCCACGCCGTGTCCGCGCTGCTCGCCGCTCGCTCGCGCGCCTCCGCTCGCTAGCTTGCCCCGCTCCGCTCGGTCTCCAAGGCCCTCGTCCGGTCGATCATGAGCTGACCTCGTGATCGACCGGCGTGTCGTGTCCCAGGCACCCTGATCGACTCCCTCAGCGGGTGATCAACTGGGCCCGGCGAAGGCCGCGCGGGGAGCCGCAGCGCGCGCCAGAATGGGGGAATGACGAAGTACCGGGTGGAACACGACACCATGGGCGAGGTCCAGGTCCCCGAGGACGCGCTGTGGGGCGCGCAGACGCAGCGAGCGGTGGAGAACTTCCCGATCTCGGGGCAGCCGCTGCCGAGCGAGTTGATCCACGCGCTGGCGGAGATCAAGGCGGCCGCGGCGAGCGCGAACGGTGCTCTCGGCGTCGTCGACGACGCCATGGCCAAGGCGATCGGGGCCGCGGCCTCGGCGGTCGCGGCCGGTTCGCATGACGCGCACTTTCCGATCGACGTGTTCCAGACCGGGTCGGGCACTTCCACCAACATGAACGTCAACGAGGTCGTCGCACGGCTCGCGAGCGCTGATCTCGGCCGTCCGGTGCACGCCAACGACCACGTCAACGCCTCGCAGTCCAGCAACGACGTCTTTCCGTCGGGCGTACAGCTCGCGGCGTTGCGGGGCGTCGCGACCGATCTGGTCCCCGCGCTGGATCAGCTCGCGTCCGCGTTGGAGGCGAAGTCCGCGGAGTTCGCGGCGATCGTCAAGGCCGGGCGTACGCACCTCATGGACGCGACGCCGGTGACGCTCGGCCAGGAGTTCGGCGGGTACGCCTTCCAACTGCGCCGCGCGATCGAACGGCTGGAGGCGACCGCGCCCCGGCTCGGTGAACTGCCGTTGGGCGGGAGCGCCGTGGGGACGGGCGTCAACGTTCCGGACGGGTTCGCCGCACACGTGACCGAGGTGCTGGCCGCGTTGACCGGGTTGCCCATCCGGGAGGCGGCCAACCACTTCGCCGCCCAGGGAGCGGCCGACGCCCTCGTCGAGGTCTCGGCGCAACTGCGTGGTGCGGCCGTCAGCCTCTACAAGATCGCGAACGACATCCGCTGGATGGGCTCCGGGCCGCGGGCCGGCCTGCGAGAGCTGGGCATCCCAGACCTCCAGCCGGGTTCCTCGATCATGCCGGGCAAGGTGAACCCGGTCCTCGCCGAAGCCGCGCGACAGGTGTGCGCCCAGGTCATCGGCAATGACGCCGCTGTCGCCTTCGCCGGTACGCAGGCCGAGTTCGAGCTGATCGTCATGCTGCCGGTGATGGCCCGCAACATCCTGGAGTCCATCCGGCTGCTCGCCAATGTCTCCCGGGTCTTCGCCGACCGCTGCGTCGCCGGACTCGTCGCGCACGAGGAGATCTGCCGGGCGTACGCCGAAGGGTCGCCGTCGATCGTGACTCCGCTCAACCGCGTCCTGGGGTATGAGGAGGCCGCCTCCATCGCGAAGGAGGCGCTGGCCACCGGACGGTCGATCCGCGAGGTCGTCGTAGCCCGGGGACACGTCTCGACGGGCAAGATCAGTGCGGACGACCTCGATCGGCTGCTCGACGTGCTCGCGATGACCGGAGTGCGTCCCGTCTGACCTGCTGCCTCCCTCTCGCCGTTCACCCCGCGCGTCCCGTCTGACCTGCGGCCGGGGTCGGGATCGCCCCGGAGTCGATCAAGGTCGCCGGGGAGTGATCAGGGCGCGGCGGACACGACTCGCCGGTCGATCACGACCGTTAGTTCATGATCGCGCGCAAAGGCCGGGGGAAAGCGGGGGAGGGAGAGAAGGCAGGGCTAGCGGATGCCGTGGCGGCGGAGGAGGGTGGCCAGGCCGGTGGTGGCGCGGGTGACCGCGTCGGAGACCCGGGCGACTTCGGCGTCGGTGGCCAACGGGGCCGGCATCGAGCAGCTGATCGCGTCGGTCGCCGGGATCCGATAGTCCACAGTGGCCGCCACGCAGGCGACTCCGACCGTGCCCTGCTCTCGTTCGATCGCCCAGCCGCGGTTGCGTACGCCGTCGAGTTCCTCGTGCAGTTCGGCGCGCGAGGTGATGGTCTGCTCGGTGAAGCGCTCCAGTTCCGGCGGCAGGATCTTGTCGATCTCGTCCGTGGTGAGCTGGGCGAGCAACGCCTGGCCGAGCGCGGTGAGGTGGGCGGGCAGTTTCCGGCCGACCCGGGAGACCACGTGCTTGCTTTCCCGCGCGTCGCGGCTCGCGAGGTAGAGCACGCTGCCGTCGTCGCGGCGGGCGTAGTGGACGGTGTAGCCGACCTCCGCCCGCAGGTCTTCGAGTGCCGCGTGCGCGAACGGCAGAGCCGGATCGCGATCGAGGTATGCCGTCCCCGACAGCAACGCGTGCGGCCCGACGCCGAAGGCGCTGCCGGACTCGTCGGCCTCGACCCACTTCAATTCGCGCAGGGTCCGGATGAGTGCGTGCAGGCTGGAGCGCGGGTAGCCCATCCGCTCCTGGAGCTGGGACAACGTGAGCTTGGTCGGCGACGCGGCCAGCGTCTCGAGGATGTGGACAGTGCGCTCGGCCGACTTCACCGGGGAGAGTTCCGTACCCATGGTCACCAACCAGCTCGAAGGTATTGACCGTCACTGTACCGGAGGCTAACTTGTCGTTGCGTCACCGCCACATTTCAAGAAGACGTCCACATATGTGGACACGCGCTCGAAGAACACCGAGAGGGGCACCGTGCGACTCCAGGGTCTGCTCTCCTTCCCGCTCACCCCGTTCACCGCCGACGGCGGCGAGGTCGCGCTGGACGTCTTCGCCGAGCACGTCGAGGCCCAGGTCGCGGCCGGCCCCAGCGGTCTGTTCGTGGCCTGCGGGACGGGCGAGTTCACCGCGTTGAGCCTGGCCGAATACAGCGAGATCGTGGCGACCGCGGTGCGCGTGTCGGGTCGCCGGGTGCCGGTCTTCGCCGGGGCGGGCGGCGGTCCGCAGCTCGCCCGCCAGTTCGCCACCATCGCCGCCGATCAAGGCGCGGACGGCTTGCTGCTGCTCCCGCCGTACCTGGTCGCCGCCCCACCCCGCGGGCTGGTCGAGCACGTGCGCCTGGTGAGTCAGGCGACCGATCTACCGATCGCGGTCTACCAACGGGCCAACGCCGTCCTCGACCCGGCCTCGGCGGTCGCCCTGCTCGACATCCCGACCGTGGCCGGGATCAAAGACGGGCGCGGCGACGTGGACGCCATGCTGCGCCTGGTCACCGCGGTACGCACCAGCGGCCATCCCCGCGCGGCCGAGTTCGGCTTCCTGAACGGGCTGCCCACCGCGGAGCTGAGCGTCCGGGCGTACCGGGCGATCGGGGTCGACAGCTACTCCTCGGCCGTGCTGTGCTTCGCCCCGGAGATCGCGACCCGGTTCTGGCGAGCCGTCGAGGCCGACGACGAGGAGGCGATGAACGCCTTGCTGGCGACGTTCTATCTGCCGCTGGTCGCCTTGCGGGACAAGGTCCCCGGATATGCAGTCGCCCTGGTCAAGGCGGGCGCGAAACTCCGGGGGCTCGACGTCGGCCCGGTCCGGCCGCCGCTGGTGGATCCGACGCCCGAGCATCTCGACGAACTCGCCGCCCTCCTGGCCGCCGGCCTCGACACCGTGAAAGCCCTCGACGCCGCGAGCAACCTCAACCCCGCGAGCAACCTCGACCCCGCGAGCAGACCCGACCCCGCGATAGATCTCGGCACAGGGAAGGGGCCGGCGTGATGCGGATCAGGGAAGTACGGATCACCCCGATCGCGTTCCCCGACCCGCCGCTGCTCAACGCGGCCGGCGTCCATCAGCCGTGGGCGCTGCGGACGATCGTGGAGGTCGACTGCGGTGACGGCCTGGTCGGGCTGGGCGAGACCTACGGCGACGCCCCGCACCTGACCTTGATGCGGGCGGTCGCGCCGCAGCTGGTGGGGGAGGATCCTTTCGCGACCACCAAGATCCAGCGCAAGCTTCAGGCGCTGCTGGGGGAGAAGGACGCCCCGGACCTGCACGGGCTGACGGGCCGGTCGAGTCCGGAGAAGACGGTCTCCCGCGTGTTCTCGCCGATCGAGGTCGCCTGCCTGGACCTGCAGGGTCAGGCGACGGGTCGGCCGGTGCACGACCTGTTGGGCGGAGCCGTCCGTGACGCGGTGCCCTTCTCCGCCTACCTGTTCTACAAGTACGCCGCGCACCCCGGTCAGGACGCGGACCCCTTCGGCGAGGCGTTGACGCCGGAGCAGATCGTGGCGCAGGCCGGCCGCATGATCGAGCAGTACGGGTTTCGCTCGATCAAGCTCAAGGGCGGTGTCTTCCCGCCTGACGAGGAATTACAAGCGATCCGTGCGCTGAACGAAGCGTTCCCGGGCCATCCACTGCGGATAGACCCGAACGCGGTGTGGAGTGTGGAGACTTCGCAGCGGATCGCCGCCGAGGCGGACGGGCTGCTGGAGTACCTGGAGGATCCGACGCCCGGCCGGGCCGGGATGGCCGAGGTCGCGAAGACGGCGACCATGCCGTTGGCGACCAACATGTGCGTCGTCGCCTTCGACCACCTGCCCGAGGCGATCGACCTCGGCAGCGTCCAGGTGATCCTCTCCGACCACCATTACTGGGGCGGCCTGCGGCAGTCGGCCCGGCTCGCCGGGATCTGCCAGACCTGGGGGCTCGGGCTGTCCATGCACTCCAACAGCCACCTCGGGATCAGCCTGGCGGCGATGACCCATCTCGGTGCCGCCGTGCCCGAACTCTCGTACGCCGCCGACACGCATACGCCCTGGCAGTTGGGGGTGGACGTGGTGGAGAAGCCGCTGCGTTTCATCGATGGGGCGGTCGCTGTGCCGACCACGCCCGGCCTCGGCGTCATCCTCGATCGGGACGCGCTCGCCCGGATGCACGAGGACTACCTCCACTGTGGGGTCACCGAACGCGACGACACCACATATATGCAGCAGACGTTCCGGCCCGGGTTCCGGAACGAAAGTCCACGATGGTGACTACCAGAGTTGAGCCAAGCTCGCGTAGCGAGGATCGCAGTGGATCACCGAAAGCCGGCATGGTGAGGCTGAGCGGGCACGCGTACCCCTGGGATGTGAACGGAGATCCCGCCTTCGCGGACCGGGTGCGCGACCACGGCCTGGAGTGGGTGACGCTGGCCGCGGCCTATCACTCCACGCGGGCCGCGACCCCGCTGCACCCCGGGCATCAGCTGGTGGACGCGCATTCCGCCGCGCTGTATCGGCCGGTGCGGGACGTCTGGCGGGGACTCGAACCCGTCGGCGCGAGCTGGCTGCCGGAGACCGATCCGTTCGGCCAGGCGACCGAAAGCCTGCGCCGCAAGGGATTGCGGGTGAGCGCCTGGATCGTGCTCACGCACAACACCCGGCTGGGTCGCGAGCATCCCGAGGTCGCGGTGGTGAACTGCTTCGGCGAGCGGTATCCCTACGCGCTGTGCCCGGCTCAGGAGGCGGTTCGCGATTATGCGGCGACGCTGGCGGCCGAGGCGGTGCACGACGTCGAGGTCGACGGCGTCTCGCTCGAGGCCTGCGGCCAGCTCGGCCTGGTCCATCTCAGCCATCACGAGAAGACCGACGACGCCTGGACTCCGCTCGCCCAGCGACTGCTGTCGATCTGTTGCTGCGCCGCCTGCCGGACCGCCTGGTCCGCGCGAGGTCTCGACCCGATTGAGGTGGTCGCGGGTCTGCGGGCCGCGGTCCGGTCCGGCGACGACCTCCCGCCCGAAACGTCCGCGCTGGTCCTGGCCGCGCGGCACCAGGCGGCTGATCAGTTGCGCGCGGCCGTTCTCCAGCTTGTACGCGAAAAGCAGCCGACGGCCGAGGTGACCCTCCACGGGCACCCCGACCCGTGGGCGACCGGGGCCTCGCCCGGGCTCACGCCGACGGCGGCGGCCGACGTGGCGGCCGTGCTCGTGCCGTGCTGGCCGGTCGCCCCCGGAAGTTACGACCTCGTCGAGCGCGCCGCCGCGTTCGGTAGTGTGGACGCGTACCTGACGGTCCTCCCGCCGGCAGGTGCCGACGCCGTCGTCGCGCACGGGCAACGCCTGGTCGCGGCCGGGGCACAGCGGATCAGCCTGTATCACCTGGGGCTGGCCGCGGCCTGGCGGCAACCACTGTTCACGCAGCTCGTCGCTGCCCTCTCGGGAGGTCGTCCGTGAGCCTCGTCTTTCACGTCCCGTCCACCTCGCCCGGTACGCCCGCCCAGCGCCGGGAACTCCTGTATGCCCTCGCCACCGCTCTCGAAGCGGCGCGCGACGAGGTCGTCAAGGTCGCCGGGGAGGAGACCGGGCTGACCGAGGCCCGGCTCAATGGCGAACTCGACCGGACCTCCGGTCAGCTGCGCCTGCTCGGCGACTATGTGGCCGACGGGCGGCACCAGTCCAGCCGGGTCTCGCCCGGAGCCGGCCCCGGGGGCGCCGACATCCGGCAGATCGTCGTGCCGGTCGGCCCGGTGGCCGTCTTTGCCGCCTCCAACTTCCCGCTGGCTTTCGGCGTACTGGGCGGTGACACCGGCTCTGCCCTCGCGGCGGGCTGCCCCGTGCTCGTCAAGGCGCATCCGGCGCAGCCGCGTACGTCGGAGCTGCTCGCCTCGATCGCCGCGCCGATCCTCGGTGGCGCCTTCGGGATCGTCCACGGCGGCGCCGACGTCTCGCTCGCGGTCGTACGCCATCCGGAGATCAAGGCCGTGGGCTTCACCGGCTCGCTCGCGGGCGGCCGCGCCCTCATGGACGCCGCCGCCGCCCGACCCGACCCCATTCCCGTGTACGCCGAAATGGGCTCGATCAACCCGGTCTTCGTCCTGCCCGGGGCGGCTTCCGACCTGGATCGGGCGGCCACGCTGGCCGCCGCGGTGACCGGATCGTCAGGTCAGCTGTGCACCAAGCCCGGCCTGGTCGTGCTGCCGTCGTCGGCGACCAAGTTCGCCACGGCGCTGGCGGAGGCGGTCGCCGAGACCCCGGTGCACCGGATGCTGACCGAAGGGATGGCGGCCGCCCACGCGGACTGGATCGGCACCCTGCGTACGTCGGGGCACGCGGTCTCCCTCGGCTCGGCCTCGCCCGCCGCCGTCGCGACCATCGTCGACGCTGCCGCACTGGGGGAGTCGCTCCTCTCGGAGCATTTCGGGCCGTCTGTCGTGATCGTGCTCGCCGACGACTTCACCGCGCTGGCCGCGACGCTCGAAGGACAGCTCACCGCGACCATCCACGCCTCGTTGCCGGAAGACGCCGAAGACGCCCGCGAACTGCTGCCGGTGCTCGTGCAGAAAGCAGGCCGGGTCGTGTGGAACGGCGTACCCACCGGGGTGGCGGTCGTGGACGCGATGCTGCACGGCGGACCCTGGCCCGCGACCTCGGCGGCCTGGTCGACGTCGGTCGGCACCGCGGCCGTCGAGCGCTTCCAGCGCCCGGTGGCGCTCCAAGGCGTCCCCACCGACCTCCTCCCCTAACCGCACCCTCCCCCTTCCCGCGCGTTCTCCCGCCCTCTCTATCCCCGTTGATCATGGAGTTAACTGAGGTATCGGCGGCGTGTCGAGGGGGCAAACTCCATGATCAACGGCGCACGGCGACGGTCCGGTGCGGCGGGCGGGGTAAGGGCGGTGGGACGGGTCAGGCCGCCTTCTTCCGGGTGGTCTTCTTCGCGGGAGCGTCCTTCTTCGCCGCCGACTTGGTGGCTGATTTGGCGGCGGTCTTCTTCGAGGCCGCCGCCTTCGAGGTGGCCGCCTTCTTCGCGGGCGCCTTCTTGGCGGTCGACTTGGACGCCGGAGCGGCCTTCTTAGCGGCGGCCGGTGCCTTCTTCGCCGGTCGCCGGCCGCCTTCGCGTGCGGCTTCGACGGAGGCGGTGAGGACGGCGAGGAGGTCGGCGGACTTCGTCGGCTTCTCGGCCGGCACCTCGAGCGTCTCGCCGTTCAGCTTCGCCTCGACCAGCGCTTGGACCGCCTCGCGGTACTCGTCTGTGTGCTCGGTCGGATCGAAGTCACCTGCCATGGATTCGACGAGGGCCAGCGCCATCTGCCGCTCCTGCGGCCGGATCTTGGCGTCCTTGCCTTCGAGGTCGAAGTCCGGCTCGCGTACCTCGTCGGGCCAGAGCATCATGCTCAGCACGATCACGTCGTCGCGTACGCGGAGAGCCGCCAGATGCTCCTTCTGGCGCAGCGCGATCTTCGCGATCCCCACCCGATCAGCCCGGCCGAGCGCCTCCTTGATCAGCAGGTATGGCTTGAGCGCGGCGGCGCCGTCCGGGGCCACGTAGTACGCCTTGTCGAACAGGATGGGGTCGACCTGCTCGGACGGCACGAATTCGAGGACGTTGACGGTCTTGGCCGTCGGCACCGGCACCTCGTCGAGGTCTTCGTCGGTCAGGATCACCATTTCGCCGTCCAGCTCGATGCCCTTGCCGATCTCGGCGTACGGGACCTCCTCGCCGTCGGCCGAGCAGATCCGCTTCATCTGGATCCGGCCGCCGTCGGCGGCGTGGACCTGGTGGAAGCGGAGGTTCTTCTCCTCGGTGGCGGTGTAGAGCTTCACCGGTACGCCGACCAGGCCGAGCGAGATCGACCCCTTCCAGATCGCGCGCATGGTCGCCATGACCCCAGCCTGGCATGCCGAATTTTCCGGCAAGAGGGATTTGTCGGATCTGGTGCGGAGAGGGAGGATGGAAGAGCCGCCTGCGGGACTCGAACCCGCAACCTTCCGATTACAAGTCGGGTGCGCTACCAATTGCGCCAAGGCGGCGATGCCGGACATCGTACCCGGCCGCTGGACGGCGACTGCCGCACGGTCGTCGCGAGCAATCGGACTGCTCCGCGCGAATCGGACACCGTATGCCCGGGCGAGTCCCGCGATGGGTCGCACCAGGTGTCCAGCAGATGATCGTGGACTTGGCAGGCGGCCGGAATACGGTTACCTTGGCTGCCAGACCGGGTGTTGTATGCCCGGGCCTTTTACTCGGATCGTCCGGCACGTTCCTGCCGGTGAAAGGAAGCACCCCTTATGGCTACGGTCTCCTACCGTAAGGCCTCCCGGGTCTACCCGGGCAGCCAGAAGCCCGCTGTCGACGGGCTCGACCTCGAGATCGCCGACGGCGAGTTCCTCGTCCTCGTCGGCCCGTCCGGCTGTGGCAAGTCCACCAGCCTCCGGATGCTGGCCGGTCTGGAAGACGTCGACTCCGGCGCGATCTACATCGACGACCGCGAGGTCACCAACCTCCCGCCGAAGGCCCGCGACATCGCGATGGTCTTCCAGAACTACGCCCTCTACCCGCACATGACGGTGTACGAGAACATGGCGTTCGCGCTCAAGCTGCGCAAGACCCCGAAGTCGGAGATCGACGTCCGGGTCAAGAAGGCCGCGCAGATGCTGCAGCTGGAGGACTACCTCAACCGCAAGCCGAAGGCGCTGTCCGGTGGTCAGCGGCAGCGTGTCGCGATGGGCCGCGCCATCGTCCGGGAGCCGCAGGTCTTCCTCATGGACGAGCCGCTGTCGAACCTCGACGCCAAGCTGCGTGTGCAGACGCGTTCGCAGATCGCCGGCCTCCAGAAGGAACTCGGCATCACCACGGTCTACGTCACGCACGACCAGATCGAGGCCATGACCATGGGCCACCGGGTCGCGGTCATGCTCGACGGTGTGCTCCAGCAGGTCGCCAGCCCGCGTGAGCTGTACGACCGGCCGTCCAACGTCTTCGTCGCGGGCTTCATCGGCTCGCCGGCGATGAACATCAAGAAGGTCCAGCTCACGGACGCCGGCGCGGTCTTCGCGTCGCTGATCCTGCCGCTGACCCGCGAGCAGGTCGAGGCGGCGCGGGCCGAGGGCGGCGACGGCCAGGTCATCGTCGGCTTCCGTCCCGAGGACTGCGACCTCGTCGGCGCCAGCGAGGGCGGCATGCCCATCGAGGTCGAGCTGGTCGAGGACCTGGGCGCCGAGGCGAACGTCTACGGCCACGCCCAGATCAACGGCGGTCTCGAGCGGTTCGTCGTGAAGACCGACCGGCGCAGCATGCCGGACATGGGCCAGACGGTCTACGTCAAGCCGCGCGTCGGCCAGCACCACGTCTTCAACGCCGCCACCGAGCAGCGGATCTGACGTATAGCAAGCAGTGAACAGAACGGCCCCGGCGCTCGCGCCGGGGCCGTTCTCCTGTTCGACGGTCAGTCGAGCGGCAGCAGGTTCGCCACCGTGCCGACCAACGGCAGGCTGCGCAGCACACCCGAGGCGACCGGCAGCGAGCCGACGATGGGCAGGTCGCTCACGACCGGCAGCTGCGACAGCGTACGCCCGAGGGACAGGCCGGGCAGCGCGCCGACGACCGGCAGACCCGACTCGCCGCGCGACGGGAAGTCCACGTCCTCACCGGCGACCGGGCGGTCGGTCTCGGTGTGCCGGGCCGCGTGCGCCTGCGGAGCCGCCAGGCGGGTGACCGCCGTCGGGGCGGCCGACACGGGCCGGGCCGTGGTCATGCCCGGTGCCGGGAGGGCGCTCAACGGCTCCGCCTGCGTACCACCGAGGAGACCGCCGGTGACCCCGCCCAGCGGGTTGCCGCCGAGCGCGCCCAGGGCGTCGCCGCCGGTGACGCCACCCAGGCTGCCCGTGAGCCCACCCAGGATGCCGCCGGAGTCGCCGCCGGTGAGCCCGCCGAGGACGCCGTCGGCGCCCCCGCCGAGCAGGTCGCCGACCATCGGCACGCTGCCGACGACCGGGAGGCCGGCGGAGCGGCCGTCGCTGAGCAGGCCGCGGCTCATCAGCTGGTTGACCACCGGGACGCTGTCGACGCTGGGCAGGCCCTGACCGTTGAGGACGGTGCCGACGACCGGCAGCTTCTGGGCCAGGTTTCCGACCACGATGAGCTTGCCGAGCCCTGAGTCGCCGAGGATCGGGCCGACCACCGGCAGGCCGTCCACGACCGGGATGCTCTCCGGAGCGACCATTTTGACGTCGACGTTCGGGTTGTCGGCGAAGAACAGCGACGGGTCGAGCCCGCCGAGGTCGTCGCCGAGCAGGGCGTCGTCGCCGACCGCCGAGTCGTCGCCGAGGTCCCAGTCCAGGTCGAACGGGCTGGGCGCCTGGCTGCCGTCCGGGCCGAGGTTGGCCGCGGCCTGCGCGATCATCATCGGCACGAGATCCTGGCCGGCCTGGGTGAGCTGGTCGGCGATGGCCGGGTCGAGGTCGGCCGGCTTGCCGGTCGAGGTCTGCACGGCCGGGTCGTCGCCGAACTGGGCCGCGTCGAACTGCGACGGGTCGAACTGGGCCGGGTCGAACTGCGACGGGTCGAACTGCGACGGGTCGAACTGCGACGGGTCGGACTGGTCGGGGCCGGCTACCGGGGCCTGCCGGGCCGCCTGCGCGGTGTCGCCGCCGGTCAGCCCGCCGAGCAGGTTGCCGCCGGCGAGCCCGCCGAGGATGCCGCCCGAGTCGCCACCGCCGGTGAGGCCCCCGAGCAGGTTGCCGCCCGGTGCGGCGTCGCCGCCGGTCAGGCCGCTGGTGAGGCCGCCCCGGGTGAGCCCGTTGACGACGTTCAGCGGACCGCCGGAGCCGGTGAGACCACCGAGGATCCCGCCGGCGCCGCCGCTACCGGTGAGGCCGTCGGTCAGGTTCGACAGCCCCGGCAGCCCTTCGGTGCGCTCGGGGAGCATCGCCACGGCCGGGACCGAGTGGGCCAGGTCGGGCAGACGGCCGCCGAGGAAGATGTCCTGACGCTGCGGAAGGTGTGCGGTGACACCCGTACGCCCGTCGTTCGCCCGCAGTTGCAGCGGCGTGTTCGCGTCCAGGCCGGCGTCGACGCCGTTGCCCGGCAGATCCACGGAGACTCCGAGGTCCGACAGGCCGTTGGTCGGCGAGAAGATGTTGTTCAGGAGTCCGCGCAGGGCCTGGGGGTCGGTCACGGGCGCTGCCGTGGCCTCGTGGGCGTGCGCAGCGGCGCCGCCGAGCAACCAGATACCGCTCGCGACGCCGACGGTGCCGACGGCGCGGAAGAGCCACTTGTTCATGTCCATCCATTCGTTGCTGACCGGTGCACCGAAGCACGTCCGTGTGCAGTCGTCCGACAAAATCAACGACCAAGTCGGGCAAATCGTTCTGCACGGGCACGTAACACCCGACGGAGGCTTGTGCCGCAACCCCTACGATGCGGGCGTGGCCCCCTCAGCCTCCCTGCCCCCGTTCAGCCGGGGCGTACCGAAAATGCTGGCCGCGTTGCGGCCGTCCGCCCGCGCCGGTGACGCCGACACCTTCGTGGTGTGCGGTGCGAACGCGTTGACCTATCGGCTCGTCGAGGAGCTGGTCCAGCGGTACGGCGCCCAGGTCACCGTGGTGATGACCCCGGCGCAGAAGCGCACCGGCCGGGACTTCTCCGATCTCGCCGGCGTACGCGTGGTGACCGCTGACCGTCTCGACGACCGGGCCTTCATCAGCGCCGGGATTCGGGAGGCGGCCGGGTTGGCCTTGACCGAACAGGACGACGTCGGCAATATCCACGCCGCCATGCGGGCCGAGGAGATCAACGGCCGGCTGCGGATCGTGATCCGGATGTTCAACCTGAGCCTGGGCCTGCGCGTACGCCAGTTGTTCCGGGACTGCGCGATCATCTCGGACTCCGCCATCGCCGCCCCGGCCTTCGTCCAGGCGGCGTTGGGCGACGGCGCGCCCACCTACTTCCGCCTCTCCGGCCGTACGCTCTACGCCGCGTCCCGGGCGGACGTCGCCCCGAACGACGTGATCTGCGACCTGTCGCGGACCGGCCCGGACGGTGCACCCGACGTGCTGCCCGACATCGACGTGCCCGGTCCCACGGATGTCGTGCTCGCCGTGGCGCACGGGGAACGGCAGACCAACGGGCACGGGCGCGGGAGGCCGAAGCGGAAGACCCGGCCGTGGAGCGTCGGCCCACTCGTCCGCAACCTGCGGCAGTCGGTCAGCCGGTCGCTGCGCATCGCCTTGGCGGTGACCTTCGGCGTGCTGCTGGCCGGTGGGGTGAGCTTGGCGGTCAGCAGCGACGAGGGCGTCTGGGTCGGGATCTACAAGACCCTGCTCACAGCGTTCTCCGGAGCCGACGCCAGCGACAGCACCGCGGTGCAGATCAGCCAGCTCGTCGTCACGGTCGCCGGGATGGCCCTCGTGCCGCTGCTCACCGCGACGGTGGTCGAAGGCCTGGTCAACACGCGGCTCGCGGTCTCCTCGGGACGCCTGCTGACGCCTCGCGAGAACCACGTCGTGGTGGTCGGGCTGGGCAACGTGGGCACGCGGGTGATCCGGTCGCTGCACGATCTGGGCGTATCCGTCGTCGCCATCGACAAGAACCCGGATGCGCGGGGTGTCGCGCTCGCCCGTGAGCTGGACATTCCGCTGATCATCGGCGACGCCAGCCGGGAGGAGACGCTGCGGACCGCCTCGGTCACGACCTGCTCCGCGCTGGTCATCGTCTCCACCGACGACGTCGTCAACCTGGAGGCGGCGCTCGGTGGCCGTGCGCTGCGACCCGGACTCAAGATCGTGGTGCGGCTGTTCGACACCGACTTCGCCGAGCGCCTGCAACGCACCTTCAGCATCGGCACTTCCCGCAGCGTGTCCGCGCTCGCCGCGCCGGCCTTCGCGGCCTCGCTGCTCGAACGAGAGGTGCTCGCGACCATTCCGATCGGCCGCCGAGTCCTGCTCGTCGCCGAGCTGCCGATCGCGCCTCGGTCCCGGTTGGACGGCCGCACCATCGGCGAGATCGGCTCGGACGGCGAGGCCCGCGTGATCGCTCTCAACGCGGCGCCGGGGAGGCTCTCGGCCGAGCCGCCAGGAGTGCAGTCAGCCGAGCCCCGCCCGATCTGGTCACCGTCGGCGGCACGCCGGCTGGAACCGCTCGACCGGCTCACGGTCATCGCCACCCGGGCCGGGCTCAGCCGGTTGTTGCGGCTCGCGGCGGGGCCGGAAGACCCGATCGGTCACGCGGTCGCGGTGGCTCGCTGATAGATCAAGATCTTGCGGGTACGCCGCCAGACGCGACGGACGCGGCGACGGGCGGGGAAGGTGATCAACAGGAGGCCCAGCAGCACCAGTCCGGCCGTACGCACGAGGCCGGCGGTGTCGACCGGCGGTCCCGACATCTGCCGCCACGAGTTGAAGCCGACTCCGGCGGCGAAGACGTCGACGGTCGCCTGGCAGCCGGCGTACTCCGAACCGGTAGTGGTCTGTTCACACTGCGTACGCAGATCGGCGACGAGCCGGGAGTCGATCGCCGTACGCGCTTCCACCCCGAGCGGCTCGCCCCGGCGCTCGGCGTACCGGAGCAGGTCGTAGCCGAAGTCGTGGGCCTTGCAGGCGGTGGCGAAGGCGAACGGACGGCCCTGCCCGGGGACCGAGCAGGAGCCGTTCGGGTTGATCGTGCGTACCTCGCCGTCGGCGAGCGTGGCGGTGACGGGGGTGTAGCCCATGACTGCGGCGAAGCCGTCGGGCACCGCGGCCCGCCCGGTACGCACCAACGCGGTGACGGCGGCGCTCGCCGCCGGGTCGCTCCTCCCGGTCGAGGCGGGGGCGGGAGCGACGATGAGGATCGTGCTGAGCACAGCACCGAGGGCGGCGGCGAGCCAGAGCTTGCGTCGTCGCGTCACGAGGGTTCCTCGCCATCGTCGGTGGGGGGAACCCCCGGGGTCGGTCCGCTGCGTTCGGCCGGCGGATGGGGACCGCCGAGGGGATGAACGCGCAGGCCAGGCTACCGACCGGGGTCGCGGAACCCGGGGAGGCTGTGACATCTGTCACCGGTCGTGTCGCCCGGCCGGGGTCCGCCGGACCGGCCTTACAACTCAGGCGAAACGGTCTCCTCGGCGGGCTCGTCGTCGTCGGCGTCGTAGCCGAGGATGGCCTGCTCGTCCGGTCGGTGGACCAGCACGTCGTTGAGGAACGACTGGACGGCCGGGGCCAGGCCGACGTCGCGGCCCGCCTTCTCGGACAGATGGAACCGGTGCTCGATGATCTGGACGAACAACTCCGGCGGCTCCAGCTTGCGCCGCAGCGCGGGTGGGACCGCGCGGACGACGGGCTCGAAGACCTCGGTGAGCCAGCGGTGCGCCGCCTGTGACTCGTCGGCGAGGTCCGACTCGGCCCGGTACGCGTCCAGGTCGTTGAGCAGCCGCCGGGCCTGGTTCTCCTCGGCGTCCAGGCCGGTCAGGCGCAGCAGACGGCGAGTGTGGTGACCGGCGTCGACGACCTTGGGCCGGATGTGCACCTGGCTGTCCACAACCGACATCGAGACCTCCTCGACGTCGAAGCCCATCTCGTTGAGCCGGCGGATGCGCCGCTCCATGTTCCGCCGGGTGTCCTTCTCGACCTTCTCCTCGTGGGTCAGCTCGTGCCACAGGGTCTCGTAGCGCCGGACGACCTCGTCGGAGACCTGCTCGGGGTCGATCGCCTCGTGAAGGAGCCCGGCAGCCTGCAGGTCCAGCGACTCGCCGAAGATGTTCGTCCGGGCGATCTCGAGGTCCTCGTCGCGCTGGCCGTTGGACAACCGCAGGTGCAGCGCACCGGTCTCCGCGTCGACCAGGTACGCCGCGAACGCGCCCGCGTCCCGGCGGAACAGCGTGTTCGACAGCGAGCAGTCGCCCCAGAAGAAGCCCAGCAGGTGCAGCCGGACCAGCAGCGCCGCCAGCGCGTCGAGCAGCCGGTTCATCGTCTCCGGCCGCAGCGTGTGCGAGAAGACCGCCCGGTAGGGCAGGGAGAACTGGAGATGCCGGGTCACCAGGACCGGCTCCAGATGCTCGCCGTCGGCGGCCACCCGGTCGGCCACGATCGCGACCGCCTCCACCGCCGGGGCGCCCAGCCGTTCGAGCGCGCGGAGCAGGTCGTACTCCCGCTCGGCGATCCGTTCGCGGGTCTCCTTGGCGGCGTACACGGTGCCGTCGAGCCGGACGAACCGCACGACGTGCCGGGAGATGCCCTGGGGCAGCGCCACGAGGTGGTCCGCCGGCCAGTCCTCGAGCGGCGTGGGCCAGGGCAGCTCGAGGAGGGCCGGGTCGACAAGGGCCGAGGTGATCCGCACCCGACCATCCTCCTGGATCGGCGCACGCGTCGCGAGTAGATCGTGGCTCGTTGCACATCCCGTGAAGCCGGCCACCCCTGCAGGAGGCGATGAATGCGACGTACCCTGGCTCTCGCTCTAGGCCTGGCGGCCGTGCTGGCGGCGGGCACCGCGACCGCCGCGCACGTGCTGCGCCCGGACGACCAGCCCCAGCAGCAGATCTGGTCCGTGGGGGCCGAGGAGACCGGCAAGGTCGAGGCCGCGCGGACCATTCTCGGCTATGTGGGTACGCGGAAGGACGCGACCTTCCGCTATCCCGGCGCCGACTACGTGAAGGTCCACTTCACCCGGTTGGCGTTGCTGCCCGGCGACTACCTGACCGTCTCCCGGCCGGACGGCGGCGAAGTCCAGCGGTACGACGGAAGGCTGCTCGAGGGAGTGACCGACACGGTCAGCTCGCTCGTGGACGGGTCCGGCGGCAAGTGGGCGATGTCGATCACTGGCGACACCGCGGTCGTCCGTCTGCACCTGGCCGACGACGTCCTCGGACTCCGGGGAGACCTGGCGCGGCTGGGTGTGACCGTCGACAAGGTCGCCCGGGGCATGACCGCCACCGAGCGGGCCGCGAAGAAGAAGGCCGACGACGATCGCAAGCGGGAGCTGGCGCGGAACGGGCGGGAGGAGAGCGTCTGCGGCGGCGACGACAAGGCCGACGCGGTCTGCTACAAGACCACCGACCCGGTCATGTACCAGCGCTCCAAGGCGGTCGCCCGGCTCTTGATCAAGGGCACCGAGCTGTGCACCGCGTGGCGGGTCGGCCCGGACAACCGGATGATCACCAACCATCACTGCTTCACCACCGACGCCGAGGCGGCCGACACGGAAGTGTGGTTCAACTACGCCTGCGCCCGGTGCGGCGGGTACGAGGTGTTCAAGCCGACCAAGGTGTGGGCCGCGCACGTGCTGGCCACCGACAAGCGCCTGGACTACACCCTGTTCACCGTCGACGACTTCGCCGCCGTGCAGCAGTACGGCTATCTGCAGTTCGACGTGCGCGCCCCGGCCAAGGGCGAGCAGGTCTACATCCCGCAGAACCCGGCCGGTGAGCCGACCGCGATCGCCGCGTCCAGCGACTCCGACCGGCCGGGCAACTGCCAGATCGTCGACCCGGCGTACGACGGGTACGACACGGACACCGACGCGTCGTACTACTGCGACACCGAGGGCGGCTCGTCCGGCTCGCCGGTGATCTCCCGGGCCACGAACAAGGTGATCGCACTGCACCACTTCGGCGGCTGCCCCAACTCGGGCGTACGCATCGACGAGATCTATCAGGCGATCGGACGCCTCCTGTAGTTTGGGCGGATGATCTCCCCCCGGTGGCGTTCCTGGTGGTGGGACGGCCTGCTGCTGGCAGCGCTGGCCCTGACCACCTGGCTGGCCGCCACCGGGGTCACCGATGATCTCGACCTGGCGATCCGGGCGTGGTGCATGGATCACGACCCGACCTGGGCGCGGGGCGTCGGCATCGTCCTGAACCACTTCGGCCAGGGCTGGGTGCTGACCGACGTGCTGACCGGTGGACTCACGCTCATCGCGCTCGTGCGTACGCGCAAATGGCAGGTGGTGCTGCCGGGAGTGGCGGCCTACCTGCTGGCGGGCTTCGGGGCGGGTCCGCTGAAGATCTGGTCGGAACGAGACGCGCCGAGTTCGACGCTGTATCCGCCGGAAATCGCCGTCCAGTTCTTCAACGATCTCGCCGACTACGCCCGGTCCTACCCGTCCGGGCACATCGTGAACACCTTCGTGTGGTGGCCGGCCATTCTGACGCTGCTGGCGATCGTGCTCGGCCGTCCGGTGCCCACCGGCGTACGCCGCTTCCTGCTGATCGCCCCGCCGATCATCGTCTTCGTGACGACGATCTTCGTGTCGTACCACTGGCTCACCGACGACATCGCGGCCGTTTTCCTGGGCCTCTTCCTCGCCCGCCTCTATGCCCGCATCCCTTGGCGCCGCCTAGGCCTTGCCGTTCCCACCGGATCAGGGATCCCCGTCGAATCTTGAGCCAAGATTCGACCCAGATCCCTGATCCAGCGCGAAAGCTAGCCCAGGAGGGTGAGGAAGGCGGCGACGGTATCGGCCATCGCGGCCCGCGCCGGCTTCAGGTACTTCCGGGGGTCGACCAGTTTGGCGTCCCCGTCGAGGATCGGCCGGACCGCTCCGGTGAAGGCGATGTTCAACGCCGTGCCGATGTTGATCTTCACGAGGCCGCCCGTGACCGCCCGGCGTAGCTCGTCGTCGCCGACGCCGGACGAGCCGTGCAGCACCAGCGGCACGTCGACGGCCGTCCGCAAGGAAGCGATCAGGTCGTGGTCGAGGGCGGCGTCCCGGCTGGTCATCGCGTGCGAGGAGCCGACGGCGACGGCGAGCCCGTCCACCCCGGTGGCCGCCACGTATGCGGTCGCGTCCGCCGGAGAAGTCCGCGCCCCCGGCGCGTGCGCCGACAGTGGGGCCTCACCGTTCTTGCCGCCGACCTTGCCCAGCTCCGACTCCACCCACAGCCCGTGCGCGTGGCCGAACTCGGCGGCCGACCGCGTCGCGGCCACATTGTCCGCATAGGACAACGCCGAGGCGTCGAACATCACGCTGCTGAAGCCGTGCTGCGGAGCCTGTTTGAGCAGCTCGACCGACTCGACGTGATCGAGATGCAGCGCGCACGGCACGGCCGCGTCCCGGGCGACCGCCAGGGTCGCGGCGGCGATCGGGCCGACCCGGCCGTGGTGGAACTTCACGGCGTTCTCGCTGATCTGCAGGATCACCGGCCGTCTGGCGGCCTCCGCTCCCGAGACGATCGCCTCGGCGTGCTCCAGGGTGATCACGTTGAACGCGGCGACCCCGGTGCCGCTCGCCGCAGCCCCGGCCACCAGCTCAGCCGTGCTCGTGACACTCATGCGGTCACCACCGAGGTCACCTCGAAGGACGGCGACAGCGTGACGACGTCGGCGCGCTTGCCGACCTCCAGCGAACCGCGGTCGCCGTCGAGACCGAGGACGGCCGCCGGGGTCGTGCTCGTCGCGCGTACCACATCGGAGATCGAAAGACCGGCTCCGACGGCCTGGCGGAAGGCCGCGTCCATGGTGAGCGTGGACCCGGCGATGGACCCGTCGCGCGCGAGCCGGGCGACCCGGCCGGCCACGACGACCGCCTGGCCGCCCAGTTCGTACTCGCCGTCGGGCATGCCCGCGGCGGTCATCGCGTCGGTGACCAGCAGCGTCCGATCCGGACCCGCCGTACGCGCAGCGAACGCGAGCGTCCCGTCGTGCAGGTGGAAACCGTCGGCGACCAGTTCCACCGCGATCTGGGCCGAGCCCAGCAGGGCCAGGATCGGTCCGGGTTCCCGGTGGTGGATGGGGCGCATGCCGTTGAAGAGGTGGGTGGCGACGGTGGCGCCGGCGGCGATCCCCTCGAGCGACTGCTCGTAGGAGGCGTCGGTGTGCCCGAGAGCGGCCACGACCCCCTCCGCGACCAGCAGGCGGATGGCGTCGAGCGCACCCGTCCGCTCCGGTGCGATCGTCATCATCCGGACCGCGCCCTCGCCGAGCTTGATCAGCTCGATGATCTCCGCAGGAGACGGATCCCGCAGGTACGCCGGATTCTGCGCACCGCAGCGCAGCTCGGCCAGGTAGGGCCCCTCGAAATGGATCCCGCCGAGCACACCTTCCTCGACGAGCGGCCGGTACGCCACGGTCGCGTCCCGCATCAGCTCGAACGGGCTGCTGACCAGGCTGGCGAGCAGGGTTGTCGTGCCGTGCCCCCGGTGGAAGGCGGCCACCTTCCGGGCGGCGTCGGCGTCACCGGTCGTGAACGTGTGCCCCCCGCCCCCGTGAGTGTGGATGTCGACGAAACCCGGGACGATCCACTGCTCGGTGTCCGCCTTGCCAGGCGTGATGGCGGCGATGCGGCCGTCCTCGACGCTCAGCGAGCCGGTGACGACGCCGGACGGGGTGACGATCTTGCCGCTCAACCGGGTCACAGCTCGGCCTCCAGGGGGGTCAGCACCGCGGGGTCGGTGGGGTGGTCGAACTCGGCGACCGTCAGCGCGAGCAGGGCCGCGCCGAGGCAGCCCGCCTCGTCGCCGAGGCGCGCCCGGACGATCTCGGGTTCGGTGAAGAACGCGATGCGGTCCCGCAACGCCTGCCGGAGCGGGCCGAGCAGCTGCTCACCGGCTTCGGCCAGGCCGCCGCCGATGATGACGAGCGACGGGTCGTACAGGGCCTGCGCGGTGAGCAGCGCGTCGGCGAGTGCGTCGACCGTCTCGGCCCACACCTCGGCTGCGACGGGATCCCCGGCGGCCGCCTGCGAAGCGACCTCGCGGGCCGACGCCGTCACACCGACGCGTTCGGAGTAGCGCCGCCCGACCGCCGACGCGGAGGCCATGGCTTCCAGACAGCCCCGCTGGCCGCATCCGCAGACCGGGCCGCCCGGCCGGACGATGATGTGCCCGATCTCGCCCGCGCCCCAGTGGCCGCCCGCCAGCACCTTGCCGCCGACGATGTGCGCGGCGGCGATCCCGGTGCCGATGGGGATGAAGAGCACCTGGTCGTAACCGGCGCCGGCGCCCAGCGTCGCCTCGGCCAGCCCACCCGTACGCACGTCGTGCCCGACGCGTACGGGCAGCCCGACGCGGGCGGTCGCGAGGTCGCGCAGCGGCACGTTGCGCATGCCGCCGGTGTTCGCGGCGTACCGGATGACGCCGTCGGCCTCGTCGACGACGCCCGGGATGCAGATGCCCACGGCCACCGGGACGAGGTCGTCCGCGACCGCCTTGGCGGCCAGGCCTTCGACCACGCTCAGGATCGTCTCGACGACCGCCTCCGCGCCCCGGTCGGCCCCGGTCGCGTGCCGTTCCGAGTGCACGACCTGATGGTCCGGGGTGACCAGGGCGCACTTGATGCCGGTGCCGCCCACGTCGACGGCGATGACGACCTGCGCGTCGGCCGGGGATCCGGCGGGGAAGTTCTCGCTCACGGTTCCAGGATCACCGATCGGGTGAGGTTCCGGGGAGTGTCGGGGTCCAGTCCCTTGTGCCGGGCGAGCGCCACGGCGAAACGCTGGGCCAGGATCAGGTCCGCCATGGGATCCCGGCTGACCGCACTCCCGGCGGCTCGGCCGGGGCCTCCCCGGTCGGCGTGCACGAAGGTCGCGCCGGTTCGGGCGACGTCGGCTTCGAGACCGACCGGGACCTCGCCGAACGCCCAGACGGCCCGGCCCGGCGCGGAGATCGAGATCGGGCCGTGCCGGAAGTCCATCGCCGGGTACGCCTCGGTCCAGAACGCGGCGGCCTCCCGGCACTTCAGGGCGGCCTCCTGGGCCAGGCCGACGGTCCAGCCGCGGCCGACGAAGGTCACCTGCTCGGTGGCGGCCGGGTCCAGCGGCAGCTCGGCGGTCACCGTGTGCTCGGCGTCGGCGATCGCGGCGCTGAGATCGGCGCCGAGATGAGCGCGGAACAGCGCGAGAGCGCTGGTCGCGAACCTCGTCTGCACCACCGACTTCTCGTCCGCCCAAGGGAGCAGGACCGTCTCGTCCGCCGCCGTCACGGCGGGCGAGTCCGGGTCGCCGACGATCGCCGTCGTCGGCACCGACGTCGCCGCGATGAGGTCGAGGATCTCCGTCGTCGTCCCAGATCGGGTGATCGCCACGATCCGGTCGTACGGGCGGCTCAACGGGAACTCCGAACCGGCGAAGGCGTCCGTCTCGCCCAGTCCGGCGGCCTCCCGGAGTCCGGCGTACGCCATCGCCATGAACCACGAGGTGCCGCAGCCCACGACGGCGACCCGCTCACCCGGGCGGGGCAGCACATCGGCCGCCTCCCCGGCGAGGTCGGCCGCTCGCCGCCAGGACGACGGCTGGCTGGCGATCTCCTCATCGACGTACGCCATGAACCCACCTTTGCTCAAATTGGCTCGATAGAGCGAAGTTTCGAGCGACATTGTGCGCGAGACGGCGAACCGGCCGCAAGCCGCGCCGGACTTCGCGCAGGTCCGCGCTTTGCATCCGGGAGTATCGAGCATTACTGTGCACGAAACTACTCACCAAACGCGCAGGAGGCGACCGGTGGACCGCTACGCGCGCTGGAACTCGCTGTTGGAGCTGCTGACCGAGTCGGGCCGGGTCACGGTGGAGGAAGCGGCCGAACGCCTCGACGTCTCGCAGGCGACCATCCGGCGCGACTTCGATCAGCTCGCCCAACAGCAGATGATCACGCGTACGCGCGGTGGTGCGGTCGCCAACGGCGTCTCGTACGACCTGCCGCTGCGCTACAAGACGGCCAAGCACTCCGAGGAGAAGCAGCGGATCGGGGCGGCCGCCGCCGCGTTGGTGAGTCCGGGGATGGTCGTCGGTCTCAACGGCGGCACCACCACGACCGAGGTGGCGCGCGCGCTCGCCGTACGCCCAGATCTCGCCTCAGGCGCGGACGACGCGCAGCTGACCGTGGTCACCAACGCCCTCAACATCGCCAACGAACTGCTCGTCCGCTCCCGGATGAAGATCGTGGTCACCGGCGGTGTCGTCCGCCCGCAGTCGTTCGAGCTGGTCGGCCCGCTCGGCGGCGGCATCCTGCGCGAGGTCACCCTCGACGTGGCGCTCCTCGGCGTGGACGCGCTCGACGTCACCCTCGGCGCGGCGGCCCACCACGAAGGCGAGGCCGCGATGAACTCGCTGATGGTGGCACGGGCCAAACGGGTCGTCATCATCGCCGACGCCTCGAAGCTCGGCGGGCACGCGTTCGCCCGGATCTGCTCGGTCGACCGGATCGAAACCCTGGTCACCGACTCGAGCGCCGACCCCGACCTGATCGAGGGCTTCCGGCACGCCGGCCTCACCGTCATCGTCGCCTGAACCCCCGGCCCCCGCCGGCCCGCCGGTCCCGCCGCCGAACCCGCTGGATCAGGGATCTCGGTCGTATTCTCGCCAAGATTCGACCCAGAACCCTGATCCAGCGCCGAACGACGCACGAAAAGCCGGGAAACGCCGGGCGCGCGCCACGGGACAGCGGTATCTCGTAATGCGCTGTACTGTCCCCGCATGGCTCCCGTACTCGAGATCCACGGGCTTCACAAGACCTACCGCGGGCTGTTCGGCGGGTCGCGTACCGCCCTGGACGGCTTCGACATGGTCGTCGAGGCCGGTGAGGTGCACGGCTTCCTCGGCCCCAACGGTTCGGGGAAGACCACGACGCTGCGGACGCTGCTCGGCCTGATCAAGGCCAACGGCGGCGAGATGCGCGTCCTCGGCCGGCCGGTGCCCGACGATCTGCCCGCCGTGATCGGCGAGGTCGGAGCCATCGTCGAGAGTCCACAGTTCTTCGGGCACTTCTCCGCGCGCGACACGCTGAGCCTGCTCGCCGACGCCGGGAACGTGCCGCAGACCCGGGTCGACGAGGTGCTGGAACTCGTCGGGCTGCGCGACCGTGCCAAGGACAAGGTGAAGGCGTACTCGCTGGGCATGAAGCAGCGGCTCGCGGTGGCGTCGGCGCTGCTCAAGCAGCCGCGCCTGCTCATCCTGGACGAGCCGGCCAACGGCCTCGACCCCGGTGGCATCCGTGAGATGCGCGACCTCATGCGGGGCCTCGCCGCGGGCGGCATGACCGTGGTGCTGTCCAGCCACATCCTCAACGAGGTCGAACAGATCTGTGACAGCGTCACGATCATCTCGCGCGGCCGCCGCGTCACCGCCGGGTCCGTGGCGCAGGTGCTCGCCGCGCACTCCACCGGTCAGGTTTTGGTACGCCTGGAGTCGCCGGCTGATCTCGCGACGGCTGGCGCGGCGTTGACCGACGTGGGCGGACGGGTCACGGCCCACCCCGATCATCTGCTCGTCGCCGGGATCGCCAAGCCGGCCGAGATCACGCGTACGCTCGCCGCCCGAGACCTGTTCGTCAGTGAGCTCTCCCCGGTGGTGGCCGACCTGGAGAGCGTCTTCCTCCAGCTCACCGGCACCGCGCCGGTCGCCGGTCAGCACCGGCAGGTGGATCAGTCCGTCGTCGCTCCGACCTCCGAGGTGACCGCATGAGTCTCGTCCGCGCCGAGCGCCGCCGCCTGCACAAGCGCCGCGTCACGGTGGTCATGCTGGCCATCGGGTTGATCCTGCTCGGTCTCATCGCGGGCGGCACCTGGTTCAGCAACCAGAAGGTGAGCGAGGCGACCCGGGCCGCCGCAGTAGCCCAGGCGGAGCAGGAGTACCAGCGGTCTCTTGAGGACTGGAACAGGCACAAGCAGGACTGCGAGGACGAGGTCAAGGCGGGCCGGGTTCCGGCGGAGGCCTGTCAAGGGCCGCAGCGTGAATACTTCCGCGCCGAGTACTACATGCCGAGCACGTTCGACTTCAAGGCGTCGTTCCGCGAGATGATCACGGTGTGGGCGATGATCATGGCGTTCGTCGCTCTCATCGTCGGCGCGTCGTCCATCGGGGCCGAGTGGAGCAGTGGCTCGATGATGAACCTGCTGACCTGGCAGCCCCGGCGCGTACGCGTCCTCGCCACGAAGCTGGGCGTGCTGATCGGTGTGCTCACCGGGTGGTCGCTGGTCCTCGGAGCACTGTGGACGGCGGCGATGTGGGTCACAGCGGTCTTCCGGGGCACCACGGCCGGAATGACCTCGGGCACCTGGCAGTCCTTCGCCCTTACCGGGCTCCGTGGACTCGGCGTGGTGGCGGCCGGGGCGATCTTCGGCTTCGTCCTGGCGTCGCTCGGCCGGCGTACGGCGGTCGCGATGGGCGTCCTGATCGCGCTGATCGTCGTCACCCAGTTCGGCCTCACGATCCTGCTCTTCATGGCGAAGGTCCGCTATCCGGAGATGTTCTTCGTGGGCAACTATCTCCAGGCCTGGATGAACGGCTCGGTCACGCTCTACGACCAGACCAGCTGTGACTTCAGCACCGGTGCCTGCCAGCCGCAGGAGCTCATCCTCACCTGGCAGCGAGCGGGCTCCATCTTCGGCGTGGGGCTGGTCGCCTTGGTGGGTGCGGCCATGTGGCAGATCCGCGCCCGCGACGTCGCTTGATTTCCCCGTTAGACTGGGCGAACGTGCTCAGGATAACGGCGGAGGTCGATAAATGGCGGAACTGGACGTCCACCAGCAAGCCATAATTCCCTCCCAACGTGAAGAGTCTGCATCCGGAGCCGAGGAGTCCGACGACTTCCTCGACTCGGATCTGCCCGCGCGTCCGATCCCGACGCAGCGGGTCACCTTGTCCGAGCGGGACCAGGCCATCCTGGCCTTCGAACGGCAGTGGTGGAAGCACGCCGGGGCAAAGGAGCAGGCGATCCGGGAGACCTTCGAGGTCAGCGCGACCCGGTATTACCAGCTGCTCAACAAGCTGCTGGACGATCCGCAGGCATTGGCGTACGACGCGGTGCTGGTCAACCGGCTGCGCCGGTTGCGGATGAGCCGCGGCCGCAGCCGCGCCTGAGCCGCCTCACCCGGTGGCCCGCTGGTAGCGGGCGGCCACCTTGCGCAGCTCCTCGACCAGCTCGGGGGAGTCCTCCACCGTGAAGTCGTGCCCGATCGCGCCCAGCCACACCGCCATCATCTCGACGTTGTCCGCGCCCAGCGTCACCGCGCTGCGATCTTCACCGACCGCCTCGACCTGGCCCAGCATGGCCGGCAACCGTTCGGCCACAACCTGGGCCGACGCGTGGATGATCACCCGGGCGGTGAACCGCCACGCCGCCGTGCCGACCCCGCGGGACACGTACGCCGCCAGATCCTCGGCCGGCAGCGGCCGGGGAGCGAAGCGTGGCCCGGTCGGGATCTTCGGCTCCAGACGGTCCACCCGGAAGGTGCGCCAGTCGTGCCGTTCGACATCCCAGGCGACCAGGTACCAGCGGCGACCCCAGGTCACGAGGCGATAGGGCTCGACGTCGCGCCGGCTGACCGAGGTGTCGTGCGAGCGGTAGTCGAAACGCAGGCGTTCGTGGTCGCGGGCGGCGTTCGCGATGGCGGTCAGCACGCCGGCGTCGACTTGCGGACCACGTTGTTCCGGCCCGACGGCGACGGTGTAGCTCTGGAGGGTGTTGACCCGGCGGCGCAATCGGCTCGGCAGCACCTGCTCCAGCTTGGCCAGCGCCCGTAACGCGGTCTCCTCGATGCCGGAGACCGATCCGGTCGCCGCCGTACGCAGTCCGACCGCCACCGCGACGGCCTCTTCGTCGTCGAGGAGCAGCGGCGGGAGATCGGCGCCCGCGCCGAGCCGGTAGCCGCCGATCGCGCCCCGCGTCGCGTGCACCGGATAACCCAGCGAGCGCAGCCGGTCGACGTCGTTGCGAACGGTCCGGGTGCTCACTTCGAGGCGGTCGGCGAGTTCGTTGCCGGTCCATTCGCGGGGGGTCTGCAGCAGGGAGAGCAGACGAAGCAGGCGGGCGGAGGTCTCCAACATGCTCGTCATTCTGCCGGACCATTAGGAACGAGGTGTTCCTATTCGGCTGGCAGAGTCCTGAGCATGAGAAATCACAAGTGGCTCGGTCTCTTCGCCGTCCTCGCCGCGACGATCATGAACCTGCTCGACTCGACGGTGGTCACGGTGGCCGCCCCGGCCATCCGGGCCGACCTCGGCGGTTCGTATGCGAGTCTGCAGTGGATCGCCGCGTCCTACACCCTGGCGCTGGCCGTCGGGCTGCTGACCGGCGGGCGGCTCGGCGACATGTTCGGCCGCCGGCGAATGCTCATGATCGGCGTCGTCGGCTTCGTCGTCGCCTCCCTGGCCTGCGCGGTCGCCTGGTCGCCCGAGGCGCTGATCGGAGCGCGCGTCCTCCAGGGGTTGTTCGGCGCGGTCATGATCCCGCAGGGCTTCGGACTCATCCGCGACCTGTTCCCGCCGCACGAGATCGGCAAGGCGTTCGGGGCGTTCGGCCCCATCATCGGCCTGTCGACGATCCTCGGCCCGATCGTGGCCGGCCTGCTCGTCGACGCCGACCTGGTCGGCACCGGATGGCGCGCGGTCTTCGCCATCAACCTTCCGATCGGGCTCTTCGCCCTCCTGGCCGGGGCGAAAGCACTTCCCCCGGGTGTCCGCCCCGCTGGGCGTACCCTCCGCTTGGACCTGGGCGGCGCGGTCCTGGCCGGGACCGGGATGCTGATGCTGGTCTACCCGCTGGTGCAGGGCCGGGAGCTGGACTGGCCCGCGTGGATCTTCGCCCTGCCGGCCGCCTCGGTGGCCGTGCTGGGCGTGTTCGTCGCGAGCCAGGTACGCCGCAAGCGGGCCGGCCGCACCCCGCTCGTCGAGCTGAGCGTCTTCGCCAAGCGGTCCTACTCGACCGGCGTCCTCTTCGTGATCGTCTTCTTCGGCGCGGTCGTCGGGCTGTCCCTCGCGATCGCGATGTTCCTGCAGCTCGGACTGGGCTACAGCCCGGTCAAGGCCAGCCTCACCATGGCCACCTGGGCGGTCGGCGCGTTCCTCGGCACCGGCTTCGCCGCCGGCACGATGGCCAAGCTGGGCCGGCGCGTGCTGCACCTCGGACTGGCGCTCATCGCGGCCGGGCTGACCTGGGTGTACGCCGTCTTCGCGCAGGCGGGCGTGGGCGTCGACGGCGGCGACCTGGCCTGGCCGCTGCTCGTCTACGGCATCGGCATGGGCATGATCTTCGTGCCGCTGTTCGACATCATCATGGGGCAGATCGCCGACCACGAGGTCGGCTCGGCCGCCGGGATGCTGGAATCGCTCCAGCAGCTGGGCGCCTCCCTGGGCGTGGCCGTGCTGGGCACCGTCTTCTTCGGCACCATCGGTACGCGCTTCGACCCGGCCGCCTTCGTGACCGCGACGAAGCTGGTCGTCCTGATCACCTTGGGCCTGATCGGACTGGCCTTCGTCCTCGGCTTCCTCCTGCCCCGGCGGGCTCGGGCGCACACCCCCGCTGCCGCTCCTTCTCCCGCCTCCGCCGAGGCTCCCGCCGCGGATGTCGTCGCCGCCTGACGCGCCTCGCTACGCCCGCGCTTTGTGCGCTGGATCAGGGTTCTCGGTCGAATCTTGGCCCAAGATTCGACCCGGAACCCTGATCCAGCGCCGAACGTCGGAGCGGCGCGGCACGGGCATCGGGGGGAACCCCGATGCCGGTGCGCGGAGCCACCCTTACGGTTGGCCTCATGCGCAGCATCTCCCGGCGCCTTGTCGGCGTCGTTGCCGCGGTCGGCCTCGCCGTCGCGGCGGTCGCGATCGCGGCCCAGCCCGCTCAGGCGGCGTACCAGACGGTGGACGCGATGGTGCCGGGCGCGCAGGGCGACGATCCCGCGGTCCTGGACACGACCTTGTACCTCCCGGGCGACGGCAAGAGCAAGCATCCAGCCGTGTTGCTGGCGCACGGGTTCGGGGGGACGAAGCAGTCGGTCGCGCAGGACGCCAAGGATCTCGCCGATCGGGGATACGCCGTCCTCACCTATTCCGCGCGCGGGTTCGGGCGCAGCACCGGGCACATTCACCTGGACGCCCCGCAGTACGAGGTCAAGGACGCGCAGTTGCTGCTGGACTGGCTGGCCGCGCGTACGGACATCGAACTGGACGCCGCCGGTGACCCGAAGGTCGGCGTGGTCGGCGGCTCCTACGGCGGCGGGCTGGCGTTGCTGCTGGCGGCGTACGACCAGCGGGTGGACGCGATCGTGCCGATGATCACCTGGAACGACCTGAACACGGCGCTCGTGCCGAACGGCGTGTTCAAGCAGGCCTGGGCGGGCGTCTTCTTCGCCGGCGGCGCTGCCGCGACGGGCACTTCCGCGATGGGCGCGCCGACTCTGGGCGCCGGGGCGGGCGATCCCGCGTGTGGGCGGTGGGCCGCCGACGTGTGCGCGGCGTACCTCAAGATCGCGACGACCGGCGTCCTCGACGACCAGACGAAAGCGCTGCTCGGCGACCGCAGCCCGGCCGGTGTGCTGAACCGGATCAAGGCGCCGACGTTGCTCGTCCAAGGCGAGGCGGACACGCTCTTCCCGTTGTCGGAGGCCGACGCCAACGCCCGGGGCATCACCGGCGCTCCCGTCCGCGTCGCCTGGTACACCGGCGGGCACGACGGCGGCGAAGGACCGCAGTCCGATCAGGACCGAGTCAAGTTCCTCATGCTGCAATGGCTCGATCACTACGTCCGCGGCGAGGGCGACGCCCCGTCGACGAGCTTCACCTACTCCCGGGTCACCGGCCTCGACGCCGTCGAGCGGGGACGCCTCGCGACCGGGTACTCCGTGGACGCGTACCCGGGGATGGGGGGCGACGCGACGACCACCGTCGAGCTGAGCGGCCGGGCGCAGGAGATCGCCAGCCCGCCCAACGGGTCGCCCGCCGCAATCTCCTCGCTGCCCGGTGCCGGGGCGGCGGCGTCGCTGTTGAGCAGCCTCTCCACCGATGTGCCCGGCCAGCACGCCCGGTTCGAGACCCAGCCGATCACTGGCGGGCTGACGATCGTCGGCTCGCCGAAGGTCGGGATCAAGGTGGCCTCGCCGACCGGCGAGGCGACGGTCTTCGTCAAGCTCTACGACGTCGCCCCCGACGGCACGGCGACCCTGGACAACGGGCTGCTCACGCCATTACGGCTCACCGGCCTGCCGAAGACCCTCGCGGAGGCGCAACCGGTCGAGGTCACCCTCCCCGGCGTCGTGCACCGGGTCGAGGACGGCAACCGGCTGCGTCTCGTCGTCGCCACCGCCGACCAGGCATACCTGGGCCCGGTCGACCCGGTCACCTACTCGGTGGACCTTGCCGCGGCCCAGCTCGCGCTGCCCACCGTCGACGGCACGCCGATCCAGACCTCCGAGGCGCTGTGGGTGTGGGTGCTCGTCGGCCTGGTCGCCGCCCTGGTCATCGGGGTGGTCGCGGCCGTCGTCATCGCCCGCGTCCGCGGTCGGCGCAAGGAACAGACGATCACCAGCGAGTACGCCGACACGCCGCTGTCGGTCAAGGGACTGCGCAAGACGTACGGGAAGTTCGTGGCGGTCGACGAGATCAGCTTCACCGTCGAACGGGGTCAGGTCGTCGGCCTCCTCGGCCCGAACGGGGCCGGCAAGACGACCAGCCTCCGGGTGCTCATGGGGCTGACCCAGGCGACCGCCGGCGACGTGCTGATCTTCGGGCACCGGCTGGCCCCGGGCGCGCCGGTGCTCTCCCGCATCGGGGCGCTCGTCGAAGGGCCCGGTTTCCTGCCGCACCTCACCGGTGAGCAGAACCTGCGGGCGTACTGGCGGGCCACCGGCCGGCCGTGGGAGGACGCCCGGTTCACCGAGGCGCTGGCGATCGCCGGGCTCGGCGACGCGATCCACCGCCGGGTCAAGACCTACTCACACGGCATGCGGCAGCGGCTGGCCGTCGCCCAGGCCATGCTCGGCCTGCCCGAACTCCTGGTGCTCGACGAGCCGACGGACGGGCTCGACCCGCCACAGATCGCCGAGATGCGCCGGGTCCTCCAGCGGTACGCGGTGGACGGTCGGGCGGTCCTCGTCTCCAGCCACCTGCTGGCCGAGGTCGAGCAAACCTGCACCCACGCCGTCGTCGTCCACAAGGGCCGGGTGGTGGCCTCGGGCCGGGTCGACGAGATCGTCGGCGACACTCCGACGACGCAGTTCGAGGTGACCGACCTCGACCTGGCCCAGAAGGTGCTGGACCGGGTGGACGGCATTGCCGGGTACGCCGTCGACGGCGAGCGCACGCTGGTCGCCGACCTGGGCGGGGTGCCCCGCACGGAGGCGGTCGCCGCCCTGGTCCGAGCCGGGGTCGGCGTCGACCGGGTGACTCCGCGACGGCGGCTCGAAGACGCGTTCCTCGCCCTCGTCGGCGACTCGACGGCAGGAAGTGGAGACCGATGAGCACGCTCACCCTGCAAGGCGCGGCCGAAGGCTACAACGCGCACCGGACGCTGACCGTCGGCTCCGAGTGGGGCCGGCAATGGCGCCGCCGGCGTACGCAGTTGGCGCTCGGCTTCATGGTCCTGCTCCCGCTGATCCTGCTGATCGCGTTCGAGTTCGGCTCCGACTCCTCCGACGAGGGCGGCGGCGGCCGTGGCCAGTTCTCGGCGCTCGTCGACGTCGCCACCGCCGGTGGACTGAACTTCGCGCTCTTCACCCTGTTCGTCAGCTCGGGCTTCCTGCTGGTGGTGGTGGTCGCCCTGTTCTGCGGCGACACCGTCGCGAGCGAGGCGAGCTGGGGAAGTCTGCGCTACCTGCTGGCGATCCCCGTGCCCCGGGCCCGGCTGCTCGGCGTCAAACTGACCGTCGCCCTCGGCTACTGCGCGCTCGCCATGCTGACCCTGCTGGCCACGGCGCTCGCCGTCGGCACCCTCCGCTACGGCTGGCATCCGCTGCGCTCCGGACTCGCCGCCGACATCCCGGCCGGCGAAGGTCTCGTCCGGCTGCTCGCCGTCACCGGCTATCTCGGGCTCTCGCTGCTGGTCGTGGCCGGGCTGGCGTTCCTGCTGTCGACGCTGACCGATGCCCCGCTCGGCGCGGTGGGCGGGGCGGTGCTGCTCTACATCGTGTCCAGCATCCTCAACCAGATCACCGCGCTCGGCGGCCTCCGGAACCTGCTGCCGACCCACTACAGCCAGGCGTACCTGGGCCTGCTGACGACGCCGGTGCAGGTGGACGACGCGGTCAAGGGCGCGATCTCGGCCTTGGCGTACGCCGCGATCTTCTGGATCGCCGCGTGGGTCCGCTTCCTCCGCAAGGACGTCACCTCATGATCGTCTAGTGACACGGATGGTGAGAGTCACATCTCAGGGCGTGGAACCTGGTCGCCGCACGGATCATGGTTCTGCTTAACTGGCAGCACAACCGAATACCTCATCCAGAGGAGCAGAGGGACACGGCCCGATGAAGCTCCGGCAACCCCTGACCCAGCCTTGAGCTGCGGCGGTAGGTGCCAACTCCGTCCGGAATCAACCCGGGAAGATGAGAGGAAAGATCCTCATGACTGTGCTTGGCACGGCTTCACCCGCCCGCAACCTCGTCTGTCGCGCTTGCGGTGCGACTTTCCCCCTCGCGGCTCAGCACGCGTGTTTCGAATGCTTCGGACCCCTCGAAGTCGCGTACGACATCGAAGCCTTGAAGCAGGTGACCCGCGAGCAGATCGAGGCGGGCCCGAACAACATCTGGCGCTACGCCGGCCTGCTGCCCGCGGGCCAGGACGAGGCCGCGCGGGTGACCTTGAACCCCGGGCTCACGCCGCTCGTGCGCGCGGACCTGCTGGCCGCGGAGCTGGGGATCACCGGCGGCCTGTGGATCAAGGACGACTCGGCCAACCCCACCCATTCGTTCAAGGACCGCGTCGTCTCGGTCGCGCTCAGCGCGGCGAAAGCCCTGGGCTTCCAGCGGTACGCCTGCGCGTCGACCGGCAACCTCGCGAACTCGGTCGCCGCGCACGCCGCTCGCGCCGGTGTCCCGTCGGTGGTGTTCGTGCCGTACGACCTGGAGCCCGGCAAGATCGTGACAACCGCCGTCTACGGCGGTGACCTGGTCGCCATCGAGGGTTCCTACGACGACGTCAACCGGCTGTGCTCGGAGCTGGTCGAGACCGACGAGTTTGAGGACACCGCGTTCGTCAACGTCAACGTCCGCCCGTTCTACGCGGAGGGTTCGAAGACCCTGGGCTATGAGGTCGCCGAGCAGCTCGGCTGGCGGATCCCGGCGCAGGTCGTCATCCCCATGGCCTCAGGCGAGCTGCTGACCAAGATCGACAAGGCGTTCGAGGAGCTGGTCGAGATCGGCCTCGTCGAAGCGCCCGCCGAGGGCTGGACGGTCTTCGGCGCGCAGTCGGCCGGCTGCAACCCGATCGCGCTGGCTCTTCACAACGACACCGACGAGATCCAGCCCCAGAAGCCGACCGGCATCGCCAAGTCACTCAACATCGGCGACCCGGCCGCCGGCCCGTACGCCTTGGAGTCCGTGCGCCGCACGGGCGGCTGGATGGAGTACGCCGACGACGACGAGATCCGCGACGGCATCCGGCTGCTGGCCCGGACGACCGGCGTGTTCGCCGAGACGGCCGGCGGCGTGACCACGGCCTGCCTCGTCAAGCTCGTCAAGAGCGGTCGCCTCGACCCCACCAAGGAGACGGTGGTCTTCAACACCGGCGAGGGCCTGAAGACCATCGACGCCGTCGCCGAGCAGGTCGGGCCGACCTACCGGGTGAAGCCGTCGCTCAAGGCCGCCAAAGAGGCCGGCCTCCTCTAACGCTGCCCCCTTTGAGCGCTGCCCCCTTGGGCGCTGCCCCCTTTGAGCGCTGCCCCCTTTGGGCGCTGCCTCCTTTGGGCGCCGCCCCTTTGGGCGCTGGATCAGGGTTCTCGGTCGAATCTTGAGCCAAGATTCGACCCGGAACCCTGATCCAGCGCGTACGGGAGCCGAGCGGCGGGAGCCGCGGGGGGAGCCGAGCGGGGGACCCGCGCGGGGCGGGCCGCGCGGGGAGCCCGGGAAAACCGGGTGCGGGTACGCCCGCAGTGGGCCACGCTGAGGGCATGAGTCTGCAGATCACCCCCGTGAACCCCAGCGATCCCAGTTCGCTTGATCAATACCTTGTGGCCGCGACGGTCCTCCATAAACACGAAACGCCCGCGTTTCCGCCACCGACGCGCCGGAATCTCGAGCGAATGTTCGACCATCCCTGGCCGGGCACCGTCCAGGAGACTTACGTCGCGCTGGCCGCCGGCGAGGTCGTCGGCTTCCTCAACGTCGAGCACTACACCGAGGACAACCTCGACAAGGCGAACGTCGAGATCGGCGTCTCCCCGGCGCACCGGCGGCGCGGCTTCGGCCGTGAGCTGCTCGCCTTCGGCGAGGAGCGGGCGCGCGATCTCGGAAAGAAGACGGTCAACAGCCACTCCGCGTGGACGCTGCCCGAGCTGAACCTCGTCGCCCCCGATGAAGACGGCCCGGCGTTCGCTCGAGCCATGGGCTATCGCGACGCGTTGCCCGAGGTCAACCGGGTCCTCGACCTCTCGACCGTCGACGAGTCCGCCCTCGACGAGATGCTCGCCCATGCCCGGGCGAAGGCCGACGGCTATCGCCTGATCCGGTGGAACGACCCCACTCCCGACGACATCGTCCACGACATCGCGTACCTGGATGGGCGCCTGCTCGCCGACGCCCCGATGGGCGACACCGGCTGGGAGCCGATGAACGTCGACGCCGAGCGCATTCGCCGGACCGAGGAGGCCATCATCGCCCGTGGCCGGACCAGCTTCCACACCGCGATGGTGCACGAGGAGACCGGCCGAGTCGTCGCCTGGACGACGATCAACGCCGACGACCAGTGTGAGTGGCACGGCTGGCAGCAGATCACCATCGTCGATCCCGATCACCGGGGTCACCGTCTCGGCGCCCTCGTCAAGGTCGAGAACCTGCGGTGGTACCGCGAGGAGAACCCGAAGGTCACCCGGATCGACACCTTCAACGCGGCCGAGAACAGCTACATGATCTCGATCAACGAGCAGATGGGCTTCCGCCCGCAGTACGCCTTCCAGAACTGGCGTAAGGACTTCTGAGTCGCGACGCGTGTCGGGTACGCCCTGAGCTGGGCGTACCCGGCATCATGAGGCCATGATCAAGCGGGGGGTCATGCTGGTCGTGGCGTTCGTCGTGGCGCTGCCGGGGGTGGCGCGGGCGGACGATCCGTTCGAGACTCGGGTCTACGCGACCCGCGAGGGCCTGATCGGCGAGGTGACCGCGAACGGCCACCGCATCGCGAGCGAGGACCTGTTCGCGGCGCTGCCGTCCCGGCTCGGCCTGGCCGGCCGTGACCAGGGCAACCGCACCGTCCGCGTCTGCACTACGGCTCGCTGCGTCTTCGTCCCGGTCTGGGACGTCGGCCCGTGGAACACCAAGGACGACTACTGGAACGCGAACCGCCAGATGTGGCGGGACCTCCCGCGGGGCAAGCCTGCGGCGGAGGCGGCGTACGTGGACGGCTACAACCGTGGGCGCGACGAGTTCGGGCGTACCGTCAGCAATCCCGCGGGCATCGACCTCGCGGACCGCGCCTTCCGCGACGGCCTTCTGCTGCGGGACAACGCCTGGGTCCGCGTGGCCTTCCTGTGGACGGCCCCCGGTCCGCGCGGCTCGGTCGCCACCGACGGCTCACCCCTGCTGGTCCGCGACAAGCCTTCGCGCGCGGGCGCGGTGGTGGGGTTCGCCGCCGGTGCCGCGCAGCTCCCCATCTCCTGTCAGATACGCGGAGAGCACATCACCGGGGACGCCGGTGCCACGGATCTGTGGGATCGGGTGGCGCCCGGGAAGTACGTGTCCCACGCCTTCGTGACCACGGCGGCGGGGTTCACCGCGCCGTCCTGCACACCGGCTCCCTGACCGCCCCCGCGCCCTGGCTCAGCTCAGCCGAACGCGTTTCGAACGCTGGAGCGAGTCGCGGTCGCCTGCGGCCGAGCAGCCGGTCGATTCCCTGCCCGAGCCCGATGAGCGGGAAGGCCGCTGGCAGGTAGAGCGTCGCCGTCTCCCCGCGGGTGGGTAACCCGTCGTCGACCACCCAACAGCTGAGCACAAGGAACGGGCCGATGCTGAGCAGACCTACGGCGAGCGTCATGCTGCTCCGGCCCCAGCGTGTCCAGGGGAAGGCCGAGTACGCGGTCGCGGTGATGCCCGCGAGCAGCGCGGCGAGAAGGATCGGACCGAGCACCTCGGCGGGAGGCTAGGTTCGCCGGGTCGGCGGCTCAGTCCGCGGGTGATGCGTTGTGGGGGTGGATGGAGATCCACTAGCCCTCAAACGCATCACCCGCGTTGTCCTCAGCGGAGCATGCGGAGCAGGGCGAGGCCTTGGACGGTCACCGGGCGGAAGACCTTCAGCCGGGACAGGCCCACGAGGTGTTCCAGATAGGGGACGCCGCGCTGGATGATCTTGTGAGTTTTCGTCTGGCCCGGCGACTCGTCGTGGACCCAGTAGACGACCACGCCGAGTTGCAGCAGCCAGAGCAGGTCGGGCAGCTCGGCCCGGAGGGCCGGATCCATCTTGGTGGTGGTGCCGTCGACGAGCCGCTGAAAGATGTCCAGGGAGATCTTCCGGGACTCCTCGGACTCCGCGCTGAACGGGCTGACCGGGGAGCCCGGCACGGCGGCGAGCCCGATGAACTTCCCGGCGAACCGGTGGTGCGGACCCCAGACGCGCATCCCCGACTCCAGTACGCCCAGCAGCTGGTCGCCGAAGGCGCCGCCGGTCGACAGCAGCGGCTCGACGGCGGCGGAGTGCTCACGCTGGAGTTCGAGGTAGAACTCCTGGACGAGGGCTTCCTTGCTGCTGAAGTAGTAGTACGCGTTGCCGACCGACAGCCCTGCGGCCGAGGCGATCGCCCGCATGGTCGTCTTCTCGTACCCGTTCTCGGCGAACAGCCGGATCGCGGTCTCGACGATCAGCCGGCGGGTCTGTTCACCCTTGCCGGGCGCGGCTCCGGAACTGGGCTTGGTCACGTCTTTCACGGTATAACCAGTCGGAGCGTGGCTCGCGCCACGCTCCGACTGCCCCCGTTGCGAGTAAGTCACGCGTGAGTCACAGCGGCGGTTGCAGCTGGATCTGAGGCTGAACCGGCGGCCGGGGCCCTTGCTGCGGCGGCTGGTACGCCGCGGTGGCGGCGGGGTGCTGCGGCCGTCCCGGCGGGAGGTGCGGCGGCACGAGCTGGGCCAGGTTCTGCTTCTGGATCCGCTTGCGGAACCGGGTCAGGACGAAGATGTTGAAGAAGTGGATCGCGCCGAGCGCGAGCATCACGATGCCGAGCTTGGTGACCAGGTTCTCGACGGCTCCGGTGGCGTCGGTGACGGTCTCGGTCGTCTTCATCGCCAGCGCGACGTATCCGAGATTGAGCAGGTAGAAGCCGACGACCAGCAGTTTGTTGACGCTGGCGGCGAGTTCTTCGTCGGCGAGCGCGTCCTTGAGGAACACCTGCCCGTTGCGGAACAGCGTCCGGGCGACCCAGACGGTCAGCGCGACGGTGACTACCAGGTAGGCCAGGTAGAGGCCGAGCTTGGGATCCATTGCCCCAACTCCAGTCGGTAGCGACGTGGGTTGAACGCATTTTTTGAACGCGTTCAACTTGATGCCGTGACGTTAGCACCGCGACTTGAACACGTTCAAGTGTGACCGTGACCACGCGTCGGGCATGATGAAGGCATGTCTTTCTTCGCCACCCATGAAGAGCTGCTCGACCGGGCACAGCGGGCGATCGCCGAGCGCGTGTACTGGTCGGCGTACCCGGAGTCGCCGAGCCCGAAGGTCTGGGGCGAGGCCGCCGCGCCCGACGGGAAGGCCGCGTTCGAGGCCCTGCTCGGTCAGGACTTCCCGCTGCCCGGCTCCGGCGAGCGCATCGCGCCGGAGAAATCCCCGTTCGGCATCGAGCTCGGCGTCCGATACGCGACCACGCCCGCCGCGGAACTGATCGCGAACGCGTCCGCCGCCCTGCCGGCCTGGCGCGAGGCGGGCGTGCCGACGCGTACGGGGGTCGGGCTGGAGATCCTCGACCGGCTCAAGGGCCGGGTGTTCGAGCTGGCCAACGCGGTGCACGCGACGACCGGGCAGCCCTTCGTGATGGCGTTCCAGGCCGGTGGGCCGCACGCCCTCGACCGCGCGCTGGAGGCGATCGCGTACGCGTATGTCGAGATGACGCGGCAGGCCCCGACGGCCACGTGGGAAAAGAAGGGGGAGGCCTTCACGAAGACCTTCCACGTCGTCCCACGCGGGATCGCTCTGGTCATCGGCTGCAACACCTTCCCCACCTGGAACTCCTGGCCGGGCTTCTTCGCCTCGCTGGTCACCGGCAACCCGGTGATCGTCAAGCCGCACCCGCGCGCGGTGCTGCCGCTCGCGATCACCGTGCAGATCGCCCGGGAGGTGCTGGCCGAGGCGGGCCTGCCCGAGGACGTCGTGCAGCTCGCGGTGGACACCCGGGAAGCTCCGATCACCTCGGAACTGGCGCTCGACCCGGCCGTCAAGATCATCGACTTCACCGGCTCGACGGCGTACGGGGAGTGGCTGGAGGCCAACGCGCGGCAGGCCCAGGTCTACACGGAGAAGGCCGGGGTCAACGCGGTCATCGTCGACTCGACGGACGACTTCGCGGGGATGTGCCGGAACCTGGCCTTCTCGCTCACGCTCTACAGCGGCCAGATGTGCACCACCCCGCAGAACCTGCTCATCCCGGCGGGCGGCATCGCGACCGAGGCCGGCTCGAAGTCGTTCGACGAGGTGGTCAACGGGATCAAGGGCGCCGTCGAGGCGATCACCGCCGACCCGGCCAAGGCCGTCGAGCTGACCGGCGCGGTCGTCAACGAAGCCGTCCTCGAGCGGATCGACGCCGCCCGCGCGCTGGGCGACGTCGTGCTCGACAGCCGCCCGCTCGACCATCCCGCGTACGCCGGGGCGACGGTGCGCACACCGATGATCGTGGCGGTCAAGGAGGGATACGAGACCGAGTGCTTCGGGCCGGTCGCCTTCGCCATCGCGACCGAATCGACGGAGGAGTCGCTGGCGATCTTCCGGAAGACGGTGGGAGCGAAGGGCGCCATCACGGCCGCCGTCTACTCCACCTCCGAAGCGGTGCTCGACGAAGTCGAGCGGGCCGCGCAGGAGGTCGGCGTACACCTCTCGGAGAACCTGACCGGCGGGGTGTTCGTCAACCAGTCCGCCGCCTTCTCCGACTTCCACGCCAGCGGCGCCAACGCGGCGGCCAACGCCACGCTCACCGACGGGGCGTACGTGGCCGGCCGGTTCCGCATCGTGCAGTCCCGTCGCCCGGTGCCGGCGGCCTAACCCAGTGCCTGCGCTGCCAGGAGGTCCGACCCGACCTCCTGGCAGACCTTCTTCCCGTGCCCCAGCCCCAGCCGCTCCGGGTACCGCAGCAGGACGCTGACCACCCACGTCGGGCCGATCGCCAGGCAGGCGACGTGCCACAGATCGTCCTCGGGCCGCATGAACCAGCCGTTCTTGATCGCCACGGCGGCTCGGTCCGCCTTCGGCAGCGCCAGGCGTACGCCGAAGTCGCCCTCTCCGCGTACCTCTCTCATCTGGGCCAGCAGCCACTCCGTCCATCGAGGACCGGCCGCCGTCCCCTCGGCGATGCACTCGCCGAGGCGTACGGTGTCGCGAGCGGAGACGATCGTGGGACTCCACCGGTTCTCCCGGTAGTTGGGCGCGCTGTCGACGAGCCCGCAGACCGAGACCATCCGCTCGATCGTCACGATGCCGCCGTTGAGCCCGAAGACCTTGGTCGCCGCCGCGTTGTCGCTGTCGACGATCATCCGGCGCAGCAACGCCCGAGTCTTCGCGTCCGGATCGGGATCGGTGTGCGTCAGGTAGTCCGCGGCCAGCCACACCTTCACCATCGACATCGTGTCGCTGGGCTCGGCCAGGTTCGGTGAGCCGACCACTTCCCGCGTACGCCGATCGAGGAGCGCCCAGCTGAAGAAGCCCGGCGACGTCACGCGTACAAGTGGGGCGAGCGTGGGAGACGCGGAGGGCGACGGCGGCGCGGAGGTGGCGGCGACAGTGGAATGCGCGGGTCTCGGGGGCTCGCTCAGCGAGACGATCGCGACCGCCACGAGGAGGCCGATCGCGCACAGAAGAACCGAGACCTGAACGTGATCCGGGTGCCAGCGGGTCGTCACGACCGGGTCAACCCGCGGCACCGCGAGATGGTGACGCAGGGCCGCTGAGCAGGGCAGTCACCTGTCCGAATTCGGGTAGTGCGCAAGCGCACACTCTCAAGTATCGTGCGGTTCTGGCTGATGACATCGCTCGAACCGCATGGATCTTCGATGTCACCGCTCCGGCGGGCGAACGTCCGGCGGGGGTCTACGACAGACCCAGCACCATCGAAGTGAGGAAGTGTCACAGTGGCACAGGGCACCGTCAAGTGGTTCAACAGCGAGAAGGGCTACGGCTTCATCGCCGTCGACGGGGGTCAGGACGTCTTCGTCCACTTCTCGGCGATCGAGATGGACGGCTACAAGGCGCTCGACGACGGCCAGCGCGTCGAGTTCGAGATCGCGCAGGGCCAGAAGGGTCCGCAGGCCGAGAAGGTCCGGATCATCGCCTGACAACAAGGCTTCACACCCCGGCGGCGCCGGCTGGCGAGGCAATCCCCCCTCGCGAGTCCGGCGCCTTCCTCATGCCACTGCCCTCATGCCACTGCCCCTGATCCCGGTGCCCCTCACGGAGTGACAGATGACCGAGCAGCCGCCGCCCTCCGGTTACCTCCCGCCGCCTGCTGCCTTCGCCGCACCCGGCGGACAGTACCCGAATCCCTACGACCCCCTCGTGAACCCGCCGTACGCGGGCATCGGGGGCTGGTTCAACCGGATGTCGTCGGTGTTCCAACGGTCCTGGAAGTCGATCGCGGCGATCTTCGCCGTCACGCATCTGCTGCCCGCAGTCGGCATCGCGGTCACGACCGCGATCGGCACGGCACTGGTGCTGGTGCCGTGGCAGCAGCAGATGATCGAGGCCGCCGAGTCCGGTGAGGACCCCCGATTCGACACGTTGGTCGGCCCGTTCCTCGGACTCATGGGCGTCATCGTGGTCGCCGCCGTGCTCTTCACCGTCCTGCAGGCGGCCGGCTACGCGGCGGGCACCTATGTGGTGACCCGGGACGCGGCCGGCGCCCCGACCGCCGTCGCCGACGCGCTGCGGTACGGGTTCCGCCGCTGCCTCGGCCTGTTCGGCTGGACCCTCGTCACCGCGCTGCTGGTCCTCGCCGGGGCGATCGCCTGCATCCTGCCGGCGTTCTACGTGTACGCCGCCACCGCCCTGGTCGGCCCGATCTACCTCTTCGAACGGCGTACGCCGATCGGCCGGTCCTTCACGATCTTCAACAACAACCTAGGCCGGGTGCTCGGGCGGCTGGCCATGATCCTCGTGATCGTCATCGGTGGCTCGCTCGTGACGAGCACAGTGGAGAGCGTGCTGAACCTCGTCTTCGGCGGGGCCGGCTCGTTCAGCACCGACCCGGACGGGACGGTGCAGCTCGCCGGGCAGACGGGGATGTCGATAGCCGGCTCGGCGGTCGTGGCGGGCGTCGGAGCCGTCATCAGCCTGCCGTTCACCATGATCCAGTTCGTTGGGATCCTCCTCACGTACGCCGAACAGCGCGGGCACGAAGGGCCGGTGTCGGCGGGGTCGCTCGCCGCCGAACTCGACTGACCCCCGCTCGCTTCCCGCTCGCTTTCCCGCTCGCTTCCCGCTCGCGTTTCCGCTCGCGTTTCCGCTGGATCAGGGTTCTCGGTCGAATCAAGGGGCAAGATTCGACCGAGAACCCTGATCTTGTGCTGGCCGAGAGTGCCGCCGATGCGGCCGAGGTGCTGCTGGGACGCCGGTCCGGCCGCCGTTCTCAGCGGACTCGCTTGCACTCGGCTAGGGAGAGTGCTAAACAAGGTGTTGGCACTCAGCTTGAACGAGTGCCAACACCATGGAAACCAAGAGTCGGAGCGGTGGGGTCGCCTGACCGTCCTCCTGGCGAGGGCGTTCGGTGACCGGTCGTCGCGGGCTATCCGCCCGGCGAAGGTGTATCAGACAGGCGGCGTTTCGTGCCGAAAAAGGCGCGGAGTGCCGGGATTGTCCAGGAGGACATCGCCGTTATGGCCAAGATGATCGCGTTCGACGAGGAGGCGCGCCGCGGCCTTGAGCGGGGCATGAACACCCTCGCCGACGCCGTGAAGGTGACGCTCGGCCCGAAGGGCCGCAACGTCGTGCTGGAGAAGAAGTGGGGTGCTCCGACCATCACGAACGATGGTGTGAGCATCGCCAAGGAGATCGAGCTCGACGACCCGTACGAGAAGATCGGCGCTGAGCTGGTCAAGGAGGTCGCGAAGAAGACCGACGACGTCGCCGGTGACGGCACGACGACGGCGACCGTCCTGGCCCAGGCGCTGGTCCGCGAGGGCCTGCGCAACGTCGCGGCCGGCGCGAACCCGATGGCCCTCAAGCGGGGCATCGAGACCGCCGTCGCGTCCGTCGCCGAGGAGCTGGCCAAGCTCGCCAAGGACGTCGAGACCAAGGAGCAGATCGCGTCGACCGCGTCGATCTCCGCCGCGGACACGACCGTCGGCGAGATCATCGCCGAGGCGATGGACAAGGTCGGCAAGGAAGGCGTCATCACCGTCGAGGAGAGCAACACCTTCGGGCTGGAGCTGGAGCTCACCGAGGGTATGCGCTTCGACAAGGGCTTCAACTCGGCGTACTTCGCGACCGACGCGGAGCGCATGGAGGCCGTCCTCGAGGACGCCTACATCCTGATCGCGAACAGCAAGATCAGCAACGTCAAGGACATGCTGCCCATCCTCGAGAAGGTCATGCAGTCCGGCAAGCCGCTGGCGATCATCGCCGAGGACGTCGAGGGCGAGGCCCTGGCCACGCTGATCGTGAACAAGATCCGCGGCACCTTCAAGTCCGTCGCCGTCAAGGCCCCGGGCTTCGGCGACCGCCGCAAGGCCATGCTGCAGGACATCGCGATCCTGACCGGCGGCCAGGTCATCTCCGAGGAGGTCGGCCTCAAGCTGGACTCCGTCGGTCTCGACATGCTGGGCCGTGCCCGCAAGGTCGTCGTGACCAAGGACGAGACCACGATCGTCGAGGGCGCCGGTGACACCGAGCAGATCAACGGCCGGGTGAACCAGATCCGCGCCGAGATCGAGAAGTCGGACTCCGACTACGACCGCGAGAAGCTGCAGGAGCGCCTGGCGAAGCTGGCCGGCGGCGTGGCCGTCATCAAGGTCGGCGCGGCCACCGAGGTCGAGCTCAAGGAGCGCAAGCACCGCATCGAGGACGCCGTTCGCAACGCGAAGGCGGCCGTCGAGGAGGGCATCGTCGCCGGCGGTGGCGTCGCCCTCGTGCAGGCCGGCAAGAGCGCCTTCGACAAGCTCGACCTGTCGGGTGACGAGGCGACCGGCGCCAACATCGTCAAGGTGGCGCTGGACGCTCCGCTGCGGCAGATCGCCGTCAACGCCGGCCTCGAGGGCGGCGTGGTGTCGGAGAAGGTCCGCAACCTGGAGACGGGTCACGGCCTCAACGCCGCCACCGGCGAGTACGTCGACATGCTGAAGGCCGGCATCATCGACCCGGCGAAGGTGACCCGGTCCGCGCTGCAGAACGCGGCGTCGATCGCGGCCCTCTTCCTCACCACCGAGGCCGTCGTGGCCGACAAGCCGGAGAAGGCCGCTGCGCCGGCTGCTCCGGGCGGCGGTGACATGGACTTCTGATAGTCCTCTACGAACGGCCGGGACCTTCGGGTCTCGGCCGTTCGGCCTATTCGGAGGTCGTTCTCCGTGTCGCGTGACGATCTTGTCGCGCGCCGAACGACTAACTGCGGCGTTCTCCTTAGCCAAGCTAACGTGCGGGGATTCGTGCCACATCGGCACTGCTCAGCTCATGACTCGATCCGCGCCTGACGGTCCTCCGCCGGTGACGGATCGACGTCCAGCCGCCAAGGAGAACCCATGGTTCGGCCAACCAAGATCGCTTTCAGCGCGGTGACCGCGTTGGCGACGATCGCCTTCCTCACTGCCGGCTCGGCAGAGGCGGGTGTGACGCCTGCCCGCGTCGTCACCAACGTGACCGACGGTGGGACGGCGTACGCCGACGTCGTGACCGGCGAAGCGCTCGTCCAGCTCGTCGGTGACCCCCTCACCACCGCCGCCAAGACCAAACCGGTCAAGGGCAAGAAGATCGACTTCAGCAACGCCACCGTCAAGTCCGAGCGCGCCCGCCTTTCGGCGCTGCGCAACGACTTCAAGTCCTGGCTGCGGGCCAACGCGCCCAAGGCCAAGGTGACCAGCGAGTACGACATCTCGCTGAACGCCGTGGCGGTGCAGCTCAACGGCGAGTCGCTGGCGAAGATCGCGACCGCGCCGCTCGTGCAGTCGGCGCAACCGCAGTACATGTACCACCAGACCGCGGCCGACCCCGACCTCGCCGTGATCAACGCGGTGCAGGCCTGGCAGCAGGTCGGCGGATCGGCCCACGCCGGTGAAGGTGTGAAGGTCGCCGTCGTGGACAGCGGCATCGACGTGAAGCACCCGTGCTTCAGCGACGCCGGCTACCCGGCCCAGACCCAGCTCGGCGACAAGCGGTACACCAACAACAAGGTGATCGTGGCGAAGGTCTTCGCGAACAAGGCCGCCGTCAACGGCTTCACCGCGTACCCGGGTCCGGACCAGGAGCACGGCACACACGTTTCCGGCACCATCGCCTGCAACTTCGAGACGCCGGCGAACATCGCCGGAGTGGCGCTGCCCTACAAGATGTCGGGCGTCGCCCCGCGGGCGCTGCTCGGCAACTACAACGTCTTCCCCGGCGACATCGACAACGCGCGCAGCGAGGACATCCTCAACGCGCTCGACGCGGCGTACGCCGACGGGTTCGACGTGGCCAACATGAGCCTGGGCGGCAATGCCCACGGCGTACAGGATCTGCTCACCATCGCGGTGGACAACCTGGACGAGGCCAACATGGTGGTGGCCGTCTCGGCCGGCAACGACGGCCCGGGGCACTACACCGTCGGCTCGCCCGGTAGCGCGGAGCGTGCGCTCACCGCGGGCGCCAGCACCGTTCCGCACTTCATGGGCGCTCCGGTGACCGTCGGCGGTTCCTCGTACGGCGCGGCGCTGGGCGACTTCGGCGCGCTCACCGAGAGCGTCACGGGTGACCTGGCCGCCGTCAGCGGCTCCGGCGCAGCTGGTCTCAGCACCGCCTGCACCGCGATCCCCGCCGATCTGACCGGCAAGGTGGCGCTGGTCGCCCGCGGCACGTGCAGCTTCTCGGAGAAGATCCTCGCCGCGCAGAACGCCGGCGCGAAGGCCGTCCTGGTCGTCAACAACGTCGGCGGTGACCCGATCGCCATGGGCAAGGGCGGCATCCCCACCGAGCCCACCGTTCCGGCGCTGCAGCTGAGCCTGGCCGACGGCACCGCCGCCGCCGCGCACAGTGGACAGTCGGTCACGATCGGCTCCACGCTGCAGTACTTCACCACGCAGAACGTCGACATCATGGCCGGGTTCTCCAGCCAGGGCCCGACCGACGTCGACTTCCGGGTCAAGCCGGACGTCGTGGCACCGGGCGTCAACGTGCTCAGCTCGATCCCCAACTTCCTGTGCTCTACGCCGCCGTGCTTCGCCTTCCTGCAGGGCACCTCGATGGCCTCGCCGCACCTCGCGGGGACCGCGGCCGTCGTACGCCAGCTTCACCCGGACTGGACCGCCGAGCAGGTCCGGTCGGCCATCGTGAACACGGCCGACCAGGGCGTGCTGCGCAACGCCACCGCGACCGGGCTGGAGCAGGACCTGCTCATCACCGGAACCGGCCGGGAGAACGTGGTCTCGGCGCTCAACGCCGTCGCCGCGATCGGCCCGGTCAGCACCTCGTTCGGCGCGGTGCCGGCGGGCTCGGGCCAGGGCGGTTCGAAGACCGTTACGATCACCAACCTGAGCGGGTCGGCCCAGACCTTCACCCTCGCGGTGACGCCGGTGGGCGGCACCGGGGTGGTGTTCTCGGTCAGCGCCTCGTCGGTGACCCTGGCCGCCGGGGCGAGCACCACGGTGCGGGTCGCCTTCGACGCCGACAAGGGCGCCGCCGCCGGTGACCACACCGCACTGCTGAACATCAGCAGCGGCGGCAGCGTCGTGGCGCACTCGGTGCTCTACACCTTCATCAAGTAAGCCCACTCCGCACCACAGGGGGCGGCCGGAACCTCGGTTCCGGCCGCCCCTTCTTGCCTGCAGATCACGGGTATGCACCCTAAAAGTGCGGGCGGAAGCATGCGTAACGATGATCTGCAGCCGACGCGGGCGGGGGACGGCCGCTCGGCGGGGGACAATGGGCGCGTGATCTACGTCGACCGGGCTCGGTGGCCCGCCCACGGGCGGCTGTGGGCGCATCTGGTCAGCGACGTCTCGTACGCCGAACTCCACGTCTTCGCCGAGATGATCGGCGCACCGCCGCGCGGCTTCGACCGGGATCACTACGACATCCCGGCGACCCGGGTGCCCTGGGCGATCTGGCTCGGCGCGACCCTCGTGGAGTCCCGCGAGATCGCGGCCCGGCTACGCGCTTCCGGACTCCGCCGCCCGAAGCACCTCAGCCACCGGTGACTCTGCGCTCAAGTGGTCAGGGAAGCGAGTTCGCGGGTGAGGTTGGCCCGCGCCTTGGCCTCCCATAGATCGGCCAACGCCGGGATGCCGAAGAGCGCCGGAAGGTCCAGCAGGCTCTGCAGGACGGCTGCTCGTCCACTGCGGAACGCCTCGTCGGGAACGTGGGCGTACTCGGCTCGCACGGCGTCGGCGTACTCCTGATAGGACGGCCAGTCCCGGGCGAGGACGGCCAGATCCGCGTCCGCCAGCAGAGCGCCGTTGCGGTCGCCGGGTTCCACCGCGTGCCCGGCCGTCAGGCGTACCAGTCGGATCACCTCGGCGACGGCCGGAGCCGGCAGCTCGCAGCGCTCCAGGAGGCGCGCGGACAACTCCGCACTGGCCTCCTCGTTGCCCGCGGACCGCGGGTCGTAGACCGCGTCGTGCCCCCAGGCCGCGAGCCGGACGAGGTCGGGATCGGCCGCGAAGGCCGCGTGCTCGTCGATGATCGCGAGCATGAACCGCAGGTGGTCGACGGTGTGGTAGTGGCGGTGCGGTTCCGACCAACGGGCCAGCAACTCGGTCGCGACGTCGTCGTCCGCACGGCCCCCGGCCGCGATCACGCTTGCGCGGAAGTGTCCGGTCAGTTCCACATCGCGAGCATAGTTCCAACCCCGTTCACCATCCGGTGCGCACGGTTTGCCATGATCCTGGCGTGACACCCCTGCTCGAGGTCATCGCGCTCGGCCCGGCCGACGCCGAGGCCGCGCAGGCGGGCGGAGCCGACCGGCTCGAGCTCGTCGCGCAGATGTCGGCCGACGGCCTCAGCCCCGCACCCTCGGTCGCGGCCGCGGTGGTCGCCGCCACCGACCTGCCGGTACGCGCGATGCTGCGCACGACAGCGGATTTCGCGGCCGGACCGGACCTGCTCGGGCTCGCCGACGAATTGCTGGCGACGGGGGTGGCTGGACTGGTCTTCGGGTTCCTCGACGACTCCGGCGAGATCGACGTCGCCACCTGCGAACGTGTCGCCGAGCGGATGCAGGGGCGGCCGTGGACCTTCCATCGGGCCATCGACCACGCCCGGGACACCGACCGCGCCTGGGCTGACGTGCTCGACCTGCCCGGCGTCGACGCCGTGCTGACGGCGGGATCACCCGTGGGCGTACGCGAAGGCTGGGTGAACCTGGTCAAGCGCGATCCCAGCCGGGTGCTCGCGGGCGGCGGACTCACCGCGGACGTGGTGCCGACGCTGCTGGACGCGGGGATCCGGGCTTTCCACGTCGGCAGTACGGCGCGCGAGGGCGGCTCGTGGACCTCGCCGGTGTGCGCTTCCGCCGTCGGGCGCTGGCGCGCCCTCCTCCGGTAGCGCCCGCATCGCGCGCTCAGCGCTGGCTCGGTCGCGCTCAGCGCTGGCTCGGTCGCGCTCAGCGCTGGTTCGGTCGCGCGCTCAGCGCTGGATCAGGGTTCCCGGTCGAATCTTGGCCCAAGATTCGACCTAGATCGCTGATCCAGCGCCGACACGCAGCGCTCGAAAACTACATGGACTCCAGCTCCCGCCCCTTCGTCTCCCGGACGTTTCGGAGGACGAACAGGAAGGCGAGTGTCGCGAAGATCGTGTAGACCAGGTACGCGAACCCGAGCCCGAGGTCGGACAGCGCCGGGAAGGTCGAGGAGACCAGCCAGTTGGCGATCCACTGGGCGGCGGCGGCCACGGCGAGCGCGGTGACTCGGATCTTGTTGCTGAACATCTCGCCCAGCAGCACCCAGACCACGGGTCCCCAGCTCATGCCGAAGGACACGACGTAGAGGTTGGCCGCGACCAGGGCTATCTTGCCCACTGTCGGGCTCAGCGTGAGGTTGTCCCCGCTGCCGGTGGCCGTGCTGAAGGCCCAGGCCATGGTGCCGAGGGTGATCATCATTCCGGCCGCGCCGATGAGCAGCAGCGGTTTCCGGCCGATTTTGTCGACCAGGGCGATCGCGATCAGCGTCGTGACGACGTTGGTGACGCTGGTGATCACGGAGATGACGAACGAGTCGCTTTCGTTGAACCCGACGGCCTGCCAGAGTGTCGTCGAGTAGTAGAAGATCACGTTGATGCCGACGAACTGCTGGAACACCGACAGCAGGATGCCGACCCAGACGATCGGGAGCAGCCCGAACCGGGGTCCCTTCAGGTCGCGCAGCTGCACCTTGTCCTGGATGCCCCGCAGGCTGGCCTGGATCTCCCGGATGTGCTGGGCGGTGTTGCCGCCGACGACGCGGTCCAGGACGTTCTTGGCCTCGTCGAGCCGCCCGCGGCGGACGAGGTATCGCGGCGACTCCGGGATCTGGAGCGCGAAGATCAGGTAGACCACGGCCGGAATGGCCTCGGCGGCGAACATCCACCGCCAGGCGTCACCGCCCCAGGCGATCGGGTTGCCGGCGCCGCCCGCGCTCTTGGCGATGGCGAAGTTGACGAGCTGGGAGGCGAAGATGCCCGTCACGATGGCCAACTGCTGCAGGGAACCCAGCCGTCCCCGGATGTCGGCCGGGCTGATCTCGGCGATGTACGCCGGTGCGATGACGCTCGCCGCGCCCACTGCGAGACCGCCCAGGATGCGCCACGCCGTCAGGTCGATCGGGCCGACGGCCAGTGCCGAGCCGATCGAGCCGACGAAGAAGACGATCGCGGCGATCACCATGACCTTGAGCCGGCCGTACCGGTCGGCGAGAGGACCGGCGTACCAGGCGCCGACCGCCGAGCCGAGCAGGGCCGAGGAGACCACGAAGCCCAGGACCGCCGAGTTCAGCTGGAAGTCTTCCCTGATGGCGTCAACGGCTCCGTTGATGACAGCCGTGTCGTAGCCGAACAGGAATCCGCCGAGCGCCGCCGCGGAGGCGACGAGCAGGACCGCACCGGTGTGGTGCGCGTGCGTACTGGTGGCAGAGGGCTGCATGAGGCCATCTTGCCCAACCCAAAAGCGACAGATGTCCGTTTCGGGAAAATTGGGGCTTACAGGTCCTTGCTGTATAGGAAGAAGACTCGTTCAATGTGGGCGTCCGCTGCCTGGGAGTAGAACGGCACGGGGCCGACCCAGCCGATCTGCGCCCGAGTGATGCCCGCCTTCGCCTGGTCGGCCAGGCAGCGCCGGAGCAGCACCGAACCGATCCCCAGCCCCTTGGCCGCCGGCCGGGTGCCCATCGGCCCGAACCAGCTCGGCCGCGTACACCCCCAGGCGGCGAAGGCGATCGGCTCCCCGTCCTGCACCGCGATGTGGACGGCCTGCGCGGAAGTGATCTCGGCCGCCCAGTGCCCGCCCCACTCGGCCGCGATGATCGGCCGCAGCCGGGCGACGTCGTTCGCCTCCGCCACGCGTACCTCGACGCCCTGGTCGGCCAGCCGGGCCTCGGCGGCAGAGGTGTCGGCCAGCGCCTTCGACCCCGGACGCAGCTCGGCCGTCATGTTCCAGGCGGTGCGCTCGTGGGCGTATCCGGCCTTGGTGAGCGTGCAGATCGCCGGGGTGTAGCGCACGTCCACGCCCGGGAACGCGTAGTCCGGCGGGTTGCCGGCCACCCGGACGACCTCGCAGCCCAGCTCCCGCAGGCCCTGCTCGGCCTGCGCGATCAACTCGGTCCCCAGGCCGCGCCGCCGGTGCCCGGGATCGACCGCGAGCAGGTCCAGGTGCCCGACCGTGGGGTCCGCGTGGCTCACCGCGGCGAAGGCCACGCCGATCACCCGCGCGCCGTCGGTCGCCACAAATCCAGTGGTACGCCGTTCGTCGCGCGGCCGGAGCAGTTCCACGATCTCGCGCGCTTCGGCGGCGTCCTCCGGGAGGAAGCTGCGAGTCAGCAGGTCGACGGTGCCGGGCAGGTGGTCGATGTGGAAGCGCTCCATGATCGCCGAGCGTACTCGGTCAACCTGACTGCACTCCTGGTGGCTCCGCAAGCGCTCCCCGGCGGGAGTGGTGTTTTCACCAGGTGTGTGAATGAGGCTCGGCGGTCTACATTCCGGGTGTGGGTGTTGTGGATCAGCTGCGGGCGCTCTTGCCCGCCGACCGGGTGATCACCGATCGGGACCTGGTGGAGATGTACCGGCGGGACGAGGCGGACCTCGTGGCGGACGGGCTGCCGGCGGTGGTGGTCCGCCCGCGCAGCACCGACGAGGTGGTCGCCGTCGTCAAGGTCGCGGCCGAGCACGGGGTGCCGGTGGTGCCCCAGGGCGCCCGGACCGGTCTCGCCGGTGGTGCGAACGCGGTCGACGGCTGCGTCGTCGTGAGCCTGACGCTGATGGACCAGATCCTGGAGATCGACCCGGTGAACCGGATCGCCGTCGTCCAGCCCGGCGTGGTCAACGCCGTCCTCGGCCGGGCCGTCCGCGAGAAGGGCCTGCATTACCCGCCGGACCCGGGTTCCTTCGAATCCTCGACCATCGGCGGCAACGTCGCCACCAACGCGGGCGGCATGTGCTGCGTGAAGTACGGCGTCACGACGGGATACGTCATCGGGCTGGAAGTCGTCCTCGCCGACGGGGAGGTGCTGCGCACCGGCCGGCGTACGCCGAAAGGCGTGGCCGGATATGACCTGACCAGCCTGTTCGTCGGCTCGGAGGGCACGCTCGGCATCGTGACCGAGGTGACGGTGGCTCTGCGCCCCGCGCCGGAGCAGTCGCTGAGCCTGGTCGCCGTCTTCCCGACCACCGCCACTGCCGGGAAGGCGGTCAACGAGATCATGGCCAGTGGCGCGGCGCCGAGTCTGCTGGAGCTGCTGGACAACGTGCACCTGCGGGCCATCGAGGCGTACCGGCCGATGGGGCTCGACCAGGAGGCGGCCGCGATCCTGCTGGCGGCGGCCGACACGGGTGGCCGGGCCGGCGCCGACCTCGACCGGATCGCCGAACTGGCGCTGGCCGCGGGCGCGACCGAGGTCTACCGGGCGACCGACGACGAGGAGGCCGCGGCCCTGTTGCAGGCGCGCCGGGCGGCCCACCCCGCGATGGAGCACCTCGCGGCGAGCATGCACGACCGCGGCGGGCTGATCCTGGACGACATCGCGGTCCCGCGCTCGCGGCTCGCCGAGCTGCTCGACGGCATCGCCGAGATCGCCGCCCGCCACGAGATCACCGTCGGCGTGGTCGGCCACGCCGGCGACGGCAACCTCCACCCGAACATCGTGGTGGACCGGGCCGATCCGGCCAGCGTCGAGAAGGGGCACGTCGTCTTCGACGAGATCATGGAGCTGGGTCTCGCCTTGGGCGGCACGTGCACCGGTGAGCACGGGGTCGGCCTGCTCAAGCGGGGCTGGCTGGCGACCGAGGCCGGTCCGGTCAGCATGCGCGTCCAGCGGGCGATCAAGGACGCGCTGGATCCGCGCGGCATCCTCAACCCCGGCAAGATCTTCTGATTCGACCCTTTGGCGCTGGATCAGGGTTCTCGGTCGAATCTTGACCCAAGATTCGACCTGGAACCCTGATCCAGCGCTGGGCGTGGGACGGCGCTGGGCGTGGGACGGCGCGGGACGGCGCTGGGCGTGGGACGGCGCTGGGGCGTTAGGCGCGGAGGGTGCGGGCGGCGTCCGCCGAGGCGTCGTCGGGCATCGTCTGCGAGCGCCGCTCGGCGTCCACCCGCCGCTCGTACGCCTCGATCTCGGCGCGCGTGGTGGCCTCGTCCCAGCCCAGGACGTCGGCCATGACCTGGGCCGCGTGCGGTGCCGTCTCGACCCCGCGATGGTCGGTCTCGATGCTGATCCGCGTACGCCGAGTCAGCACGTCGTCGAGGTGCAGCGCCCCTTCGGCGGCGGCCGCGTACGCGACTTCGGCGGCGAGGTATTCCGGAGCGCCTTCCAGCGCGGCGGCCAGGTCCGGTGACGAGTCGATCAAGTGCAGCACGTCGACGGTCAGCGTGCCGTACCGCTCCAGCAGGTGTTCGACCGCGCCGACGGTGAGCCGCGACTTCGGTCGCCGGGCCAGTTCGGCGCGCCGCCGCCACATGGCGTGATAGCCGTCGGCCCCCAGCAGAGGCAGGTCGTCCGTGGCCGAGCGCACGGCCGAACCGAGCCGCCGAACGACGCGGTCGACCACGTCCGAGGCCATCACCCGGTAGGTCGTGAGCTTGCCACCGGCCACCAGGAACAGCCCGAGGATGGGTTCGACCACGGCGTGCTCCCGGCTGAGCGCCGACGTCGCGTCCTCCTCCCCGGAAAGCAGCGGGCGGAGGCCGGCGTACACGCCTTCGATGTCGGACCGGTTCACCGGGCGGTCGAGGACCTTGTTGACCTCGCTGAGCAGGTAGTCGATGTCGCGCGCGCTCGCGGCGGGGTGCTCCCGGTCGAGCATCCAATCGGTGTCGGTCGTGCCGATCAGCCAATGCCCGCCCCACGGGATCACGAAGAGCACGCTCGACGCCGTACGCAGAATCAACCCGACGTCGCCGGTGATGGCCGACCGCGGCACGACGAGGTGGATGCCCTTCGAGGCGCGTACGCGCAGACCGGGCCGCGCGTCGGGCAGCAGCGCGGTGATGTCGTCGCTCCAGACGCCGGTCGCGGCGATGACGGTCCGCGCCCGGATGCTGAACTCCCGGCCGGTCTCGTCCGTTGCGCGTACCCCTGTGACTTCACGGGCCTGGCGCGTGAGCCCGGTGGCCCGCACCCGCGTGACCACGGTCGCGCCGAGACTCGCGGCGGTACGCGCGAGCGAGATCACGAGCCGGGCGTCGTCCACCTGGCCGTCGTAGTAGCGGATGGCGCCGACCGCGGCCTCCGGCCGTAGCGACGGGAAAAGCTGGTGCGCGCCGCGTTGGGTGAGGTGGCGGTGCAACGGCATGCCACGGCCCGACGTGCCCTGGAGCCCGGCGGCGAACGCGTCGTAGAGGGCGACCCCGGCGCCGTAGTAGACGCGGTTCCAGGCGCGCTTCCACGCCGCGTCGCCGGGGAGCGGGACCAGGAAAGGCACCGGTCGCACGAGGTGCGGGGCGAGCCGGGTCGCGAGCAGGCCGCGTTCGCGGAGCGCCTCGTGGACGAGATGGAACTCCAGCTGCTCCAGATAGCGGAGACCACCGTGGACGAGCTTGCTCGACCGGGACGACGTGCCGCTCGCGAGATCGTTCGCCTCGATCAGGGCGACGGACAGCCCGCGGGAGGCGGCATCGAGCGCCGCACCGGCGCCGGTCACGCCACCGCCGATGACCAGCACGTCGAACTCGTCCTCGGCGAGCCGGCGCAGGTCGGCGGCGCGGCGTGCGGGCGACAGGGTGCCGGCGGTGTTCCGGGAGACCTGACGGTCGCGCACACCTGCACGATACTGTGCGATCATGGCCGATCAGCCGCCTTCCGCGCAGTGGCATACGCCACCCCGCCCGTCCAGCGCCGGCGCGATCGTGGCGGCGTCCTTCGTCGGAGTCGGTCTCGTCGCGCTCGCCCTGTTCTGGCAGGCCGCCGGCTGGCTCGCCGATCAGGTCTTCCTGCAGCTCGACGTGGCGCAGCCGTGGTGGATCTGGGTCGTCGTGGCGCTCGTGCTCGGCGTGCTCGCCGGTGTGCCGTCCCTGCTGCTCGCGACGATTCCCCGCTCGCCCGCGGTCCGCGAGACCGGCCGAGCCTGGCTGTGCGCGTCCGGCGTCGCCGTGCTCGGTGGCCTGCTCCGGGTCGTGCCCGATCCGCAGCAGGAGGCGTACCTGTTCGCGCTGGCCGTCGTGCTGGCGGTCGCGGCGTTCCTCCTGCGGCGGGCGCCGCGGACCACCGGCAGCGTCGGCCTGGCGATCGTCGCCGGACTCGTCGCGCTGATCCCCTGGCTGTTGCTGGGATCGCTCGGCGGCGCTCTGGAGACCGTGCTGGCCGCGTTGGCGGCGGCGTCCGCCGGCTGGCTCGCCTCGTCCATCCTGGACGGGCGCTTCTGGACCGCGTTCGGCGCTGCCGGCCCGGTGGGCGCTGCCGGTCCTGCCGGCCCGGTGGGCGCTGCCGGTCCTGCCGGCCCGGTGGGCGCTGGCGGTCCTGCCGGCCCGGTGGGCGCTGGATCAGGGTTCCCGGTCGAATCTTTCCCCAAGATTCGACCGGAAACCGTGATCCAGCAGGGGAGCGAGGGCAGTCGGGCCCGACGCGTAGTCGTCGGCGGATTGGTCGCCGGAGTCGCGTTCGCGCTGCTCGGGGCAGGTCTGGGCGCTTCCGGAACGCAGCTGGCGGCCATGTTCGTCCTGCCGCCGCTCGGCTTCGCGGCGGCCGCGCTCGGCTCGTCGCGTACGACGGGGTGGCTGGTCGGCGTGGCGGCGCTCGGCCCGCTCGCCTTCGTCGACCCCGACGAGATCAGCCTCTTCCTGCTCGGGCGCGATATTCCTTTCTGGACTCTGATCGCGACCGCCGCGTCGCTCGCGGCCGGACTGGTGCTCGCGCTCGTCTTCGGCCTCGCGCTGCGCAAGACCCCACCCCGGGCCGTGGGCTGGTCACTCGCCGCGCTGGCCGTTCTCGCGTCGATCAGCTTGTACGCCGTGAGCGGTCAACCAGGTCTCCACGGTGAACGGCTGTTCGTGGTGATGAAGGAGCAGGCGTCGCTGGCCGGGCTCCCTACGACGACCGGGCCTGGCAGCGGGCGGGACGCCCGGGTGGCCGCCGTCTACCAGCGGCTCGTGCAGCACGCCGAGCGTACGCAGGCCGACCTGCGCCGGCAGCTCGACCGGTGGCACCTGTCCTACCGGCCGTACTACCTGGTCAACGGCGTCCAAGTGGACGGCGGCCCGCTCGTACGCCAGTGGCTGTCCGCCCGGGACGACGTGGATCGCGTACTGCTGGATCCGGTGCTGCGGCCGTTGCCGTCCGACATCGAGACCCACCACGGGCCGTTGACCTCACCGGGTACGGATCACTGGAACATCGACATGGTCGGCGCGCCCAGCGCCTGGGCGGCCGGAGTCACCGGCTCCGGCATCGTCGTCGGCTCCTCGGACTCCGGAGTGGACGGTACGCATCCCGCCCTGGCCCAGAACTTCCGCGGCGGCCCGGACTCGTGGTACGACCCGTGGAACGGGACGACTCGGCCGACCGACCACAACGGCCACGGTACGCATACCCTCGCGACCGCCGTCGGGCACGAGGGCGTCGGCGTCGCGCCGGGTGCGCAGTGGGTCGGCTGCGTCAACCTCGCCCGGAACATGGGCAGCCCGTCCTACTACCTCGACTGCCTGCAGTTCATGCTCGCTCCCTTCCCTTCCGGCGGGAACCCGTTCACCGACGGCCGCCCCGAACGCGCGCCGAACATCCTCACCAACTCGTGGGGCTGCCCCGAGGCGGAAGGCTGCGACCCGACGTCGTTGCGGCCCGCGATCGACGCCCTGGCCGCGGCCGGGATCGCGGTCGTCGTCGCGGCCGGCAACAGCGGACCGCGCTGCGGCAGCATCAGCGACCCGCCCGCCCCGTACGCCGCCGCGATCACCGTCGCCGCCGTGAACGAGTCGCGGCAGGTCACCGACTTCTCGAGCCGGGGAGACACCGGCACTCCCGGCAAGCCGGACATCGCGGCACCGGGCGAGCGGGTGCTCTCGGCGATGCCGGGCGGCACCTACGAGAAGGCGGACGGGACCTCGATGGCCACCCCGCACGTCGCGGGCGTGATCGCCTTGTTGTGGTCGCAGGAACCGGCGCTCATCGGCGACCTCGCCGCCACCCGGCAACGCCTCGCGGCCGCCGCCCGTCCCGCCGCCCCCGCCTCCGCAACTTCCTCCCCAGACGCCTCCTCCGCGGGCGGCTCCGCCGGCTGTTCCGGCGCCGCATACACCGTCGGCGCGGGCATCGCCCACTTCCCCCTCGGCTAACCCCTTCCCCTCCGCGCGGGCGTGATCATTGCGCCAGCCAAGGCGTTTCGCGCGGCGAAATGTCCGTTGAAACAGCTTGGCTGACGCAATGATCATGTCAGCTGGGTGAAGTGCTTCGGGGCTGGTGGCGGCGGCTTCGAGCTCGCCTTGCCGACCGCTCGGCGGACGACGCGTTCGGCGTCCCGCGATTCCATCCCGCCCGCCCGCAGCAGGTCGGTCGCCATCGACCGGATCTGGGCCACGATCACACTCCCGGAGAACCCCAACCCGCTCAGGTACGCGTCAGACGCGTTGCGTACGGCGCGGACGGCGGCTTCGCGGCTGGCGTCGGGCGGCAGCTCTTCGGCGTACTCGCGGTGCACCCACCGGATGGTGTCGGCGAGGGAGCGGAGCGAGGACACCAGGGCGGGCGGCACGGGTTCCTCGTCGCGGATGACCGAGACGGTCCGGCGGATCAGCACGCGGGAGTTGCGCAGGCAGCGGGCGATGTGGTCCTGCCCGTCGACGTACTGGGCCAGTGCCCCGCGTTTGCCCCAGCGGATGGGCGAGAGGGTGGCGATCTCGCTGGCCGCCGTCAGCGCCTCCTCGAACGCCGTGAGGTGCGTCTCCGCCTCGCTCAGGTCGGTCAGCGCCTCCTCCGCCTTGGTCCGGTCGCGGTGATCCAACGCCTCCGCCGTGAGGCGTACGCCGTCGGCCAGGTCGTCGAGCAGCGGCCCGGCGGCGCGGGAGACGACGGTCAGCGGGTTCTGGGGCAGGACCAGCGCCATGACGGCCAGGCCGACGCCACCGCCGACGATGGCGTCGACGAACCGGCTGAACAGGTACTCGTCGTTGGTCGGGATGACCGCCACGACCAGGACGGCACCGGCCGCGGACTGCATCACCAGGGAAGGTCCGCCCCCGGCGAAGATCGCGACAAGGATCGCCAGCACGACGACGAGGGATATCTGCCAGGCGCCCCGGCCGATCACCAGGATCAGTGCCTCGCCGAGGAGGATGCCGAAGGCGTTGCCGAGGACGATCTCGACCGCCCGGCGCATCCGCTGCCCGACGGAGACCGCGAGCGTCGCGACCGCGGAGATGGGCGCGAAGTACGGCTGCGGGTGGTGCATCAGGTTGTGGGCGATGAACCAGGCGATGCCGGCCGCGACGGCGGCTTGCATCGCGATGCCGAGGCTGCCCCGCGTGCGGTGATAACGGCGTTGCAGGGTGGCCTTGAACGCGACCTCCACGTCCGAACGCTACCTGCGACCGGCCCTCCGGCAGGCCGGAACTCGCGTTGATCATGGAGTTTCCGGCCCCGACACCCCGTCGAGACCAGGGTAAACTCCATGATCAACGCGAAAGGGAGGGAGGGGTGGGTTAGGCGGAGCAGGCGGAGAGGGGGGTGGGGGTGACGGCCGGGGCGGTGGCGACGATCGCCGCGAGCGCGGTCAGGAACGCGTCCACGTCCGCCTCGGTGGTGCCCAGGCCGATCGACGCCCGCAGCGCGGTCGCCGGGGCGTACGCCCAACCGGCGCGCTGAGCGGCCTCGCCGAGCAGGCGACGGGCCAGCGGATGCGCGCAGAACAGCCCATCGCGTACGCCGATGTCCCGGCGGGCCAGCGCGGCGGCGATCTCGGCGGACTCCCGACCGGCGACGGCGAACGAGACGATCCCGACGCGTGGCGCGTCCGGCCCGAAGATTCGCAGTTCGGCGACCCCGTCGAGGGCGGCCAGCCCAGTACGCAGTCGCCGCAGCAGCGCCTGCTCGCGATCGGCCAGCGCTGCGCGGTCGGCCGCCTCCAGGGCGTCGCACACGGCCGCGAGCGCGACCGCGCCCAGGAGGTTCGGCGTACCGGCCTCGTGACGGGCGGGACCGGTCGCCCAGTGCACGTCGTGAGTCGCGTCGCCGACCTTGGCGCTCGCGCCCCCGCCCGCGAGGTAGGGCGTCGCCGCGTCCAGCCAGTCCGACCGGCCCACGAGCACGCCCGCTCCGAACGGCGCGTACAGCTTGTGGCCGGACAGGGCCAGGTAGTCCGCGCCCAGGTCGGCGAGGTCGACGGGGTGGTGCGGGGCGAGCTGGGCGGCGTCGACCGCCACCCGAGCGCCGTACCGCCTGGCCACCAGCGCCAACTCCCGGATCGGCCACAGTTCGCCGGTCACGTTGGTCGCCGCGGTCACGCTCACGAGCAACGGCGTCGCCGGTTCGCCGGAAACCGTGCCCCGGCGCAGCTCACGCAGGGCCGAGTCCAGCGACCGGACCGCCTCGCCCGGCGACGCCGGCACCGGCAGGCGTACGCACTCCTTCCAGGGCAACAGGTTCGCGTGGTGCTCCCCGGCGAAGGTCACGACGAGGGTGCCGGCCGGAACGACGTGCGCCAGCAGGTTCAGCGCGTCCGTCGTGTTGCGCGTGAAGATGACGTAGTCGTCCTCGCGCGCCCCGACGAAGTCGCCCACCGTCTGGCGGGCCCGCTCGTAGGCCAGCGTGCACCGCTGGGACAAGGCGCCCGCGCCCCGGTGCACGCTCGCGTACCAGGGCAGGATCTCGTTCACCGCGTCGCTCGCCGCCCGTGCGCACGGCGCGGTGGCGGCATAGTCCAGATTGATCTGCCCTGGTACGCCGAGAACGGCGGGCTCGGCAACGGAAACGAGGCCGGTGACCTGATCGGTGAGCTGACAGGGAGCCTCGAGTACAGCGGTCATGGCAATGCCCTCCCGGGTCCAGGGACCCCGGGTGCTGCACCAGGGAACGGGGTCCGCGCTTGCCTCGCGCGCTCGTCGAGCGAGGCCCGGTCATCACCCGGGGCACCCCACCGCAGATAGGAGGGTTGCCGGACGGCTAGCCGGGGCTTGATGCCGTCACTCGTGACCTGATCCACACCCTAGCGTGGGTAAGCTGCGTTGCATGTCCGAGTTCCCGCCGAGTGGGATACCCCACAGCGAACCGACACCCGCTCCGGCCCAGCCCGTGGGATGGCCCGCATCGGGTGGTCCGCCGCCCGCGTCGCTGCACCCGTCCGGGTGGCAACGCTGGAAGCGGCCGGTGATCCTCGGCGGCGTCATCCTCTTCTTCGCGGCCGCCGCGATCGCGATGCTCGTCTTCCTCGGCTTCAACATGGGCGTGGAGGCCCTGCTGGTCGGGCTGGCGGCGGCCATCGTCCCGGTGCCGATCCTGGTCGCCTGCTTCCTCTGGCTCGACCGGTACGAACCCGAGCCGACCTGGGCGCTGGTGCTCTGCTTCGCTTGGGGCGCGATCATCGCGACCGGCATCGCGTTGATCGTGAACACCTGGAGCTCGCGGATCTTCGAGCAGAACGGGATCTCCGACGGCATCGTCGCGGTCGTCGTCGCGCCGTTCATCGAGGAACTGAGCAAGGCGGCCGCCCCGCTGCTGCTGCTCTGGTGGCGCCGTAAGGAGATCTCGGGGATCACCGACGGCATCGTCTACTGCGGACTCGCCGCGACCGGCTTCGCGATGACGGAGAACATCCTCTACCTCGGCGGTCACGCGTACGCCGCGGGCAGCGAGGAGTACGGCGTCAGCACCGGACTGCAGATGCTCTTCGCGACCTTCCTGGTCCGGGTGCTCTTCTCGGCGTTCGCCCATCCGCTGTTCACCTCGATGACCGGCGTCGGCATCGGCATCGCCGCGCGTACGGCGAGCCCTGTGGTGCGCTGGCTCGCCCCGATCGCCGGTCTCCTCGTCGCGATGATGCTGCACGGCACGTGGAACCTCATCCCCACGATCGCCGCCGCCACCGGGCAGACCATCCTCGTCCTCTACGGCTACTTCGCCCTGGAGATGCCGATCTTCCTGGCGATGGTGGGCTTCGCCCTCTGGCTGCGCTCCCACGAGGGTCGGATCACCGTGCGGGCGTTGCCGGCGTACGTGCGGGCCGGGTGGTTCAGCCCGCCCGAGGTCGCGGCCCTGGCCTCGCTCGGCCGTCGGCACGCCGCCCGGACCTGGGCCAAGCGGGTCGCCGGCGACCCCGGACGCAAGGCGATGAGCGCCTTCCAGTTCGCCGCCACCCGGCTCGCCCTGGTCCGCGACGGCATTGAACGCGGCTTGAACCGTACGCCCGAACAGCAGGCCAAGGCCCAGGAAGAAGAGCGGTCGCTTCTCGAGCAGATCACGGCGGCCCGCGAGGTGTACGTCGGGCGCGACCCGCAGACGCCACCGGCCCGGTGGACTGGTACGGCGTACGAGCTGAGCTTCCCGGACGGACAGACGCGGACCGTGTCGCCGCCCCCGGAGCCGGTGGTGCCGATCCCCGTGCTGATGCCCCCGCCACCCGCGCCGACCTGGGGTTATCCCGGCTGGCGCCGCTGACTTACGCGGGCGCCGCGCCCTCCGCCTCCTGTTGCGCCGACTCCTCGCGGAGCTTGGCCTCGATCTGCTTGCGCCGGCCGATCATCGCCCGGATGCCGGTGTTGAACATGGCCACCAGCGGCACCGCGATCAGCGCGCCGATGATCCCAGCCAGGGCCAGGCCGCCGGCGATCGCAGCGATGACGGCGAGCGGGTGGATGGCGACGGCCTTGCCCATGATCAGCGGCTGCAGGACGTGCCCCTCGAGCTGCTGTACGCCGATGACGATGGCGAGCACGAAGAGCGCGGTGATCCAGCCGTTGTTGACCCCGGCGATGAGGACCGCCACCGCACCGGACACCGTGGCGCCGATGATCGGGATGAAGGCGAACAGGAAGACCAGGGCGGCCAGCGGGAGAGCGAGCGGCACCTTGAGGAACCAGAGGCCGATGCCGATGCCGATCGCGTCGATGAAGGCGACGAGGACGGTGGCGCGCACATAGGAGACCAGCGTGTGCCAGGCGGCCCGGCCGGAGTAGTCGATCGCCTCGCGGGTCGCCGGCGGCATGATGCCGACGAAGAACCGCCAGATGATGTCGCCGTCGCGGAGGAAGAAGAACAGCGAGAACAGCACCAGGAACAGGCCGGTCAGCGCCTCGACCGTGGTGGACGCGGTGGCGACCGCACTGCTGGTGAGCTTGTCCTTGTTGTCGTTGAGGAAGGTCTGCAGCTGCTTCGCGAACGAGGTGAGCTGCTCGTTGGTCAGCCCGAGCGGGCCTTCCTTGAGCCAGTCGCGAATGTCGTTCACGCCCTTGGTCGTGTTGTCGGCGACCTGCGGGATGTTGTCGACGAACTGCGTGATCACGATGGTGAGTACGCCGGCCACCGCCCCGATGCCGAGCAGGACGACGATCGCGGTGGCGAGCGACCGCGGCAGGAAGCGGGAGAGCACCCCGACGAACGAGCCCAGCAGTGCGCTGAGCAGCAGCGCGATCACCAGCGGGATGATCAGGTGCGACAGCGTGTTGATCAGCCTCAGCGCGAAGAACACGATGATGCCCAGGATCAGAATGCGCCAGCCCCAGGCGGCCGAGACCCGCAGGCCCACCGGCACTTCCTGATCGTCCCGGCTGACCGTGCTGCCGTGCGTGACCTCGGGCGTGGACGGTACGGGGTCGGCCACGGCTTCCTCCTCGACCTGCTCCTGGCGCTGGGCGCGGCGGGCGCGCACACCGGCGCGACCGGCCTCGTAGGCCCTCTTGATGTTGGCCCGGGCCTGCTCGAACCGCCCCAAAGCGCACCTCCTGCCGCCATCTGAGCACCTTGGCCGGTCTTACCGTAACCGGCGGACGCACGCTCAGCATCCGGGAAGACACCCATCTCGCGCGCCTACCCCAAGGGGGCGCCCTGATCACGCAAGGGTTGGCGGCGGCCGACAGCCGCCCTCGGCGGTCGGGTAGCGTGCCTGACCGTGAGCGCAGCAAGTCAGCCCGACTCCGGCCTTCCCATCCGCCTTCTGCTGGACCGGGTACTCGTCCGCATGGAATCCGGCGACGGTGAGCGGCTCTCGGCCGCCGGCATCGTGATCCCCGCCACCGCGTCGGTCGCGCACCGGCTCGCCTGGGCCACCGCCGTGGCGGTCGGCCCCAACGTGCGCTCGATCGTGACCGGCGACCGGGTCCTGTTCGACCCGGACGACCGCTCCGAGGTGGAGCTTCACGGCCGGGACTACATCCTGCTCCGGGAGCGTGACGTCCACGCGGTCGCGGCGAACCGGATCGAGGAGAACGGCACCGGCCTCTACCTCTGAGGGCTGGTTTCGCGCTGCGCTCAAGGGGCTAGTCGGCGCTGAGGCGTTTCAGGGCGCCGAGGGCGACCTCGCGCTTGGTCGTGTACCAGAACGGCGGCAGGCTCTTGCGAAGGAAGCTGCCGTAGCCTCGGGCCGTCTCCAGCCGGGAGTCCAGGACTGCCACGACGCCCTTGTCCGAGGTGGACCGGATCAGGCGGCCCACACCCTGGGCGAGGCGTACGGCGGCGATCGGAACGCTCACGGAGGCGAAGCCGGAGCCGCCCGCGTCGTCCACCGCCGCGCTCCGGGCGGCCGCGAGAGGCTCGTCCGGACGCGGGAACGGCAGGCGGTCGATCACGACGAGCTGACAGGCGTCGCCGGGCACGTCCACGCCCTGCCAGAGCGACATCACGCCGAACAGGCAGCTGGCCTTGTCGGCCCGGAACTTGCGGACCAGCAACGGCAGCGCTTCGTCGCCCTGCAGCAGCACGGTGTAGTCGGTCTTCATCCGGACCAGTTCGGCGGCCTGCTGAGCGGCTCGCCGGGAACTGAAGAGCCCGAGCGTACGCCCGCCGAGCGCCTCGATCAGGGTCAGCAGCTCCTCGGCGGCGGCGTCGGGCAGGCCGGACGCGGCAGGCCTCGGAAGATGCGCCGCGACGTAGAGGATGCCCTGCTTGGCGTAGTCGAAGGGGGAGCCGACGTCGAGCGAGGTCCAGGGCAGCTCGTTGTGCTCGGCCGGGGGCTTGACCGCCTTCGCCGGCAGCGTGCCGGCAGCGGCTTTGGCGGCGGCGTCGGGCGCGGGCGGCGTCTTCGCGATCAGCCCCAGCGACCGGGCCACGGGCTCGAACGTGCCGCCCAGGGTCAGCGTGGCCGACGTCGCCACGACCGTGCGCTCCTCGTAGAGCTTCTCGGCGAGCAGGCCCGCCACCGACAGGGGAGCGACCACGAGCGCCCGCCGTGGCTCGTGCTCGACCCAGGCCACGTCATAGTCGGCGGCCGCGAGGAGGCGCTGCGCCGTGGTGTTCAGCTCGGTCAGCGTCGCCTTCGCCTGCTGCTTGCGGACCGGATCGGGATCGTCGGCCTTGATCTCGCCGATCTGCCGCAACGCTCGGCTCGTCGCGCCGTCGATCAGCGTGCAGGCCTCGTGGAGCACCGTCGGCAGGCCGGTCTGCAACCGCCCGGCGGGCGTCTCGACCAGCCCCAGGGTCAGCGCGTCAGCCGCCTCCTGAAGCGAGGCGTGGTCCTCGGGCTCGATGTAGGAACGCGAGGCCCGGGCGGTGCGGTCGACGGCTTCGGCGGTCAACTCGGCCTGCGTCGCGCTCGAGACGCGGTCGGCCAGTTCGTGCGCCTCGTCGATGATGAGCAGCTTGTGCGGCGGCACGATCTGCCGGCCGGCCATCATGTCGACGGCGAGCAGCGAGTGGTTGGTGACGACCAGGTCGGCCTCGCGAGCCCGGGCGCGGGACGCCTCGGCGAAGCACTCCTGCCCGTAGGGGCAGCGGCTGGCTCCGACACACTCCCGGGCCGGCATGCTGACCTGCCGCCAGATGACGTCGTCGACGCCCGGGTCCAGCTCGTCCCGGTCGCCGGTGTCGGTCTTCGCCGCCCAGTCGCGCAGGCGATCGAACTGCTTGCCGAGCCGGCCCGCCTCACCGATCCAGACGGTCTTGGTCTTCGCCGGCCCGGTCTCGGCGACTGTGGCGTCGAACAGCCCGGCCGGCTCCTCCTCGGCGTCCCCGGCGTGCTCCAGCTTGGCGACGCACAGATAGTGATGGCGGCCCTTGAGGACGGCGTAGGTGGGCTCCCGCCCGAGCAGCGGCTTGACCGCCTCGGCGAGCCGGGGCAGATCATGGTCGACCAGCTGGGACTGCAACGCGAGGGTGGCCGTCGAGATGACGACCGGGCCGTCCACAGTCAACGCGGGCGACAGGTAGCCCAGCGACTTTCCGGTGCCGGTGCCGGCCTGGACGAGCAGGTGCTCCCCGGTCCGCAGGGACTCGGCGATCGCCGCCGTCATCGCCTCCTGGCCGGGACGGGCCGATCCGCCGGGGACCGCGCCGACCGCGGCGGCCAGGATGTCTTCTGCGGTGGCTGCCTTCCGTCGGGTCACCACACGACCCTAGCGGTCCGGGCCGACAACTCCGTCCCCGCACACGGGGCGGCGGGCGTACGGGCCGGTCGGGTCGCCATGCGGCGTGGCGCGCTCCGGATGACGCCGTGACAGGCGCGCTCGGGGTGACGCCGTGTGACAGGATGGGGAGGCGATGGACGAGCAGCACGATCCGACGCTGCCGGGCGATCGCCACCCTCCCGTGGCGGTCGCGCATAGCGGCGACCAGGTCCGGGTGGAGATCACCAAGTTCGACGGCTCACCCCATCGGGGCTATCCCGCCGTGCTGCTCGGCGCCGACGACTACGGTCGGTGGCTCGGCGTACTGCCGGGGACCGTGTCCGACTCCGGCATCCGGCACGAGCGGCCCTGGGTCCTGCTCGTCCCGGAGGACGCCTGGTGGACGGCGATGTTCAACCCGCCGCCGCAAGGCAGCGAGATCTACTGCGACATCACCACGCCCGCGGAGTGGATCGCCGACCGCGTGGTCCTCGCCGACCTCGACCTCGACGTCAAGCGCCGCCGGGAGTCCGGTGCGGTCCTGCTCGTCGACACCGACGAGTTCGACGAGCATCGGCAGCGGTTCGCGTACCCGCCGATCCTCGTGGAGCAGGCCTGGGCGGCGGCCCGCTATCTCCAGCGGGCGCTCGCCGACGGGTCGGAGCCGTTCGCGTCGGCGTACCGGCAGTGGCTCGGCAAGGTCGCCTCGGACCTGCACGACTAGGCATTACTTCGCAAAACCCGGCACGTCGGTGATGAATGCGTGATGATCTGGACATGACACGCCGGTTGAGCGAGCTGCTGAGGGTCCCGCCCGGCGGGGTGGACCTCCGCACGATCGACCCGCGTGGTACGCCGGGCCTGCCCGAGGCGGCGGTCCGGGACCCGAAGGCGTGGGCGCGGGCGCAGCTGCCGGTCCTCGGCGCGGAGTTGTTCGCCTGGCAGGAGAAGTTGTACGCGGCCGCGAAGAGCGGGAGTTCCCGGCAACGGTTGCTGCTCCTGCTGCAGGCGATGGACTGCGGCGGCAAGGACGGGACGATCAAGAAGGTCGTCGGCCAGTTCAATCCGCAGGGCGTGCACATCGTCGCGTTCGGCAAGCCGACGGAGGAGGAACTCGCGCACGACTTCCTCTGGCGGATCGAGCGTGGCCTGCCCGGGGCCGGCGTGATCGGCGTCTTCAACCGGTCGCACTACGAGGACGTTCTGGTGGTCCGGGTGCACAACCTGGTGCCCGCGCGAACCTGGCGATCCCGGTACGCCAAGATCAACCGGTTTGAGCAGCGGGTCGTCGAGGACGGCTGTGCTGTGGTCAAGATCATGCTCCACATCTCCCCGGAGGAGCAGCAGCGGCGGTTGCTGGACCGGCTGGCCGACCCCACGAAGTACTGGAAGTACAACCCGGGCGACGTCGACGAGCGGGCGCTGTGGCCCGCGTACCAGGAGGCGTACGCCGATGCGCTGGGCAAATGCGACAGCGACGAGGCACCTTGGTACGTCGTCCCCGCCGATCGCAAGTGGTACCGCGACTGGGCTGTGGCGAATCTCCTGCTCGAGAAACTGCGTGAGCTGAATCCCGCGTATCCGCCGGCCGATTTCGACCCTGATGTCGAACGTGGCCGATTGGTCACGGCCCCGGAGGTGAACAGTGGGTGAACACCACATGAATCCAAGGTGGCATCGGGTGACCTGCGGTTGACGAGGACGTGAAGCACCCTAGTATTCGGCCCGAAACCCGATCGTCGCGGTGCCCGTTCCGCCGCCGGATAGTCCATCTACGACAGATGAGGTTGTGCCGTGAAGTTCTCCCTTCGCCCGCAGGACGCGGCCTTCTACGACTTCTTCAGCCGAGCTGCGCAGAACCTGATGCACGGGACCGAGCTGCTCATGGAGCTGGCCCTGCCGGGCGCCGACGTGCAGTCGGTCAGTGAGCGCCTCGGCGACCTGGAGCACGACAGCGACCAGATCACCCACGAGCTGTACAACAAGATCAACTCGACCTTCATCACCCCGTTCGACCGGTCGGACATCTACAACCTGGGCTCGGGCCTCGACGACGTGATGGACCACCTCGAGGCGGCCGGCAACCTGGTCTACCTCTACGGCCTGACCAAGCTCCCGGCGCTGCCCCGCGAGATGCACGAGCTGGTCGACGTCCTCGATCAGCAGGCCAAGATCACGGCCAACGCCATGCCGCAGCTCAAGGGCATGAAGAACCTCCAGGAGTACTGGGTCGAGATCAACCGGCTCGAGAACGAGGGCGACCGGGCCTACCGGATGCTGCTGGTCCGGCTGTTCTCCGGGGAGTACGACGCCCTGACCGTGCTCAAGATGAAGGAGGTCGCCGACGAGCTGGAGAAGGCGTGCGACGCCTTCGAGCACGTCGCGAACACCATCGAGACCATCGCGGTCAAGGAGTCGTAGGGCCTTGGACAACCCCATGTTCTGGGCAGTCGCCGCGGTCATCGCCGCCGCGATGCTGTTCGACTACACCAACGGCTTCCACGACGCGGCGAACGCGATCGCGACGAGCGTGTCGACCCGGGCGCTGACCCCGCGCGTCGCGCTGCTCGTGGCCGCCCTCGGCAACTTCATCGGTACGCATTTCGGCGCGAAGGTGGCCTCGACGGTCGGCAGCGGCTTGGTGACCCTGCCGTCCGGTGAGGCCAGCCTGGGCATCGTGCTCGCCGGGGTCATCGGTGCCATCGGCTGGAACCTGCTGACGTGGTACTTCGGCATCCCGTCGTCGTCCACGCACGCGTTGTTCGGCGGCCTCGTCGGCGCCACCCTGGCCGGTATCTGGTTCGGCATCGAGGCCAAGGTGCAGTGGAACGGGCTGCTGGAGAAGGTCGTTTACCCGATGGTGCTGTCGCCGGTCGTCGGCTTCATCCTCGGCGCGATCGTGATGGTCGCCGTCATGTGGATCTTCCGCCGGGGGCACCCGGGCAAGCTCAACCGGGGCTTCCGCTGGGCGCAGACCGCCTCGGCCGCCGCCATGTCGGTCGGGCACGGCATGCAGGACGCGGCCAAGACGATGGGCATCATCGTGCTGGCCCTCTACGTCGGCGGCTACCAGACCGACCCGAAGCACATCCCGGGCTGGGTCTACTACACCTCGGCCACGGTGCTGGCGCTCGGCACGTACGCCGGTGGCTGGCGGGTCATCCGCACGCTCGGTCGCAAGATCATCGACCTCGGTCCCGCCGAGGGTTTCGCGGCCGAATCCGTCGCCAGCAGCGTGCTCTACTACAACGCGCTGGTGCTGGGTGCGCCGATCTCGACCACCCACACGATCACCTCGGCGATCATGGGTGTCGGTGCGACGAAGAAACTCTCCGCCGTGCGCTGGGGCGTCGCCGGGAACATCGTCACCGCGTGGGTGCTGACCTTCCCGGGCGCCGCCCTCATCTCGGTCCTCGCGTACCTGGTGATCCGGCCGCTGTTCTGACGAGGCAGGCGGCGGTGTCAGCCGCCGACGCGGACCAGCCGTGCGCTGAGGTGGTCCTGCATCGGCTGGCCCACCGCCGCCATCTCGTATGCGTACAGCAGCTCGCCGTTGACGATGCCGAACAGGCGGTGCCCCGCCCGCACCTCCTTGGCGGTCGGCGTACGCACGACGGCGTCGGTCTGCACGTCCAGCCGGGGCGGGTTGGCCTCGGCCTGGCCGAAGTAGAGCTCCATGATCCCGGTCGGATTGGTGAGGAGCATCTCGACCTCGTCACCGCCGGCCGCCGGCCGCCACCAGCCGACTTCCCGGAAGGCGGGCCGGATCGGGGTGCCGTCCTCCTCGATGAGCCAGGCGCGCGACTCGTAGTGCAGGAACGGCCGGCCGTCGTGGCTGATCCGGATCTCCTGGGCGTAGTCGAAGTCCTCGATGGTCGAGTAGCCGCCCTTGCCCCGGCCGCGCCACTCGCCGACGAACGGCAGCAGGCCGAGCAGCGCGTCGTTCAGGTCGGGACCGACGCGCAGGTCGTGGGTGTCCTCGTAGGGGTACGGCTCCACCGGCGGCGCGTTGAGCCACGGCGGCTGCATCGGATTCTCACTCACCAGCGTCCCCTTGCGATTCGGACTGCGACGTAGACGAGGCCGCCGGCGAGGGCTCCGAAGCCCGCCACCAGCAGGCTCACGAACCCGATCTCGGTGACCACGCCGTTCATCTTAGGCTGCGGGGTATGAGCCGAAAGCTTGTAGTCAAGGTCACCGCGGGTCGCGACGCCCCGGAACGGTGCGCGCAGGCGTTCACCGTCGCCGCGACCGCTCTCGCCGCCGGGGCCGAGGTCTCGCTCTGGCTGACGGGGGAGTCCAGCTGGTACGCGTTGCCGGGCCGGGCCGAGGAGTTCGAGTTGCCGCACTCCGCCCCGCTGGAGGATCTGCTCGCCGCCATCGTCGCCGGTGGTCAGGTCACCCTGTGCACGCAGTGCGCGCAGCGGCGCAACATCACTGAAGCCGACGTGATCGACGGCGTTCGCATCGCCGGTGCGGCGTCGTTCGTGGAGGAGATCCTGGCCGACGGCGTCCAGGCGCTCGTCTACTAGGCCTCCCGGCAGCCGGACAGCAACGACACCACGACAGATCCGGGGTCGGCGCCCTTGCGCCCGCGGACGGCCACGAAATCGCCGGCGTCCGCGTACAGGGTGACCGTGGCGTCGCCCTGGGTCGTGCTCGCGTGGTACGCCTTCGGCAGCTCCGCCGCGATCGAGCGAAGCAGGGTCGCCTCGTCGCCCGGCGTGGTCGTGAAGGTCAGCTCCCGTTTGACGGAGCGGCCGCTACGGGCGTTCGTGATCTCGCACGGGCTCTCGGCGTACTCGCTGATCTTGACGCTGCTGGAGACGGCCGAGAGTTCCCCGGTGACCCGGTCCATCGTGGCCCGGGCCTGGGCCACGGTGGTCTGGCCGGGCACGGTCGCCGGGTCGCGGTGGTAGGAGTAGACGGCCAGGCCGACCAGGACCAGAGCCCAGGCGGCGACCCCCGCGATCACCAGTCGCTTGCGCATGGCCCCAATAGTGACAGGGCGCGTCACCATCCGGTGACGCGCCCTGTCGGGGTAAGAGCGTGGGCTTTAGGAGACGGACACCTGGAACTCGTTGACGCCCCGGTCGACGGAGACCTCGCCGCCGCCGTTGCCGAAACGGGACAGCGCGCGGACGGTCCACTGGCCGGGAGCGGCGAAGAACCGGAACCGACCGGCCGGCGAGGTCACGACCTCGGCGGTGAACTCACCGGTGCGGTCGAGCAGCCGGACGTACGCGCCCGCGACCGGGTCGCCCGAGGCGGCGAGGACGACGCCGGAGATCACGGTCTCCTTCTCGATGTCGACGCTCGCGGGAATGGGAGCCGCCTGGTCGGGGGCGGCGCAAGACGTAACGGTCATATCGATCAGCCCTCCAGCGAACCGGGCTCGTCGCCCAGCGACACCGGCACGCCAACCAGCGAGCCGTACTCGGTCCAGCTTCCGTCGTAGTTCTTCACGCTCGGCTCGCCGAGCAGCTCGTGCAGGACGAACCAGGTGTGCGAGGAACGCTCGCCGATGCGGCAGTACGCGATGGTCTCCTTGGAGGTGTCCAAGCCGGCCGCCGTGTAAAGCTCCTTCAGCTCGTCGTCGGTCTTGAACGTGCCGTCCTCGTTGGCCGCCTTGCTCCACGGGACGCTGATCGCGGTCGGCACGTGGCCGGCGCGCTGCGCCTGCTCCTGCGGGAGGTGCGCCGGGGCCAGCAGGCGGCCGGCGTACTCGTCGGGGCTGCGGACGTCGACGAGGTTCTGCACGCCGATCGCCTTCACGACGTCGTCGCGGAAGGCGCGGATGGACAGGTCCTGGTCCTGAGCCACGTAGGCGGTCGCGGGACGGTTAGGGACGTCCTTGGTGTAGGGCCGGGCCTCCAGCTCCCACTTCTTGCGACCACCGTCGAGCAGCCGGACGTCGCCGTGCCCGTACAGCTTGAAGTACCAGTACGCGTACGCGGCGAACCAGTTGTTGTTGCCGCCGTAGAGGATCACGGTGTCGTCGTTGGCGATGCCGCGAGCCGACAGCAGCGCCTCGAACTGCTGCTTGTTCACGAAGTCCCGGCGCACCGGGTCCTGCAGATCGGTCTTCCAGTCGATCTTCACAGCGCCGGGGATGTGCCCGCCGTCGTAGGCGGTGGTGTCCTCGTCGACCTCGACGAAGACGAGGCCGGGGGTCTCGAGGTTCTTCTCGGCCCAGTCGGCCGTGACGAGTGCGGTGTCGCGACTCATGGAAAGCTCTCCCTTGATGGATGGCTAGGGTGAGTCGGCGCTCGCGCTGGAGCTGATCATGTGATGCATACGCGCCGCGCCCGACCCTGACGGAACGGGTACCTACGACAGCGGCGTCGCTACAGCCTCGGGCGTGAAGCCCTTACAGGCGTGAGGGAAAGGCAGGCATGGCTGCCGGCGCCGCCGTCAGAAGACGGGGCGACACAGGCAGGCGGCCACGCGGCACAGGTCGACCGCGCGCCTCTTAGTGAGCAGGATGCCCATAGCCAGCGACCCTACCAGCCGAGTCTCGGTTCGCCGAACAACGAGCCCACAATCCGGGACTGCCCGATCACGCGTCAGCTTCGAGTCTGATCCAGCGCGGATCGGCGGGTGCACTGAGTTGCGGTCCGCTGTGGCGCAGGGCACGATCGTCAGGTGTTCCCCGCCCCCGAAGATCAGCGACAAGATCGCAGGTCACGCCCCGACCGGCAGCGTGAGCGCGAGCTGCCGCCGGAAGACCTGGACGAACTCGACGACGACATGGAGCCGCCGTTCGTCCCCGTGCGCCGGCTTCTCTCCCTCTTCATCGCCGGCTTCTCGGCGATGCTCGGGGTCGGCTTGATCTTCGGCGCGCAGACCTCCGGCCCGAACGCGCGCATGTCGTACGCCGTCGTCATCTTCGGCGTACAGGTGTTGTTCCTGCTGGCCTGGACGATGGCGATGCGCCCGCCGGGGATGAAGATCGTCGCCGGGGCGGGCGTGCTGACCGCCCTCGCGGCCGACATCGCCGCGGTCTACCCCGACGTGGCCGGGCTCGGCCCGCTGGCGCTGGCCGCGGTGATCGGGTTCGTCGCCGCGTTCGTCGGCCAGATGATCACCGGCGAGGTCCGGATGCGGGTGACCGAGTCGCTCGGCGCCACGCTGCTGGTCGTGATCGGGGTGGTGAGCTTCGCGACGCTCATCGTGCTCACCCGGATTCCCAAGGGGACCCAGGCGATCGTGGTCTGCCTCACGGCGACCGGCGTCGCCCTGCTGGTGGCCCGGCTGCTCGACACCGTCGCCCCGGTGCCGCGGATCGCCGCCCAGGTGCCGCGCGGATCGCTGGGCGTCGTCGTCGGGGCCTGCGCGGGTACCATCGCCGCCACCATCTGGGGCAGCTACCTCGTCGGGTTCGACCCGAAGGAGGCCGCGTTCATCGGGCTGGCCGCGGCCGGCGCCGCCGTTCTCGCCGACCTGGCCGTCGGGTTCGCCGAGGCGGGCCGGGAACTGGCCGGGGACGCTCCGACGATGTGGCTGGCCCGGCACATGCAGGGACCGCTCGGCGGCTTCGCGCTCGCCGCGCCGGTCGCGTACGCCATCTCCGCGATCTTCCTGACCTGACGCGCAAAGCACTCGCCGAGCACCTGACCCGCTCCGAATACGCTCCGACTTCGAGACGACCCGCACGGGACGAGGAGAAACCTTGCGCCGGTTCCTGATCACCGCGGTAGTGCTCATCCTCATCATCGGGGTGGGCGTCTTCGCGATGGATCGCGCGGTCGCCGCGTACGCCGAGGATCAGATCAAGCAGCAGACCGTCGCCGAGGTCGCCCGCCGGGGGATGAGTTCCGGGGAGCCGAGCGTCGACGTCGGCGGCTTCCCATTCTTCACCGAGGTGGTGAGCGGCGAGTACGACCAGATCGTCATCGTGCTGCCCGACCTCAAGGGGCAGGGGATCACGCTGCCGAAGTTCACGCTGACCGCGTCCGGCGTGAACGCGCCGCTGGACGCCTTGCGGTCGGGCGAGGGCACGATCACGGCGGACAAGATCACCGGGACCGCGGTGGTGCCGTGGGACGTCGTGGTGAAGCAGACGAAGTTCAAGGATCTGACCCTGTCGGCCGACCCCGACGGCACGTTGAAGGTGGCGGGCGAGGCGACGCTGGGCGGGTTCAGCATCCCGCTGACCGGCAAGGCCAAGGTCACCCTGGCCGGTCCGACGAAGCTGCGTGTTCAGGTCACGGATCTGTCCGGGACGGACCCCAACCTCAACGCGCTGGTCAAGTCACTGATCGCGGCGTACCAGGACAAATTGGTCTTCGACGTGGCGCTGCCGAAGCTGCCTTACGACCTGAAGCTGCAGAAGATCACCGCTACGCCGGACGGGCTCGACCTCACGGCGTACGCCGAAAACGTGCCGCTGACTCAATGAGAGATGTCACGGTTGTGAATTCGTGTTTCGGCTTGATGAACCAAGTCTCAACTTGACCACGACCCCGCGCACCAGGTGGAACAACCCTGGTGTTCGGGGTCAGTTCGGCTAGAGTCAAGACTTAACCCGCCCGTCAGTGCCGCCGGGGAGTGCCACCCCCGTGTGCGACGGAGGTAGATGTGGAGATACTGCTTCTCGTGACGCCGCGCGCCGGCGAGCCCTCGATGGTGCTCCCCGCGCTGGATCTGCTCCCCCACGCTGTCCGCACCGCACCCCGCGATGTGCGTACGCTCGTCTCTGCTCCCAGCCCCGACGCGGTGCTGGTCGACGCCCGGTCGGAGCTGTCCGACGCCCGTGCCACCTGCCGCATGCTGCACGCGACCGGCATCGGCGTACCGCTGATCGCCGTCGTGAGCGAGGCGGGCCTGATCGCGCTCAACTCCGACTGGGGCGTGGACGACGTCATCCTCGCGACCGCGGGACCGGCGGAGGTCGAGGCGCGGCTGCGCCTGGCCGTGGGCCGGCTGACCACCGCGACCGCGAGCGCCAGCGGCCTCATCCGGGCCGGTGAGCTGACGATCGACCCCGACACCTACGCGGCGAAGCTCAAGGGGCGTCCGCTCGACCTCACCTACAAGGAGTTCGAGCTGCTGAAGTTCCTCGCCCAGCACCCCGGCCGGGTGTTCACCCGCGATCAGCTGCTGCGCGAGGTCTGGGGCTACGACTACTTCGGCGGTACCCGGACGGTCGACGTGCACGTGCGGCGGCTGCGTGCCAAGCTCGGCTCGGAGTACGAGTCGATGATCGGCACTGTTCGCCAGGTCGGCTACAAGTTCGTCCTGCCGTCGTCCCGCCACGCCGAGGACGGCCTCCCCGCCGCCAAGGAGCGGATCACCCTCTGACGATCATGAAGGCAGGGCCGCGCCGCGAGCGCGGAGGACCTAGTCTGTCCGCATGATCGCCAAGCCGAACGTCAGAGTGGAACGCGCCGGTCGGCTGACGCTCGATCAGGTGACTCAGGCGGTCGAGCTGGCCGATCTCGCCGGGGACGTCGACGGGGCCTACCCGCTGTCCGAGCACGTCATGCTGCACCTGCGGCAGGGCGGCGAGGTCCCGGCGATCCACCTGCTGGTCTCCGACGACGACGGCCGCCTCGTCGGTTACGCGCACGTCGACCCGACCGACAAGGTCGCCGGGCCGAGTGCCGAGGTGGTCGTGCACCCGTTGCGTCGGCGGCGCGGCCTCGGCCGGGCGCTCGTGACCGCCGCGCTCGCGGTCGCGGCCGAGAACGATCCGGCCGGGCGGCTGCGGCTCTGGGCGCACGGCGATCATCCGTCGGCGGGCGCGCTCGCCGTCTCGCTCGGCTTCACCCGGGCCCGCGTGCTGTGGCAGATGCGCCGTTCCCTGTTCACTCCGGTGCCGGCGGCGTCGCTGCCCGCCGGGATCGCCGTCCGCGCCTTCGTCCCGGGCCGCGACGATGAGGCGTGGCTGCGGGTCAACGCCCGCGCCTTCGCCGACCATCCGGAACAGGGCCGCTGGACGCTCGAAGATCTGCGCGTACGCATGGCGGAGCGGTGGTTCGACCCCGAGGGGTTCTTCGTCGCGTACCGGGAGGGTGAGCCCGACGGGGAGTTGCTGGGCTTCCACTGGACGAAGGTCCACGGGGGTCACACGGCGGGCGGGGACGACGGCGATCACCAGCACGAACCGATCGGCGAGGTCTACGTGCTCGGCGTCGATCCGGCGGCGCACGGGCTGGGCCTGGGTGCCGCGCTGACGGCGGTGGGGCTGACCTATCTGCGCCGCCGGGGGCTGGACCAGGTCATGCTCTACGTCGACGAGGCGAACGCGGCGGCCGTGCGGCTCTACGAGCGCCTCGGATTCGTCCGCTGGGCCACCGACACCTGCTTCGAGCGGCTGTAAGACCTGTCTTTTCGGACCTCGCCACCGACTTGCGAGATCCCAGAGACAGGGCCTGGATCGGCCTATTCCCAACCGTGATATCAGCGGGCGAGGATGGTCGGCATGGTCCGCGACGCGCTCGCCCCGCCCGCCGCCTTCGTCGCCTACGTCGAGAGCCGGCTGCCGCTGCTCATCCGGGAGGTCCGCCGGTACGTGCCGGACGAGCGCTTCGCCGATCAGGCCGCGCGGGATCTGCTGGCCTCCGTCGCGATCCGCTGGCCCTGGTACGCCCGGCTGCCCGGACAGTCGCGGAAGGATCCCGAGCAGGCCGCCGACAAGGTGCTCCGGCGGGGCTTCGCCGACGTCGTCAAGGAGTACGCCGACCCGCAGCGCGAGGTCCGGTTGTCGTTGACCGAAGCCGACTCCGACGAGGAGGTCCGGCCGGTTCCGCTGCCCGACGAACCGCCTCGCAGGTCCCGGCTGCACGGGTCGTTGAGCCCGGCCGACGAGGCTCAGTTCATCTGGGAGCGGTCGGCGCGGACGGTGCGGCGGCGTACCTTGATCACCGGTGGTCTGGCCTTGATCGGGCTGGTCCTGACGGTCAGCCGGCCCCGGCCCGAGGGGACGTCGGAGGAGGTTCCCGCCTCGCCCAGCCCGGACTCGACCGCGCTGCCGGCCGGTGTCGACGTGCTGCCGCCGTTGGCCGACTTGAGCCGGCTGCCCGTCCGCCGTTCCCCACTGCCGCCCGAGATCGAGTTCGAGAAGGCGTCGGTGAGTCTGCCGCGGGGGCGTCGGGCTCGGGCGGTGTTCAGCGCCACGGAGGAGTCGGCGGTCCTCCTGCTGGACGACGGCCGCCTGTACGCCGTCCCCGACATCCGTGTCCGCCCGGACAATCCCGGCGTGATGTCGCCGGACGGGCGCTACATCGCCTTTCGTGACGCCCATCAGATGCTGTTCGACGTCGCGACCGGCATGGTCCGGGTGCTCGACAAGGTCACCACGGTCAGCCCGCCGATCTGGCTGGACCCCCAGCACCTCCTGTACGCCGCGGTCGGCGGCAGTCAGGTCGTGCTCGCCGACGGTCAGCTCACCGATCTGCTGGAGGCCGTCGACCTCAACGACGTCGTGGCACCACAAGGGCACAAGGAGCCGTTGACCGGCGATCCGATCCTGCGGTCGACCGAGCTGCTGGCCCTCGGGCGGCCGCTGACGGCTCCCGCCCGGGTTCGCCGATACACCACGAATCAGGGCGAGCCGATCGACGTCAGTCTCGAAGGCGAACTCGTGGCCTGGGTGGGGCTGTGGCGGGGGCTCGGATTCTCGCTGGCCACCGGCCCGAACCCGGCCGACCGGGGTCGCCTCGTCCGCCGTTGCCAGACCCCGGGCCGGGTGCCCGCCCAGTACGGCGAAGTCGTCAGCGGCATGGCGGCGCTCCGGGCGGCGACGGGCGCGGTGTTGCGCGTACTCGTGGAGACGATGAAGACCACGGCGGACCGAGTCGAGCCGGTGGGCTGGCTGGACCCGTCGACGGTGCTGGTCGCGGCGAACACCGACGACGCGACGGTGATCGTGGCGTGGGGGATCGAGGACGGCAAGCTGGAGCTGGTCACAGTGGTCAACCGGAACGTCCGGATGGCACTGGCCGACCTCTCGGTGCTCTCCTGATCATTGCGTCACCCATGCGGTTTCACCGGGCAAATAGCCCGCTCAAACAGCATGGCCGGCGCAATGATCACGCAAAAGCGGAGCAGCCGGTGAGGGTCTGCCCGATCACCAGCTGGTGAATCTCGGCGGTCCCCTCGTAGGTCAGCACGCTCTCCAGGTTGTTGGCGTGCCGCATGAGCGGGTATTCGCCGGAGACGCCGTTCGCGCCGAGGATCGTCCGGCACGTCCGGGCAATGGCCAGGGCCTCCCGGGTGCTGTTGAGCTTGGCGAGGCTGACCATCGGCGGCGTCATGCGCCCGGCGTCGGCGGTGCGGCCGAGGTGGAGCGCCAGCAGCAGCCCCTTCTGCAGCTCCAACGCCATGTCGGCCAGCTTCGCCTGGGTCAACTGGAAGCCGGCGAGCGGCTTACCGAACTGCTCCCGCGTCGTCGCGTACGCCAACGCCGTCTCCAGGCAGTCGCGGGCCGCCCCGAGCGCGCCCCAGGCGATGCCGTAGCGGGCCTCCGTCAGGCAGGACAACGGCGCCCGCAGCCCGGTCGCACCGGGCAGGATCGCGTCGGCCGGGAGGCGTACCTCGTCGAGGACGATCTCGCCGGTGAGGCTCGCCCGCAGGGAGAGCTTCTGAGTGATCTCCCGGACCGTGACGCCGGGGGTGTCCAGCGGCACGAGGAACCCGCGCACCCCCACCTCCGGTACGCGAGCCCAGATGACGGCGATGTCGGCGACCGGCGCGTTGGTGATCCACATCTTGACTCCGTGCAGGAGCCAGCCGTCGCCGTCGGAGACCGCCCGGGTCGCCATGGACGCCGGGTCGGAGCCGTGGTCGGGCTCGGTCAGCCCGAAGCAGCCGATGAGCTCACCGCGCGCCATGCCGGGCAGCCAGCGGTCCTTCTGCTCCTCGGAGCCGTACGCGTGAATGGCCTCCATCGCCAGCGAGCCCTGGACGCTGACCAGCGACCGGATGCCGGAGTCCGCCGCCTCCAGTTCGAGACAGGCCAGCCCATATGCCACCGCGGACATCCCGGCGCAGCCGTGCCCGTGCAGCCGCATCCCGAGGAGACCGAGTTCGCCGAAGTCGCGAGCCAGATCGCGGGCGGGCAGGGCGGCCTGCTCGAACCAACCGGCGATGTTCGGCCGGACCTTGGCGTCGAGGAGGGCGCGGACCGCGTCGCGGATGTCGCGTTCCTCGTCGGTCAGCAGCGCGTCGAACTGAAGGATGTCCCAGGCGGCAGTCGTCACAGGACCAGCACCCTAGCGTGGATCTGATGGCGTTGCTGCAGCGCCGCCCGGAGCGCCCGGTGCAGGCCGTCCTCCAGGTACATGGCGCCCTCCCACTGCACGACGTGCGGGAAGAGGTCGCCGTAGAAGGTGGAGTCCTCGGCGAGCAGCTTGTCCAGCGCCAGTTCGCGCTTGGTGGTGACGAGCTGGTCGAGCCGGACCGGCCGGGGCGGGATCTCGGACCACTGCTTCAGGGAGTAGCCGTGCTCCGGATAAGGGCGCCCGTCCCGGACGCCTTTGAAGATCACTGTGCCGCCCCCTCCCTAGGACCTGCCGCCGCAACGTCCCGGGCGACCGTCGTCGTCCGGGACGCTACCCACCCTAACCGCACTTGGCGAGCAAGATGTGGGCCTATGGGCGTACGCCCAGCATCTGGCGGGCCGTCGCCGAGGTCATCGGCGGACGCTGGGCGAGCCGGGCGAACCCGGCCGCTCGGGCGACGAGCTGGGCGTTCGACTCGACGGGCTGGCCCTTGGCGTATGTGATCGTGTCCTCCATGCCGACTCGGAGGTGCCCACCGGCCGACAGCGAGGCGAGCAGAACGGGAAGCGTCGTCCGCCCGATGCCGGTCGCCGAGAAGGTCGTCCCGGCCGGCAGATCGGCCAGTGCGGTCGTGCAGGCGACGAGCGCGGCGGTCGTGCCCGGCATCCCGCCCGGTACGCCCATCACGAGGTCGACGTGCACGTGGCCGCCGGCGGGCAGGCCGTACTTGTCCAGCAGCCGCTGGAGGGCCCACAGGTGGCCGAGGTCGAAGATCTCGTACTCGGGGACGATGCCGCGTTCCTGCATCCGGGTGTGCAGCTCGACGATGAACTCCCACCGGTTGAGGAAGACGTCCTCGCCGAAGTTCACCGTGCCCATCGTGCAGCTCGCCATGTCCGGGGCGGCGTCGAGGACGGCCAGCCGGGCCTCCTCCGGGTCGTGCACCGAACCGCCCGAGGACAGCTGCACGATCAGATCGGTGCCGTCGCGGAGGGCGGCGACCGTGTCTCGCAAGCGCCCCTGATCCAGGGTCGGCTGCGCCTTCTCGTCCCGGATGTGAACGTGGATCACGCTCGCCCCGACCGACTCGCACTCCTGCGCGGTCGCGACCAGCTCATCGAGCGTGACGGGGAGGGCGGGCACGTCGGCCTTCGCCGACTCGGCTCCGGTGGGGGCAACCGTGATCAACGTCGTCGTCGTCATGGCCGCATCCTGCCACGTCAGCGGAGTTTTTTCACTCCGGGTCGATCGCTGCGACAGATTCTCCGACCATGAGGGGGGTCTCGTCGGAGATATTCCGCTTCAGGAGGGCCAAGGCGATCATGCCCAGTTCATGGTGCTGCACGGCGGTGCCGACGAAACCGATCGCCCGGCCGTCGGCGGTGACCGGCGTGCCCTGCGCCGGCGGCTGATCGGTCGCGATGCCGTCGAGGTGCAGCAGGGCGAGGCGGCGCGGCGGACGACCGAGGTTGTGCACGCGCGCGATCGTCTCCTGACCGCGGTAGCAGCCCTTCTCCAGATGCACGGCGTCCGCGGTCCAGTCCACCTCCGCCGGCAGCGTGCGGTGATCGGTCTCCAGCCCCAGCCGGGCCCGCCGGGCCTCCACTCGCATCGACTCGTACGCCCAAAGCCCCGCCCGGGGCACGTCGAGTTCGTCGGCGACCGTCTCGACGGCTTCCCGGGGAACGAGCAGATCCACGCCGAACTCGCCCCGGCGCGCCCACCCGCCGAAGGCCGGCTGCACGGCGTACAAGCTGGTCGGAAGGGGCGGGACGGAGCCGGCGGCGAACTTCGGACCGGGCACCGGCGCGATGGCCGGGGCCGGCAGTTCGACGATCTTGGCCGCCGCCGGGCCGACCAGGCTGAGCACCGCCCAGCTCGCCGTGACGTCGGCCGGCTCGACCCGCATGAGGAAGCGCATCCGCTCGAGGAAGGCGAGCAGCTCGCCTTGAGTGCCCGGCTCCACGTCGAGCCAGGTGGTCTCGCCGTCGTCGGTGACGAGCGCGTGATGCTCGATGTGGCCGTGCGGCGACAGGAACAACGTCTCGGTGCCCTGACCGGGCTGCAACGCGGTGAGGTGCTGGGTGGAGATGCTGTGCAGCCAGCTCAACCGGTCGGCGCCAGGGATCGCGAGCACCCCGCGATTGCCCCGGTCGACCAAGCCGACCTCGGTCGCCAGCAGCCGCTGCTCGCGGAGCGGATCCCCGAAGTGCGCGGGTACGCCGGCGTCGCGCGACTCCGGTGCGAGGTCCTCGATCATCACGACGGTCACTGACAGCTCCCGCAGGTCCCGAAAAGGGCGACGTGCCCTACGTCCAGGTTGAATCCTCGCTCGGCCCGGAGCTGTTGCGCCAACGGTGTGACGCTCTCCACGGACAACTCCTGCACATGCCCGCAGGCCCGGCAGACCAGATGGACGTGCCGGTCCTCGGCGGCGTGGAAGGTCGGCGCGCCGTGCGACAGGTGCGCGTGCGTCACCAGACCGAGATCTTCCAGCAGCTCCAGCGTGCGGTAGATGGTCGTGATGTTCACGCCGGAGGCGATGCACTGCACCTTCGCGTGGATCTCGTCGGGCGTGGCGTGACCCAGTTCCCGCACGGCCTCCAGGACCAGTTGCCGCTGGGCGGTCAGGCGCAGGCCTCGCTCCTTCAACGCACGGGCGAGGGAGTCGGACACCCGTCGATCATAGTTCGCCTTTCTCCGCTCCCACCCATGGCGCTTTCGCCATCCGCACCCCACCGCCCCACCCCACCGCGCCCCTACCGCGCCTCGCCGTGTTGATCATGGAGTTAACTGTGGTCTTGACGGTGTGGCGAGACTGGAAACTCCATGATCAACGACGCCGGTGGAGTGCGACGGGATCTTGCGAGTGGCTAGGCTGCCTGCCGTGACCGTCACCGTTCTCGCCGTGCTCGGACGCGGCCTCGTCGATCCCACCACCCCGGTGCTGCGCGCCGACGATCTCGGGCTGCTGCGCGGCGACGGGATCTTCGAGTCCGTCCACGTGCGGGGCGGCAAGCCGTGGATGCTCGACGAGCACCTGGCCCGGCTCGCCCGGTCGGCCGCCCGGATGGAGCTGCCACTACCCGCGCGGGAAGTCATGCAGGACCTGATCGATCAGGTCTGCGCGAAGGTAGGGCCGCAGGAGCACTCCCTGCGCCTCATCTGCACGCGCGGCTCGGAGGAGGGCGGCGACCCGACCTTCCTCGTCCTCGGCTCGCCGGTCGGCGCGGCCTCGATCAACGCCCGGGACACCGGCGTACGCGTCCGCACCGCGACGCTCGGGTACGCCGTCGGAGCGCGTACGCCGGCTCCGTGGCTGCTCGGCGGCGTCAAGTCCTTGTCGTACGCGATCAACATGGCGTCGCAGCGCTGGGCCTGGTCGCAAGGAGCCGACGACGTCGTCTGGGTGTCGGCCGACGGCTACATCCTGGAGGCTCCGACCGCGACAGTCGTGTGGCGGGACGGATCACGACTGCTCACGGTGCCCTCGGCGGAGACCGGCATCCTCGCCGGGACCACCGCCCGCCACCTGCTCGATCGAGCAGCCGAGCTGGGTCTGGCCGCCGGGGAGGAGCTGACCACGTCAGCCGGGCTCGTCGCCGCCGACGGCGCCTGGCTGATCTCCAGCATCCGAGGCGTCGCCGAGCTGCGATCGATCGACGGCCAGCCGCTCGGGCCGTCGCCGCTCACCGCCGACATCCGCCGCCTCCTGGGCTTCTAACCCCGCCCTTACCTCGCCCCGCCCTCCCCGCATCTTTTGCGCGATCACGCACATAGGTTCATGATCGCGCGGAAAGTCGGGGGGAGCGGGGAGCGAGCGCAGGGAGCGCGGAAAGACGCGCGGCTAGCGCGGAGGCGGCGCCGCGTACGCTCCGGGGATGACCAATCCGTTCGACGGCATCCCCGGCACCGACCTCGCGTACTTCCGGGAGCAGGCGGAGCGCTTCGCCGCCTCCGGTGCGACTCCGGCCGCCCCGAGGTTGGCCGCGACGGCGGTGTTGCTGCGTCCGGATGGCGCGGTGTTGCTCATGCGGCGGCCGGTGAAGATGGTCTTCGGCGGGCGCTGGGTCTTTCCCGGTGGCAGCGCCGACCCGGCTGACGGCGTACTGGGCGGGACGGAGCTGGAGGTCGCCGCGCGGGCTGCCGCCCGGGAGGTACGCGAGGAGACCGGGCTGGTCGTGCCGACTGCCGATCTGCTGCCGTGGTCTCGTTGGATCACTCCGGAGTTCGAGCCTCGGCGGTTCGACACCTACTTCTTCGTCGGTCTGGTCGGTGCGGGCACCGACGCGGTCGAGGTCAACGGGGAGACCGAGGAGCACCGGTGGCTGACCGCCACCGCCGCGTTGGCCGGGTACGCCGCGGGCGAGCTGTCCATGCTGCCGCCGACCGTCATCACCCTGCGCGAGCTGGCCGGTTTGAGCACTGTGGACGCCGTACGCGAGGCCGCGGCGGCCAAGGATCTCAGCTCACCGATTCTGCCGCGGCTGCCGTAGCGGCCTCGGCCGGCGCGGGCTGCCCGGGAACCGTCGCGGCGAGCGTCCGGGCGCGCTGGTCGGCGACCTGCGTCGCACGGTAGATCATGTAGATCACGGCCAGCTCGAAGAGGACCATGAGCACGGCGGCGGCGAGGATCACCCAGATGATCGCGCCGGGCGCGAACGCGCCGACGACGGGCGCGACGATGAACGCCGCCATCTGGAATTCGATGCCGCCGAACAGGTGCGGCCGGATCCGGCTGCGCTGGAGCAGGCGGCGGGCCCGGGAGAACAGGCTGGCCTTGTCGTTGCCGGCGAGGGCCGTCATCCGGACGGCGCCGGCCGCGTTCACCGGAGCGCCGGTGCCTTCGACCTTGCTGCTGACCTCGCGGTGGACCTTGGCGACTTCCAGCGCGTTGAGGTAGCGGAACATGTCCAGGAAGATCACGACGGTCGCCACGACCAGGTACGCCGCGTTGTGCGTGGCGGCCCACTGGCCGCCCATGAGCGCGGCTGTGCAGGCGACGATCCGGATCCGGTCGAGGATGTAGTCGAGCCAGGCTCCGAAGATCGAGCCCTTGCCGGTGAGCCGGGCGACCTTGCCGTCGACGCAGTCGAAGGTGAAGCTCACGTGGTAGAGGAACGCGCCCAGGACCAGCCACATCGGATCGGCGAGCGCGAAGCAGGCGGCGGCCAGGAGGCCGATCCCGAAGGCGATCATCGTGATCCGGTTGGGCGTGAGGAAACGGATCGCCGCCACGCGGCGGGTGATCCGGGCCGCGATCGGGTCGACCAGCAGGACGGTCCACCACGAGTCCCGGTCCTTGTAGGTGCGCTCCTTGACCTCGGCCAACGGGAACAGCGTCATGTTCGGGTCCTGCCTGCTTCGTCTTCGCTCGCGCGGGGCTGAACTGGGGGATGGTTCGAGGGCTGGTTCGCGGGGTGAACAGTGGAGAAACCGCCGGTAAACGCTAGCGCATCGGTTTGCTGCACGGGTACGCGAATCGCGGCGATCTGGCCGGTCACCGTCCGGGCGGCGCGGTAGACCATGAAGATCACGGCCAGCTCGAAGAGGATCATGAGTACGCCGGCGGTGACGCTGATCCCGATGATCGCGCCGTCGCCGATGATCGCGCCGCCGAGCGGGGCGACGATCAGCAACGCCATCTGGAACTCGATGCCCCCGACGAGGTGCGGCCGGATCCGGCTGCGGCGGAGCCAGGCGCGTACGCGGCCGAAGAGGCCCTGGTCGTTGCCGGTCAGCTGCATGATCGACCGGTTGCCTGGCCGCTTGGCCGCCTCGGCCTCGTCCACCGCCGACACGAGCCCGGCTTCGGCCCGGCGCGCCTCCAGCCGCGTACGCATCTCGGTGTTGATCTGGAAGATCTCCTGCGAGTTGACGTAGTGGAACAGTTCCAGGACGAGCGCGCCCGCGCCGACGATCAGGAACGCGACGTTCTTCGTGGCCGCGTACTGGCCGCCGAAGAGGGCGGCGACACAGGTGATGATCCGGACGTGGTCGAAGATGTAGTCGAGCCACATCCCGAAGATCGAACCGGTGCCGTTGAGTCGCGCGATCTTGCCGTCGACGCAGTCGAGCAGGAAGCTCACGTAATACAGCGCCGCGCCGGCCGCCAGCCAACCGGCCGTGGCCCGGGTGAAGCAGAACGCCGCGACGAGGCCGATCGTGAAGGCCGTCAGCGTTATCCGGTTCGGGGTTATCCACCGGACGCCGGCGACCGCCCTGGTCAGCCGGACCGCGATCGGGTCGACCAGGAGGACGGTCCACCACGAGTCCCGTTCCTTGCAGGTCCGGGCCTTGACTTCGGCGACGGTGAGCATGGTGGTAGAGGCTAGCGCACCCATCGTTGTTCTCCTGTTAACGCCCGGTTGGCCGGAGCCCCCGACTACGCCTGGTGACCAGCCGTTTAGCGCCGCGTCATTTCGGGCACCTCGTGCCCGTCCGACCCGGTCCGGCCGTCCCCCGCCCGGTCCGCGCGGATCAAGGGCTTTCGGCTGTCGTACGCGGGCCTTACCGTTTAGGACAACACCGTCAGCCCGGCAGTAGAACCGGTCTGGGAGGAGACGCGAGATGAGCGACGACCCGACCCGAGCCGCCAGGAGCGCGGTCAGCCAGGCCGAGCCGGACACCGAGGTGCTGCCCGGGTCGCCCGGCCCGGCGTACATCCTCGAACCGCGTTCGTCCGGATTCGGCCGCAGGGTCTTCTGGTTCCTCATGATCGTCGGGCTGGGCGCCGTCGCCGTGCTCGGCCTCAACCTGACCGGCATCCTGCCCGAGTTCCACAATCCGTTCGCCAAGCAGACGGTCGTCAAGCAGCAGCCGCCGCTGCTCATCTCGATCAAGGACCTGAGCCGGTTCGTCGCCGCCGAAGGCGAGTTCCAGGTCGTCATCGACCTGAAGAAGGACCGCAAATACGTCCCGGACTTCTTGGTCAACGACCGGGTCCTCTATGTCGCCTACGGGACCGTGCAGGCATATGTCGAGTTCGGGACGCTGTCCGACAAGGCGATCCAGCAGGACGACGAGAAGAAGACGGTGAAGATCACCCTGCCCTCGCCCCAGCTGGAGCAGCCGCATCTCGACCTCGGCCGCAGCTACGCCTTCGCCGAGGAACGCGGCCTGTTCAACCGGGTCGGCGACTTCTTCGACGGCGACACCAACCGGCAGCAGGAGGTCATGGTGCTCGCCGAGCAGAAGCTCGGCGAGGCGGCCACGGCCAGCGAGCTGAAGCAGCGGGCGGAGAACAACACGCGGGCGATGCTCACCGGCATGATGCGGTCGCTGGGCTACACCGCCACCGTGGAGTTCTCCAACGCGTGACCTCTGCTCGGATCTGACCTCTCCGGCGTGACAGCCCGCACTTCGGGCCGGCTGTCACGCGCTGGCACGGGCGGCCGCCCCCGGCCTGGCACAGTAGGCTGGGGGCCGCCGGGAACGAGCACGACGAGGTGCGGTCTCGGCCCCGGAGGAGTGTTGTGATCAGCGTTTTCGACCTGTTCAAGGTCGGTATCGGGCCATCGAGCTCGCATACGGTGGGACCGATGCGGGCCGCCCGGACTTTCGTCGCCGGGCTCAAGGCCGACGGCGTGCTTGCCGAGGTGGCCTCGATCCAGGCGGAGCTGTTCGGCTCGCTGGGTGCGACCGGCCATGGTCACGGCAGCGACAAGGCGGTGCTCCTCGGGCTGGCCGGGGAGGACCCGGAGACGGTCGACACCCAGACCGCCGACGAACGCGCCGGCGTCATGCGAGCGGCCGGGCGGGCGGCGCTGCTCGGCGTCCACGACGCCACGGTCGAGCTGACCCTGCATCGGCGGCGGGCGCTGCCCTACCACCCCAACGGCATGACCTTCGCCGCCCGGGACGCCGCCGGAGCGGTCCTCCGCTCCCGCACCTACTACTCGGTGGGCGGTGGCTTCGTGGTCGACGAGGCCGCGGCCGGGGCCGACCGGATCAAGCCCGACGACACCCCGGTGCGCTATCCCTTCAGCACCGGCGCCGAACTGCTGGCGCACACCCGGGAGACCGGGCTGCGGATCAGCGACGTCATGCTGGCCAACGAGCTGTCCTGGCGTTCTGAGGCCGACGTCCGGGCCGGGCTCCTGCACATCTGGCAGGTGATGGCCGATTGCGTCGAGGCGGGGTGCACCCGGGAGGGCACCTTGCCCGGCGGGCTCAAGGTCCGCCGTCGCGCCGCCGAGTTGCGCCGTCAGCTCCAGTCCGAGGTGGGCCGGCTCGGCATGACCGATCCGCTGCGAGTGATGGATTGGGTGACCTTGTTCGCCCTGGCTGTGAACGAGGAGAACGCCGGGGGCGGCCGGGTGGTGACCGCGCCGACGAACGGAGCCGCGGGCATCGTCCCGGCGGTGCTGCACTACTACGCCCGGTTCGTGCCCACCGCCGACGACGACGGCATCATCCGCTTCCTGCTCACCGCGGGCGCGGTCGGCGTGTTGTTCAAGGAGAACGCCTCGATCTCCGGCGCCGAGGTCGGCTGCCAGGGTGAGGTCGGGTCGGCGTGCTCGATGGCGGCGGCCGGGCTGGCCGAGGTGATGGGCGGGTCGCCCGCACAGGTGGAAAACGCCGCCGAAATCGCCATGGAACACAACCTCGGCCTGACCTGCGATCCTGTGGGTGGTCTGGTGCAGATCCCCTGCATCGAGCGAAACGCGGTGGCCAGTGTGAAGGCGATCACAGCGGTTCGTCTGGCCCTCCGAGGCGACGGGGACCATTTCGTCAGCCTCGACAAGGTGATCAAGACAATGCGGGAGACCGGAGCCGATATGAAGGTGAAGTACAAGGAGACCGCCCGCGGCGGGCTTGCGGTCAACGTCATCGAGTGCTGACCGTGGGTCTTTCCGAGCGGGAGAGCGCTGTTACCCTTGCGCCCACAGTCTTTGAGGATGACGACGCCGGGAGGTCCTGGGTGAGTACGAGCGTGGCCGGGGTCTGGGGCCATCGCAGCACGCTGCGTGTGCTCGTGCAGCGGGATCTGGCGGTCAAGTACCAGCAGTCGGTGCTGGGCTACCTGTGGTCGCTGATCGAGCCGCTGTCGATGGGCCTGATCTACTGGTTCGTCTTCGGCGTGCTCTACTCGCAGCGCAGCACCTTCGAGGGCGCGTCCTATCCGCTGTTCATCCTTTCCGGCATCTTCGCCTGGCAGTGGTTCAGCAGCGCGTTGTCCGAGTCGACGACGGCGCTCACCGCGCAGGCTCGCCTGATCACGACGATCAAGGTGCCGCGCGAGATCTTCCCGCTCGGCCGGGTCACCGGCCGGTTCGCCGAGTACCTGGCGGGCCTTCCGGTGCTCATCGGGGCGGCGATCATCTTCCACGGCCACGTCACGTGGCGTACGGCGGTCGCCATTCCGCTGGCGGTGCTGCTGCAGTTCGTCCTGCTGACCGGCGTCGCGCTGCTGCTCAGCGGCCTCAACGTGATGCTGCCGGACGTCGAGCGGTTCATCCGGCTCGCCCAGCGCATCCTGCTCTACGCCGCTCCGGTCATCTATCCGCTTGAGCGCGTGACCAACACCGACAAGATCCCCGAGTGGGTGAAGATCGTCTACCAGGCCAACCCGCTGGTCGGGATCATGCAGCTCCAGCACTCGGCGTGGTTCCCGCAGGAGTGGCCCTCGACCGGGCTGCTGCTGTCCTGCGCGGCCGGCTGCACCCTCGTCCTCCTCCTCGGCTGGTGGACCTTCCACAAGCTCGAGCCCTCGGTTCTCAAGGAGCTGTGACCCCGTGAGCGAGCCCATCATCAGCGCCCGCAACCTCGGCGTGCGGTTCGTCAAAGGTCGCCGTCGCAACCTGCAGGTCCGTGAACTGATCTTCCACGGCCGTAAGCGCGACATCCACAAGGGCCCGGAAGGCGAGTTCTGGCCGCTGCGCAAGCTCTCCTTCGACATCAAGCCGGGCGAGGCGGTCGGCGTCATCGGCAAGAACGGCACCGGCAAGAGCACACTGCTCAAGCTGATCGCCGGCGTGCTGATCCCGGACGAGGGCAACATCCGAGTACGCGGACGGGTGGCGCCGCTGCTCGAGTTGTCGGCGGGCTTCTCCAACGACCTGACCGGTCGGGAGAACCTGAATCTCGTGGGTTCCCTGCACGGGCTGACCAAGCAGGAGATCGCCGCGAAGTTCGACGAGATCGTGGACTTCGCCGGGGAGCAGGTCGCCAAGTCGATCGACTCGCCGGTCCGGCACTACTCCTCGGGTATGAAGGTCCGCCTGGGCTTCTCGATCATCTCTCAGTTGCAGCACCCGATCCTGCTGGTGGACGAGGTCATGGCGGTCGGCGACGCCGAGTTCCGGGCCAAGTGCTACGCCACCATGCAGCGGCTGCTCGCCGAGGGCCGGACGATGGTCCTGGTCTCGCACAACGAGGCCGACCTCACCGGCTTCTGCACTCGGGGGCTCTTCCTCGACCGGGGCGAGCTGCGCGTCGACGGCACCGTGGAGCAGGCGCTGGAGGCGTACAAGGGTGGTCCGGTGCCGGCTCCGGCCGCCGCCTGATCTGTCGGGATTCGCCCGAAACTTCGGATGCGGCATGCGATGATGCAGCGTGCCGTTGCTGAGCGTCGTGGTGCCGGTCTACCGGGTCGAGGCGTACTTGAGGAAGTGCCTCGACTCGATCCTGCGATCGGCTCCGGAGAAGTTCGAGCTGATCGTCGTGGACGACTGCTCGCCCGACGGCTCCGGTGACATCGCCGACTCCTACGCCGCCCGCGACGGCCGCGTCCGCGTACGACATCTGACCGAGAACGTGGGTCTGGGCCGGGCCCGGAACGCGGGCCTGGACGAGGCGACCGGCGAGTTCGTCTGGTTCGTGGACAGCGACGACTGGCTGGCCGACGGCGCGATCGCCGCGGTGACCGGGCGCCTGGCGGCGGATCCCCGGCTCGACATGCTGATCGTCGACTTCGCCCGGTACGCCGAGAACACCGGCACGAGCCGGCGCAGTGCGATGGCACGGGCGCTGGCCCGCTCGCCGGGACCGGAGGTGTTCGCGGCGGTCGACCGGCCTTCGGTCGTCGGGCTCCTGCACGTTGCCTGGAACCGGGTCGTACGCCGTCAGTTCCTCCTCGACGAGGGTCTGCGTTTCCATCCCGGCTTGTACGAGGACGTGTCCTGGACGTATCCGGCGCTGCTCGCCGCACGGCGGATCGCCTTCCTCGATCAGGTCTGCGTCTACTACCGGCTCCGCGAGGGCGCGATCACCTCGACCGGCGGGGCGCGCCACCTCGGCATGATCCATCACTGGGAGCGGGTCTTCGCGGCGGTGCCACCTGATCACCCGTTGCGGCCGGTCCTCTTCGAACAGTCGATGCGGCAGGGCATAGCTGTCCTCGGCAACGAGGCCCGCATCCCGGAGCCCGGGCTGCGCCGGGAGTTCTTCTTCCGGTTGGCCGCCTTCCAGCACCGGTACGCCCCACCGGGGTGGACGCCGCCGGGCAGCCGAATCCATCAGATCAAATACATTCTGCTGGCCAAGCGGCTCTATCCCGTTTACTCCGCGCTGCGGTGGGGGTACAAGACCGCCCGGCGACAGGACCCCTCTCTCTAGCTGCTGCGTAACGGCTCGAATACGCGCTGAACATCAAACGTTTACCCGATGTACTGACCGAGAGGTTTTCGTCACAGTTACGAGACTTGCGGCCGGAACAGTGTGGGAGGTGACGGTGACTACCGTCGCGCTCAAGGACGTGACCAAGGTCTTCCCGGATGGGACGGTCGCGGTCGACAATGTGAACCTGGACGTAGCCGACGGGGAGTTCATGGTCCTCCTCGGCCCGTCCGGTTGTGGTAAGTCCACGGTGCTGCGCATGGTCGCCGGACTGGAGGATCCGACGAGCGGTGCGATCATGCTCGACGGCGTCCTGGCGAACCAGCTCGCGCCGCGCGACCGGCGGATCGCCATGGTCTTCCAGGACTTCGCGCTCTATCCGCACATGACGGTCGGGGACAACATCGGCTTCCCGCTGCGACTGTCCGGTGTGGAACCCCAGCCGAGGCAGGAGCGGGTCGCCGACGTCGCCGCCGCGCTCGGCATCGGCGACGTGCTCGCCCGCAAGCCCAGCCAGCTCTCCGGCGGTCAGCGGCAGCGGGTCGCGATGGGCCGCGCCATCGTGCGCCGGCCGGGCCTGTTCCTCATGGACGAGCCGTTGTCCAACCTCGACAGTGGACTGCGGGCCGAGCTGCGGGCCGAGATCTCCGGCCTGGTCCACGAGCTGGGCGTCAGCACCATCTACGTCACGCACGACCAGGCCGAGGCGCTCACCATGGCCGACCGGGTCGCGATCATGCGCAAGGGCGTCCTGCAGGACGTCGGCACCCCGACCCAGGTCTACGGCAAGCCGGCGACCCTCTACGTCGCCGCGTTCCTCGGCAGCCCCCGGATGAACCTGCTGGAGGCGTCGGTCTACGTGCACCTGGACCGCTACGTCCAGCTGAACCTCGGCGAGCAGTCGCTGTACCTGCGGTGGGACGACATTCGCGCCCGGGCCGTGTCGCACTATCACGGCGAGCGCATCGTCGTCGGCGTACGGGCCGAGGCGCTGATGCCGGTCGCCCCGGACACCACGGGCGACGTGCTTCAGGGCCGCATCCGCTACCTCGAGCACCACGGTCACGAGTCGCTGGCCTTCGTGGACATCGGCGCGACCGCCGTCGTCATCGACGAACTGGGCGGGGCGCCGGCCGAGGGCACCGACGAGAACGGCAACCGGGGCCTGCGCCGCTTCGGCCACGTCCTCAGCCGGCTCAGCGGCCGCTCGACGCCCCGCGATCCGGCCGCGACGACGGCGGTCGCCGAGCGGACCAGCGTCCTGAGCGACGGCCGCCATCACCGCCGCCCGGCCGAACTGGCCGTCCGGCTCGCGCCCTACCCCCAGGTGACCAACGGCCACCCGCTCGCGGTGTCGGTGCGCATGGAGGCGTTGCACTTCTTCGACGAGCGCGGCGACCGGATCGACATCGGTCGTCGCTGACCGCTTCGGACTTTCACGAGGCCGCGTTATCCGGGGATAACGCGGCCTCACGTCGTTGCGAAGGGACGTCATCCCGGATAACGCGCAAGCGCCCGAGCCCGAGCCCGCGCAAGCGCCCGAGCCCGCGCAAGCGCCCGAGCCCGAGCCCGCGCAAGCGTCCGAGCCCGAGCCCGCGCAAGCGGCGGGCGCGCAGTACCGTGCGAGTCATGCGCTTGACCGTCGTCGGCTGCTCAGGTTCCATCCCCGGCCCGGATTCACCCTGTTCCAGCTACCTCCTGGAACAGGACGGCTTCCGGCTGTTGATCGAGGCCGGCACCGGCTCGGCCGGTCCGCTGCTCCGGTACACCGACCCCGGCGCGCTCGACGCCGTCTTCATCTCGCATCGGCACGGCGACCACGCCGACGACCTGTTCACCATCGGCTACCACAAAGGACGGTTCCATCCCGGGACGCCGCCGATCCCGGTCTACGGACCGGACAACCTGCGCATCTGGCAGCACGACGCCGACGCGGAGCTGAGACGCGTACCGGAGGCGCTCGCGACGACGGCCATCGGTCCGTTCTCGGTGCGGATCGCGCCGGTCCGGCACATCGAGGACACCTGGGCCCTCCGAGTCGACGACCGGCTCTGCTACACCGCCGACACCGAGCCCTGTGCCGAGCTGGACGAGCTGGCCGCCGGATGTGAGGTGGTGCTGGCTGAGGCCGCCGGGTTCGACGCCGATCCGCAGAAGCGCCACCTCAGCGCCGGGGACGCAGGTCGCCTGGTCACGTCGGCCGGCGCGCGGCTGCTGGTCATCACGCACCTTCGGCCGTGGCACGATCCGGCCGCGCTGCTCACGGAGGCCGCGGCGTTCGCGCGGTGCCCGGTGGTCGCGGCGGCCCCCGGTCTCCGTCTCGCCCTCTGAACACCAGGGATACGCACAACGGTGGCTTCCCTGCTGGGAAGCCACCGTCGCGCGGCCGGTCAGTGACCGAACGAGATCCAGTTGACGTTGACGAAGTCGGCCGGCTGGCCGCTGCTGAAGGTCAGGTAGACGTTGTGCGTACCGGTGACGGCGCTGATGTTGGCCGGCACCGTGGTCCAGCTCTGCCAGCCGCCGGTGTTGGCGAGCGCGAACGACCCGATCGGAGCGTTGGACAGGCTGTCGAGGCGTACTTGGACGAGGCCGCTCACGCCGCCGGCCGCGCCGCTGGCCACCCGGCCGTAGAACTGCGTCGCCGGCGTACTGCCGAAGTTCACGTTCTGGTACAGCGCCCAGTCGCCGTTGCCGACGTAGGACAGGTTCTGCCCGCCGCCGCTGTCGGTGCACGCCTCCAGCTGCGTACCGCTTTGCGAGGTGTAGGACTCGGCCTGGATCGTCGAGTACGCGTCCCGCGACCCGCCGCCGTTCGTGGCCGTCGGCGTGGGAGAACTCGTCGAGCCGCCGCCCGCCTTGCTGTAGACGGCGACGTAGTCCACCTTCATCGGGATGCCCGAGACGGTGGCCGACGTGGGTCCGCCGCCGAACGCGGCTGGGAAGCCGCCGCCCATCGCGACGTTCAGGATGATGTAGAAGCCGTGGTTCGTGGCGTTCGTCCAGGTGGTGGCGTCCACCTGGGTGGCGCTGACGGTGTGGAACTGCACGCCGTCGAGGTACCAGCGGATCTGCTGCGGGCTGGTGCTGCGGTCCCACTCCACGCGGTAGGTGTGGAAGTCGGCCTGGCAGGTGGTGGGGGAGCACGCTCGCTGACCGCCGATGCCGCTGGTCTCGTTGCACGGGCCGCCCGGTGTCGTACCACAGTGGAGGGTGGCCCACTCGTTGTTGATCCCGTTGACGTTCTCCATGATGTCGATCTCGCCGACGCTGGGCCAGTTCCAATAGTTCCCGCGATACGGCGCACCCAGCATCCAGAACGCCGGCCAGTAGCCGAGGGCTGAGTTGCCGGTGACGTTGGGCAGCTGAATGCGGGCCTCGACCCGCAGTACGCCGTTCGACGGCGGCTGGAAGTCGGAGCGGACGGTTTCGACCCGGCCGGAGGTCCAGTTCCCGGCCCCGTCGCGCACGGGGGTGATCAGCAGGTTCCCCGAGCCGTCCAGCCGGACGTTCGTGGTGCTGGAGGTCATGGTCTCGACTTCGCCGGTACCGAAGTTGGCCGGCCCGCCGGGATAGCTCGTTCCGGTGGTGTACTGCCAGTTCGCGGTGTTGACGCCGGAACCGGCGCTGCCGGTGAAGTCGTCGGCGAAGACCTGGGTCCAGCCGCTGGGAGTGGCGGGGAGGGCGGCGTTGGCGCCGAGCGTGCCGGCGAACGCAGCGGCGGCGGTGAGGCCGAGGGCGACGGCCGCGACCAGCAGCCGCCGGGGCGAGGAGTTCCGTGAGAGCGCTCTCATGGACGTATAGATAACCCCGGCGTTACACAAACGTCAATACTTCGATACTGCCTACAAGGCGCGGGAGAAGACCATCATGTCCTTGCCCGGCCCGTCGTAGCCCACGACCGGACCGCGTACGGCGAAGCCCATGCGCTGGTGGAAGGCGATCGAGCCGGCGTTCACCGGCGCCGTGATGGCACCCACCCGCGTACGCCCGTCGGCCCGTGCCAGGTCGAAGAAGCGCTCGTAGAGGACGCGGCCGACCCCGGTGCCCCGAGCCGTCGGGGCGACCCCGACGAAATGGATGTAGGCGTCCTCGGCCGACGACGGCGACAGGATGCCGACGAGAAACCCGGCCAGCGTGCCGTCGGCCGTCGCCACCAGGCTCGTCCGGTGGAAGTGGTCGAAGAACAGGCGGGGCAGCGAGGCGGCGATCGGGCGGCCCCACCACTCGTCGACGACGGCGATGATCGGGTCGTAGTCCTCGGGCCGGGCGGCGCGGATCTCCATCCCGCGATCATCCTCGCGGGCGTTTGTCCGCCGCTGTCGGCCCCCACGATTCGAGGAGCACCGGAGCGTCCAGCGCGGCCGAGACGGCATCGGCCGACGGATGGCCGTCGAGCACCGGAGTGGCCTCGAACAAGTGGTTCGTCAGCTTCTCCTGGTACGCCAGATCCCCGAACTCACCGGGCACGATGCGGTCGCCGGTCGAATAGGACGGGCACATCCGCAGGTCGGGCGTACGCGCGGCGACGTCGAGATGCGTGACGGCGAGGCCGTCCACACCGCCGCAAACCTCGACGGCGTAGCGGTGGGCGACGGCGTCGAAGTGGCCGACCCGGAAACCGCCCTGCCAGCGCCCGTCGGTGTTGTACGCGTCGGGCAGCGCCGCGGTCAGGCCGGCGTCCTCGGTCACCATCGGCCCCGGCCCGTGCCGAGTCGTGTAGGCGCGGACCACACCGAGCCGCCGGGCTTCCTGCCCAGCCTCGGCCAGCAGCGTCTCCGCGTTGTCGAACGTCGTCGTCGACCAGGTGGTGTAGGGATGCCAGCCGCGCCACTCGTCCAGCAGGACACCCTGCGCGCCTTCGAAGACGCAGGGTCCGGCGGCCAGCAACTCCGCGCCATAGGAGCCGTCCACAATCGACACCGTGCGGCCGAAATCCTCGAACGCGGCCGCGACGTCGTCGACGGGCACGTCGTACCCCAAGTCGCCCAGCTCGGTGCTGAGCTTCTCGCGTACCAGCTGAAAAGCGCGACGGAGCCGCACCGGATCGCGGACGTCGCCCACCCGCGGCGCGTCGGGATGCGCGAGGCTGAAGGCCATCACCTCACCCACCCCGACCCCACACGAACCGTGACGCTCCCCGCCGCGCCGGGTCTCGCGCAGGCGATTGGCCGCGCGGTGCCACGGCGTCGCGAGCAACGCCCGCTCGTCGATGGTCAATCTCTCCCACGTCGGTACGCCCAACGCCGCGAGATGCCGTTCCTCCATCGCGAGAAGCAGCGGGTCGACGACCATGAAGCGGGACAGATGCGTCCGCACCCCCGGCTGGAACGAGCCGGAGCCGAACTGGGAGAAGGTGTGGTGGCGCCCGTCGGACGCCACCACGTTGTGGGCGGCCTGCGCGCCCCCGTTGAACCTGATGACTGCGAAGATCGGTCCACTCGCGCAGAGCCAGTCCACGACGGTGCCCTTGCCGGCGTCGCCGTAGCCGAGATCGACGACCACCGTGTGCCGGGCGTCGCTCACAGACGCACCACACGGGACAGTGCACGGCCGACGACGAACCCGGCACCCGAGCCGACCTCGGCCAGGTCACCGAGCCCTTGGTCCAGGCTGATGGCCCGCTCGCCCAGGCCGACGGTGAGCGCGATCGTCTCGCAGACCGCGTCGAGGTCGTCCAGCTCGATGACGTTCTGCCCGAGCAGGCGGCGCCAGAAGCCCAGGATCTGCCGGTCGCCGGCGTAGTTCGTGCCGGCCGGGAGGATGTAGTAGACGTCGTAGCGCTGGGTCAGCTCGGCGACGATGGCCTCGGTGCGGATCGGCTCGGGCAGCCGATCACCGATCACCCGGCTGACCTCAGCCGGATCCACCTGCGGGTACGCCATCTCGTCGCCGATGATGAACAGGTAACCACGCCGGCCCCGCCGCTGGAAGCAGTCGATGTCGGTGTGGCGCGCCATGAAGTACATGGCCAGTTCGTAAGACTCGGTGCGCTGGCCGCCACCGCCGCCTTCGAGCACGATCCGGCCGAGGTCGTCGTCCATCCGGTTGTCCGACTCGAACTGCCCGATCTGGAGCGGTACGCGATCGCAGGTGGCGTCGCCGATCGCCCCGAACATGATCTGTGGATCCGTGGCGTAGCCCTTGCGAACCAGCAGGTCGAACAGGTCCGGCAGCTTCGTCTGAAGTTTGCGGGGCACGTGCCCCATCGATCCGGTGACGTCGAAGAGCACCGCGATCGCCGTCGACCGGGGGTGCTCGGCGCTGTCCCGGCTCTCCCGCAGGCGAGCCTGCCGCGGATCCAACCGCGGATGCACCGTTCGCGCGCCGCTGTCGCTGTACGCGAAGGCGCTGCTGCCGGTGGCCGCCCGATACCGTTCCCCGGCCTGATAGACGTCGGTGGACCAGCGTCCGCTTCCCATTTCTCTCCCCTTTCCCCGTCGGGTTACCGCACACCGTCCTCGCTGGTGGGGCGCAACAGTGCGGGATGCAGCAGGCGGGCGTCGCCCGCCCGGTAGAGGCGGGCGCGCGGACCTCCGCGCTCACCGCCGCGCTCGGTTGTGGCACCAGTGCTCTCCACGAACCCGGGCACCGAAAGGACCTTGCGGTGGAAGTTGCCGGCGTGCAGGTCCTCGCCCCAGACCGCGGAATACACCGATCGCAGCTCGGCGATGGTGAACTCGGGGCCGACGAAAGCCGTCGCCAGCGGCGTGTACTCCAGTTTCGACCGGGCGCGTTCGAGCCCGGCCGCCACAATGTCGCCGTGGTCGAATGCGAGCGAACCCACCTCGTCCACCGGGAACCACCCGGCCGCGGTGGCGTCGCCGCCCGAGCGGGGATCCGGCAGGCTCGGCGCGAACGCCAAGTAGGCCACCGAAACCACGCGCATCCGAGGGTCCCGGCCCGGATCGCCGAACGTGCCCAGCTGCTCCAGATGGACCCGCTGCAGAGCGGGCTGCTCCGGGGTCAGGCCGGTCTCCTCGGCGAGTTCCCGTCGTGCCGCCTCCTCGAGCGTCTCCTCGCGGACGAAGCCACCCGGGAGCGCCCTCTTGCCGGCGAACGGGTGCTCGCCGCGCTCGATGAGCAGCACGTGCAGCCGGCCGTCGCGGATCGTCAGCGCCACGACGTCGACCGTCACCGCCGTCGCCGGAAAGGCTCGCGGGTCGTACGCGTCCAGGAACTCGCTCTCTGTTGCCACGCTCGTCCTTCTCCCATTGAGATTAACTCACCCTGAGAAGGACTGTACGCCCGACTCTTCCGTGCGGCAAGCCTTAACTCGGCGCTGGCTTCTGTCCGCTTTCCGCGCTGTCCGCTTCCGCGCTGTCCGCTTCCGCGCTGTCCGCTTCCGCGCTGGCGGCTTTTGGCGCTGGATCAGGGATCTCGGTCGAATCATGAGCCAAGATTCGACCGAGATCCCTGATCCAGTGGCTGGCTTCGGCGCTGGAGTAGCGCGTTCGGCGGTGCGGTGAGCGGGTGCGGTCAGCGTCGGAAGCGGCGGACGGCCTTCCGCAGCGCGGACAGCGGCCCGGTGACGACCCGGCCGATCATGAACGTGACCGACCGGCGCAGTTCGACCAGCTGCCGGTCGCGCTTGGCGACCAGGTCGGTCAAGAACTTGGTCTGCGCCTGCGCCTCGTCGAGTGCCGCGGTGAGCCGGGCGACGGTGGCCAGCGCCTCCCGCTGCCCCAGCGGAGCAGCGCTCTGGCCGACGGGTTCGCCCGTCGCCGTGGCGATCTCCGCATCCAGCTCGGCGGCAGTGCGTACGGCTTCGGGGGTGATCGTGAGGCCGGCCGTCGCCGCTAAGGTGATCGTCAGCCGTTCCGTGGTGGTGCCGACCGGCCACGGGTTCTCGTATGCCCCGGACCGCAGTCGCTGGGCGAACCGCAGGAACCCCCGCGTCGCCACAATGTCCGCTGCCGGTTCGGCGGAACTCGCCCAGCTCGGGTCGAACAGCTCCAGCCCGTCCTCGGTGACGACGACGTTGTCCAGGGTCGCCCCGATCCGCTGATCGATGCTGCTCAGCCAATCCACGTATCGGCTGAGCAGGGTGCGTACCGTCGCGAGATCGTGCTGTGCGCAGGCGTCGAGGAGGACGTCTTCGGCGAGCGGTCCAGCGCTCAGCTTCCCCGCGAGCAGCTCCGGCGATCGCGTGATCTTGCCCGACGACTTGGGGGCCAGGTCGCCCAGCGGCTCGCGGTGCCAGCCGCCGGCGTCGGACCGGAGCGCCTGCACGACGGCGAGTTCCGGCGCGACCGGGCGGTCGGCGTACGCCGTCGCGGCGGAGAGTGTCCCGGTGGGCGTACCAGTGTGGCCGACGAACAGCCATGCCGGGGCGAGTTCGCAGCCGACCCCGGCCCGGATCGCGTCCCGGACGAGGCGGCGCGGATCGGTGACCGCCGGGTGCTCCGGCGACCACGTCCAGGCGGAGGCGATGACGCCGGTGAGGGTCTCGGTCAGCGCCGCGCGCTCGACGACGGCGGTCGGCGCCGCGAGCCCGGGGAACAGTCCGAACGTGCGAACGTCGGCCAGGTCAAGGGTCGCCAGCGCGTCGCCGAGGCCGGTGACCGTGCGCATGGCCGTCCCGGCCGGCCAGTCCTCGTCCGTGGCGCGTACGCCGGAACCCGGGTCGGCGATCCGGTCGACGCCGAACGGATTGGCGACCACGACGGCCAAGGTTCCCCCCGGCCGGAGCTTCCGCCGAAGCGTGGCAACCGCCTCCGGCCAGCTCAAGACGCTTTCGGGCGTGTTCAATCGGGCCAACCCGCCGAGGGCGAGGACAGTGTCGTATCCAGTCCCGGCGAACAGGTTCAAGCTGCCGTTGTGCACGGTCACCGGGAGCTCGGCGTACGCCGCCGCCGCGGTCTCCGCGTCGGTGAGGCCGCGTAGCAGAAGGTCCACCCGCGTGCCTGTCGCGAGTAGCGACCGGATGAGGTCGTCGTCGCGGTAGCCGACGATCAGGACGCGCCCGCCCGGCGTGAGCAGATCCCGGATCGCCCAGCTGAGCACGGCGGAGGAACCTGGACGATCAGCGGGCGGTTCCGCCCAGTCCAGCATCTCCTCACCGGCGAGGTTGACCGCGTCCACGTCTCAGTGCCTCCGGTCGGTTCGCTGATGCGGCACCTCAGACCCGGTGCCGGGATGGGGGAGGGTCCAGCCGCAGGCGTCGGCGAGTTCGGCCGGGCTGAGGATCTGACTCAACCCGAGTTCCTCGTCGGCCACGGCCGCCGCGGCCTCCCGATCCACGAAGGTCGCGTGCAACTGCGGCCACGTACGCCGGATGCGGGCGTTCCCACCGTAGATCGGATGCTCGTTCTCGATGAGCATCTCGTCGCCGTAGACGCCGACCTCACAGCCCACACTGGCGCCGTAGAGCACCGCGGTGGCAAGCCGGTTCGACACCACCCGCCGGTGCCGGCGCAACTCCTGAAGCTGATTGCGCAGCATCGCGTTGCTGCCGCGGTCGAACCCGCCCATGCGGTATCCGTGGCAGATCACGCGGAACCCGGCGTTCTCGTACGCACGCCGGATCTCCGGCTGCTCATACTCCAGCCAATAGAGGGCGGCCGTCACCGGGCCCTCCTCGGTCTCGCGTACCTCGCGGGCGAGCTTTTCGTGATCGCCCGTCACGGACTGCGACGGAATCCCGTGGAACGGATAGAAGATCGTGCCGCTGCGCTCGACCGGTTCGCCCGGCTCCACCTGAAGCAAGTACGCCCACGGCGACCCGATCACGCGATAGTTCCGGTCGCCATAACGCCACCCACGCCGCATCGGCCGGGCCGACCAGACCAGCTTCGTGGCCCCCGGCATCAGCGGCGTTCGGACGCCGAAACCGTTGTGCACATTCCAGCCGTGCTGCAGGTATCCATCGATGCGCGGGGCACGGCCCGAGCCCAGTCCCGCGTACTCCGCGAGGAACTGAGAATGGCCGTACCAGTGGTTCTGCGGATGCATCGACTTCTCTCACGGCGACGGGAGTTCAGGGCGCTCCCAGCGTACCGGCTGAGCGTCGAAAGCCGACTGCCCGCGGACCGAAACGGTCACGCGGGCAGAAACCCGGTGGCCCCGGCGCGAATCGAACGCGCGACACCCGCTTTAGGAGAGCGGTGCTCTATCCCCTGAGCTACGAGGCCTTGCGCGTCGAGTCTACGGACCTGGAGCACCTCGGCGCGAGTCGGTATGCAACCGCAGTGTGAGACGCGGGGCATCCATGCTTGACCAGGCGAAACGCCTTCACGTTAGGCTTTGCGGATGACCCCCGGGACTGCGGATCTCACCGTACGGACACTGGGCGAGTGCCGGATCGACTCACCGCTGGCGGCGCTGCCCGCGGACGGGCCGACCACCGAGCACTACGTCCACGAGGACGACCGGGTCCTCTTCGACGACACCTTGCAGATGGTCGCGGCCCGGGGCCTGGATCCGGCGGAGTTGCCGGGGTTCGAGCCGACCGGGCCACGTCGCAAGATCTTCTTCCAGCCGTCGAAGACCCGCGTGGGAATCGTCACCTGCGGCGGCCTGTGCCCGGGACTCAACGATGTCATCCGTGGGCTGGTGCGCGAGCTGAACGACCACTACGGGGTCAAGAAGATCTACGGCTTCCGCAACGGCTACCAGGGCTTCATCTCCAAGTACGGCCGTGAGGTCGTGGAGCTGACCCCGCAGAGTGTCAGCGGGATCAACGAGTACGGCGGAACCATTCTCGGCACCTCACGAGGTGAGCAGGACGCCGAGGAGATCGTCGACTGCCTGGAGCACATGAGTATCAACGTGTTGTTCGTGATCGGCGGCGACGGCTCGATGCGTGGCGCGCTGCGGATCGCCGACACCGTCCAGGAGCGCAATCTCAAGATCGCCGTCGTCGGGGTGCCGAAGACCATCGACAACGACATCCCCTACATCGATCAGTCCTTCGGCTTCCAGACGGCGTTCGCGAAGGCCACCGAGTCGATCCGCGGCGCGAGTGTCGAGGCGCGGGCTGTGCCGAACGGCGTCGGGCTGGTGCACGTGATGGGCCGGCATTCGGGGTTCATCGCCTGCTACGCCGCGCTGGCCAACAATGACGCGGACTACGTCCTCATCCCCGAGGTTCCGTTCGCACTCGACGGCGAGAACGGCTTCCTGGCGCATCTGCGCCGCCGGGTCGAGCGACGGGGCCGAGCCGTCGTCGTGGCGGCCGAGGGAGCCGGCCAGGAGTGGCTGACCGACGCGGCCCATCCCGGGCACGACGCGTCCGGTAATCGGCGGCTGCGCGACATCGGGCAGTTCCTTCGGCATCGCATCGCGGATCACTTCGCCGAGCACGGTCTCGAGATGAACATGAAGTACATCGACCCCAGCTATGCCATCCGCAGTGTGCCCGCCAATCCGTACGACAGCGTCCACTGCATCCGGTTGGCGCACGCCGCGGTCCACGCCGCGATGGCCGGGCGGACGGCGATGGTCGTCGGACGCTGGCGCGGTCGTTTCGTGCACGTGCCGATCTCGCTCGCGATCAGCAAGCGCAACCAAGTCGATCCGCATGGCGACCTGTGGATGTCGGTGCTGGAGGCGACCGGGCAGCCCCGGGCCTTCGGCTAGGCCCCTGTCGCACGGGGTACCTATACTTCGACGCGCGCCGTAGGTGTGAGTGGTCACAAGCTCTGGGGAGGGCATCGGTGGCATGAGTGGGGTCATGGGCAGGGTCGCCCGCGCGCCGATGCAGTGGTTCCTCTACGTGGTAGGCGGGCTCGCGCTTGCGGTGTCCGCGGCCTTCGGCGGCTTCGCGCCGGTCAAGCAGGCCGAACCGGTGCTCAAGGTGGGCGAGGTCAACGCGGGCACGCCGTGGAACGTCAAGATCACTAGCGTACGCCTGGTGGGCAGCCTGGAACCGCAGGTCAGGCTGAAGGATCCGGCCGACCACTGGCTGGCCGTCATCGCCGAGGTCGAGATCACCGACGTCGAAAGCCGGAGCGACATTCGCGACATCATCCTGGTCAAGGACGTCCCCGGCATCCTTCACGACGAGTTCAACGGCGACGGTGACGAATTCGCCCGCGAGGTGGTGGTGACCAGCGACGGCACTCGTGTCACGACGCTGCATCCCGGACTCACCGAGAAGGTCGCCTTCCTGTGGGAGGTCAAGCCGGACACCGTGCCCACCCAGGTCGAGGTGCAGATCATGGGCAAGACACACCGGAAGAGTTCGCTGACGGACTTGATGGAGTGGCTCGACCTCGCTCCCCGCGCGGTGCTGACCGCGCCAGTGGAGGACAAGCGCAATGGCTGACGGAGCGACCTCAGCCCATCCCATACGCCGTCGGCTGGGCACCGCCGTCCTGTTGCTGGCGGCGCTCGCGATCGGCGGAGCGATCAGCAATTACAAGCCGAGCCCGGAGACGCAGCAGCGGCCCTTCCTCACCAGCGGCGGGGTGAACGACACCGTCCACACTCGATCGTTCGACGCCCGCTTCCTCGGCGTACGAGGTGGCGAAGCGATCGGATCAGGCGGCATCCTGCATGAGAGCAAGGGTGTCTGGATCATCGTCAAGGTCCGGCTCACCGCCAACCACGAAGCCACCCGGATCTTCTACGCGGCCCTGCGCGACGGCGACGAGCGCACCTTCGAGGCGAGCGGCCGCGTCACGCAGAACGCGCTCGGCGGCCGCAACCTCCAGCCCGGCATCCCGGTCGACATGGAGTTCGCCTTCGAGGTGCCGACCGAGGTCCCGCTGAAGCTCTCGCTGCGGCTCGCCACCGACTCGGTGGACCACCGGATGGACGGGATGGCCGAGATCGACCTCCCGATCACCCGGGACGACCTGACGAAGTGGAAGACCGACAAGAACCCGATGACGATCCTCCGGCCGGTCGTAGCCGGGGCGAGTACGAGCCCGACGCCGGCGTCCGTCCCGGGCTCGACGTCGACGCCTGGCGCGACTTCGAGTCCGAGCACCACGTCCAGTCCCCAGTCCACATCGAGTCCCCGGACCACGACGAGTCCGCGGGTGACGAAGAGCCCCAAGGCCACATCGAGTCCCAGCGTGAGGAGCAGCTCATGAGCGGGCAGTGGGATCCGCAGGGCAACCCGGTGCCGCCGCCCACGCAGGGCCGGCATCACGCCGCCCAGCCTCCGGCGCAGCCCGGCTTTCCGGCGCAGCCAGCCCAGCCCGGTCAGCCCACGCAGCCCGGACAGTCGGCGGGGTATCCACCGCCGGGGTACGCGCAGGCTGGTCCGGGCTCGGCGCCCGGTTCGGCTCACGGTTCGCCTCCTGGTTATGCCCCGGCCGGCGTACAGCCCTCGCAGCCGGGCTATCCGTCACCGGCCAGCTCTCCGTCACAGGCTGGGTATCCAGCGTCGGCGGGCCATCCGGCGCAGGCCGGGTATGCGTCGCAGCCGGGTTACGCCCAGCCCGGTTACGCCCAGTCGGCGCAGCCTGGTTACGGTTCCTCCGGCAGCCCGCAGACGGCTCAGCCGAACTACGCCCAGCCCGCCCAGGTCGCGCAGCCGGACTACGCGCAGCCGGGCCATGGGGCGCGACCAGACGCCCAGACTGCGCAGTCGAACTACGCCCAGCCCGCCCAGACTGCGCAGTCGAACTACGCCCAGCCCGCCCAGGCCGCGCAGCCGAACTACGCGCAGCCGGGCCAGCCCGGATACGCCCAGCCGGGTCAGCCCACCCAGTCCGGCTTCGCGCAGGCCGGCTTTGCGGCGCCCGGTCAGCAAGTGCCGCCGGGTCAACCGTCCCAGTTCGCCCCGCCCGGCCCGGGCACTCCCGGATACAACACACAGGGATACGGCGTACCCGGATATGGTCCGCCGCCGGGCTACGGCAATCCCGGTCAGCCCGGCGAGGTTCCGGCGTACCCGGGATATCCGGTGCGTCCCGGTCAGCCCACGGGCGTGCCGTCGCAGGCCCAGGTCCCGCCACGGTCGCCGGTGACCCCGGGCCGCCCGGCCCGTCCCGGCTGGTGGCGGCGCAATCTCTTCGGCATCCTGCTGCTCGTCCCGGCGCTGTTGTTGGCGGCGGTGTCTCCGGTCATCAGCAACTACGAGACGCTGTGGTCCCGTCGGGAACGCGTACCGGTCCACGTCGCCGAAGGCGCTTGGGCGACCTATGGCGGGGTGCGCGTACGCCTGGTCGAGGTGGCCGAGGAGAAGGACCTCCCCGGGTACGCCGGACAACGAAAACCCGCTCCGTCGGGGATGCGCGTCGTCCGGGTGGTGCTGGCGTTCGACGGTCCGGGCGCCGCGCTCAACCTGTGCAAAGTGACGTTGCTGTCGACCGCCGGCGACGAGTACGCGTCCCGCCCGGACGAGCTGGGCAGTGCCAGTCTCGGCTATGACGCCTGCTCCTTCGAGGAGGCGATTCAGCCGACCGGTGAGGAGACCTCGGCTGGGGCGTCGACCAGCGCGTCGCCTTCGGCCACCGGCGGCACCGGCACTTCGGGAGTGGGGGCGAGCGCGACTCCGAGCGTCGACCCCAGTGCGGCGCACCAGTGGCGGACCGAGACCTATTTCGTGATGCCGCTGGACGCGTACCCGGCTTCGGTGCGGCTCTCGGTCAGCACGCAACTGCCGGAGTACCTGGTCCTCAACTAGCTTCGCGCGACCGCAGGATCCGATCGGTCGCCGCGCCCAGCAGGCAGATCAGCAGTACGAAGCGGATCGCGGTGTTGATCGGCGACAGCAGGTAGGACACCGGCCACCAGACCTCCTGGAGGTCCTGCGGACCGATGAGGAGACGCTCGAGTTCCCAGAGCCCGGCGTCGGCCGACTGGAGCAGCACGAACACGAGGCAGAAGAGCAGCATCGGCCGCAGACCGGCCCGGGCCAGCATCCGTAGTCCGCCGAGGAGCGGGCCGAACCGCTTGTGCAGCTCGGCGCTGAGCGGGTTGGCGAAGGACTTCACCACCGGGATGGTGTTCATGCGCCGTGCGGTCGCGGTGAGGATGCGTTCGTCGGTCAGCTTCGGTTCCTCGATGGAACGCCCGTAGACGACGGCGCCCATCGTGAGCCAGGCGATCGGGGCGAGGAAGACCAGATCGGCGTTCTCCCAGAGGACGCCGGACCAGCTGCTCAGGACGCTGGCGATCTGCGTACCGGGGAGTTTTTCGAGCGCGTCGTGCACCCAGGTGCCGACCTGCCGCTGGCCGAACCAGTCGTCGAACGAGTTGTGCGCGGTGTTGACTCCCCAGACGAGCGTGGCGACCCAGATGACCTCGACGTACGCGCCGATGGCGGCGGTCCAGCGCAGCGACCGCCGACGCCGGAGGCGACCGAGCAGGAAGCGCAGCACCACCGCGACCGCCACGACGGAGATGATCCCGACGGTCGGGGAGAACGGCAGGTGATCCAAAGTGGAGAAAGGATCGTTCCGCCACACCTCGTACGCGAACCGCGTGAAGTCTTCCTTCATATACCCGTACGCGGAGTAGATCGCGAGGTAGGGCACCGCGACGGAGCCGATGAAGTCGAGCATCGTCGGCGGGGGCTCCGCGCCGCCCTGGATCGCCGGTGGTTCGGAGTCGAGATGGGGCAGCGAGACGCGGACCACGCGAAGCATGTAGACCAGCGAGGTCAGCGTCGCGATCGGAGCGAGGACGATTACCACCAGCCCGAGGGTGCTGTCGACCAACGCGGCCCGCACCGCGCCTTCCAGGATCAGGTCATGGGCGGCGACGCCGGTCAGTGCCAGGGTGATCAGCACCGGCCAGTGCCGTCCGAAGACGACGCCCGCCTGGCGCAGCACCCAGAGGCTGTCGGCGAGCGCCGCGAACTTGCGGGCGCGAGGGGCCTCGTACGCGATCGCGGACATGGCGGTCAGAGTAGCGAACCCGGACGACACCGCTCCGCCCCGCAGGCAGCGCCGCTCATTCGTTGATCGGTCCGTTAGGGAGTCGATCAGGACGCCCGGGACACGACACGCCAGTGGATCACGACCGTTAGTTCATGATCGCGCGGAAACAAGGCGGGCGCGCGGACAAGGCGGGGCCGTGGGGGGAGCGGAGGGTCAGGGAAGGTTGAGGCGGGTGAGGCCGCCGATGCCGGCGACGTATTCCGTCGGGGAGGGGCCGCCGGTGAGGACGCGTTGGAGGGCGTACCCCTGGGCGAGGGACAGCAGCACGCCGGAGAGTTCGTCGGCTGTCACGCCGTCGGGGAGGGGCAGTTCGGCGGCGTACTCGCGGAATTCGGCGCGCAGTCGTGCGTACAAGTCGGTCACGAGGGTGCGCAGCGACGGATTTGTGAGGGACTCCGACCAGACTTGGAGCGCGACTCGGAACATGCCGTCCGGGCCAAGGGCCGGTTCCATGACGCCGAGGGCGGCCGCGAGGGTGTCTTTGACCGAGAGTCGCGGCCGGGCGCTGGTCACTTCGTGGAGCCGACCGGTGATCTCGTCGACGACTTCGCCGACGATGGCCGCGATCAGCTCTTCTTTGCTCTTGAAGTACCGGTAGACCGCGCCGACCGAGAGCCCCGCCTCCTTGATCACGTCCTGCATGGTCGTGGCGTGGAAGCCGTTTCGCGTGAAGCAGGCCCGCGCGGCGTCGATGATCTGCTGGCGGCGGGCGGCGAGGTGCTGGTCGGAGACGCGCGGCATGGGTCACATCATAAAACGAACGTTCGTTCTTGACGCGAGCACCGCCTGGGAGCATCCTGAGGGCAATAGAGAACGAGCATTCGTTTTATTGGAGGAGCCATGAAGCGAGCCGTATTCCTCGCTGGCGCCGTCGTCATCGCCCAAGCCCTGCTCATTCCGCTCTTCGCCGCACCCGCCGCCAATATGGCGCCGCGGGACCTGCCGATCGCGGTCGCCGGACCGGCCGCCGCGACGAGCGCGATCACCGCGAAGCTGCAGGCCCAGGAGGGCGCGTTCACGATCACCCAGGCCGCCGACGCCACCGCCGCCGACCAGCTCATCCGCGATCGGGAGGTCTACGGCGCGTTCGTCGTCACGCCGACCGGCGTCGAGGTCCACACCGCGCCCGCCGCCAGCCCTGTGGTCGCCACGCTGCTCGGCTCGGCCGCCGCCGAGAACGGCGCCAAGGTCGTCGCGGTGGTCCCGCTCCCGGCCGACGATCCGCGCGGCGCGGGCTTCACGGCCGGCTTCCTGCCGCTGTTGCTCACCGGGATGCTCGCGGGCATCCTGCTGGTCGTCCTGGTGCCGGTGCCGAGGGCCCGCCTGCTCGGTTCCCTCGGGTACGCCGTAGGCAGCGGCCTGCTCGGGTCGGTGGTGTTGCGCGAGTGGCTCGGGGTGATCACCGGGAACTTCTGGGCCGACGCCGCGGCGGTCGGACTCGTGGGGCTGGCCACGTCGGCCCTGGTCGCCGGGCTGGGCACGGTCTTCGGCAATCCCGGCGTGGGGCTCGGCGCGCTGACGGTGTTCCTCGTCGGCAATCCGTTGTCCGGGGTCGCCGGAGCGCCGGAACTCCTGCCGCAGCCCTGGGGCGCCGTGGGGCAGCATCTGCCGGCCGGAGCCGGGGCGACGTTGCTGCGCAGTGTCGCCTTCTTCGACGGCGCCGGTGGGGCGTACTCGATGTGGGTGCTGATCGCTTATGCCGTCGGCGGCCTGGCGCTGATCGCGGTGGGCAGGTCCCCGCGGCCGGCTGTACGCCCGGAGCCCGAACCGGCCCGCGAGCCGGTCGCCGCCTGAACGAGCGAAGGGGAGGCGCCGAGCGGTGCCTCCCCTTCGTATCGGTGCGTCAGAGCTGCGAGATGACGTAGTCGATGCTCGCGGTGAGCGCCTCGACGTCGGCCGGCTCGACGGCCGGGTAGAGCGCGACGCGCAGCTGGTTGCGGCCCAGCTTCCGGTAGGGCTCGGTGTCGACGATGCCGTTGGCACGCAGCGCCTTGGCGATCGCGGCGGCGTCGACGCCCTCGGCGAAGTCGATCGTCGCGACCACGTTGGACCGCAGGCCCGCGTCGGTGACGAACGGCGTCGCGACCGGCGACTTCTCCGCCCAGGTGTAGAGCACCGCGGCGCTCTCGGCGGTCCGCGCCGCCGCCCAGGCCAGGCCGCCCTGCTTGTTCATCCACTCGGTCTGCTCGGCCGCGAGGAAGACCGTCGCGACGGCGGGCGTGTTGAGCGTCTGCTCCAGCCGCGAGTTGTCGATCGCGGTTACCAGGTCGAGGAAGGCCGGGATGTAGCGGCCGGTCGCCTTGATCTCGTTCGCCCGCTCGATCGCGGCCGGCGAGAGCAGTGCGATCCACAGCCCGCCGTCGGAGGCGAAGCACTTCTGCGGGGCGAAGTAGTAGACGTCGCTCTGGGTGAGGTCGACGGCCAGGCCACCGGCGGCCGAGGTGGCGTCGTGCAGCAGCAGCGCGCCCTCGTCAGCGCCGACCACCCGGGTCACCGGGACGGCCACGCCGGTCGACGTCTCGTTCTGCGGTACGCCGTAAGCGTCGACCCCGGCCTCGGCGACCAGTTCGGCGGCGGTGCCCGGCTCGGCCTTGCGGACCGTCGGCTCACCGAGGAACGGCGCGTCCTTGACGGCCTTGGCGAACTTGGCGCCGAACTCCCCGAATGTGGCGAACTGGGCGCGGTCGCGGATCAGCGAGAACGCGGCCACCTCCCAGAAAGCGGTGGTCCCGCCGTTGCCCAGGACGACCTCGTAGCCCTCGGGCAGGGAGAAGAACTCGGCGAGGCCGGACCGCAGCCGGGCGACCTGCTCCTTGACCGGCTTCTGCCGGTGAGAGGTCCCGAGCAGGGACGTGCCGGTCTCGGCCAGGGCGGTCACCGCCTCGGTCCGGATCTTGGACGGGCCGCAGCCGAAGCGACCGTCGGCGGGCTTGAGCGAGTCGGGGATGCGGATCGGATCAGCCATGGATATCGAATCCTTAACGGGCCGTGACGGGACAGCCGGCAACACTGCCGATGTCGCATCCTCCCACGTCAGCCTCGTCCCGCCGACACGCCGCCCACGAAGTGGCCCGTGACGGTCGTCACGGGCCACTGTCGATCAAGTGCCTGATCAGGCGGGTTGTTCAGGTCGCTCAGGCGTGCGCGATGGCTTCCCAGCCCTCGACGTCCTGCGGCTTGCGCGAGCCCGGGCCGACGTACTTGGCCGAGGGGCGTACCAGCCGGTTGAGCTTCTTCTGCTCCAGGATGTGCGCCGACCAGCCGGCCACCCGGGCGCAGGTGAACATCGAGGTGAACATGTGCGCCGGCACCTCGGCGAAGTCGAGGACGACCGCCGACCAGAACTCGACGTTGGTCTCCAGGACGCGGTCGGGCTTGCGGGCGCGCAGCTCGGCGAGGGCCGCCTTCTCGAGCGCCTCGGCGACCTCGTAGCGCGGCGCGCCGAGCTCCTTCGCCGTACGCCGGAGGACGCGGGCGCGCGGGTCCTCGGCCCGGTAGACGCGGTGGCCGAAGCCCATCAGGCGCTCGCCCCGGTCGAGGACGCCCTTGACGTACTCCTCGGCGTTCCCGGACCGCTCGACGCCTTCGATCATGTGCAGTACGCGGCTGGGCGCGCCGCCGTGCAGCGGGCCGGACAGGGCGCCGATGCCGGAGGAGATGCATGCGGCCGCGTCCGCCCCGGTGGAGGCGACGATCCGGGCGGTGAAGGTGGAGGCGTTCAGGCCGTGCTCGGCCGCCGAGATGAAGTACGCGTCGACCGCCTTGACGTGCCGCGGGTCGGGCTCGCCCCGCCACCGCTTCATGAAGCGCTCGACGATGGTGGCCGCCTTGTCGATCTCCCGCTGCGGGACGGCCGGGAGGCCGAGGCCACGGGCGGACTGCGCGACGAAGCTCAGCGCGGTCACGGAGACCCGGGCGAGATCCTCCCGAGCCTGCTCGTCGGCGATGTCGAGGAGCTGGCCGAGGCCCCAGTAGGGCGCGAGCATGGCGACCGCGGACTGCACGTCGACCCGGATGTCACCGGAGTGCACCGGGACCGGGAACGGCTCGGCCGGGGGCAGGCCAGGGCCGAATTTGCCGTCGACCAGCAGCGCCCACACGTTTCCGAAGGACACGTGGCCGATCAGGTCCTCGATGTCGACCCCGCGATACCGCAGCGAGCCGCCCTCTTTATCGGGCTCGGCGATCTCGGTCTCGAAGGCTACGACGCCCTCCAGCCCCGGCTTGAACTCGGACATTCCGCTCTCTCCCTATGGGACGCTCCGTGGAACCCGGCTGCTTCGCGCGTACGACCCGCAGGCGGGGGATGCTGAGTGGTGGTCAACGTCCACGGCTGCGGACGCTGAGTGGTCGTTCAGCGCACATCTTGCCCCCACGAAGGGCATCGAGGCGAGCCTCGCGGGCCTGCGACAAGCGACATTCTCCCGCTTTGCGCCCGGTTTCGCTGCGAAACTGCGTTCGGATTGGCTGGTGACGACACATCTTCGAGCAAAGCCTCACCGGTGTATGAGTATGTGAGCGTGACCACGAACACACCCGACCTCCCGCACATGCGCAACGACTACCGGCTCGACACGCTCGTCGAAGCCGACCTCGCCCCGACGTGGCACGCCCAGTTCGCGGCGTGGCTGGCCGATGCCGTCGACGCCGGGCTGCCCGAGCCCAACGCGATGATCGTCGCGACCGCGTCCGCCGAGGGCCGGCCCAGCGCGCGGACGGTGCTGCTCAAGGCGTACGACGAGGGCGGGTTCACGTTCTTCACCAACTACACCTCCCGCAAGGGCGGCGAACTCGACGCCAACCCGTACGCGAGCCTGCTGTTCCCGTGGCACGGGATGCAGCGCCAGGTGATCGTCACCGGGCGGGCGACTCGGGTGCCGCGGGCGGAGACGGAGGCGTACTTCGCCGAACGGCCGCGCGGGTCACAGCTCGGGGCCTGGGCCAGCCCGCAGTCCTCGGTGATCGACGGCCGCGCGACGCTGGAGGAGGCCTGGGAGGCGTACGCGGAGCGCTTCGAGGACGACGTGCCGCCGCCACCGCACTGGGGCGGCTACCGGATCGCCCCCGACACGGTGGAGTTCTGGCAGGGCCGCCCGTCCCGCCTCCACGACCGACTCCGCTTCAGCCGTCAGCCGCGTCTTGATCACGACGAGTGGATCGTGGAACGCTTGGCTCCGTGACGGCGACCCCCCTCGCCCGCCGGTTCCTCATCGACCTGACACCGCTGCGGCACGCCACGTACCGCCGCGTCTTCGTGGGCAACGCGTTCGGCTTCTTCGGCGCCCAGTTCACCGCGGTCGCGGTGCCGGTGCAGATGTACGCGCTGACGAAGTCGTCGCTCTGGGTCGGTCTCCTGGGCCTGGCGGGCTTCGTGCCCATGCTCGTCTTCTCGATCTGGGGCGGGGCGTACGCCGACGCGATGGACCGCCGCCGGCTGCTGCTGACCTCGTCGGTGATCGTCTGGCTGGCGACCCTGTTCCTGTTCGTCTCGACGGTGACCGGCCTGGTCAACCCGGTGCTGTTGCTGGTCGCCCTGTTCGTCCAGACCACCGGGTTCGCCGTGTCGACGCCGACCCGGCAGTCGATCCTGCCCCGGCTGGTCGGCGAGGAGGATCTGGCCTCGGCGACCACGCTCAACTTCACGATGATGAACGCCATGATCGTGTTCGGGCCGCTCGCGGCGGGCATGCTGCTCGCGTTGGCGCCCGGGCGCGGTGGGCTGACGTTCGCGTACCTCTTCGACGCGCTGCTGTTCACCGCCAGTCTCTGGGCCACCTACCGGCTGCCTCAGTTGCCCGCGCACGATTCGGCCGCCCCGGCGGGCTGGCGGAGCATCGTGGACGGTTTCGGCTTCCTGATGCGTACGCCGATCCTGCTGGCCTCGTTCGCCGTCGACCTCGTGGCGATGGTGATCGCCCTCCCGAGAGCACTGTTCCCGCAGCTCGGAGCGGAGCGGTTCGGCGGCGACGGGGCGGCGGTCGGCTGGCTCTACGCGGCCATCGCGATCGGCACCGTCGCCGCCGGGCTCACCTCGGGCTGGATCTCCCGCGTACGCCGGCAGGGCCTGGCCCTGCTCGTGGCGGTCGCCGGCTGGGGTGCGGCCGTCGCCGCCGCCGGGTTCGTCCGCCATCTCTGGCTGGTGGTCCTGCTGCTCGCCGTCGGTGGGGTGTTCGACCTGGTCAGCTCGGTCTACCGGAACATCATCATGCTGGAGGCGTGCCCGGACGAGCTGCGCGGCCGGGTCCAGGGCGTACGCACAGCGGTCGTCGTCGGCGGACCCCGCCTCGGCGACCTTCGGGCCGGCGCGACCGCGGCCGCCTTCGGCGTCACGAGCGCCTGGGTCGGCGGCGGTGTCGCGTGTGTGCTGCTTGTTGTCACGCTCGCGATGGTCGTGCCTTCGTTGGTCCGGTATACGAAGCCGCGAACGGTCGGTTAAGGTTCGCCCATGCCACAAGCGCCATCGGGCACACAATGGACGATCAGCTTCGCCGACCAGACCGCCACGGTCGTGGAGGTCGGTGGGGGGCTGCGCACCTACCGGGCCGGTGACCGCGAGGTCCTCGACGGGTACGCCGAGGACGAGATCAGCCCCGCCGGTGCGGGCCAGATCCTCACGCCCTGGCCCAACCGGCTGCGGGACGGCCAGTACGCCTTCGGCGGGCACACCTACCAGCTGCCGTTGTCCGAACCGGCGACGCACAGCGCGATCCACGGACTCGTCCGGTGGCTGCCGTGGCGGCTGCTCGACCAGGGGCCCTCGCACGTAACGCTCGGCCTGGAACTCCCCGCGCGTCCGGCGTACCCGTGGAGCTTGAGCCTGACCACCCGCTATGAGCTGGCCGGCGACGGCCTGACGGTGACGCACGGCGCGACCGACACCGCCGCGGAGCCGGCGCCGTTCGGCCTGGGCGCCCACCCCTACCTGACCCCGGCCGGCAGCGTCGAGGACACCTGGCTGACCGTGCCCGCGCGGTCCCGGCTGCTGGTCGACGGCCGCAGCCTGCCGATCGGCGCCGCCAAGGTGGCCGGTTCGGAGTGGGACTACACGACCGCCAAGCGGATCGGATCCGGCCGCCTCGACACCGCCTTCGGCGACGTCGTCCGGGGTTCCGACGGTCGGCACGCGGTCGTGCTGGGCGGCCCCGACGCGCCGCTGACCAGCGTGTGGGCCGACGCCTCGTTCGGCTGGTGGCAGCTGTACACCGCGGACAGCGTCGCCCAGCCGCGCCGCCGCCGATCGATCGCGGTCGAGCCGATGACCTGCCCGCCGGACGCGTTGCGCTCGGGCCGAGACCTGATCGTGCTCAAGCCCGGCGAGCCGTGGTCCGCTTCCTGGGGCATCACGCCGCACTGACCCGCTTCTCCCACGCGGCCTGCCCCGGCGTCGGCGTGTCGCGCCCGGCGGCCCGCTCTGCTCGGAGGCGCGCCCGGTTCGACTCCCATTAGCGGGGGGTGAAGCGGCCGCGGTGCACGACGTCGTCGAGGCCACGCCGCCCGCGACGCAGCGACGGGGACCGCCGGTCGGGTGCGCGGTACCCCACGGTGATCGCCCCGATCGGTGTGTGTGACTCGGGGACGCCGAACGCGGACCGGAAGTCGGCGGTCCGCGTGGGCGGGATGCCGAAGAAGCACGCGCCGAGCCCGTTGTCGACCGCCGTGAGCAGCATCATCAGCGAGGCCATCCCGGCGTCGATGTGCCAGTAGGGGACCGGCCAGCGGGCTTCGTCGCGGTCGGTCCAGCCCTTGTCGGGTTCGGCGTACCGGTCGAGGTAGGCGTCCTTGCAGGACAGCGGCACGATGATCACGGGCGCCGATCGCATGCCGCGCAACCAGTTGCTCGGCGGCCCCGCGTCCGGCGGGGTGGTGGCGGTCCAGAAGTCGTCCACCGTGGCCGGCGAGTCCAGGACGAGGAATGCCCAGCCCTGCGAGAAGCCCGCGCTGGGTGCGTGGATCGCATGCCGGAGGAGTTCATCGACGATCTCCGGGGGCACCGGGCGGTCGGGGTCGTAGCTGCGCACCATCCGCCGCCGGGCGACGACATCGCGGAATTCCATGCCCTCTACCCTGCCAGTATGGGCAAGACCTATCAGGGTGGCGAGTTGCTCGCCGAAGTCGTCCGGTCGGGGTTCGTCGAGGGGCTGCACCGCGGATCGGTGGTCGTCCTCGACGCCACGGGCGCGCGGGTCGCGGGCGCGGGCGACGTCGAGGCGCCGATCTTCCCGCGCTCGTCGAACAAGCCCATGCAGGCGGTGGGCATGCTCCGCGCGGGGCTGCGGCTCACCGACCCGGCTGATCTCGCCCTCACCGCCGCGAGTCACTTCGGCCAGGACTTCCACATTTCACGGGTACGCGCACTGCTGCGCTCCGCCGGGGTCGACGAGTCGGCGCTGCGCTGCCCGCCGGATCTTCCCCTGGACGAGACCGCGCGAGCCGAGGTGTTGCGCGCGGGCGGCCGAGCCGAGCGCGTTTACATGAATTGCTCGGGCAAGCACACGGGCATGCTGCTCACCTGCCTCGCGGCGGGCTGGGCGACCGAGGGATACCTCGACCCCGAGCATCCGCTGCAGGAGCGGCTGCGGCTCGCCGTCGAGTCGTTCGCGGGCGAGCCGGTGGCGGCCACCGGGGTCGACGGCTGCGGCGCTCCCGTACTGGCGATCTCGTTGACCGGGCTGGCCCGGGCCTTCCTCGCGATGGTCGAGGCGCCGGTCGGGTCGGCCGAGCGGTCGGTGGCCGACGCCATGCGGGCCTACCCGGAGCTGGTGAGCGGCACAGGGCAGGACGACGACCGCCTGATGAAGGGCGTACCGGGGTTGTTGTCGAAGGGCGGCGCCGAAGGCGTGCACGCGTTGGCCGTCCCCGGCGTGGGCGCGGTCGCGGTGAAGATCGACGACGGCGGTATGCGGGCGCGGATGCCGGTCGTGGTGAGCGCGTTGCGCCGCCTCGGCGTGGAGGCGCCCGTACTCTCGGAGCTGACGGAGTTTTCGCTGCTCGGTGGGGGAGAGCCGGTCGGGGCGGTCCGGGCTACCTGGTGACTCTGCTAACTCTTGTTAGCATTTTGCTTGCAGGAGTTAACACCCCGGCCTACCTTGGGTGAGTGCACACACCTGACATCGGCTCCTTCATCAAGGACCTGCGCGAGAACGCCAAGATCTCGCTCCGGCAGCTCGCCGAGCAGGCCGGTGTCAGCAACGCGTACATCAGCCAGATCGAGCGGGGGCTGCGTAAGCCGAGCGCGGAGGTGCTCGCCTCCATCGCCGGCGCGCTGCGGGTCTCGACTCCGGCGATGTATCTGCGGGCGGGTCTGCTCGGGAAGGACGACACCCACGGCGTCGTCGCGGCCATCTCGGCTGATCCCGAGCTGACCTTGGCGCAGAAGCAGTCCCTGACCCAGATCTACGAGACATTTCGCCGGGAGAACGCGCGGGACACCGACCGCGACGACGCCGGCACCGCCGAAAGCGCCGTTGAGGAGGACCACCAGTGAACACCACCGACAAGACCGACCAGAAGCGATCGAACGCCGTCTACGCCGCCGCCGGCATCGGCGACCTGGCCGTCGAGCAGCTCAAGAAGATCCCGGCGCTGGCCGAGCAGCTGCGGACGAAGGCCGGCCAGCTCCGTGAGCAGGGCCCGACGCTGCGCGCCCAGGCCACCGAGAAGGCGGCCGAGCTGACCGGCAAGGTCGACGTCGAGCGCATCCGCACCGTTCTCGTGACCAACGCGCAGAAGGCCGCCGAGAAGGCGACTGCCCTCTACGGCGACCTGGTCGCCCGGGGCGAGCGGGTCGTCGACACCGAGGCCGACCAGGCGACTGTGGTCGACGCCGAGCTCGTCGACCCGGCCCCGCAGGCCGTCGCCGACCCGGAGGCGCCCGCCACGCCGAAGCCCACCGCGAAGCCGACCGTCCGCAAGCCGAAGGCCACGCCGGAGGCCTGACGAAAAACGCCGATGCGCCGGGGGCGTCCTCGTGATGTGCGAGGACGACCCCGGTTGCTTACTCTTGGCGGCATGGGTTTGGTTTCGTCGTCGTACTTCGCCGACACCATCGTGGGCTGGGTCAACCTGGTCATCAACATCGCCGCGATCATTCTGGAGGCCTGGGCGGTCATCCACTGCGCGATGCAGCGCCCGGACGCCTTCACCGCCCTCGGCACGCCCATCCCCAAGGGTGGCTGGCTGGTCATCCTCATCCTCTCCCTGATCATCACGCTGTTCTTCGGCGTACTGGGATCGCTGTTCGCGCTCGGGCTGATCGGCCTCGGCTTCACCGGCTTCTACCTGCTCCAGCTGCGCTCGGGCTTCCGAGAACTCCTGGAGGGTCGCTGGTGAACCAGTTCCGCTGGCCGCCGCCGCCGGACGGCACACCCCGGCGGGTGCGGCCGCGGTACGGGGCGCCCCGGTCCGCCCGCCCGGCCCCGCTGGCGGCGACGACCGAGCTGATCGCGACGCCGCACGGCGTACTGCTGGAGCGGCTCGTCACCGGCATCGGCGACCCCGTCACCGTCTTCGCGCACGGGCTGGCCCAGGGCATCCCGGAGACCCGGGTCTACGGCAGCGGCGTCACCGGCCGCCGAGTGTTCTTCCAGTTCCGCGGGCACGGCCGATCCGACGCGCCGCCCGGCGACTGGACTTATGCCGACCTCACCCGCGACCTGCGCGCGATCGCAGATCTGTCCGGTGCCACCCGCGCGCTCGGCGTGAGCCTGGGAGCCGGTGCGCTGACCCGATTGCTGGTGGACTCGCCGGACCGCTTCGAGAAGATCGTCTTCGTGCTGCCGGCGGTGCTGACCCAACGTGCGTCCACGGCCAGCCAGGACCGCATCACCACGCTGCTGGAGGCGCTCAACAGCGGCGACATCGGCCAGCTCGCCAACCAGCTGGTGGCCGAGGTGCCGAAGACGTTCCGCAACGCGGCCCCCGGCTGGGCCTACGTGCGGCAGCGGCTCGACGCGCTGCTCCGGGACGGGCTCGCCCCCGGCGTCGCGGCCTTCGCCGAGCAGTCGGCGATCCCGGATCTCGCTCCGCTGGCCAAAGTGAAGGTTCCCGCGCTGGTGATCGGCTGCCTCGGCGACGAACTGCACCCGGTCGGCGTCGCCGAGGAGCTGGCCGAGGCGCTGCCGAACGCGCAGGTGCAGATCTATCAGCGTCCGGCCCTGCTCTGGACCGAACGCGCCGAGCTGCGCGACCGCATCTCGTCGTTCCTCAACGACTGAGTGGAGCGCCGAAGCCAGGCCGCCCGCAGAGTAGGCTCGCCCGCATGGGTGTGACGCGCCATGGGCGTACCGATCGCTTGGACCTGCTGGACCCCACCCTGCGTGAGTGGGAGTGCACCGTGGTGGCCGCGGACCCCGAGACCGGGATCGTGCTGGACCGGTCGGCGTTCTACCCGGGTGGCGGCGGCCAGCCGCCGGACCACGGCGTGCTGCTCTGGCAGGGAGTGCAGACCCGCATCGCCGGGACGCGCAAGGGCGACGACCTCTACCTGATCCCGGTCGAGGGCGACCCTGTCCCGCCGGTCGGAACGCAGGTCGTCGGCGCGGTCGAGGACGAGCGGCGGTCACTGCTCATGCGGACGCACTCCGGGCTGCACATCCTCTGCGGCGTCGTGTTCCGTGACTTCGGCGCCCTGGTGACCGGCGGCAACATGGAGCCCGGCGAGGCCCGGATGGACTTCAACCTCCCCGAGGTACCCGGCGAGTTCAAGGCCCGGCTGGAAGAGCTGGTCAACGCCGAGATCATGGCGGACCGGAAGGTCGTCACCAAGGTGCTCGCCCGTGACGAGGCACTGGCCCTGCCCGACATCATCCGCACGCAGTCCAACCTGATCCCGGCGGACGAGGCGGAGATCCGCATCGTCGACATCGTCGGCCTCGACGTGCAGGCCGACGGCGGTACGCACGTCGCCTCGACGGCGGCGGTCGGCAAAGTGCAGGTGGTGAAGGTGGAGAGCAAGGGCAAGGCGAACCGTCGGGTTCGCGTACGCCTCGTCTAGCCGACCGCACTTCTGGCGGCTCGCCCCGGTGGCTCCCCGGCGTGTCGGATAGGCTGCGCGACCATGGTGGCGCAGTTGTTCGAGGGCGTACGCATCTTCGGCCGCGGCCTGAAGATCTACGGACGCAATCCGGGGCTGGTCGTGCTCGGCATCATCCCGGCCCTGATCACCCTGCTGCTGTTCGCATTCCTCTTCGGACTGCTGCTGTACTTCGTGGACGATCTGAGCGCCACCGTCACGTGGTTCGCCGACGACTGGTCCGCCGGCTGGCGTACGGCGACGCGGATCGCTGCCGGAGTCGGGCTGGTCGGTGTCGCGCTGCTGCTCTGGGCGGTCTCCTTCACGGCGATCACCCTGCTCATCGGCGACCCGTTCTACGAGAAGATCGCCGAGCAGGTGGAAAACTCGCTGGGCGGCGTACCGGACGAGGTCGACCGGACCTTGTGGCAGGAGCTGTCCCGGGGCCTGCGGGACTCGCTGCGGCTCATGCTCGTCTCCGCGGTCTTCGGCATCCCGTTGTTCCTCGCCGGGTTCATCCCGATCGTCGGCCAGACCGTCATCCCCGTCGTGGGCGCGCTGGTCGGCGGCTGGTTCCTCGCGGTCGAACTCGTGGGCGTCGCCTTCTCCCGGCGTGGCCTGACCTTCCGGGACCGGGTCGCGCGACTCCGTGAGCAGCGGTGGATTGCGGTCGGCTTCGGCGCCTGCGTCTTCCTCTGCTTCCTGATCCCGCTCGGCGCGGTCCTGGTGATGCCGGCGGCCGTGGCGGGCGGAACGATCCTCGCCCGCCGCGCGCTCACGGCCTGACCTGCTCCTTCCGCGTGACGCTTCCCGCCGTAACGTGATCATTGCGTCAGCCATGCTGTTTCCGGCAGCGAAATGCCCGATGAAGCAACATGGCTGGCGCAATGATCATGGTCAGGCGGCGACCGGCGTACGCCGATGCTGCAGGGCGTCCGCCTCGGCCGGCGGTACCCCCGTCGCGACGAGCAGATGCTGCACGGCGGCGTCGGCACTGGCGGCGACCCCGGCCGCGGCCAGACTCAGGTGCTCCTCGCGCAGCATCGTCACCCACTGTGCGGCCGAGACCAGCAGCGGGCGGACGTTGCGCAGGCAGCCTTCGCGGTCCAGTTCCTCCCGGAGCATGCCGGTGCCGTCCGCCAGCGCGTCGAGCGCCTGGGGCAGCGCGATCGGCACCTGTTCACCTGACCGGAGCAGGTCCCACCAGGCGTGCTGAGCGAGGTTGCGGACGTGGCGGACGGCGTACCCGATCTCGGTGGCAGTAGTGGTGTGCGGCGCGAGCTGCTGTCCCGTCGTCCAGCGGAGCAGGAACGCCGATCGGCGTACGCTGAACAGCGCTTCCTCCAGGCGCTGCAGCCACACGTCGGTCTCGACGAGGGCGTAGACCGCCGATCCCGCGGCTGCGGTGTCCCGCTCGCGCAGGGCGAGCGACAGGGCGCGCAGGTTGCCCGTGATGCTCGTCAGCAGCGGCTCGACCGCCTGATTGACCAGACTGATCGGGGCACGGGGCGTCGTGAACCAGGCGACCGCCAGCGCGGTGCCGGCGCCGACGGCGGCGTCGATCAAGACGTGCGGAGTGCTCCAACTGGGTCCGACGATCGCGGTGAGCAGTGCTCCGACGGCGACTCCGAACACCATTTCGACGGCCCGGCGGTGTCTCGGAGCACAAATCAGCTCCATGGTCGTGACCGCGAAGAGCGGGGCGAAGACCGGGAAGGTGTGGTGGCCGAGCAGGAGCGCCAGCGCGGTCGCGACGATGGCTGCGAGGGAGATCTGCACGGCGATCGGGCGGACGACCGGCCAGCTGTCTCGAAGCCTGGCCCGCCAGGTACGCCGCGAGCCGGACGGCAGAGCCGAGGCGAATACGCGTGTGGTGGCCATGCCTCAAGTCTCCGGAAGCAGCCCTTATTGCCCAAGTATTGGGGGAAAGATGTGGTTAATCCCGCAGGTGCGGCCGCTGCTCACAGGCGATTCTCAGCCCAATCGGGGATGATGTGGCGCAGGCCGCCAGTTGACACCTGGCAAGGGAGGCGACCACCGCGGTCGTCACCCGGCTGTATCGAACAGGAGTGATCGTGCACAGCCACAACGGGCTCAAGACGGCCGCGCTGCTCGGCCTGCTGACCGCGATGATCCTCGCGGTCGGGTACTGGCTGGGCGGCAGCACGGGTCTCGTCATCGCCGTCGTCCTCTCCTTGGTCATGAACGGCGTCAGCTACTTCTTCTCCGACAAACTGGCGCTGCGCTCCATGGGCGCGCAGCCGGTCACCGAGCAGGAATTCCCCGCGCTGTACCAGATGGTCCGGGAGCTCTCGCAGCAGGCGGGCAAGCCGATGCCCCGGCTGTACGTCAGCCCCACCTCGCAGCCCAACGCCTTCGCCACCGGCCGCAACCCGCAGAACGCCGCGGTGTGCGTGACCGAGGGCATCACGCGCATCCTCGACTACCGGGAGCTGCGCGGCGTGATCGGGCACGAACTGTCACACGTCTACAACCGCGACATCCTGATCTCCAGCGTGGCGGGCGCCCTCGCGGGCATCATCACCATGTTGGCCAACCTCGCCTGGTTCATCCCGATGGGCGGCGACGACGAAGACGGCCCCAACCCGGCGGTCTTCCTGATGATGCTGATCCTCGGCCCGCTGGCCGCGTCAGTCATCCAGCTGGCCGTGAGCCGGAGCCGCGAGTTCCAGGCCGACCAGTCGGGCGCCTCGCTCACCAACGACCCGCTCGCGCTCGCCTCGGCCCTGCGCAAGATCCACATGGGTACGCAGCAGCTGCCGCTCCCGGCGGACAACCGCCTGACGAGCACCGCGCACCTGATGATCGACAACCCGTTCAAGGGCGGCGGCATCGCCAACCTCTTCTCGACGCACCCGCCGATGGAAGAGCGCGTCCGCCGGCTCGAACTGATGGCGGCCAACTCCGGCCCCATCCAGTACGCCCGCTGACCTCATCCCTTTCGCTGAGGCCGCCTCCCGCCCACCCGGGCTGGAGGCGGCCTCTTTCCCTGCATGCGCCGCCCCTGCCCCCGCCCTCGACCTTCTCTGCGCGATCATGAACTCATGCGCGTGATCGAGCGGCGTGTCGTGTCCCTGCGACCCTGATCGTTCCCCGCGGCGGGTGATCGATCTCGGTACCCTCTTCTCGTGTTTCGTCTGCTGGGGCCGTTGGCGCCGGCAACGGGCGACAACGAGGTCGCTCCGGCGACCCGCAAACAGCGGCAGATGCTCGCCGTCCTGCTCTCCGACTCGAAGTCATCGCGCTGCGGGGAACAGAGCGGTCCAGGCACGAGATGAGACTGGCTGCGACGATCTTCGCGCGGGTCGGTGAGCCGTACGACCGCGTCGTGGAAGCATTCTTGGCTGGAGACGATCCGACTTTGCCGCGACCCGTTCGGTGAAGTCGCGGCCCCCCGTTCGGCCGCCTCCTGCCGAAGGGCACCGTACGGGCGTGACATATACCTGAGATACGACCCGGGATCTTCGGTGCTCGCTTGGGCACCGAACGACAAGAGCCCCTGGCAGATGCCAGGGGCTCTTCGACTGTGGCGGGTGAAGGGTTCGAACCTTCGTAGCTTTCGCGACGGATTTACAGTCCGCTCCCATTGACCACTCGGGCAACCCGCCAAAGCCGTCGCCACACCCTCCGCCGGAGCGCCGGGCGCGGTGACTTGAGAAAGGATAGCGGTACCGGAGGGCGATTGTGCAACCGGGTTGCCCGGCTCACCTCCCAACCCGGTGGGGCGGCCCGATAGGCTGATGAACCGTACATATCTCCAGTCCATGAAGATCGGCCGTCTTGCGGGCGGCCAGTCCACGAGGAGCAGGGAAGATGGCTGCCAACCCGTCGTTCGACATCGTCAGCAAGGTCGACCGCCAGGAGGTCGACAACGCGCTGCACCAGACGGAGAAGGAGCTGGGCACGCGGTTCGACTTCCGTGGCACCGGCGCCTCGATCTCCTGGGCCGGCGAGGAGGCCGTGACGCTGTCGGCGGAGACCGAGGATCGGGTCAGGGCCGCGCTGGAGGTCTTCAAGGAGAAGCTGATCAAGCGGAACATCTCCCTGAAGTCCCTGGACGCCGGTGAGCCGAAGACGTCGGGCAAGGGGTACAAGATCGATTGCAAGATCATCCAGGGCATCGATCAGGAGAAGGCCAAGGCGATCACCAAGAAGATCCGTGACGAAGGTCCCAAGGGTATCCAGGCGCAGATTCAAGGCGATCAACTTCGTGTGACCGGCAAGAAGAAGGATGAGCTGCAGGAAGTCATTGCTCTGCTGAAGTCGGGGGACTTCGGAGTCGCGCTCCAGTTCACCAACTACCGTTGACTTCCTGAATTTGCCCGCTTACTGTGAGCAAGACTCAGAGTCGGACAGGTCGGACTGAACGGAACAGTCGGACCCGGCCGGGGTCCTCCGACTGTCGACATTCTCCGCGCTAAGGGACGAAACCGCGCAAGTCCATGCGGTGGCTCCGCGTTGGGGCTTTCCTTGCCACGCGCTAATGTGGCACTATCCGTTGAGCCCCCATGCCCAACGCAGACGCCGTAACGATGTCAGGAGCCGCCGATGAACACCGATAAGGTTCGTCGCCGCTTGATTATGGGCGCGTTTGCTCTCGTCCTCGGTGGAGTCCTGGCCGCGCCGAACATCGCCAGTGCAGATGACTTCGAGTGGGGCGCCGGGCCGACTGAGCCCGCTCCGGCGGCCACGCAGGTCGATTCCTTGCCGTCGGTGCAGCTCCTCGGCGACTTCGAGTGGGGCTGAGCCGACATCACGGACTGACGCTGCGAACGGCTGAGCGGAGACGAGTGTGGCTGGGGCGAGATCCGGACGGTCGTCTGAGCTTGCCTGGCTAGTCACGGGGCCGTTGGCGCTGGTAGCCGTTGTTCTTACTGCGGTTTTCGCGGCAAGCAATAGAGACGCGACCGGAAAATGGCTTCTCGGCCTACTTTTCCTGGTGTTGTTCCTGTGGGCCGACATGGTCCGGATGCATTTCGAGGTGCGTCGACAGTCGTTTCAGGCGTCTTTGGTGGAGATCCCTTTCATTCTGGGACTCTTCTTCCTCCCGCCCGTGACCTTGATCCTCGTCCGCGTTACTGCAACGTCCCTCAGCCAGATGAGGCGGAAGATGCCGCCCGTAAAGGCGGCATTCAACGTCGCCGCTGCGGGCGCGTGCACTGTCTTCGCCGAGTTGGTGCTGCATCTTTTCGGGGACTTGTCGGCCGACTCGCCACGTACCTGGATCGCGCTTTACGCAGCCGGCCTGACCAGTCACTTCGTCTCGATGTTCGCCGTGACCGGCGTGATCACCATCGTCCAAGGCCGAATTCCGCAGCGAGTCATGTCCAGTACGGCCATCTCTGGCCTGGTGCTTGCGCTCGTCAACATGACCGTGGCGATGGTGGTCCTGGTCCTCTGGGCGCAGAGTGTGTTCGCCCTTCTGCTCTTCGGCATCCTGGGCGCGGGCTTCGTGGTGGCGTACCGGTCCTATGCGGGATTCCTTCGGCAACACAATGCGTTGACCGCAATCTATGAACTGACAAGGGCCATCGCGGACACGCGCTACGACGGCACCTTGATCGACGTGCTACTGGCACGGGTGCGCTCGCTGCTTTCGGCGGAATACGCCTCGCTGTGGGTCCCGGAGCAAGGCCGATACCCAGAGGTTCTCCTCAGTGCCAAGGTCGAATCTCTCGGCCTGCTAGATGTGGTTGTAACGCCTGACCAACTGCGCCACCGCGTGTTCGAGACCGGTGAGACGCTCGCCCTGGGGTCCGCTTTCGGCGAAAGCGACGAGCTGACGGAGCTGCAGTCGGCCGGTGGGAAAGACGCGATCATCGTTCCGTTGCGGACAGGATCGGCTGTCATCGGGACGCTGGAGGTCGCCGGTCGCCTCGGCGATACGGTGACATTCGTCCCCGGAGATGTGAAGCTGCTCGAAGCGGTAGCGGCGCATGCCGCGGTCGCGGTCGAGAACTCGCGTCTCGTCGACCGGCTGCGCTACGACGCGTACCACGACGCGTTGACCGGGCTGCCGAACCGCCGCCGCGTGACGACGGCGCTGGAGGAGTCGGTGAAGGTCCGCGCGCCGGGTGAGGTGGTCGCGGTCCTGTTCTTCGACGTGGATTCCCTGCGGGACGTGAACGACTCGCTCGGGTACGCCGCGGGCGACCGCCTGATCGGTGAGGTGGCGACTCGGCTGCGGAGTGCGGCGGCCCCCGGGGCGTTGGTGGGCCGGGTCGGCGGTGACGAGTTCGTCGTGACTTTGCGGATCCCGAGTGCCGAGGCGGCGACCAGCCTGGCGACGAGCCTCCGTAAGCAGTTGCAGCAGCCGTTGAGCTTCGGGACGCTGACGCTGGACGTGGACACCGCGGTCGGCATCGTCGTGCATCCCGATCACGGGACCGATCCGGCCACCTTGTTGCAGCGGGCCGAGTTGGCTACGCATGCCGCGAAGTCGAGCGCGAACGGGGTGCAGCTGTTCAGCCTGGGCATGGAGTCCCGGTCGGTACGCCGGCTGGGGCTGGCCGGCGACCTGCGGCGGGCCTTGGACAACAACGAGCTGGAGGTCTACTTCCAGCCCAAGGTGGACCTGCGGGATCGTCATCTGGTCGGCGTCGAGTGCCTGGCGCGCTGGGAGCATCCGACGCACGGGTCGGTGGCGCCGGAGGACTTCGTGGCGGTCGCCGAGCACACCGGGCAACTGAGCCGGTTGACGGAGGCGGTGCTGCGGGAGGGTCTGCGGCGGGCGCGGGAGTGGATCGACGCCGGGCGGCCGCTCGGCGTGGCGGTCAACCTGTCGGCGCGTACGCTGCTCGACACCGAGTTCCCGAACCGGGTCGACGAAATCCTCCGGGAGTACGCGGTGTCGCCGGATCGACTCACGCTGGAGATCACCGAAGACGGTTTCGTCGGCGAGGAGGACCGGCCGTTGCCGACTCTGCGCCGGCTCTACGAGTTGGGCGTACGCCTCTCGGTGGACGACTTCGGGACCGGCTATTCCTCGCTGTCCTATCTGCGGCGGCTGCCGGTGCACGAGGTGAAGATCGACCGCTCGTTCGTGCAGGGCATGGCGACCGACGCCGGCGATCTTGCCATCGTCCGGGCCGTCGTGGACATCTCCCGGCACTTCGGGCTCGCCGTCGTGGCGGAGGGCGTCGAGAGTGAACTCACGCTGGATCTGCTGGCCGAGATCGGCTGCGACATCGGCCAGGGCTTCCTCTTCAGCCGCCCGTTGCCCTACGAGCGCCTGGAGGCCTGGCTGGGGGCGCGGACGGACGGCGAACCGACGCCTGGCGGAGAGGTCCGGCGCCTGCGTGCGGTGGGCTGACGGCCGCCACGAAACGCGGGGAGAGCCGAAGGGCCAACCCGATTTCGCGGAAGCGGGGGTGCCGTGTACTCTTACCAAGGCGCGCGGCGCGGTAAGCGTGGCGCACGCCCCCTTAGCTCAGTCGGCAGAGCGTCTCCATGGTAAGGAGAAGGTCTACGGTTCGATTCCGTAAGGGGGCTCGACCCGGGTGTCCCAGGACAGCCCGCGCCCAGCGGTGTAGCTCAGTTGGTAGAGCAAGCGGCTCATAATCGCTGTGTCGCCGGTTCAAGTCCGGCCACCGCTACTTGAGCGTCGTCACATAGTGACTCGCTCTTTTGCGTTTCAGCGGGGTTCTCTCCTACGCTGAGACCTCGTAATGCACAGCTCATTCAGGAAGGCACTGCTGTGGCTAAGGCGACTGACGTACGTCCAAAGATCACCATGGCGTGCGTGGACTGCAAAGAGCGTAACTACATCACGAAGAAGAACCGCCGCAACGACCCGGACCGCATCGAGCTGAAGAAGTTCTGCCCCCGTTGCGGCAAGCACACCGCGCACCGCGAGACCCGCTGATCCAGCGGCTTCGCCTGCAGCTTTCGGAAAGACCGGCACCCTTCTGGGTCGCCGGTCTTTCTGCTGTGTGAACGCGAAATCACGTCCGGCGGCGTACCTGAGTTGGCAACGGGGACGCCTACCCGTACACTGGTCCGCCGTGGGGTGAGTGACCCCGGCCAGTGGTGCACGCCGCCGGTCAGGGTGTGCTTTCCGCACAGGGGTGTGGCGCAATTGGTAGCGCAGCGGTCTCCAAAACCGCAGGTTGCAGGTTCGAGTCCTGTCGCCCCTGCGGCTTGATGCCTTCCGGAGCGGGGCCTGGCCTCCAGCCAACGCAGGCGCGATTCGGCGGGCGTTCGGCTAGCGTGTGACTGAGTGCGGAAACAAGCACTCCCACCCCCGCGACACGGAAGTAGGGCGAAGTGGCCGAGAGCAATCGACGTGGCGAGGGCGCCGCGGCCGAGCACGTCGAGGACGTGTTCGACGACGCTGTCGACGACGACGCCGAGCTGACCGAGGAGAGCCCGACCGGCACGAAGTCGGCCAAGGCGGCGTCGAAGAAGGACGCCAAGGATGCCAAGGCGGCCAAGCGCTCGGAGGGCCGGGGCCTGTTCGGCCTGCGCCGGATCTGGCTGTTCTTCCGTGAGGTCATCGGCGAGCTGCGCAAGGTCATCTGGCCGACGCGCAAGGATCTGCTGACCTACACCGCTGTCGTGGTGGTATTCGTTGCGATCATGATGACGCTCGTCGGCCTCCTCGATCTCGGTTATGCCAAGGGTGTGCTGTACATCTTCGGCAACCCTAAGTGACAGATGTGACGGAAGTGAGCGAGCGTGGCTGAGTACGACGAGACCGCCGTGACCGAGGAGGTCGCAGACCAGGCCGAAGAGACGGCCGTGGTCGAGCCGGCGGACGACGACGCTCCCTTCGACCCGGTCGCCGAGCTGCGGCAGAAGCTTCGCTTCGCCCCTGGCGACTGGTACGTGGTGCACTCGTACGCCGGTTACGAGAACAAGGTCAAGACGAACCTCGAGACCCGGATCACCAGCCTCGACATGGAGGACTTCATCTTCCAGGTGGAGGTCCCGACCCGCGAAGAGGCCGAGATCAAGAACGGCAAGCGGCAGGTCGTCACCAACAAGGTGTTCCCGGGCTACATCCTCGTCCGGATGGACCTGACGCCGGAGTCCTACTCCTGCGTCCGCAACACGCCTGGCGTGACGGGCTTCGTCGGCGCGACCGACCGGGCCGACCGTCCCGCGCCGCTGAGCCTCGACGAGGTCCTCAAGTGGCTCGCCCCGGCGGCCGTGGCCGAGCCTGGCAAGAAGGCCAAGGTCGAGGTCAAGGTGCTGGACTTCGAGGTCGGCGACTCGGTCACGGTGACCGACGGCGCCTTCGCCTCGCTGCAGGCCACCATCAACGAGATCAACGCCGACCAGCAGAAGCTCAAGGTCCTGGTCTCGATCTTCGGCCGCGAGACGCCGGTTGAGCTGAACTTCAACCAGGTCTCCAAGATCTAGCCGATCAAGTCGCGTCAGCCGGCTCACGCGAGTCGGCTGACGCGAGTGCCGCCGCCCGAATGGATGCTCATCTCAGTTTCGGGGCGGGTTCGGAGATCGAATTCATCGGCGTTATCATGGAACGTCCGGCCTGTGAACAGGTGCGCTGACCGTGCGCGCCGAACAGGCCGGTCCGGTGAAAACCACCCCGGGCGGGATGCGGCCGCACCCTGCCCATACAGCCCAGGAAGAGACATGCCTCCGAAGAAGAAGAAGATCGTCAAGACGTTCACGCTTCAGCTGAAGGCTGCGTCGGCGACTCCGGCTCCGCCGGTCGGTCCCGCGCTCGGTCAGCACGGTGTGAACATCATGGAGTTCGTCAAGGCGTACAACGCCGCGACCGACTCGATGCGCGGTGACGTCGTTCCGGCGCAGATCACCGTTTACGAGGACCGTTCCTTCACCTTCGTGCTGAAGACCCCGCCCGCCGCCCAGCTGCTGATCAAGGCGGCCGGCGTGCCCAAGGGCTCGGGCGTTCCGCACAAGGACAAGGTCGGGAAGGTCACCAGCGCCCAGGTGCGGGAGATCGCCGAGAAGAAGATGGCCGACCTCAACGCCAACGACGTCGAGCAGGCCATGAAGATCATCGCCGGCACCGCCCGGTCGATGGGCATCACCGTCAGCGAGTGACCTCAAGGCGCCCGCTCGCCGGGTGCCGTGGGAGAGCCGCCCCACGCGGCTCGTTGCAGACCACAGGAGATTAAGCAGAGATGCAGCACAGCAAGGCTTACAAGCAGGCGGCCGAGAAGATCGACCGCACCAAGCTCTACGCCCCCGCCGACGCCATCAAGCTGGCGAAGGAGACGAGCCCCACCAAGTTCGACGCCACGGTCGAGGTCGCGATGCGCCTCGGTGTCGACCCGCGTAAGGCGGACCAGATGGTCCGGGGCACCGTCAACCTGCCGCACGGCACCGGCAAGACCGCTCGCGTGATCGTGTTCGCCGCCGGTGAGAAGGCTGCCGAGGCGGAAGCCGCCGGGGCCGACGTCGTCGGCACCGACGAGCTGGTCGCCCGGATTCAGGAGGGGTGGCTGGAGTTCGACGCGGCGATCGCCACGCCGGACCAGATGGCCAAGATCGGCCGGATCGCGCGGATCCTGGGCCCGCGCGGCCTCATGCCGAACCCGAAGACCGGCACCGTCACGATGGACGTCACCAAGGCCGTCAACGAGATCAAGGGTGGCAAGATCACCTTCCGGGTGGACAAGCACTCCAACCTCCACCTGATCATCGGCAAGGCGTCGTTCTCGGCCGAGCAGCTGATCGACAACTACGCCGCGGTCGTCGACGAGGTCCAGCGGGCCAAGCCGTCCGCGGCCAAGGGCAAGTACGTCAAGAAGATCACCGTCACCACGACCATGGGCCCCGGCGTCCCGGTCGACCCGAACGTGACGCGGAACTTCCACGAGGGCGCGGAGGCCTGACCGCCACCCGCCGTCCGACGTAGACAGAGGCTTGAGCTCCCCCGTGGCGCTCAAGCCTCTGTCGCTTTTTCTACAGGGAACCCCTGACACTTTCGAGGATCGCCACGTCGTCCGCGCCCAGCAGCCGGGCCGACCCCGAGGTCGGCCGCGAGCTGCCGGATAGAGGGCGCCGGTGTCTCACGTCATAGGCGGGCCGATTTGGCATCGGCGGGGCGCTCCGCGTACTCTTGCTGGAGTTTCACCCAAAGACCGCTGGTCATCGCGCCCGCAAGGGCGTGGTCGAAGGCCCCGCGACAGGCGGGCGGCCCGCGCAGGATGACGGATTTGCTCCCGGCGCGAAAGCGCCGAAGAAGCCCCGTGCGCCTGCGCCGGGGCGTTTTGCTTTTCACGGTTCCTCCCAGCCCGGGTTACCGGGCGCGACCTGACCAGCTCGAAGCAGGAGAGAGGAGGGACATGGCGGACAAGCCGATTCGGGCCGACAAGGCGGGCGCGGTCGCGGAGCTCACCGAGAACTTCCGCAACTCGCCGGCCACCGTGCTCACCGAGTACCGCGGACTGACCGTGGCGCAGCTGACCGAGCTGCGGCGCTCGCTGGGCCGGACGACCAGCTACACGGTCGCGAAGAACACGCTCGCGAAGCGGGCCGCGACCGAGGCTGGCATCGATGGCCTCGATGCGCTGTTCACCGGTCCTACCGCGCTCGCCTTCGTCTCCGGCGACCCCGTCGAGGCTGCGAAGAGCCTTCGTGATTTCGCGAAGGCCAACCCGCTGCTCGTCATCAAGGGTGGCGTTTTCGAGGGCAAGGCGATCACGGCGGCCGAGGTCACCAAGATCGCCGACCTGGAGTCCCGCGAGGTGCTGCTAGCCAAGCTGGCCGGCGCCATGAAGGCGAACCTGAGCAAGGCCGCGGCCGTGCTGCAGGCCCCGCTCTCGAAGACCGCTCGCACGGTCGCCGCACTGCAGGACAAGCGCGCGCAGGAAGGTGCCGAGTAAGCCCTCCGGGCGTTCGGCACCGTGGACCCACGATTTTCGTAGTTTGAGAAAGGACGCCAAACAATGGCGAAGCTGAGCACCGAGGAGCTCCTTGACGCGTTCAAGGAGATGACCCTGATCGAGCTCTCCGAGTTCGTGAAGCAGTTCGAGGAGACCTTCGACGTCACCGCGGCCGCGCCGGTCGCCGTCGGCGTTGCCGCGCCCGCCGCCGGCGGCGCGGCGGCCGAGGCCCCCGAGGAGAAGGACGAGTTCGACGTCGTCCTCGAGAACGACGGTGGCAAGAAGATCCAGGTCATCAAGGTCGTGCGTGAGCTGACCGGCCTGGGCCTGAAGGAGGCCAAGGACCTCGTCGAGGCCGCCCCCAAGGCGATCCTCGAGAAGGTCAACAAGGAGACCGCCGACAAGGCCAAGGCGAAGCTCGACGCCGAGGGCGCGGGCGTCACGCTCAAGTAACACCTGTCGAAAGGGGGCCGTGGACAGCCACGGCCCCCTTTCGCGTACTCAGGAGACGAAGGTGTCCCGGTTGAGGAACGTGAGGATGTTGATCACGTTCAGCGCCATCAGAGCGAGCAGCAGCGACCGGTCCAGCAGCTCCTTCGCCCCGATCCGGCCCAGCACCAGGAAGATCGGGACGATCTCCAGGAGAAACCGGGGCAGGGAACCCAGCGGGTCGTCGGGTCCCACCTCGGTGATCACCAGGGGCAGGAACAGCGCCGCGGCGTACACGAGGAGATAGCGCTGGTCGGCGCGGAACCGGAACGGCCCCACGACCGCGAGCACCAGCGTGATCAGCCCGAGCCCGAACAGCGCGAGCTGCTGCACGTAGAGCAGGCTGCGCGCACTCAGCAGCGGCTGCTCGCCGATCAGCCGCAGCGCGTGCCACTGCGGCACGCCGGGCCATTGATAAGCCCGATGCCAGTGGTCCTGGGCGTGCGCGAAGGCCAGCGGGTCGCCGGTGGTCCGCCAGCAATAGAAGGTGTACGCCAGAAGCCCGGCCGGGACCAGGAAAAGCGCGAGCGCAGACCACCGGGGACGGCGATGCACCCGCAGATACTCGTACGCCAGCGGCAGCAGCAGGAGCAGCCCGAAGAGCCGGACAGTGCCAGCCAGACCGCCCAGGAGCCCCGCGACCCACCAGTTCCCCCGGCGGGCCGCATAGAGGGCGCCGACCGCGAAGAGGATGAACAGGCCTTCGTTGTACGGGGCGTAGAGGAAGAACGCGGTCGGGAAGGCGACGACATAGAAGACCGTACGCCGCGCGACCGCCTTGTCGAACTCGTGCTCGGCCAGCCGCTGGAGGAGGATCAGCGCCCCGAGCGCGACGAGCATCGTGATGATCGGACCGGCCACCCGCTGCCCGCCGGGCAGATAGTCGCTCGCGTGCAGAAGCAGCGGGTACGCCGGGAAGAAGGCGTGCCGTTCGAAGGTGTCGTATCCGCGTTCGGCGATGTCGAGGTAGTGGCCGGAGTCCCAGATGAGCCAGTCTTCGAAGATCAGCTTGGCCGGCCGCGGCTCGGTGCCCAGCACGCGATAGTGGTACGCCGTCGTCAGAAGGAAGACGAAGGCCCCGACACCCCACGCGACCAGGGCCGGAAGGTACCGCCGGAGGGTCTGGCGGGCGGGCGCCCGGCGTGTCGCGGGCGAGGTCAGCACGTTCGAAGTCATGGCTCCTCGACGGGTCTTTCGGCCGGTCAGCGGGGGGTCTGCGGGTGGATTCGCCAGGCTTCGCCGACGGCTCATGATGCCACGCCCACACTGTTATGCGGCATGGTCTTGACGTGGCAGGCGGCGGAGGGCACGCTGATGTCAGAACAACACGCTGGTTGCCAGAAGAGAGGACAGTCGCCGCCAAAGCGCCTGAGACGGTTTGCCCCGTTCGGTTCGAGGGAAACTGTCGCCCCGCTGGGTTAGGGTGGTGTGCGACACGTCTGGCCCGGTTTTGCCGTGGCGACTTTACAGCGGCGTGCCTTCCGGCTACACTGCTAGTTTGCGCTGCCCTTCTATCTGCCCCTGCCTGGGATGACTTCCCCGCGGACTTTCCGCGCGGTAGTTCCGGATCAGGGGTTGTTGGAGTGCACGCGTAACGGCCGTTGCACCATCGGTCCTCGGAAGGACGTATCTTGGCAACTTCCCGCCCTGCGAAGACCAGTCGTACGTCGAGCGCTTTCGCTCCCCGCCGGATCTCCTTCGGCAGGATCACCGAACATCTAGAGGTCCCCAACCTTCTCGCCATCCAGACCGAGTCCTTCGACTGGCTGGTCGGCAACGAGGCTTGGCAGACCCGCTCGGCAGCTGATCAGCACGCCCGCTCGGGCCTCGCAGAAATCCTCGAAGAGATCAGTCCCATCGAGGACTTCTCCGGCACCATGTCGCTTTCCTTCTCCAACCCGCGCTTCGAAGAGGTCAAGGCCTCGATCGAGGAGTGCAAGGAGAAGGACCTGACCTACTGCGCGCCTCTCTTCGTTACCGCGGAGTTCACCAACAACACCACCGGCGAGATCAAGAGCCAGACGGTGTTCATGGGTGACTTCCCGATGATGACGCCGAAGGGCACTTTCATCATCAACGGCACGGAGCGGATCGTCGTATCCCAGCTTGTCCGTTCTCCGGGTGTCTACTTCACCAAGGAGCCGGACAAGACCTCCGACCGTGACCTGACGAGCGTCAAGGTCATCCCGAGCCGGGGCGCCTGGCTCGAATTCGACATCGACAAGCGCGACACCGTCGGCGTGCGGATCGACCGCAAGCGCCGGCAGGCCGTCACCGTCCTGCTGAAGGCGATCGGCTGGTCCGCGGACCAGATCCGGGAGCGCTTCGGCTGGTCTGAGCTGCTCATGACCACGCTGGAGAAGGACCACATCGCCAGCCAGGACGAGGCGCTGCTCGACATCTACCGCAAGCTGCGTCCGGGCGAGCCGCCGACGCGGGAGAACGCGCAGACCCTTCTCGACAACCTGTTCTTCAACCCGAAGCGCTACGACGTCGCGAAGGTCGGTCGCTACAAGTTCAACAAGAAGCTGGAGATCGACGTCCCGATCACCACCGGCGTCCTGACCGAGGAAGACATCGTCTCGACCGTCGAGTACCTCGCCCGCCTGCACGTGGGCGAAGAGGGCTACGAGGCCGACGACATCGACCACTTCGGCAACCGGCGTCTGCGTACGGTGGGCGAGCTCATCCAGAACCAGGTCCGCGTCGGCCTGTCCCGGATGGAGCGCGTCGTCCGCGAGCGCATGACGACCCAGGACGTCGAGGCGATCACGCCGCAGACCCTGATCAACATCCGCCCCGTGGTGGCCGCGATCAAGGAGTTCTTCGGCACGTCGCAGCTCTCCCAGTTCATGGACCAGACCAACCCGCTCGCGGGTCTGACCCACCGGCGCCGACTGTCGGCGCTCGGCCCGGGTGGTCTGTCCCGGGAGCGCGCCGGCTTCGAGGTCCGTGACGTCCACCCGTCGCACTACGGCCGCATGTGCCCGATCGAGACGCCGGAAGGCCCGAACATCGGCCTCATCGGCGCCCTGTCCACCTTCGCCCGGGTCAACCCGTTCGGCTTCATCGAGACGCCGTACCGGAAGGTCGTCGAGGGTCGTGTGAGCGACCAGATCGACTACCTGACCGCGGACGAGGAGGACCGGCACGTCATCGCGCAGGCCAACGAGCCGCTGATGGCGGACGGTCACTTCGTCGGCGACCGCGTGCTCGTCCGCCGGAAGGGCGGCGAGGTCGACTTCGTCGCGCCGACGCAGGTCGACTACATGGACGTCTCGCCGCGCCAGATGGTGTCGGTCGCGACCGCGATGATCCCGTTCCTCGAGCACGACGACGCCAACCGGGCCCTGATGGGCGCGAACATGCAGCGTCAGGCCGTGCCGCTGGTCAAGGCGGAGTCCCCGCTGGTCGGCACCGGCATGGAGTACCGGGCCGCGGTCGACGCCGGCGACGTGGTCGTGGCCGAGGTCGGCGGTGTGGTCGAGGACCTCTGCGCCGACTACGTGACGGTCCACCAGGACGACGGCCACCGCCGCACGTACCTGCTGCACAAGTTCCGCCGCTCCAACTCGGGTTCCTGCGTCAACCAGAAGCCCGTCGTCTTCGAGGGCGACCGCGTCGAGGCCGGCCAGGTCATCGCCGACGGTCCCTGCACCGACGAGGGCGAGATGGCGCTCGGGCGCAACCTGCTGGTCGCGTTCATGCCGTGGGAGGGCCACAACTACGAGGACGCGATCATCCTGTCGCAGCGCCTCGTGCAGGAGGACGTGCTCACCTCGATCCACATCGAGGAGCACGAGGTCGACGCCCGGGACACCAAGCTGGGTCCGGAGGAGATCACTCGCGACATCCCGAACGTCAGCGAGGAGATGCTCGCCGACCTCGATGAGCGCGGCATCATCCGGATCGGCGCCGAGGTCGTCCCCGGCGACATCCTGGTCGGCAAGGTCACGCCCAAGGGCGAGACCGAGCTGACCCCGGAGGAGCGGCTGCTCCGCGCGATCTTCGGGGAGAAGGCGCGGGAGGTCCGGGACACCTCGCTGAAGGTGCCGCACGGCGAGACCGGCACGGTCATCGGCGTACGCACGTTCTCCCGCGAGGACGGCGACGAGCTGCCGCCGGGCGTCAACGAGCTGGTCCGGGTCTACGTGGCCCAGAAGCGGAAGATCCAGGACGGTGACAAGCTCGCGGGCCGCCACGGCAACAAGGGCGTCATCTCCAAGATCCTTCCGGTCGAGGACATGCCGTTCCTCGAGGACGGCACGCCGGTCGACATCGTGCTCAACCCGCTGGGTGTGCCCTCGCGAATGAACATCGGGCAGGTCCTGGAGACCCACCTCGGGTGGGTGGCCAAGACCGGCTGGAAGATCGAGGGCGAGGACGAGGACTGGAAGAAGGCTCTCCGGTCGATCGACGCCCACGAGTCGGAGCCCGACACGAACGTGGCCACGCCGGTCTTCGACGGCGCCAAGGAGGAGGAGATCACCGGTCTGCTCGCCTCGACGCTGCCGAACCGCGACGGCCAGCAGCTCGTGGGCGCCTCCGGCAAGGCCCAGCTGTTCGACGGCCGCAGCGGTGAGCCGCTGCCGGACCCGATCGCGGTGGGCTACATCTACATCCTGAAGCTGAACCACCTGGTCGACGACAAGATCCACGCTCGGTCGACCGGTCCGTACTCGATGATCACGCAGCAGCCGCTGGGTGGTAAGGCGCAGTTCGGTGGTCAGCGCTTCGGTGAGATGGAGTGCTGGGCGATGCAGGCCTACGGCGCGGCGTACGCGCTGCAGGAGCTGCTCACCATCAAGTCCGACGACGTCCTCGGCCGGGTGAAGGTCTACGAGGCGATCGTCAAGGGCGAGAACATTCCGGAGCCGGGCATCCCGGAGTCGTTCAAGGTTCTCCTCAAGGAACTCCAGTCGCTCTGCCTGAACGTGGAGGTCCTCTCCAGCGACGGCGTCGCCCTGGAGATGCGGGAGACCGACGACGAGGTGTTCCGTGCGGCCGAGGAGCTGGGCATCGACTTGTCCCGCCGGCCCAACGAAGGCGTGATCAGCGTCGACGAAGTCTGATCAAGGTGCCGCCGGGGGCCGCGAGGCCCCCGGCACACCCCACGAAGACGATTTAGGCAAGAACGAGCCAGAAGGAAATTAAGTGCTCGACGTTAACTTCTTCGATGAGCTGCGAATCGCCCTGGCGACCGCGGAAGACATTCGACGCTGGTCGCACGGCGAGGTCAAGAAGCCCGAGACCATCAACTACCGCACCCTGAAGCCCGAGAAGGACGGACTCTTCTGCGAGAAGATCTTCGGCCCGCAGCGGGACTGGGAGTGCTACTGCGGCAAGTACAAGCGGGTCCGCTTCAAGGGCATCGTCTGTGAGCGGTGCGGCGTCGAGGTGACCCGGTCCAAGGTGCGTCGTGAGCGGATGGGCCACATCGAGCTGGCCGCGCCGGTCACGCACATCTGGTACTTCAAGGGCGTCCCGAGCCGGCTGGGCTACCTGCTCGACCTGGCTCCGAAGGACCTCGAGAAGATCATCTACTTCGCGTCGTACGTGATCACGAGCGTCGACACCGAGGCGCGTCACCGCGACCTCTCGACGATCGAGAACGAGATCTTCGCGGAGAAGCGCCAGGCGGAGAACGCCCGGGACGCCGAGATCGAGAAGCGCGCCGCCAAGCTCGAGGCCGACCTGGCCGAGCTGGAGGCGGAGGGCGCCAAGGCCGACGTACGCCGCAAGGTCAAGGAGTCCGGCGAGCGCGAGATGCGCCAGATCCGGGACAAGGCCCAGCGGGAGATCGACCGGCTCGACGAGGTGCTCGACACCTTCCGGAAGCTGGACTCGAAGCAGCTGGTCACCGACGAGCTGCTCTACCGCGAGCTGCGTGACCGGTTCGGCGAGTACTTCACCGGTGGCATGGGCGCCGAGGCGATCAAGGCGCTGCTGGAGAACATGGACCTCAGCAACGAGGCCGACGATCTCCGCGAGACCATCCGCACCGGCAAGGGCCAGCGCAAGATCCGGGCGCTCAAGCGACTCAAGGTCGTCGCTGCGTTCCTGAACACGAACAACTCGCCGCTCGGCATGGTGCTGGACTGCGTACCGGTCATCCCGCCGGACCTGCGCCCGATGGTGCAGCTCGACGGTGGCCGCTTCGCCACCAGCGACCTGAACGACCTCTACCGTCGCGTGATCAACCGCAACAACCGCCTCAAGCGTCTGATCGACCTCGGCGCGCCCGAGATCATCGTGAACAACGAGAAGCGGATGCTGCAGGAGGCCGTCGACGCGCTGTTCGACAACGGCCGGCGCGGCCGTCCGGTCACCGGACCGGGTAACCGCCCGCTGAAGTCGCTGTCCGACATGCTCAAGGGCAAGCAGGGCCGGTTCCGCCAGAACCTGCTCGGCAAGCGCGTGGACTACTCCGGCCGGTCGGTCATCGTCGTCGGCCCGCGGCTGAAGCTGCACCAGTGCGGTCTGCCCAAGCAGATGGCGCTGGAGCTGTTCAAGCCGTTCGTGATGAAGCGCCTGGTCGACCTGAACCACGCGCAGAACATCAAGTCCGCCAAGCGGATGGTCGAGCGTCAGCGGCCGGTCGTGTGGGACGTCCTCGAAGAGGTCATCACCGAGCACCCGGTCCTGCTGAACCGCGCGCCCACCCTGCACCGCCTGGGCATCCAGGCCTTCGAGCCGCAGCTGGTCGAGGGCAAGGCGATCCAGATCCACCCGCTCGTCTGCACCGCCTTCAACGCGGACTTCGACGGCGACCAGATGGCGGTCCACGTGCCGCTGTCGGCGGAGGCGCAGGCCGAGGCCCGGATCCTGATGCTGTCCTCGAACAACATCCTCAAGCCGGCCGACGGCAAGCCGGTCACCATGCCGACCCAGGACATGGTGATCGGGCTCTACCACCTGACGCACCTGCGGACAGGGCTGGCGGGCGAGGGCCGGGCGTTCAGCACGGACGCCGAGGCTCGGATGGCGTACGACCAGGGCGAGCTGCACCTGCAGGCGCCGGTCAAGATCCGTCTCGACGGCCTGATCGGTGTCGACAACGGCGCGGGTCAGCCCGAATGGGAGGCCCCGGAGGACTGGGAGCCCGGCCAGCCGCTGGTCGTGGACACCACCCTCGGCCGGGTCCTGTTCAACGAGACCCTGCCGGTCGGCTACCGCTTCGTGAACTACGAGATCCGCAAGGGTCAGCTCTCGGCGATCGTCAACGACCTCGCCGAGCGCTTCCCGAAGGTCGCCCTGGCCGCGACGCTCGACGCCCTCAAGGAGGCCGGTTTCCACTGGGCCACCTGGTCCGGTGTGACCATCGGCATCGAGGACGTCGTCCAGCCGCCGGCCAAGCGGGCCATCCTCGAGCGCTACGAGAAGGAGGCCGAGCGGATCGACAAGCAGTACCAGCGCGGTCTCATGACCTCTGAGGAGCGCCGGGGCGAGCTGATCCAGATCTGGACCAAGGCGACCAACGAGGTCGCCAAGGAGATGGAGACGGCCCTGCCGCAGGAGGGCTCGCTGTGGAAGATGATCCACTCGGGCGCCCGCGGTAACCTGCTCCAGCTGCGGCAGATCGCCGCGATCCGTGGTCTGGTGGCCAACCCGAAGGGTGAGATCATCCCGCGCCCGATCAAGTCCTCGTTCCGTGAGGGTCTGTCGGTGCTGGAGTACTTCATCTCCACCCACGGCGCCCGCAAGGGTCTGGCCGACACCGCGCTGCGTACCGCCGACTCGGGTTACCTGACCCGTCGTCTGGTGGACGTCTCGCAGGACGTCATCATCCGCGAAGAGGACTGCGGCACCGACCGGGCCATCCCGGTGCACGTCGGTGAGCGGGCCGACGGCACGGTCGTCGTGCACGAGTTCGCGGAGACCGGCGCCCACGCGCGTACGCTCGCCGACGACATCACCGACAGCAGCGGCAAGATCGTCGCCAACGCGGGTGTCGACCTCAACTCGATCGTCATCGACGCGCTGGTCAAGGCCGGTGTCGAGACGGTACGCGTCCGCAGCGTGCTGACCTGTGAGTCCAAGCTCGGCGTCTGCGCCGCCTGCTACGGGCGGTCGCTGCCGACCGGTAAGACGGTCGACGTCGGCGAGGCGGTCGGCATCATCGCGGCCCAGTCCATCGGTGAGCCCGGTACGCAGCTGACGATGCGTACCTTCCACACCGGTGGTGTCGCGGGTGAGGACATCACCCAGGGTCTGCCCCGTGTCCAGGAGATCTTCGAGGCGCGGGTGCCCAAGGGCAAGGCGCCGATCGCGGAGACCCCGGGCCGGATCCGGATCGAGGACGGCGACCGGTCGCGGAAGATCATCATCGTGCCGGACGACGGCAGCGACGAGATCGTCCACGACAAGATCTCCAAGCGCGTACGCCTCCGGGTGCACGACGGTGCGCACGTGGAGGTCGGCGAGAAGCTGACCGAGGGCACCATCGACCCGCACGAGCTCCTCCGGGTGCTCGGGCCGCGGGCCGTGCAGGTCCACCTGACCCAGGAGGTCCAGGAGGTCTACCGCTCGCAGGGCGTGATGATCCACGACAAGCACATCGAGATCATCATTCGGCAGATGCTCAAGCGCGTCACGGTCATCGACTCCGGCGCGACCGAGTTCCTGCCGGGTGTGCTGGTCGACCGGGCGCAGTTCGAGTCGGAGAACCGTCGTGTCGTGTCCGAGGGCGGCGAGCCCGCGGCCGGACGTCCGGTGCTGATGGGTATCACGAAGGCGTCGCTCGCCACCGAGTCGTGGCTCTCGGCCGCCTCCTTCCAGGAGACGACCCGGGTGCTCACCGAAGCGGCGATCAACAGCCGGAGCGACTCGCTCATCGGCCTCAAGGAGAACGTCATCATCGGTAAGCTCATCCCGGCCGGTACCGGCATCAGCAAGTACCGCAACATCCGGGTGGAGCCGACCGAGGAGGCGAAGGCGAAGGTCTACTCGATGACCGCCGCCTACGGCGAGACCGACTACGGGTTCGGCCCGGCGAGTGGTCTGGCCGTCCCGCTGGACGACTTCGACTTCGGGGCGTACCGCTGATCTGTCTGATCGGCTGAACAAACGCAAGGCGCGGCCCGCGATCACTTTCGATCGCGGGCCGCGTCGCGTTGATAATCTACGCGAATGCGACACCCGGACGATCCGGAGCCGATCCGCGACAGCAAGGCGCTCACCGCGTACATCTTGGGCTGGCTCGCGGTGGCCACGGGCCTGCTCGTGGGCGGCGTCGTCCCGGCCGTCGTGGCCCTGGCCCTGGCCCGCCAGGCCCGCGGGGAGATCGCCGAGGGGCAGGGCTGGCGCACCGGGGATCGCCTGGCGGTACGCGGACAGTTCCTCGCCTGGATCGCGTTGGCGCTCGCGGCGCTCGCGATCTGCGCGGCCGTGACCATCGGTGTGCTGACCCGGTCGGCGAACCCGGCGCACGACTTCCCGCCCGGCGTGAACTGACCGCACTTCGGCGGTTCGCTGATGCGGCGAGTATGCGAGGATCGCAGGCGTGACCCAGTCGACCGGTCTGCCGGCCCCGATCCCACCGGTGCGGTTTCCCCCGCCGGCGCGGATCGACCCCGTCCCCGGTACGCCCTATGGCCTGGCCATCCTGCCGATCCGCCCGATCCTGACCGGGCTGGCCTCGGGCAGTCTGGCGGCCGGCATCGCCGGGCTGCTCGTCAGCGGGGTCGTGGCGATCTTCGCGTTGGCCGCGACCAGCGCCGATTGGGGTGCGCTCGCCGCCGGCGCGTTCGCAGTCCTGGCACTCGTCCTGAGCGCCGGCGCCGTGGTCCTGGGTGCGTTCGGCTTACGCCAGGTGCGGCGGTCGTCCGCCCTGACCGGCAAGGGCCTGGCCCTCAGTGGCCTGATCTGCGGCGGGCTGGGTGTCGCGGTCACGCTCATCGCTGTGATCTCAGCCATCCTCCTGGTGGCGACCCGGGCTTGACCTGCGGCCGTGCCGATCGGCACCGGTGGGGCCGCTCACAGCTGCCAATCCCGTGCGACGCGGACGAACCGAGCGGGTAGACTGATTCGTGGAGCGGCCTGGAATGAAGCGTGCCGCGAAAACGGTCGGGTTTCCCAGAGCGAGTTTGGACCGGTGAAATCGGTCGGGAGCCCCCGTTTTGACCTGCGCGCTCGTGATAGGTACTCTTTCCCCTCGTGCCCGGGCATGCCTGGGCTCATCGTGCGTGCGCGATGGACGGCTGCCGCAAGGCGTCGGCAGTGCACCGCGACAACGGCAAACCCCGGCGGGCGAGTGATCGCGCGCCTGGCCCGTGGACCGGACGACACGCCCGACCGCGGGGGTCGGCAACGACCGCGACGCCCCAGGAAACGCCCTGGTCGGCGACGTGAGCAGAGCCGGTCGCATACAGGTTCGGCCGACCGGTGAGCGTCGCGGAGACGTCCATCGGCCGATCCAGTGAGAAGACCCTGGTCGCACCGAGCGGCCTTGTACAGGAGAGAACGGGAGCGGAGACACCCGGTGCCCACTATTCAGCAGTTGGTCCGCAAGGGCCGCCAGGCCAAGACGAGCAAGACCAAGACGCCGGCGCTCAAGGGCAGCCCGCAGCGTCGTGGCGTGTGCACCCGCGTGTACACCACCACTCCCAAGAAGCCGAACTCGGCTCTCCGGAAGGTCGCTCGCGTCAAGCTCAGCAGCCAGATCGAGGTGACCGCCTACATCCCGGGCGTGGGTCACAACCTGCAGGAGCACTCGATCGTCCTCGTTCGTGGTGGTCGTGTTAAGGACCTCCCCGGCGTTCGTTACAAGATCATTCGTGGTTCGCTGGACACCCAGGGCGTCCGCAACCGCAAGCAGGCCCGCAGCCGTTACGGCGCGAAGCTTGTCAAGGAAGGGAAGAAGTAACGATGCCGCGTAAGGGACCTGCTCCGCGTCGCCCGCTGGCCGCCGACCCGGTGTACAACTCGCCGCTGGTCACCCAGCTGGTCAACAAGATCCTGCAGGAAGGCAAGCGTCAGCTCGCCGAGCGGATCGTCTACGGCGCCCTCGAAGGCTGCCGCGAGAAGACCGGCACCGACCCGGTCGTCACGCTGAAGCGCGCGATGGACAACGTCAAGCCGACCCTCGAGGTCCGCAGCCGCCGTGTCGGTGGCGCGACCTACCAGGTGCCGGTCGAGGTTCGTCCGGCCCGCGCGACCACGCTGGGTCTGCGCTGGCTGGTGACCTACTCCAAGGCCCGCCGGGAGAAGACCATGGTCGAGCGGCTCATGAACGAGCTGCTGGACGCCAGCAACGGTCTGGGCGCTGCGGTGAAGCGGCGCGAGGACACGCACAAGATGGCCGAGTCGAACAAGGCTTTCGCCCACTACCGCTGGTAGTAATCGTTCGGTGCCGGGCCGACCCGGCCCGGCACCACCCGAACCTAGGTTCACCCACCTTCTGAAGGGAACTCGAAAGTGGCCGCCGCAAACGCCGCGCTCGCCAAGCTCCGCAACATCGGCATCATGGCGCACATCGACGCCGGTAAGACGACCACGACCGAGCGCATCCTGTTCTACACCGGCATCACCCACAAGATCGGCGAGGTCCACGAGGGCGCCGCCGTCATGGACTGGATGGAGCAGGAGCAGGAGCGTGGTATCACGATCACTTCTGCCGCCACCAAGTGCGAGTGGAAGGGCCACCCGATCAACATCATCGACACGCCCGGCCACGTCGACTTCACGGTCGAGGTCGAGCGGTCGCTGCGCGTACTCGACGGTGCGGTCGCGGTCTACGACGGCGTCGCCGGCGTAGAGCCGCAGACCGAGAACGTCTGGCGCCAGGCGGACAAGTACAACGTTCCGCGTATGTGCTTCGTCAACAAGCTGGACCGGACGGGTGCGGACTTCTTCCGCTGCGTCCAGATGATGATCGACCGGCTGAATGCGACCCCGCTCGTGCTGCAGATCCCGATCGGGCTCGAGGCCGACCACATCGGCGTCGTCGACCTGCTGGGCATGCGCGCCCTCACGTGGCGCGGCGAGACTCAGAAGGGCGAGGACTACGCGGTCGAGGAGATCCCGGCCGACCTGCAGGCGCAGGCCGAGGAGTGGCGTACCAAGCTGCTCGAGACGCTGGCCGAGGCCGACGACGAGATCATGGAGAAGTACCTCGAGGGTGGCGAGTTCACCCTGGAGGAGCTGAAGGCCGCGATCCGTCGCGCCACCATCGCCGGCAAGGTCAACCCGGTCGTCACCGGTTCGGCGTTCAAGAACAAGGGCGTGCAGCCGATGCTGGACGCGGTCGTCGACTACCTGCCGTCGCCGCTGGACATCCCGGCCATCGACGGCACGCTGATGGACGGCGAGACCGTCGTCGAGCGCCACGCCGACGTCAGTGAGCCCTTCTCCGGCCTGGCCTTCAAGGTCCAGACGGACAAGCACCTGGGCAAGCTCACCTACGTCCGGGTCTACTCGGGCACGGTGGAGTCCGGCACCCAGGTCATCAACTCCACGAAGGACCGCAAGGAGCGGATCGGCAAGATCTACCAGATGCACGCGAACAAGCGCGAGGAGCGTACGTCCGCGCAGGCTGGTGACATCATCGCCGTCCAGGGTCTCAAGCAGACCACCACGGGTGACACGCTGTGCGACCCGGCCAACGCGGTGATCCTGGAGTCGATGACCTTCCCGGAGCCGGTCATCGACGTCGCGATCGAGCCGAAGACCAAGGCCGACCAGGAGAAGCTCTCCACCGCCATCCAGAAGCTGGCCGAAGAGGACCCGACCTTCCGCGTCAAGAACGACGAGGAGACGGGCCAGACGGTCATCTCCGGCATGGGCGAGCTGCACTTGGAAATCCTCGTCGACCGGATGAAGCGCGAGTTCAACGTCGAGGCGAACGTCGGCAAGCCGCAGGTCGCGTACCGCGAGACCATCCGCCGCGCGGTGGAGAAGGTCGAGTACACGCACAAGAAGCAGACCGGTGGTTCCGGCCAGTACGCGTCGGTGCTCATCTCCCTCGAGCCGCTGCCGCTCGACGGTGAGGCGACCTACGAGTTCGTCAACGCCGTCACCGGTGGTCGCATCCCGAAGGAGTTCATCCCGTCGGTCGACGCCGGCGCGCAGGACGCCATGCAGTACGGCGTACTCGCGGGCTACCCGCTGGTCGGCGTCAAGCTGATCCTGGTGGACGGCAAGTACCACGAGGTCGACTCGTCCGAGATGGCGTTCAAGATCGCCGGCTCGATGGCGCTGAAGGAGGCGGCTCGCAAGGCCGACCCGGCGCTGCTCGAGCCGATGATGGCCGTTGAGGTCACCACTCCGGAGGAGAACATGGGTGACGTCATCGGCGACCTCAACTCCCGCCGCGGCATCATCCAGGCGATGGAGGAGCGTGGCGGCGCCCGCGTCGTCCGTGCCCTGGTGCCGCTGTCGGAGATGTTCGGCTACGTCGGCGACCTGCGGTCGAAGACGCAGGGCCGGGCGAGCTACAGCATGCAGTTCGACTCCTACGCCGAGGTTCCCACGAACGTCGCGAAGGAGATCATCTCGAAGGCGACCGGCGAGTAATCGCCGTTAGCGTTGGAGAACGCCTGGCCGGTCATCGTGGCCGGTCAGGCGACTAGGAGAAGTCCAAAGCGCCGTGTGGCGCCGTCGGGCGTACGAACCAGACAGTCCACAGGAGGACACCAGTGGCGAAGGCGAAGTTCGAGCGGACTAAGCCGCACGTCAACATCGGCACCATTGGTCACATCGACCACGGTAAGACGACGCTGACGGCGGCCATCACGAAGGTCCTGCACGACAAGTACCCGGACCTCAACCCGTACACGCCGTTCGACGAGATCGACAAGGCGCCGGAGGAGAAGGCCCGCGGCATCACCATCTCGATCGCTCACGTCGAGTACCAGACCGAGTCGCGGCACTACGCGCACGTCGACTGCCCCGGTCACGCCGACTACATCAAGAACATGATCACCGGTGCCGCCCAGATGGACGGCGCGATCCTGGTGGTCGCGGCGACCGACGGCCCGATGCCGCAGACCAAGGAGCACGTGCTCCTGGCCCGCCAGGTCGGCGTTCCGTACATCGTCGTGGCGCTGAACAAGGCCGACATGGTCGACGACGCCGAGCTGCTCGACCTGGTCGAGCTCGAGGTCCGCGAGCTGCTGAGCACCTACGAGTTCCCGGGCGACGACGTCCCGGTCGTGCGGGTGTCGGCGCTCAAGGCGCTCGAGGGCGACGCGGAGTGGACCCAGGCTCTGCTTGGTCTGATGGACGCGGTCGACTCCGCGATCCCGCAGCCCGAGCGTGAGACCGAGAAGCCGTTCCTCATGCCCGTCGAGGACGTGTTCACGATCACCGGTCGTGGCACCGTCGTCACCGGTCGTGTCGAGCGCGGCGTCCTGCTCCCGAACGAGGACGTCGAGATCATCGGCATCAAGGACAAGGCGCTCAAGACCAAGGTCACGGCGATCGAGATGTTCCGCAAGACTCTCGACGACGCGCGTGCCGGAGAGAACGTCGGTCTGCTCCTGCGCGGTATCAAGCGTGAGGAGGTCGAGCGCGGCATGGTCGTCATCAAGCCGGGCACGACCACCCCGCACACGGAGTTCGAGGCGACGGTCTACATCCTCTCCAAGGAGGAGGGTGGCCGCCACACCCCGTTCTTCCAGAACTACCGTCCGCAGTTCTACTTCCGTACCACGGACGTCACCGGCGTCGTCACGCTGCCCGAGGGCACCGAGATGGTCATGCCGGGCGACACCACCAACATGACGGTCAAGCTGATCCAGCCCATCGCCATGGAGGAGAGCCTGCGGTTCGCGATCCGTGAGGGTGGCCGCACCGTCGGCGCCGGCCGGGTCACCAAGATCCTCAAGTGATCCATCGGCGGGCGCCCCGATCCGTCGGGGCGCCCGCCGCATGATCTGGGCCACATGCCGGGCTCCCCTCGGCGTGAGGGTCCGCACCCCGATTTCACATTGCCGCACCCAGTACGGCATAATGAATAGGTTGCGTTGCGGCTGGTTCGCGCCTGCCCACAGTTGTGGGTGTCGGTGTGCCGGCCACCGCGGGGCCGGCGATCCGTCTGAACGACGGTAATCGCGGGCGTCGCCCAGCCCCTTGTGCGGGCGTGACGCTCGCCGGGTCAATCCCAACCCTTGTGGGGATGCAGACTGGCCCGACGCGCGACACGCCCGACCGCGGGGGTCGGAAGGACCAGCCGGACGAGCTCTGATTGAGCAGCTCAGACGGGTTGACAAAAAGAGAGCGGACGGCCTGAAACCGCCGGCGGACACACTCCGGCGAGGGTCACAACGAGAGAAGGAAACAGAAGCCACCATGGCGGGACAGAAGATCCGCATCCGGCTCAAGGCCTACGACCACGAGGTCGTCGACTCGTCGGCACGCAAGATCGTCGAGACGGTGACTCGTACGGGCGCTCAGGTCGCGGGCCCGGTGCCGCTGCCCACGGAGATCAACCGCTTCTGCGTGATCCGCTCGCCGCACAAGTACAAGGACTCGCGCGAGCACTTCGAGATGCGCACGCACAAGCGTCTGATCGACATCATCGACCCGACCCCCAAGACGGTCGACTCGCTCATGCGTCTCGACCTGCCGGCAGGCGTCGACATCGAGATCAAGCTGTAGGGACCGGACACTCATGGACAGGCAAGTCAAGGGCCTCCTGGGCGCCAAGCTGGGCATGACCCAGCTGTGGGACAACAACAAGGTCGTACCGGTGACGGTCGTCGAGGTCAGCCCGAATGTGGTGACCCAGGTCCGCACCGCCGACGTCGACGGATACTCGGCCGTTCAGCTCGCCTACGGCGCGATCAACCCGCGGAAGGTCAACAAGCCGCGCGGTGGTCACTTCGCCAAGGCCGGCGTCGCGCCCCGTCGTCACATCGTCGAGCTGCGCACGGTCGACGCCGGCGAGTACACGCTCGGCCAGGAACTGACCGTCGAGACGTTCGCGGCCGGTCAGGCGATCGACGTGACCGGCAAGACCAAGGGCAAGGGCTTCGCGGGTGTGATGAAGCGTCACGGCTTCCACGGCCTGCGCTCCTCGCACGGTGTCGAGCGCAAGCACCGGTCGCCGGGCTCCATCGGCGCCTGCGCGACCCCGGGTCGCGTCTTCAAGGGCGTACGCATGGCCGGCCGGATGGGTGGCGTGCGGTACACCGCGCAGGGCCTCACGGTCCAGGCGGTCGACGTCGAGAACAACCTGCTGCTGGTGCGCGGCGCCATCCCGGGCCCCAAGGGCGCCCTGGTGCTGGTTCGCTCGGCGGCGAAGGAGAAGAAGGGTGGTGCGAAGAAGTGACCGCGGTTGACGTTATCGGCGTCGACGGTGCCAAGGCCGGTTCGGTCGAGCTGCCCAGCGACATCTTCGACGTCCAGGCCAACATCCCGCTGATGCACCAGGTCGTCACGGCGCAGCTCGCCGCGGCCCGTCAGGGTACGCACAAGGCGAAGTCCCGTGGCGAGGTGTCCGGTGGTGGCAAGAAGCCGTACAAGCAGAAGGGCACCGGTCGCGCTCGCCAGGGTTCGACCCGGGCGCCGCAGTTCGCCGGTGGTGGCGTCGTCCACGGCCCCGTGCCGCGTGACTACAGCCAGCGCACCCCGAAGAAGATGAAGGCCGCCGCCCTGCGTGGCGCCCTCTCGGACCGGGCGCGCGAGAGCCGGGTGCACGTGGTCGAGGCGTTCGTGGACGGCGAGCAGCCGTCGACGAAGGCGGCGCTGGCCACTCTGAAGGCGCTCGGCGTCGACGAGGCGAAGTCGCTGGTGGTGCTGGGTGCGGAGGACGAGCTGAACTGGATCAGCCTGCGCAACCTGCCGCTGGTGCACCTCATCGAGTCCGGCCAGCTCAACACGTACGACGTCCTCGTCGCCGACCACGTGGTCTTCACGAAGGTGGCGCTGGAGGAGTTCCTCGGCGTTCGTACGGGCACCGAGGAGGGTGACAAGTGACCACCATCGCTGACCCGCGGGACATCATCGTCGCCCCGGTCGTCTCCGAGAAGAGCTACAGCGAGCTGACGCGCAACTGGTACACGTTCCTCGTGCACCCGGATGCGAACAAGACCGCCATCAAGATCGCGATCGAGCAGATCTTCAACGTTCGCGTGCTCACGGTGAACACGCTCAACCGCGAGGGCAAGCGCAAGCGGACCCGCAACGGTTGGGGCAAGCGCAAGGACACCAAGCGCGCCATGGTGAAGCTGGCCGACGGCGACCGCATTGAGGTCTTCGGCGGACCGGTGAGCTGAGGGGTATAAGACAATGGCTATTCGTAAGTACAAGCCGACGACGCCGGGCCGCCGTGGCTCCAGCGTCGCCGACTTCGCCGAGATCACCCGGTCTACCCCGGAGAAGTCGCTCGTCGTGCCGCTGCCCAAGAAGGGCGGCCGCAACGTCCACGGCCGGATCACCACCCGGCACCAGGGCGGCGGTCACAAGCGTCAGTACCGTCTGATCGACTTCAAGCGGGTCGACAAGGACGGCATCCCCGCCAAGGTCGCGCACATCGAGTACGACCCGAACCGCACCGCGCGGATCGCGCTGCTGCACTACGCCGACGGCGAGAAGCGCTACATCCTGGCGCCGAAGGACCTGAAGCAGGGTGACGCGGTCGAGTCCGGCACGGGCGCGGACATCAAGCCGGGCAACAACCTGCCGCTGCGCAACATCCCCGTCGGCACCACGGTGCACGGTGTGGAGCTGCGTCCGGGCGGTGGCGCGAAGCTGGCCCGTTCGGCCGGCGTCGGCATCCAGCTGCTGGGTCGCGAGGAGGACTACGCCACGCTGCGTATGCCGTCCGGCGAAATCCGCAAGGTGGACGTCCGCTGCCGCGCCACGGTGGGCGAGATCGGCAACGCCGAGCAGTCCAACATCAACTGGGGCAAGGCCGGCCGTATGCGCTGGAAGGGCAAGCGCCCGACCGTTCGTGGTGTCGCCATGAACCCGGTCGACCACCCGCACGGTGGTGGTGAGGGCAAGACCTCCGGTGGTCGCCACCCGGTGAACCCGCAGGGTAAGCCCGAGGGCCGCACCCGTCGTAAGGGCCAGCCGAGTGACCGGCTGATCGTTCGCCGCCGCTACGCCAACCGCAAGCGCGGCTGAGGGAGATAGAAGATGCCTCGCAGCCTGAAGAAGGGCCCGTTCATCGACGACCACCTGCTCAAGAAGGTGGAGACGCAGAACGAGAAGGGCTCGAAGAACGTCATCAAGACCTGGTCGCGGCGTTCCACGATCATCCCCGAGATGCTCGGGCACACGATCGCGGTGCACGACGGACGCAAGCACGTCCCGGTCTTCGTGAGCGAAGCGATGGTCGGGCACAAGCTCGGCGAGTTCGCGCTGACCCGCACGTTCAAGGGTCACGAGAAGGACGACCGGAAGAGCCGCCGTCGCTGACGGTGGACCGTTGAGGATCAAGGGGAAACACGAAATGCCTACCCAGGACGCGCAGGCGCCCGGTGCCCGGGCCGTCGCCCGCCACGTGCGCCTGTCCGCCACCAAGGCGCGCCGTGTGGTGAACCTCGTCCGCGGTCTGCCCGCGAAGGAGGCTCTCACGGTGCTGCAGTTCGCGCCGCAGGCGGCCAGTGAGCCGGTGTACAAGGTGCTGGCCAGCGCCATCGCGAACGCGGAGAACAACGAGCGGCTGGACCCGGACGCGCTCCTGGTCAGCGCCGCGTACGTGGACGAGGGCCCGACGCTGAAGCGGTTCCGGCCGCGGGCGCAGGGCCGGGCGTACCGCATCCGGAAGCGCACGTGCCACATCACCATCGAGGTGGAGGCCGTCGCTCCGCGTACGCCGGCTCGGGCCGCGAAGAAGGCAGCGGCCGCGAAGGCGACGCCGGCGAAGGCCGCGCCCGCCCAGGCCGAGACCGCCGAGCAGGAGGAGACCGAGTAATGGGTCAGAAAGTTCACCCGACCGGCTTCCGGCTCGGCATCTCGACCGACTGGAAGTCCCGCTGGTACGCCGACAAGCTGTACAAGGACTACATCGGCGAGGATGTCAAGATCCGGAAGATGATGTCGAAGGGCCTCGAGCGCGCCGGCATCTCCAAGGTCGACATCGAGCGGACCCGCGACAAGGTGCGCGTCGACATCCACACCGCCCGGCCGGGCATCGTCATCGGCCGGAAGGGTGCGGAGGCCGAGCGCCTGCGCGGTGAGCTGGAGAAGCTCACCGGCAAGCAGGTTCAGCTCAACATCCTCGAGGTGAAGAACCCCGAGTCGGACGCGCAGCTCGTGGCGCAGGGCGTCGCCGAGCAGCTGTCCAGCCGGGTCAGCTTCCGCCGGGCGATGCGCAAGTCGATGCAGTCGGCGATGAAGAACCCGCTCGTGCGGGGCATCCGGGTGCAGGTCTCGGGCCGCCTGGGCGGTGCCGAGATGAGCCGCACGGAGTTCTACCGCGAGGGCCGGGTCCCGCTGCACACGCTGCGGGCCAACATCGAGTACGGCTTCTTCGAGGCGCGTACGACCTTCGGCCGGATCGGCGTGAAGGTTTGGATCTACAAGGGTGACGCCGTTCCGGGCCGCGAGGCCCTGGCCGACGCCGGTGCGCAGCGCCCGCGTCGCGAGCGGGCCGATCGTCCGGAGCGGCCGCGCCGCACCCGGTCGGGCTCGTCCGGCACCACCGCGGGTGGCACCGAGGCCGGCCGGGCGGCCGCCGCGGCTGCCGCCAGCACCGAGAACACCACCGAGGCGGCTCCCGAGGCCGCGCCGGTGCAGACGCAGGAGGGCTGATCAATGCTGATGCCGCGCAAGCCCCCAAAGGGCTTCCGCAAGCCGCACCACCCCGACCGCAGTGGCGCGTCGAAGGGCGGCAACCGGGTGGTGTTCGGCGAGTTCGGCATCCAGGCGCTCGAGCCGGCGTACGTCACGAACCGCCAGATCGAGTCGGCGCGTATCGCGATGACCCGTCACATTCGTCGTGGTGGCAAGGTCTGGATCACGGTCTACCCGGACCAGGCTCTGACCAAGAAGCCCGCCGAGACCCGGATGGGTTCCGGTAAGGGCTCGCCGGAGTGGTGGGTCGCGAACGTCAAGCCGGGCCGCATTCTCTTCGAGATGCAGTTCCCGAACGAGGCGATCGCGCGTGAGGCGATGCGTCGCGCGATCCACAAGCTCCCGATGAAGTGCCGCATCGTGAAGCGTGAAGTGGGTGAAATGTGATGGCGGCGGGCACGAAGTCGGCCGAGCTGCGTGAACTCTCCGGCGAGGAGCTGGTCACGAAGCTGCGGGAGGCCAAGGCGGAGCTGTTCAACCTCCGCGTGCAGGGTGCGACCGGGCAGCTGGACAACAACCGGCGGCTGCAGGTCATCCGCAAGGACATCGCCCGGATCTACACGATCATGCGTGAGCGCGAGCTGGGGCTCTCGGCCGCGCCGACTGAGGTGGCGTAATCAACATGAGTGAGACCAACGAGAAGGCCGCCGAGCGGACCTCGCGTAAGGTGCGTGAAGGCCTGGTCGTCAGCGACAAGATGGACAAGACCGTCGTCGTCGAGGTCGAGGACCGGGTCAAGCACCCGCTGTACGGCAAGGTTCTGCGCCGTGCCAGCAAGCTGAAGGCGCACGACGAGCAGAACGCGTGCGGCATCGGTGACCGGGTGCTCCTGATGGAGACTCGTCCGCTGTCCGCCACCAAGCGGTGGCGGGTCGTGGAGATCCTCGAGAAGGCCAAGTGACGGCTGGGTTTTCCCCGGCAAATAAGACAGCCCACGCTCCGCGGGGCCGGTTCGCCCGGTTCCGCGGAGTGGGGACGAGTTCCGCCAAGCTCCGGTGTTCCGGAGAACTGGCAGACATACAGGAGTTGACGTGATCCAGCAGGAGTCGCGACTGCGAGTCGCCGACAACACGGGTGCCCGGGAGATTCTGTGCATCCGCGTTCTCGGTGGTTCGGGTCGGCGCTACGCGAGCATCGGCGACGTCATCGTGGCCACCGTCAAGGACGCCATCCCGGGCGCCGGCGTGAAGAAGGGCGACGTCGTCAAGGCGGTCATCGTCCGGACGGCCAAGGAGAAGCGCCGCCCCGACGGCTCGTACATCAAGTTCGACGAGAACGCCGCTGTCATCATCAAGGACGGTGGCGACCCGCGTGGTACCCGTATCTTCGGCCCGGTGGGCCGGGAGCTCCGGGACAAGCGGTTCATGAAGATCATTTCTCTCGCCCCGGAGGTGCTCTGATCATGAAGATCAAGAAGGGCGACACCGTCGTGGTGATCTCCGGCAAGGACAAGGGCATCGAGGGCAAGGTCATCGCGGCCTACCCGAAGCTCGAGAAGGTCCTGGTCGAGGGCGTGAACCGGATCAAGAAGCACACCAAGATCCGCACCACCCAGCGGGGCGCGAAGAGCGGCGGCATCGTCACTCAGGAAGCGCCGATCCACGTCTCGAAGGTCGCGTACCTGGAGGACGGGAAGCCGACCCGGGTGGGCTACAAGATCGACGAGAACGGCACCAAGGTCCGTATCTCCCGCCGCAGCGGCAAGGAGCTGTGATGTCGACGGCGACTGTTGAGAAGACCCTTCCCCGACTGAAGACCAAGTACCGGGAGCAGATCGTGCCGGCGCTGCGCGAGCAGTTCCAGTACGCCAACCCGATGCAGGTTCCGGGGCTGACCAAGATCGTCGTCAACATGGGTGTGGGCGAGGCCGCTCGCGACGCCAAGAAGATCGACGGCGCGGTACGCGACCTGACGGCCATCACCGGCCAGAAGCCGCAGATCCGGAAGGCGACCAAGTCCATCGCGCAGTTCAAGCTGCGTGAGGGTATGCCGATCGGCGCGAAGGTGACCCTGCGCGGCGACCGCATGTGGGAGTTCCTGGACCGGCTGCTGTCCATCGCGTTGCCGCGTATCCGTGACTTCCGCGGTCTGGACGGGCGCAAGCTCGACGGGCACGGCAACTACACGTTCGGTCTGACCGAGCAGTCGGTCTTCCACGAGATCGACCAGGACCGGATCGACGCGGTGCGGGGCATGGACATCACCCTGGTGACCAGCGCCACGACCGACGATGAGGGCCGGGCGCTGCTGAAGCTGCTGGGCTTCCCGTTCAAGGAGAACTGATATGGCCAAGAAGGCGCTGATCATCAAGGCGGCCGCGAAGCCGAAGTTCGCCGTGCGTGCCTACACCCGCTGCCAGCGGTGTGGCCGGCCGAAGTCCGTGTACCGGAAGTTCGGTCTCTGCCGGGTCTGCATCCGGGAGATGGCGCACCGTGGCGAGCTGCCCGGCGTGTCGAAGGCTTCGTGGTAACCGATCACATCCCCACCAGCCCCGAGGGGCTGCTGGTGACCGAATACTTGCTTCGCCGTAGGCCCCGGCCGGGATCGTCCGGCAGCCGGCGGAACCGCGGCGAGAAAGGTTAAGACAAACCATGACGATGACCGACCCAATCGCAGACATGCTGACGCGTCTGCGCAACGCCAACCAGGCGTACCACGACCGGGTGCAGATGCCCTACTCGAAGATCAAGGCGAACATCGCCGAGGTCCTCAAGGCCGAGGGTTACATCTCCGCCTGGGCGGTTGAGGAGCCCGAGGAGGGCGCCGTCGGCAAGACGCTGACGGTCGACCTCAAGTACGGCCCGAGCCGTGAGCGCAGCCTCGCCGGCATCCGCCGGGTCTCCAAGCCCGGCCTTCGGGTCTACGCCCGTTCGCAGGAGCTCCCCAAGGTGCTCGGCGGCCTGGGCGTGGCGATCATCTCGACGTCCCAGGGACTGCTCACCGATCGGCAGGCCCGCAAGCGAGGGGTGGGCGGGGAAGTCCTCGCCTACGTCTGGTGAGGAAGGTCTGCTATGTCGCGAATCGGACGTAAGGCGATCCCGGTCCCGACCGGTGTCGATATCACCATCGATGGCTCTACCGTCAAGGTCAAGGGCCCCAAGGGCACGCTCGAGCACACCCTCGCCGAGCCCATCACCGTCGAGCGCGGTGAGGGTGGCGAGCTGCTCGTCAGCCGCCCGAACGACGAGCGCCGCGCCAAGGAGCTGCACGGTCTCTCGCGGACCCTGGTCGCCAACATGATCGTCGGCGTCACCGAGGGCTACCGCAAGAGCCTGGAGATCAACGGCACGGGTTACCGCGTCACGGCCAAGGGCTCGGACCTCGAGTTCGCCCTCGGCTTCTCGCACCCGGTGCTGGTGACCGCCCCCGCGGGCATCACCTTCACCGTCGAGCGGCCGACGCTGTTCCACGTGTCGGGCATCGACAAGCAGCTCGTCGGCGAGGTCTCGGCGAAGATCAGGAAGATCCGTCCGCCGGAGCCCTACAAGGGCAAGGGCGTCAAGTACACGGACGAGGTCATCCGCCGCAAGGCTGGAAAGGCAGGTAAGAAGTGAGCGCCCAGCTCCTCAAGCGCCGCAGCGGCGTCGCGGCTCAGCGCGCCGTCGGCAAGGCGCGCCGGCACTTCCGGATCCGCAAGAACCTCAGCGGAACGGCGGAGCGGCCGCGTCTGGTGGTCACCCGCAGCCTGCGGCAGATCACCGCGCAGATCGTGGACGACCTCAAGGGTCACACCCTTGTGTCGGCCTCTTCCATGGATGCCTCGATCCGGGGCGCCGAGGGCACCAAGAGCGACCTCGCCGGCAAGGTGGGCGCTCTGGTGGCCGAGCGCGCCAAGGCGGCGGGCATCAGCAAGGTTGTGTTCGACCGTGGCGGCAACCGCTACGCCGGCCGTATCGCGGCTCTGGCGGACGCGGCCCGCAGCGGCGGGCTCGAGTTCTAGGAAGGAGTGGACTACTAATGGCAGGTCCACAGCGCCGGGGCTCCGGGTCCGGTAACAGCAACGAGTCCGGCGACGGTCAGCGTCGCGGTCGCGGCGATCGTCGCGACGGCGGCCGGGACCGCGCGCCGGTCGAGAAGACCCCGCACATCGAGCGGGTCGTCACGATCAACCGCGTCGCGAAGGTCGTCAAGGGCGGTCGTCGGTTCAGCTTCACCGCGCTGGTCGTGGTGGGCGACGGCGACGGCACGGTCGGCGTCGGCTACGGCAAGGCCAAGGAGGTGCCCGCGGCGATCGCCAAGGGTGTCGAGGAGGCCAAGAAGCACTTCTTCAAGGTGCCGCGGATCGGTTCGTCGATCCCGCACCCGGTGCTGGGGGAGGACGCCGCCGGCGTCGTCCTGCTGAAGCCGGCGAGCGCCGGTACCGGTGTCATCGCCGGTGGCCCGGTGCGTGCCGTGCTGGAGTGCGCGGGCATCCACGACGTGCTCTCCAAGAGCCTCGGCTCGTCCAACCCGATCAACATCGTGCACGCCGCCGTGAAGGCGCTGCGGATGCTGGAGTCGCCCGAGGCCGTCGCCGCTCGCCGCGGTCTGCCGGTCGAGGACGTCGCCCCGGCTCGCATGCTGGCGCTGCGCGCGGGAGCGGGTGCGTGATGGCGCGGCTGAAGGTTACGCAGATCAAGTCCAAGGTCGGTGCCAAGCACAACCAGCGCGAGTCGCTGCGGTCGCTCGGCCTGAAGCGGATCAACGATGTGGTCGTCAAGGAGGACCGTCCCGAGATTCGCGGGATGATCTTCGCGGTGAACCACCTGGTGAAGGTTGAGGAGGTTGACTGATGACCATCAAGGTCCACCACCTCCGCCCGGCGCCCGGCGCCAAGACCGCGAAGACCCGAGTCGGTCGCGGTGAAGGCTCGAAGGGTAAGACCGCCGGTCGCGGTACGAAGGGTACGAAGGCCCGCTACCAGGTCTCGGCGGCGTTCGAGGGTGGGCAGATGCCCATCCACATGCGCCTGCCGAAGCTGAAGGGCTTCAAGAACAAGTTCAAGGTCGTCTTCCAGGTGGTCAACCTGGACCGGCTGGCCGAGCTGTTCCCGAACGGCGGCCAGGTCGGCCCGCAGGAGCTGGCCGAGGCCGGTGCGGTCCGCAAGGGCCACCCGGTCAAGGTGCTCGGCACCGGCGACCTCGGCGGCGTCGCTCTCCAGATCTCGGCACACGCGTTCAGCGCGTCCGCGAAGGAGAAGATCGCCGCTGCCGGTGGTACCACCACCGAGCTGTAAAGCACGGGCAATCAGGGCGCCGGCTGCTGCTTCCATCTGGGAAGCCGGCAGTCGGCGCCTTGGTTTAGCACAGATCTAGGGGCACTGAGGCAAATAATGTGTCGGCACCCCTGAGCAGAACCCCCCTTGGACTGTTACAGTCCAAACCCAGCTATGGGAATCGTCCTGTAGCCATCCCGTCACGCCCCCGCCACCGACCCCGAGCGGGTCGCCTCGCGCAGGAGGATAGAGTTGCTCTCCGCGTTTCTCAGTGCGTTCAAGACGCCTGACCTGCGCAAGAAGCTGCTGTTCACGGCGGCCATCATCGCGCTTTACCGGCTCGGTGCCACCATTCCCAGCCCCGGCGTCTCCTACGGCAACGTCCAGGAGTGCATCAAGAACGCTCAGGCGGGGGACACCAACGGGATCTTCAGCCTGCTGAACCTCTTCTCCGGCGGCGCGCTGCTGTCGTTGTCGGTGTTCGCGCTGGGCATCATGCCCTACATCACCGCGTCGATCATCCTGCAGCTGCTGACCGTCGTCATCCCGCGGCTCGAGCAGCTGCGTAAGGAAGGCCAGTCCGGCCAGGCGAAGATCACGCAGTACACCCGGTACCTGACGCTCGGCCTCGCGGTGCTGCAGTCGTCGGCGTTCGTCGCGCTCGGCAAGTCCGGTCAGCTGTTCGGCAACGCCTGCCCCCCCGGCGTCGAGATCATCCCGCAGACCGCGATCCCGCAGTGGCTCACGCTGACCGCGCTGGTCGTCACCATGACCGCCGGTACCGGCGTCATCATGTGGCTGGGCGAGCTCATCACCGACCGCGGCATCGGCAACGGCATGTCCGTCCTGATCTTCACCTCGATCGCCGCCCGCCTCCCCTCCGAGGGCTGGCAGATCTACAAGTCCAAGGGCGCGTACTGGTTCATCGGCGTACTCGTCCTGGTCATCGCGGTCATCGCCGCCGTCGTCTACATCGAGCAGGCGCAACGCCGGATTCCGGTGCAGTACGCCAAGCGCATGGTCGGCCGGCGGATGTACGGCGGAACGTCGACCTACATCCCGCTCAAGGTCAACCAGGCCGGCGTCATCCCGGTCATCTTCGGCTCGTCTCTGCTCTACCTGCCGCAGTTGGCGCTCCAGTTCACCAAGAGCGACGACCCGGGCAAGGTCTGGACGTGGGTCGACCGGCACCTGGCGAACCCGAGCGACTGGGTCTACATCCTGACCTACTTCCTGCTGATCATCTTCTTCACCTACTTCTACGTGTCGATCACCTTCAACCCGACTGAGGTGGCCGACAACATGAAGAAGTACGGCGGATTCGTGCAGGGCATCCGGCCGGGCAAGCCGACCGCCGACTACCTGGACTTCATCCTGACCCGGATCACCCTGCCGGGCGCCCTCTACCTGGGCATCATCGCGGTACTGCCGAACTTCTTCTTCATGTGGCTGGGCGGCAGTCAGTACCAGAACTTCCCGTTCGGTGGCACCGCGGTGCTGATCATGGTCGGCGTCGGCCTGGAGACGGTCAAGCAGATCGAAAGCCAGCTGATGCAGCGTAACTACGAAGGCTTCCTGCGATGAGGCTGGTTCTCGTCGGCCCGCCAGGCGCGGGGAAGGGTACGCAGGCGGAGTTCATCGCCTCGACCCTCTCCGTGCCCAAGATCTCCACCGGCGACATCTTCCGGGCGAACGTCTCCCAGGGGACTCCGCTGGGGCTGGAAGCCAAGCGGTACATGGACTCGGGCGGCCTCGTCCCGGACGAGGTCACCATCAACATGGTGCGTGACCGGCTGGCCGAGGCCGACGCCGCCGACGGCTTCCTGCTGGACGGCTTTCCGCGTACGGTGCCGCAGGCGACCGCGCTCGACAAGATGCTCGCCGACGCCGGTACGGCGCTCGACCTGGTGCTGGAACTCGTCGTGGACAACGACGAGGTGATCCGGCGGCTGTCCGGGCGGCGTACCTGCCACAACTGCGGCAAGATCTGGCACGTCGAGTTCGACCCGCCCACCCGGGAGGGTGTCTGCGACCGGTGTGGCGGCGAGCTCTACCAGCGCGACGACGACAAGCCGGAGACCATCGCCGAGCGGTTGCGCGTCTACGAGCGCGACACCGCGCCGCTGGCGGACTACTACGGCGCTCAGAACAAGCTTGTGGGCATCGACGCCACCGGCCCGGTGGAGGACGTCACCGCGCGCGCGATCGACGCCCTGCGCTCCTACGGCGGCTGACCGCCGCATAATCTGGTTTGATGCGTCACCAGCCCGACATTCAGCTCAAAACCTCGGCCCAGCTCGCGAAGATGCGGGAGGCCGGTCTCGTTGTGGCCGCCGCCCTGGCCGCGATGCGAGAGGCCGTGCGGCCCGGGATCTCCACCGCCGATCTCGACGCCATCGCCGAGAAGGTCATCCGTGATGCCGGCGCCATCCCGTCGTTCAAGGGCTATCAGGGCTTCCCGGCCTCGATCTGCGCCTCGGTGAACGAGCAGATCGTCCACGGCATCCCGTCGGCCCGGCAGGTGCTCGCCGAAGGCGATCTCATCTCGATCGACTGTGGCGCGATTCTGGACGGCTGGCATGGCGACTCCGCGATCACGGTCGGGGTCGGCGAGGTCGCGACGGAGCTGACCCGGATGGCCGCAGTCGCCGAGGACTCGATGTGGGCGGGGATCGCCGCCGCGGCGCGCGGGGTGCGCTCCGGGCGGGGCCGGCTCACCGACATCTCGTACGCGATCCAGGCGTCCGTCCGAGGCGAGAAGTCGGCCCTCGTCGGCCGGGTGACCGGGGCTCGGCGGCGGTACGGCATCGTCGACGGCTACGGCGGGCACGGCATCGGCACCGAGATGCACCAGGACCCGCACATCCTCAATCACGGGCGCCCGGGCAAGGGCCCGTTCCTCGTCCCGGGGATGGCCCTGGCGATCGAGCCGATGATCACGATGGGCTCTCCGCGTACGCTGGAGCTGCGCGACGGTTGGACGGTGGTGAGCGTCGACGGCTCCTACGCCGCCCACGTGGAGCACTCGATCGGCCTCTACGAGGACGGCGTCTGGGTGTTCACCGCCGAGGACGGCGGCCGCGAACGGCTCGGCGACCTGGTCACCGCATCCGCCACGGCGTGATCATCGCTCACCGGCGTCGTGATCATTGCTCGAACGACGTTGTTGAAGCGGACATTTCGCGGCTCGAAACAGCGTGGCTGACGCGATGATCACGAAAAGGGGAACTGTGACGCGCCCGACCGCGGGGGCGGCGGACCCTGATTTGGCGTCGATGCATATGGCCGCGTAGACTGGCTCAACGGCGCACCGCGTCCCCTCTGTCATGCCTGCCAATGCTCCGGCGGATGACAGTGCCGCGGCTGGCGTGCCGGCGACCCGGATTCCCGGGCGGCCTGCGCGAGGACAACGTGAGCCGATCAATGCAGCCGATGTCAGGTAGCGGAGGACATGCCGAAGAAGGACGGGGCCATCGAGATCGAGGGCCGGGTCATCGAACCACTCCCGAACGCTATGTTCCGGGTGGAGTTGGCCAATGGTCACAAGGTCTTGGCCCACATCAGCGGAAAGATGCGCCAGCACTACATCCGCATCCTGCCCGAAGACCGGGTGGTCGTGGAGCTCTCGCCCTATGACCTCACGCGGGGCCGGATCGTCTACCGCTACAAGTAGCACCAGCACACCGACATCGGACGCATGTCCGTGTCCAAAACCGGAGTAAAGGCGAACCGTGAAGGTCAAGCCGAGCGTTAAGAAGATCTGCAACAAGTGCCGCGTCATCCGCCGGCACGGCCGGGTCATGGTCATCTGTGACGACCCGCGCCACAAGCAGCGCCAGGGCTGAGCCCCGGCGCTGATCGCGTCCGCAGATCGCGCACGTCCGAATAGCTCGTCCCGGCCGCGGGGACGTCCCTTGTTGGGGAAACTCTCGTGGCTGACCCCCGGTCGGAGGCCGGGGCCTCACCCGGGCAGGTGGGGAAGGGGCCGGGCACAGACCTCCGCCACATCCACGAGGAGCTAGCCCACACATGGCACGTCTTCTGGGCGTCGACCTCCCGCGCGAGAAGCGCATGGAGATCGCGCTGACTTACATCTTCGGCATCGGCCGTACGCGGGCTGCCGAAACGCTCGCCGCCACCGGCGTCGACCCGAACAAGCGGGCGCGGGACCTCAGCGACGAAGAGGTCGTCCAGCTTCGGGACCACATCGAAGCCAACTTCAAGGTAGAAGGCGACCTGCGCCGCGAGGTCGCCGCTGACATCCGCCGCAAGGTGGAGATCGGCTGCTACGAGGGCATCCGGCACCGCAGGGGCCTGCCCGTCCGTGGTCAGCGCACGCGGACCAACGCGCGTACGCGCAAGGGTCCGAAGCGGACCGTCGCGGGCAAGAAGAAGCCCGGCAAGAAGTAGTAGCTGGATCGAGAAGGAGCGCATAAAGCTATGCCGCCGAAGGCACGCGCTGGGGCCGCCGTCAAGAAGGTCCGGCGTAAGGAACGCAAGAACGTCTCCCACGGGCAGGCGCACATCAAGAGCACCTTCAACAACACCATCGTGTCCATCACGGACCCGACCGGTGCCGTCATCTCCTGGGCCTCCGCCGGCCAGGTGGGCTTCAAGGGCTCCCGTAAGTCGACGCCGTTCGCCGCGCAGCTGGCCGCCGAGGCGGCCGCCCGTCGTGCCATGGAGCACGGCATGCGCAAGGTCGACGTGTTCGTCAAGGGCCCGGGCTCGGGCCGCGAGACCGCCATCCGTTCGCTGACCGCCGCGGGTCTCGAGGTCGGGGTCATCTCCGACGTCACGCCGCAGCCGCACAACGGATGCCGTCCGCCGAAGCGTCGTCGGGTCTAAGGGGAGATAGAGGAAGATGGCTCGTTACACCGGCGCTGACTGCCGCCGCTGCCGTCGCGAGAAGACCAAGCTGTTCCTGAAGGGCAGCAAGTGCGACGGGCCGAAGTGCCCGTTCGAGTCCCGGCCGTTCCCGCCGGGGCAGCACGGTCGCGGCCGCACCAAGGACACCGAATACCTGCTCCAGCTGCGCGAGAAGCAGAAGGCCCGCCGGATCTACGGCGTGCTGGAGAAGCAGTTCCGCACCTACTACGAGGAGGCCAACCGCAAGGCTGGCAAGACCGGTGAGGTGCTGCTGCAGATTCTCGAGTCGCGGCTGGACAACGTGGTCTACCGGGCCGGCTACGCCAAGTCCCGTGACCACGCCCGCCAGCTGGTCAAGCACGGTCACTTCACGGTGAACGGCAAGAAGGTCGACATCCCGTCGTACCGCGTCTCCGACCACGACATCGTCGAGGTCCGGGCGAAGTCGAAGGAGCTGACCCCGTTCCAGGTCGCGCAGGGCGAGGCGGGCAGCCGCACCGTTCCGGCGTGGCTCGAGGCGATCCCCAGCCAGCTCAAGATCCTGGTCCACTCGCTGCCGGCCCGGGGTGCCATCGACACCCAGGTCCAGGAGCAGTTGATCGTCGAGCTCTACTCCAAGTAAGGGCTCCGGCCGGCGCGTCCGCAAGGGCGCGCCGGTCACTCACGGCGAGCGTCATATAGCGGGCGCTCCTGAAAGAGAAGAGAACGAAGTGCTCATCACGCAGCGGCCGACTCTCACCGAAGAGTCGATCAGCGAGGTTCGCTCCCGGTTCACCATCGAGCCGCTGGAGCCGGGCTTCGGCTACACGCTCGGCAACTCGCTCCGTCGTACCCTGCTCAGCTCGATCCCCGGCGCCGCCGTGACGAGCATCAAGGTCGACGGCGTCCTGCACGAGTTCACCACGATCCCCGGAGTCAAGGAGGACGTGGTCGAGCTGGTCATGAACGTCAAGGAGCTGTCGGTCAGCTCCGAGCACGACGAGCCGGTCAGCATGTACCTGCGCAAGCAGGGCCCGGGCGACGTCACCGCCGGTGACATCCAGCCCCCGGCCGGTGTCTCGGTGCACAACCCGGATCTGAAGCTGGCGACGCTGAACAGCAAGGGCCGGCTGGACATGGAGCTGACGGTCGAGCGCGGCCGGGGCTACGTGACGGCCGCGCAGAACAAGCAGGGTGGTGCGGAGATCGGCCGGATTCCGGTCGACTCGATCTACTCGCCCGTGCTCAAGGTGACGTACCGCGTCGAGGCCACTCGCGTGGAGCAGCGGACCGACTTCGACCGCCTGATCATCGACGTCGAGACCAAGGCCTCGATCTCTCCGCGTACCGCGCTGGCGTCGGCCGGCTCGACCCTGGTCGAGCTGTTCGGGCTCTGCCGGGAGCTGGACGAGACCGCCGAGGGCATCGACATCGGCCCGTCACCGCAGGACGCGCAGCTCGCTGCCGACCTGGCGCTGCCGATCGAGGAGCTGGACCTCACTGTTCGCTCGTACAACTGCCTCAAGCGCGAGGGGATCAACACCGTCGGTGAGCTCATCGGGCGTACCGAGGCCGACCTCCTCGATATAAGGAATTTCGGGCAGAAGTCGATCGACGAGGTCAAGATGAAGCTGGCCGGGATGGGCCTGGGCCTGAAGGACTCGGCGCCCAGCTTCGACCCGGCGAACGTCGTCGACTCCTTCGGCGACGCCGACTATGACGACGCCGACTCGGACACCGACGTCGACGACTACCGCGAGACCGAGCAGCTGTAACCCGCTGCCGCCACCACACAGGGAGCAGAACCATGCCCACGCCCACCAAGGGTCCCCGCCTCGGCGGCAGCCCCGCGCACGAGCGGCTGATGCTCGCCAACCTGGCGACTTCGCTGTTCAAGCACGGCCGGATCACCACCACGGAGACGAAGGCGAAGCGGCTCCGGCCGATCGCCGAGCGTCTGGTGACCTTCGCCAAGCGTGACGACCTGGCGGCTCGCCGCCGCGTCCGTCGCGTCATCCGCGAGAAGGACACCTTCGTGGAGCTCTTCGAGCAGATCGCGCCGCGCTACGTGAACCGGCCGGGCGGCTACACCCGCATCGTGAAGATCGGCCCGCGCCGCGGCGACGCCGCGCCGATGGCGATCATCGAGCTGGTCGAGGAGCTCGAGGTGGCCACCACCTCGAACGCGAAGACCGAGAAGCGGAAGGCCGCCAAGGCCGACGTGGTCGCGGCGCTCGCGGGGGACACCGACGAGGAGACCCCGGCCGCGGCGAAGGCCGAGGACGCCGAGGACACCGCGAACGTCTCCGACGAGGAGACCGCCGCCGAGGTCGAGGCGATCGAGGCCGAGGCCGACGAGAAGAAGTAAGCACGACCCGTCAGCGAGCCGGCATCTGTTCAGGGTGCCGGCTCGCTGCGTACCCAGTGGGGAAAGATGACCCGGATCAGGCTCGACATCTCCTACGACGGCACCGACTTCTCCGGGTGGGCCGTTCAGCCGGACCGGCGTACCGTCGCGGGGGTGCTCCTGGCCGAGCTTGATCGCATCCTCGGCGCGGGCACCGCGACCGGGCTCACGGTCGCGGGGCGTACCGATGCCGGCGTCCACGCCACCGGCCAGGTCGCGCACCTCGATCTTCTGGGCGACACCTGGTCCGCGGTGCGCGAGACCCTGGTCCGGCGCCTGGCCGGTCTTCTTCCGCTCGATCTGCGGGTACGCACGGCGCACGAAACACCGCCGGAGTTCGACGCCCGGTTCTCGGCGCTGTACCGCCGCTACGAGTACCGCGTGACCGATGCGCCGTTCGGTGCTGAGCCACTGCGTCGCCGCGACACGTTGGCGTGGCCGCGACGGCTGGACCTCGCGCGGCTGAACGAGGCGGCCGAGGGACTCCTCGGTGAGCACGACTTCGCGGCGTACTGCCGGCGCAAGGAGAACGCCACGACGATCCGGCGGATCACTCGGCTGGATTGGCGGCGGGATCCCGACGGCATCCTGGTCGCCACCGTGCAGGCCGACGCGTTCTGCCAGAACATGGTGCGCAGCCTGATGGGCGGCCTGCTCACGACCGGGGACGGGCGGCGGGCGACGGACTGGCCGGCCACCCTCCTCACGCGTACGCAGCGAGCCGACGACGTCCCCGTCGTGCCCCCGCACGGACTGACTCTGGTCGAGGTCGGCTATCCCGAGGATGCCACCGCGCTGGCCGAACGCGCCGACGCCACTCGCCGCATCCGCACCCGCCTCGGTTGATCATCAACGGGGCGGGGGCGGGCTGACGCGGAGGATGCGGAAGCCTTTTTGGGAGGCGCGGCGTTCGGTGGGCCAGCCCTGGTCGATCAGCCACTGCTGCAGCGAATCCCCGCCGAGGTTCTTGCCCACGACCAACCAGGCCACCCCGTCCGGAGCCAGCCGAGGCAGCCAGCGCCGCAGCAACGCGTGCAGTTCGGACTTTCCGACGTGGATCGGGGGGTTGGACCAGATCTGGTCGAAGGACACCTCGTCACCGACCTCGTCCGGCGCCGCCACGCGTACCCGCTGAGCCAGACCGAGTGTCTCGGCATTGCGCCGGGCCAGTTCCCGGGCCCGCTCGTTGACGTCCACCGCGACCACTCGCGCGAGCGGCGCCACGGTCGCGAGCACCGCGGTGATCGGTCCGTAGCCGCAGCCGAGGTCGAGCAGGGTGCCGGTGGTGCCCGGGCCGGGCAGGTCGGCCTTGCGGAGCAGGACCGCGGTGCCGGGGTCGAGGCGGTCCGACGAGAAGACGCCGGTCGATGCGGCGAGCGTGTAATCCTGCCCGCCGACGCTGAAGGAGACCTCACGCGGGCGCGCCGTCGAGCCGGGCGCTGGCGTGAAGTAGTGCTCGCCTGTCACGCCACATTTCACCATCACCCCGACGGGCGGGCTTGTCGGGGGCTGAAGATCGGTATTATCCACTATTCTCCCTTCCTATGGGAATGGTGCACTCGTCCGAAACATCCCCTCGGACGAGAGTCGAGACGCGCCGTGCCGCCCGCCGCACCCCTCGCTCCCATCGAGCGCCGGCCTTCAGCTTCTGGGACGCGTTCCCGACGGCCTGGTTCAAGGCGAGCCTCGCCGGGCTGGCCGCGCTCGTCCTGCTGATGGTGTGCGGTTTCGGCAGCTGGCAGATCCTGCGCGACGAGCAGACCGGTACGCGGGCGACGGCGAACGAGCCGAAGCCGACGACGCTCCCGCGCGACATCGGTACGCGCAAAGCCGACCCCGCGCCGTTGACCTCAGCGGAGGTGTTCCCCGGTCGGCAGCTGTCGATCGACCCGGCGCAACCGGCGTACCAGGTGATCGGGGCGCAGAACCAGGCCAACTGCAAGAACGCGGCCGACGGCGGGATCAGTGCTCTCCTTGCCGGGCTGGGCTGCTCCCAGGTCGTCCGGGCGACCCTGCGTTCGCCGACCCGGGAGTACCTCGTCACCGGCGGCGTCTTCAACCTGGCCAGCACCAACGCGGCGAAGACGGCGTACGACCGGATCAAGCAGATCGTCGACGACCGGCAGGGCCGCTTCAAGGGCTACGTGCCGACGAACGCGGCGAAGCCGCTGGCGCTCTCGTCGACGCACCTCGGCTGGGACTACCGCGGGCACTTCCTCGTCTACTGCGTGATCGCCCGCGCTGACGGCAAGGACTTCGTGGAGGGCGACGCGTACGCCCAGCAGATCCTCTACGACATCATCGAGATGCACCTGCTCGGGACGGTCGTCCAGAAGCGTTCCGTCCGGCCTATCGCTTCTTGACCTTGTGCAGCCGGAACGGCTTACGCGTCTCCCGGAGGACGCTCGCCGGCCGCGGCGCGGTCGCCTCGCTGTCGTCGGTCGTCGGCACCGTCTCCCGCGCTTCCAGGGAGATGATCGTGCAGGTCTCCGCCCAGCGGGTCACGACCTCGTCGGTCGTGCCCGAGGCGTTGAGCCGCTTCTGCGCCAGCTGCGGCGCGACCGCCTCCCACTCGGTGCCGTTCGAGTGGATCTCCGTGACGGTCGCGTCGAAGGCCACGATCCGGCCGCCGTGGTCGCCGCGCAGGCTGACCGTGGCTGGGGCGTCAGCGGCCAATGCGTCGGCGAGACCGGGCAGGTCCTGCTCGCCGGGGCCGGCGACGACGTAGAGCTTGCCTTCCAGCGGAAGACACCAGACCGCGTACGCCGGGCCGCCGAACGCCACCCAGGCGATCGCGGCCTTCTTCGACGCCTCCTCCACGAGCGGATTCATGCGCCCATCCTATGCCGCCTCGCCCGTCCGGCCTTGCGCTCTCTCCCGCGGCCCTTGCTCTCTCCGCGCGGCCTTTTGCGCTGGATCAGGGTTCTCGGTCGAATCTTGCCCCATGATTCGACCGAGAACCCTGATCCAGCCCTCATGGCGGTGGCCATGAAGGCGGCGGGCGCGGACGGTGGGGACTAGGCGGGGACGAGGTCCCGCGTGAAGATCTCGGTCAGCGACCGCGCCGACGGCCCGCAGAACTCCTCGTCGGGCCGGAAGACCAGGTGGTCGCCGAGGTCGGGGGCGGCCAGGCGGATGGCGTACATGCCCAGCGCGCTCGCTCCGGTGAGTTCGCGGGAACCGCCGTCGCCGACGTAGAGGCAGTGTCGCGGCTCCACTCGGAGCGCGGCGCACGCCGCCAGGTAGATCGTGGGATCCGGCTTGACTGCTCCGATGTGGACGGAGAAGATCGCGGCGTCCAGCAACGGGGCGATCGGCAGCGTCGGCAGGATTTCGGTCAACTCGTGTGTGCAGTCGCTGACGACGGCCATCCGGACGCCGTCCGCCCGCAGCCGGGCCAGCACGGCGTACGCGTCCCGGCGGAGCCGGATGTCGGCCCGGAGAGCGGCGATCCGGGCCTGGTATGCGGCCCGCAGCGTCGTGTCGTCCGGGCGCCGCCCGAGTTCGGCGGCCACCCAGCGCAGGGTGGTCAGCGCGTCCCCGTAGTCGCCCCGGCTGCGCCGGTAGAACGAGGTGTCGAGGACGGCGGTGAGCTCCTCCGGCGAGCAGCCCAGGAGCCGGGCCACTTCGGCGTGCCCGGCACCGCGGGGCGCGGCCTGCGTGAGGGTGCCGAAGAAGTCGAAGAGGACGGCTCGCGGATATCCGTGCGAAGCGAACACAGCAGAAGAGTCCCATTGTGAAAGTTGCAGATTGCAAGCGACCGCCCGAGCGTAGCGACTCGTTCACCGACTGTGCATCCGCCAAAGCGGCGGGGAACCGACCGTAAGGTGACTGTTACGGTCGCACCGTGAAGATCAGCCTGCCGACCCTGCTCGCGCTGACGCTCGCCGTCCTCGCGATCTCGACGTCCGGCCCGCTGATCGCGTACGCGGCGGCCCCGGCGCTGGCGCTCGCCTTCTGGCGCAACGCTTTGGCCACCGCCGTCCTGACTCCGGCCGCGCTGATCACCCGCCGGGCCGAACTCGCCCGACTCTGGCGGGGCAGGGAATTCCGGTGGAGCGTCCTGGCCGGGCTCGCCTTGGCCGTCCACTTCGCCACGTGGATGGCCGGCGCGCAGCTCACCGCGGTCGCGACCGCCACCGCGCTCGCCGCGACGCAACCCGTCTGGGCCGGGCTGATCGCGTACTGGCAAGGTGACCGGCCCACCCGAGCCATGTGGCTCGGTATCCTCGCCGCCGTCCTGGGCGTCACGCTCGCCACCGGCGCGGACGTCGGCGGCTCCGGCCGAGCCCTCCTCGGCGACGTGCTCGCGCTGCTAGGCGGGCTCGCGGCCGCGGTCTACACCGTCTTCGGCGAACGCGCCCGCGCGCAGGCCAGCACCACCAGCTACACCACCATCTGCTACGCGGTGTGCGCGGCCGTGCTCCTCTGCGGCTGCGTGGTGTTCCGGGTTCCCCTCAGCGGGTACGCACCCAGCACCTGGCTGGCCATCCTCGGCTTGACCGCCGGCACCCAGTTGCTGGGGCACTCGATGTTCAACTACGCGTTGCACGAGCTGTCCGCGACGGCGGTGAGCGTCCTGGTGATGCTGGAGGTTCCGGGCGCCGCCCTGATCAGCTGGCTCTGGCTGGATCAGCGGCCCGCCCCGTTGGCCTGGGCCGGGATCGCGTTGCTCGTCAGCGGGGTCGCCTTCGTCATCCTGGGCTCGGCCAAACGGCGGCCGGTCCCGGTGAACCTGGAACTCTAAGCCTCGACCGCGCGTTCGGACGCCGCCCAGAAGCGCGCTGCGAACTCTTCGTCCGCCAGGTACGCCTTGGGCCGCAGCACTTTCCGCTCGGCGTAGTACGCCCCGTCGACGAGCGACTCCGCCGGTGCGGTCGCGAGGTGCACCAGGGTGTCGGCCCCTTGCTCCGGTGTGGACAGGCCCGGGGCGATCTGGAAGAACAACTTGGCGAGCGGGGTGCCGAAGTTGCTGCGGATCACGCCTGGATGGAACGAGAATGAGAGCAGGTCCGGCCAACGCCGGGCGGCTTCCGCGGCGAAGAGGATGTTGGCCGCCTTCGACGCGCCGTAGGTCAGCCAGGCGCTCCACGGCCCGCGTGTGCGGTCGAGGTCGTCCGGGCGCAGCATGCCCCAGGAGTGCGCCATCGACGCCGTCGAGATGATCCGCCCGCCGGCCGGCATCTGGTCCTTGAGCAGGGTGGTGAGCAGAAACGGGGACAAGTGGTTGGTCTGGATGGTCAGCTCGTGCCCGTCCACAGTGGTCTGACGGCGGCTGGTCACCACCCCGGCGTTGTTGGCGAGCACATCGATCCGGCCCAGCTTGGCCACTTCCAGGGCGGCCTCCCGGACGGAACCGAAATCGGCGAAGTCGGCCCGCACCTGGATCGGCTCCGGCCCCGTCGCCTGGTCGCGTACCAGGGAGAAGGCGGCAGCGAGACGGTCTGGATCCCGCCCGACCAGGGCGACTCGCCAGCCACGCCGCGCGAACTCCACCGCGGCGGCCCGGCCGACGCCGGAACTCGCTCCGGTGACGACGACGGTCGAGGCGGTGAGATCTTCCACAGAAGCGTTCTCCTGACCCACGGCGGAAGGTTACCTTGTCGAAGTTACTGAACGGTTGCTAAGGAGCGCGCATGGGTGCCATCGGCCGTCCCCGTCGATCCTGCCTGGCCGTGCCGGGTTCCAGCGTCAAGATGCTGGACAAGGCCAAGGGCCTGCCCGCCGACCAGGTCTTCCTCGACCTGGAGGACGCGGTGGCGCCGCTGGCCAAGCCGGAGGCCCGCAAGAACATCGTCGCCGCGCTCAACGAGGGCGGCTGGGGCGACAAGACCCGGGTGGTACGCGTCAACGACCTGACCACGCCGTGGACCTACCGGGACGTCATCGAGATCGTCGAGGGCGCCGGCGCCAACCTCGACTGCGTCATGCTGCCGAAGGTGCAGGACGAGGCGCAGATCCACTGGCTCGACCTGTTGCTGACGCAGATCGAGAAGACGATCGGGTTGCCGGTCGGCGGCATCGGCATCGAGGCGCAGATCGAGAACGCGGCCGGCCTGGTCAACGTCGACAAGATCGCGGCGGCCTCCCCTCGCGTCGAGACCATCATCTTCGGCCCGGCCGACTTCATGGCCAGCATCAACATGAAGTCCCTGGTGGTCGGCGCGCTGCACCCGGACTACCCCGGCGACCCCTACCACTACATCCTCATGCGCATCCTGATGGCCGCGCGGATGCACGACAAGCAGGCCATCGACGGCCCGTTCCTGCAGATCCGCGACGTCGACGCGTTCCGGGAGGTGGCCAAGCGATCGGCCGCCCTGGGCTTCGACGGCAAATGGGTGCTGCACCCGGGCCAGATCGACGCCGCCAACGAGGTCTACTCGCCCTCCCAGGAGGACTACGACCACGCCGAGCTGATCCTCGACGCGTACGACCACTACACCTCGGAGGCGGGCGGCAAGCTCGGCGCGGTCATGCTCGGCGACGAGATGATCGACGAGGCCTCCCGCAAGATGGCGCTGGTCATCGCGGGGAAGGGCCGGGCGGCCGGGATGTCCCGGACGTCCACCTTCACCCCCTGATCCCGCCCCTTCGGTGCGGCGCTGGATCAGGGTTCCGGGTCGAATCTTGGGCCAAGATTCGACCGAGATCCGTGATCCAGCTCAGTAGACGACGCCCTCGTAACCGGGTTCGTCGAAGAAGTCGTTCGCGATCAGGAAGACGATGAGCGCCGCCGCGGCGACGGTCAGGGCGAAGCCGATCCAGCCGACCACGATGCCGGCCAGGGCCAGGCCGTCGCCGTCCTCACCGGTCTCCCGGATGCGCCGCCGTGCGACGTGACCGAGGATGGCGCCCACGATCGTGAGCGGATAGCAGAGGCTGAACGCCACGATCGAGGTGACCAGCGCGGCGATGGCCAGGCCGTTCGTCTTGCGGGCGGGGGCGTACTGCATCGGGTAGGGCGCGGCGTAGCCCGGTGGGACGACGTAGCCGGTGGTGGGCGGCTGAACCTCCGGCGAGGTGGGCTCGGTCATGGACGCAGGGTAGTGTGCCGCCGCCCGTCCGAGGGATCCCCCGGCACAAGGGGCCGACCCGGTTGCCCCGGCTTGCGACGATCCGCAAGGATCGGGGCATGGAAACCGTCGACAGTCCGTTCACCCTCGCCGGGAAGGTCGCGCTGATCACCGGCGCGGGCAGTCCCTACGGCATCGGCTACGCCACCGCGCGTCTGCTCAAAGCCCAGGGCGCCCGGGTGGCGATCGTCTCGACCACCAAGCGCATCCACGACCGCGCCGTCGAGCTGGGGGTCACCGGGTTCGTCGCCGACCTCACCGACGACGCCGAGGTCGCCGCGCTCGCCGACGCTGTGGGCGACCAGCTGGGCGAGGTCGACATCCTCGTCAACAACGCCGGCCTGGCGAGCCGGGCCTCGCCGGAGATCATCCGCCCGGTCGCCCAGCTCACCGCGGACGAGTGGCGTACGGAGATCGACCGGAACCTGACCACGGCGTTCCTCTGCAGCCGGGCCTTCGGCGACGGGATGTCCGAGCGCGGCTGGGGGCGCATCGTGAACCTCTCGGCCACCGCCGGGCCGGTCAACGCGCTGCCCGCCGAGGCGGCGTACGCGGCGGCGAAGGCGGGCGTGCTCGGCCTGACCCGGGCGCTGGCCATGGAACTGATCGCCGACGGTGTCACCGTCAACGCGGTCGCGCCCGGTCTGATCCACACCTCGGCGTCGACCCTGGTCGAGCTGAAGCAGGGCTACGGCTCGCCGATGGGCCGCCCCGGTACGCCCGACGAGGTGGCCGGCGCGATCGCCTTCCTGGTCTCCCCGGCGGCGTCCTACATCACCGGGCAGCTGCTGGTCATCGACGGCGGCAACAGCGTCCGCCAGGCCGCCTTCTGACGGCGTACGCCGTCCGGCGTGGAGAAGGGCGGCCCCGCCGGAGTCCGGAGGGCCGCCCTTCCAAGGTTGTGCGGTGACGCGACCTCAGGTGAGGTTCATGGCCACGCCGGCGATCGCGTTCACGATGCCGAGCAGCAGGCCGACGCCACCACAGATGAGGCCCGTGAGGGCGAAGCCCTTGCCGTCCTCACCACGCTGGGCGATCTGCTTGTTGGCCACGATGCCGAGCACGATGGCCACGATGCCGGCGATGATGCCCAGGATCGCGCAGCAGGCCAGCGGGATGCTCGCGATACCGGTCGCCATGGCGCCGATCGCCATGCCGTTCTTCTTGGCCGGGCCGCCGGCCGGAGCGCCGTACGCCGGGTACTGCGGAGCGGCATAGGGCTGCCCGTACTGCGGAGCGGGCGACTGCTGCTGCGCGTACGGGTCGTAGGGGTTCTGCGGCGCGGCCGGAGACTGCTGGCCGTAGGCCGGCGACTGCGGGGCGACCGGCGAGCCCGGGGCCGCGTACGGGTCGTAGGGGTTCGGGGCCGGGGCCGGAGTCGGCTGCTCCCCGTAGGCGGGCTGCCCGTAAGCGGGCGGCGGCGAGGCGAACGGATCCTGCGACGGCTGCTGCTGCGGCTGGCCGTAGGGATCGGGGTTGCCGGGCGGCGGGTAGGTCACGCGAGTTCCTTCCATGTATGCACGTCGTGCGGGGTGCGCCGGACATGATCGTCGTGCGGTCGATCACCATCGTACGAACGTGTGTCAGCGGGCGCGGCCCGGCCGCGCCCGCTGCAGGACCGGGGTGCCCGGTCAGTAGGTGCTGGAGCCCGCCTCGTTGATGGCGACGACGAAGATGATGCCGTAGATGCAGCACAGCAGCACACCGAGACCGGTGAAGATGTAGCCCATGACGAGACCGGCGGTGGCCAGGCCGTCGCCGCCCTCGCCGGACTGCTTGATCTGCTTCTTGGCCATGTGGCCGAAGACGATGGCCAGCGGCGCGAAGACGAAGGCGAAGACCAGCGACAGGATCGCCATGGTGTTGGTCGCCGCCGGCGGAGCGGCGTACGGCTGCGCGCTGTAGGGCTGCGCGGCGTACGGCTGCTGCGGCTGCTGGCCGTACTGCGGCGCGGCCGGGGAGCCCGGGGCGGCGTACGGGTTGTACGGGTCAGGCTGCGGCTGCTGCGGCTGACCGTACGGGTCCGGCTGCTGCGGCTGCTGACCGTACGGGTCAGGGTTACCCGCTGGGGGGTAGGTCATCGTTCGGCTCCTGATTTCCTCATCGGAGCGAACCGCGTAGGATGCGCGGCCGTGCTCCCGGGGTGGCGTACTGGCGCAGGGTACTAGACGGGGTGAAGCTTTTCACAGAGGTTCTGGTCGCATCCCACCTTCTCGCGGGATCGATCCACGCGAGATACTCATCGAACCTGAGTTACCGTCTAGTAACTTCGTTCACCTGGAGGGTTCGCCATGCCCCGCCTTGCCCGTACGCACGGACTCACCGACATTCAGGAATCCATCCTGGCCACCGTCCACGAGTTCGTCGACAAGGAGATCATCCCGCGGGCGCAGCGGCTGGAGCACGATGACGCCTATCCGACAGAGATCGTCGACGGCATGCGCGAGATGGGCCTGTTCGGACTGACCATTCCGGAGGAGTTCGGCGGGCTCGGCGAATCGCTGCTCACGTACGCCCTCGTCGTCGAGGAACTCTCCCGGGGCTGGATGTCGGTCAGCGGCATCGTCAACACTCACTTCATCGTCGCGTACCTGGTGTCGCAGCACGGCACGGCCGAGCAGAAGGCCAGGCTGCTGCCGCGGATGGCGACCGGCGAGGTCCGGGGCGCGTTCTCGATGTCGGAGCCGGAGACCGGGTCGGACGTGTCGGCCATCAAGACCCGGGCGGTGCCCGACGGCGACGACTACGTCCTCAACGGACAGAAGATGTGGCTGACCAACGGCGGCTACTCCAGCGTCGTGGCCACCCTGGTCAAGACCGACCTGGGCGCGCCCAGCGTCTACGGGAACATGACCACCTTCCTGCTGGAGAAGACGCCCGGCTTCGGGGAGACCGCGCCCGGCCTGACCATCCCCGGCAAGCTCGAGAAGATGGGCTACAAGGGCGTCGAGACCACCGAGATGGTGCTCGCCGACCATCGCGTACCGGCGTCGGCGATCCTCGGCGGCGAACCCGGCAAGGGCTTCTACCAGATGATGGACGGCATCGAGGTCGGCCGGGTCAACGTCGCCGCGCGAGCCTGCGGCATCTCGTTGCGCGCCTTCGAACTCGCCGTCGCGTATGCGCAGCAGCGGCGTACCTTCGGCAAACCGATCGCCGAACACCAGGCGGTGGCGTTCAAGCTGGCCGAGATGGGCACCAAGATCGAGGCGGCGCACGCCCTCATGGTGAACGCGGCCCGGTTGAAGGACTCCGGTCAGCGCAACGACGTCGAGGCCGGCATGGCCAAGCTGCTCGCCAGCGAGTACTGCGCCGAGGTCGTCCAGGAGGCGTTCCGGATCCACGGCGGCTACGGATACTCGAAGGAGTACGAGATCGAGCGCCTGATGCGGGAGGCGCCGTTCCTGCTCATCGGAGAGGGCACGAGCGAGATCCAGAAGACCATCATCTCGCGCGGGCTGCTGCGGGATTACCGCTTGTGATGCCGGGTATCCCAGCTGCCGAGGAGTAGGGTGAGCTGCGCCACCGCACGGGCGGGAATGCCCGGCACCCCCTGCTCGTTGCGATAGACGCAACCATTGGCATAGATCGGAGCGTGACATGGCGACCGTGGAGTTGACCGCCGCCAACTTCGACGAGATCACCAACAAGGACGGCATCGTCCTGGTGGACTTCTGGGCGAGCTGGTGCGGCCCGTGTATGCGATTCGCGCCGGTCTACGACGCCTCCTCGCAGAAGCACGAGGACATCACCTTCGCCAAGGTCGACACCGAGGCGAACCCCGACATCGCGATGAAGTTCGACATCCGGTCGATCCCGACGATCTGGGCGATCAAGGACGGCGTGATCGTCTTCGCTCAGCCGGGCGCGCTTCCGGGCGCCGCGCTGGAGGAACTCATCGGCAAGGTCCGCGAGCTGGACATGGACGAGGTGCGCAAGCAGCTCGCCACCCAGGCGCAGGGCTGATTCGAAAAGCTAGACCGCGGCGCGGTCGGCCTCGTCCTTGGACGCGGTCGGCTGCGCCGTCGCCTGTGCACCTGTCGACGGCACGGCCAGCCAGTGATCCACCTTCCGCTCCACGACGAAGCTGAGGAACGGGATCGTCCCGGCGATCATGACCCCGAGCGTACGCGTCAACGGCCAAGTGGTCCGCCGGGCGAGGTCGAAGGTGATCACGAGGTAGATGGCGAACAGCCAGCCGTGGATCGGGCCGATGATCTGCACCGGCAGCGAGTTGTCCCCGAAGTACTTGATCGGCATCGCGATCAGCACCAGCACCAGCAGCATCACGCCGACGACGTATGCGGCGACGCGGTAGCGGGTGTGCGCGGCTTTCATGACGTCTCCTGCATCTGCTGGGCGCTCTGCGGGCGCTGGCCGGGCTCATCGGCGCGCTCGCCGGGATAGTCGGCCGGGCGGGCGCCGGGATGCGCCGCCAACCAGGCCAGAAGTCGGTTGTACTCGGCCAGCTCAGGGTCGTCGTCGGCCGGGACGGCCGCGGTGGCGCTGGTCACCGGCCGGTTCGTGACTACGGGACGGCCGAATCCGGTGCTCGGGGCCTTCTCGGCGGGCTTCGCCGGGGCACGCCCGAGCGCCAGCCGCATTTCGCGTACCCAGATCAGCACGACGAAGCCCGCGAACGCCGGCCAGAAGAAGGCGTACCCGAAGCTGAGGACGTTGCCCCCCATGGCCCGCGTGATCTGCCACCAGGTGAGCCCACCGGAGGCGAGGACCATGACCACCGCGAGCGTGTGGCCGGCCAGCCAGCGGGGTGTGAGCAGGGGTCGCACGAGCCGAGACTACTCCGTCGCGGCCGGTGCCTTCGGCACCATGACCTTCCGCTTGAAGATGCAGACCATGGTGCCGTCCTGCTTGTAGCCGCGCGTCTCGACGGTGATCACGCCCCGGTCGGGCTTCGACTCGGACTCGCGCTTGTCCAGGACGGTTGTCTCGCCGTAGATGGTGTCGCCGTGAAAGGTCGGCGCGACGTGGCGCAGCGACTCGACCTCGAGGTTGGCGATCGCCTTGCCGCTGACGTCGGCGACCGACATGCCCAGCAGCAGCGAGTAGATGTAGTTGCCGACCACCACGTTGCGCTTGAAGTCGGTCTGCGTCTCGGCGTAATGCGCGTCGATGTGCAGCGGGTGGTGGTTCATGGTCAGCAGGCAGAACAGGTGGTCGTCGTACTCGGTGACCGTCTTGCCGGGCCAGTGCTTGTAGACCGCGCCGACTTCGAACTCCTCGAAGTACCGACCGAACTGCATGGGACCATCCTTCGGGTGCTGGACGACGATGTCCACGTCCGGACCCGGCGCGCCGCCTGACGGTCCTACGGACGCCTGAGAAACGAGACGCCTGAGAACGCAATGAGCGGCGGGGCCCTAACGCACCCGCCGCCCACGCTCTTGATAAAACATCTTGCCCGAATATGGCTTGACCTGTATAGAGGTTTGTTCGCGTTAGGCAGATCACATCGCTGACGGATAATTGACCGTCACTGAGGGTAACCAGAGTGCCTTTCGTTTACATCGGCGTGCGAGCCGTCCTCGCGGGCATATGCTGACCTCGAGGAGGTCGTGTCATGCCGAGCCAACCAACGGCAGGCCCGTGGGCCCGATCCGCGCCGCCGATCGCCTTCGCACCGGATGAGTGGGACCTGCTCACCCGCCTGCCCGCTCGAGTCATGATCGCCGCTACGTCGGCCGAACCCGACAGCGACCGGCGTACGGTCGCCGAGGGCCTGGCCGGCATCGACGCCATCGCCGCCGGGACGGTGTCCGACTCCGACCTGGTTCGTGCGGTGGTCGCGGCGATCTACGCCGAAGCCGATCCGGATCCGCCCAGCGCCGAGCAGTTCCGCGATCGTCACGCCGGCATCACCGAGGTCCTGGTGAACTGCCGCGCCGCCAGTCTCGTGCTGGCCCGGCGGGCCGATCCCGCCGACGCCGCCGCCTATCGGCAGTGGCTGCAACACATCGCCGCCCGGGTGTGCGGCGCCGCGCGTACCGGGGTCTTCGGGCACCGGGTGAGCGACGCCGAGACCGCGTTCCTCGCGGATCTCCACCGCGCCCTGCAACCCTGACCGGCCCGAGCCCGCCGATCCCGGCGGGCTCGGCCGTTACGCTCGGCCTCATGCCGTCGCACCTGCAAAGTTGGTACGCCCACCGCGACCAGCCGGACGTCGTGCTGGTCGACGGCTTCCACGCCGTGAAGCACGCGCTCCGATTCGGCGCCGACGTGCTGGCGGTGCTCGCGACCGACAAGCCGGCCGCGATGGCCCTGGCGCATGAGCTGGCGCCCGATCTCGCCGGGGCGTTCGAGATCCTGGCCGCGTCGGTGGAGCCGGCCGTCTTCGCCGACCTGGTGCCCCGGCCGCATCCGACCGGGGTGGCCGCGCTCGCCCTGCGGCCGTCGCTCGACCTGGCCGCGCTCGCCGGGCGGGACAGCCCCGTCGTCCTCCTGGAGGACCCCCGGCACCTGGGCAACATCGGCGCCGTCGTACGCCTCGCGGCCGGATTCGGCGTCGCCGGCGTACTGACGACCGGGGTGACCGATCCCTGGCATCCGGCCGCCCTCCGGGGCAGCGCGGGGCTGCACTTCGCCACCGCGGTCGCCCGGATCGACCTCGGCGCACGCCCGGCGGGCCCGGTCTACGTGCTCGATCCGGACGGCGCGGACATTCGGGACCTGAGCTTCCCGGACGACGCGGTGCTCGCGTTCGGCACCGAACGGCACGGCGTCTCCGCCGAGCTGCGGGCGATGGCCACGCAGCTGGTCGCGATCCCGATGCGGCCCGGCGTCTCCAGCTTCAACCTCGCCACCAGCGTGGCGATGGCGTTGTTCCACTGGACCACGCGAGATCGGCAGCGGATGGTCGACTCCGCTTGACGCGAGGGGCCGTCGGGAGCAGGGTGAAGTCTGTGGGGATGGTCGTCTCGTGCCCGCGGTGCGGTGGCCCGGTGCGGCCGCCGGATCTCATGCGGTCCGTGTGGCGCTGCGACCGCTGCGGCCCCGTACCTCCGTTGCACGTCGCCGAACACGCCGCCGCCGAGACGGTCAACACCGCCGCCACCCTCGCCGCCAAGGCGGAGTTCCCCGTCTGGTGCCCGTGGCCCCTGCCGACGGGCTGGATGGTCACCGGACTGGGCTGGGCGGGAGACGAGCGTACGGGGGTCTCGGCGACCGTCATCGCCTGCAGCGGACCGGCGTCGCTGATCGACGGCCCGGCCGACATGCTGTTCATCGCCGAGGACCCGGGCGTCGGCCTCGGCGTACGCTTCGCCGGCCTGCCCGGGCCGGACCCCGGTCCCACCATCACCGAGCTGGCCGTCACGACGCTCGCCCACGCCAAGGTCAAAGTGGCCGGTCATCCGGCTCCGATGTGGGCACTCGACGCGCCCGAGGATCGAAGCGCGTACGTGGGGGAGGCCCGGGGCCGGTGGCTGTGGACGGTCGCGTGGCCCGCGCCCGCCGGATACCTGCTCGCGGAGGATCTGTCCTTGCACGACCTCGCCGAGTGGGTCCCGGGTGGACTCGTCTTCGGCGCCGCGTCGCCTTACCTCTCAGGACGGTCCTGACCAGGCCGTTAGTGCATCCGGCGCGGTCACTCCGAAGTGCGCGAATGATTCACTGAGGACCCCCTGGACTGCTAGGCTTATGCCCGAATGCGGCGAATGGGCGCCGCGTGGAGGGGGAGTGGACCGCATGGTCAAGAAGATCCTCGTCTGGGGCGGGCTTGCCTTTCTGATCTTCTTCGTGGCGTTCCGACCTGACTCGGCGGCCAACGTCGTGAAGTCGATGGGGGGCACCGTGATGGACATCGCGCAAGGCGTCGGTGACTTCGTCTCCAGCCTCGTGGCCTGATCGGCCGGTTCACCCCCGATGACGACCGGACCTTTTGAGCCCGACGGCTCCGACGAGCCGCGGCGCGACCGCGACAACGAACCGATTCCCCAGGCTCGTGGGGAGTCCACTCCTCAGTCCGATGACGACACTCATTTCATCGGCCGCGCGCACGTAGGTGCCGCGGCCGGTGCCGCTTCCGCCGGCGGCGCACCGCCACCGCCATACGCGGGTGGGCCGGACGACTTCCCGGACATCAGCGAGGAGGAGGTCTCCGGGCTCGGCGGCGGAGCGGGCGTCCCGATCAGCCCCCGGCGGGTGCTGCCGCTCGAGGACGAGCCGAGCGCTCTGGTGGCGCGCTATCTCTTCCCGACCGAGCGCTATCGCGGTGAGTGGCGCAAGCACTGGATCCACTTGATCAACCACATCCTGGTGGGCGCGGTGGCCACACTGGCCCTGGGCTACCTCACCGGGTTCCTGGCCAAGCAGGACATGCCGAGCCTCAGCGTCATCGCCGTCGTGGTGTACGCACTGGTCATGGGCTGGGTGGCCTGGAGCGTGGCGGACTGGTACTACGACCGGTTCATCCTGACGAACAAGCGGGTCATGGTCGTGCGTGGGTTGATCACCCGAAACGTCGCCATGATGCCGCTGCTGCGGGTCACCGACATGAAGTACGAGCAGTCGCCGTTGGGCCGCATGCTCAATTACGGCACGTTCGTGCTGGAGTCGGCCGGTCAGGACCAAGCCCTCCGCGAGGTCAAGCACCTGCCCAACCCGAACGAGCTCTACCTGCGCGTCGTCGAGGAGATGTACGAGCCGGCGGCCGTCGAGGCGCGCCTCGGCCGAGAGGCCGAAGACGAGGGCTGACCATTCGGACCCTGGTCCTCCTCCCCTGGGATGTGCCACTCTGTGGGACACGACACAGGGTGCCGGGCGGGGAGGCGGTGGCGCGCGTTGGCTGGAAGGTCCACGATCGAGGACGAGTTCCGCGAGTTCGTCGCGGCTCGTTCCGGTGCCCTCCTGCGCAGCGCGTACCTGCTCGCCGGGGACTGGGCGACCGCCGAGGACCTTCTCCAGACCGCGTTGACCAAGACCTATCTCGCCTGGCGGCGGCTCGGCGAGATCGAGGCCGTCGAGCCGTACGCGCGACGCGTACTGGTCAACACGGCGACCTCGTGGTGGCGGCGGCGCTGGCACGGTGAACGGCCGACGGAGTTCCTGCCGGAGCGGGCCGTCGCCGACGCCACCGAGGAGCAGCTCGACCGGGATCTTCTCTGGAAGCATGTGAAGGCGCTCCCAGCACGACAACGCGCCGTGCTAGTTCTGCGTTTCTACGAGGACATGTCCGAAGCACAGACCGCCGAACTCCTCGACATCTCCCCGGGAACCGTCAAGAGCCAGACATCCCGGGCACTCGGCACCCTCCGGCAGCGGCTCGCAGCCGAGGGTGTCCAGATTCCGGGGCTGACCCTGCCCGAACCGAAGCCCGCGGCCCGCCCCGCCCCGGCGGCGGAGCAGCGACCGGCGACCGAACGCCGGGCCGCTCCCGCCGCGGCCAAGCCGCAACGCGTACCGGCTCCGCGGAGCACCAGCGCCCGTCCGGCCATTCCGGTCCCGGCGGAGGGGCGATGAAGAGCGCGCCCTCCGAGACCGAGGCCACCCGAGCCCTCCGCGAGATGTTTGCGGCCCAGGCCCGGGAGGTGCCCGTCGCCCAGGACCTGTCCGGCGTGACTGTGCGGCGGGCTCGCAAACTCGCCCGGCGCAGGGCGGTCCTCGGCGGTCTCGCCGCCACCGTGGCGTTCGTCCTGACGATCACCGGTATCGGCGTCTGGCGGCAGTGGACCGCTCCGGTCGAGCAGTCCGACCTCGCCGGGTCCGGCCGGGTGGAGTTCGAGGCGGACGCCCACCAGGTCCCGATGGGCAGCGGCACCGCTCCGCTCATGGTGGACCTCGTCCTCGGGAATCGCCTCTACGACGCCACCAACGGGACCTGGCGGGACCTCAAGGGCGGCGCCGACTCGGGCGTTGTGCGTACCCAATCCGGCTGGTTGGTCGGCGGATCGACCACCTTGCGCCTGCTGCGGACCGATGGGTCCCAGGTGCCGTTGGCCGACGCGGTCGACGGCTGGGCGGTCAGCGCGGACGGGTCGGAGGTGGCCGTGGTCCGGGGCGAGACCCTGCAGCTGGACCGGCTGGGCCGCGACGGCCTGCAGAACCTCGTGACCGGCGCCATCCCGGCCGGCTGGCGGCCGATCGGCTTCCTCGCCACCGCGGTGCTGCTGACGTCGAGTGACCGCAGCCAGTTCGCGGTCTGGCGCCGCGACGGCACCTTCGACCAGGCCGACGGGCTGACCCAGGTCTACCCGAGCTTCCAGTCCGACACCTTCGCCGTCGTCCCGGGCTCGGTCGGCCGGCCCTGCCTCGTCCGGGTCTCGGTGAGCAGTGGTCACCTCGAACGCGAGGACGCGGCCGGGTGTCACGAGTTCCTGGAACGGGGGGCGGCGCACGCCGTCGTCTCACCGAACGGGCAGAACCTCGCCACGCCGTTCGACGGTGGACTGTGGATCATCAACCTGGCCCGGTCCGTGACCGCCGCGAGCGCCAACGGGGCGGCCGCCCCGGTTTGGATCGCGGCCTGCGCCTCCGACGCCGACGCCGTTCCGGTCTGGCAGGACGACGCCACCGTGATCACGACCTTCCGCGGCGACCTCGTGGCCTGCGCGGTCGACGGCACGCAGCGCGCCGTGCAGGCGCCGCAGGGCGTACCGTCCGGCGGCCGGCTCGTCACGATCAAGCGGTAGCAGGTCCGACGGGATCTTCGCCGGGGAGTATCCGGCCGGTTGACGCCCGTCACGCCCTATGGTGACGAGTGTGAACATGCAACTGTTCGGCGAGATGTTCGTAACCCTGCTCGTCATCACGGACCCGCCGGGCATGGTCCCGATCTTCCTGGCGCTCACCGGAGCCCTGCCGGCGCGGGAGCGCAACCGGGCCGCGTGGCAGGCGGTCGCGCTCGCCTTCGTGGTGATCGTGATCTTCGCGGTCGCCGGGCAGAAGATCCTGGACTACCTGCAGATCGACCTCCCCGCCCTGCAGGGAGCGGGTGGACTGCTGCTCATCCTGGTCGCGCTCGAGCTGCTCACGGGCAAGGCCGACGACCCGCACCAGCAGGCCACCTCCAACATCGCGCTCGTGCCGTTGGGCACGCCGCTGCTGGCCGGGCCGGGCGCGATCGTCGCCACCATGCTCGAAGTGCGCAAGGCCGACGAGCCGGTCGACTACGTCGCCATCTCGTTGGCGATCATCGCCGTGATGGTGGCCGTCTGGCTGGTGCTGCGGTTCTCCGGGACGCTCGTGCGCATCCTGCGGCCCGGCGGGATCGAGGTGCTCACCCGGATCGCCGGTCTGCTGCTGGCGGCGATCGCGGTGCAGCTCATGGCCGGCGCGATCGGGCAGTTCGTCGACGCGTACCGGTCGTCGCGGGGGATGTGAGCGGGCGTTGTCACACCGGTGCGGCAGGATGGTCGCATGACGTCGGAACGCACGGGCAGCATCCCGGAGCAACTGGGCTTCGACCTCGGCGAGCTGCCCGACCGGCTGTTCACCTGCACGCCCAGCAAGCTGACGTCCTATCTCGACTGCCCGCGGCGCTACCGCTACGCGTACGTGGACCGGCCCGCGCCCCCCAAAGGCCCGCCGTGGGCGCACAACTCGCTCGGGGCCAGCGTGCATACGGCGCTTAAGAATTGGTACGCCGTGGAGCCCGCCCGTCGTTCGTCGGTCGCGTTGGCGCCGTTGCTCCGGGCGACCTGGGTCACCGAGGGCTACCGGGACGCCGACCAGCAGCGGGAGGTCTTCGCCCGGGCGCTCGCCTGGCTCGAGAGCTACGTCGCCACGCTGGACCCGGCCGACGAGCCGGTCGGCGTCGAGCGGGTCGTCGCGGCGAAGACGTCGGTGCTGGCCCTGTCCGGGCGGGCCGACCGGATCGACCGCCGGGGCGACGAGCTGGTCATCGTGGACTACAAGACCGGTCGTTCGACGAGTACGCCGGACGACGCGCGCGGCTCGCTGGCGCTCGCCCTTTACGCGTACGCGGCGACGCGGCAGTTCCGCCGCCGGTGCACCCGGGTGGAGCTGCACCACCTGCCGACGGGCACCGTCGCGGCGCACGAGCACACCGAGGAGACCCTGCAACGGCAGGTGACCCGGGCCGAGGGGACGGCCAAGGACATCATCGCGGCGGAGAAGCAACTGGCGCAGGGGCGGGACCCCGACGACGTCTTCCCGCCGCAGCCGGGCGCGCTGTGTTCGTGGTGCGACTACCGCAAGACCTGCCCGGCCGGAGCCGCTGCTCCCGTCCGCGAGCCCTGGACGTCGGTCACGTTGCCGACGGGCGACGAGAGCTGACCGCCGCCACCGCGAAGACGTCGGGGACGCCGTCCTCCGGGCCGGCCTCGACGGTGTCGACGATCTCCAGTCCGGCGGCCCGGAAGGCGTTGAGGAGATCGGCCAACGGCAGGTGCCAGGCGCCCACCCGGTTGCGTACGCCCTGCGTGGTGAACGAGTCCCAGCGACGTTCGCGCCGGTGGTAGCCGCCGTCGACGATGATCCGGGCCGGATCGCTGCGGTCGGCGAAGGCCCCGGTGAAGCAGGGATGGATTCCGACGTGGACGAAGCGGCCGCCGGACCGGATGACCCGCGCCGCCTCGCCGATGACGCGCGGGTAGTCGGGCAGGTCTGTGTGGGTCAGGATGCTCACCGCGAGGTCGACCGACCCCGTCGCGATCGGTAGCGCGGCGGCGTCGGCGGCGGCGACGGGCAGGACCCGCCGGGCGTGGCGCAGCTGACCCGTCGACAGGTCGACGCCGACCGGCCGCCAGCCCAGGTTACGCAGCACTCCGGCGCGCGCGCCGGTCCCACAGCCGATGTCCAGGCAGGTACGCCCGTCCCCAGGCGGGACGAGTCGCTGGAGGACGTCGGCGACGCGCTCCGAATAGGAGTTGTGGAGTCCGCCGACCCAGTCGGCGTACCAGTCGGCGATTTCGTCGTACGCGGCCACGGGCATGCGCTCACGCTAAGCCGCTTCCGCGTGCGCTGCCCGTCCCGTTCGCGGCTGGCGAACGGCGTCGGCGTTGACGAACGGAATCAGCGTTGATCATGGAGTTTGCCCCTCGACACACCGGCGACACCGCAGTTAACTCCATGATCAACGCGGAGGGGGTTGGGGGTGGGGGTGGGGGTTAGTCGAGGGTGCGGCGGGATTGGCAGTCGGGGCAGAGGCCCCAGAACGTCACCTCGGCCTCGTCGACTTCGAAGCCGTGTGCGGTGTTCGGATCGAGGCAGGGTGCCGCGCCGACGGCGCAGTCGACGTCGGCGACCAGTCCGCAGCCTCGGCAGACCACGTGGTGGTGGTTGTCTCCCGTACGCGCCTCGTACCGCGCGGGCGATCCGGCCGGTTCGATCCGGCGGGCGAGTCCTGCGCGGGAGAGCGCGCCGAGGACGTCGTAGACGGCTTGGGTGGAGACCGAGTCGATGCGTTCCCGGACGCGCCGGGTGATCTCGTCGACTTCGAGGTGGCCACCGCCGTCGAGGACGTCGAGCACGGCCAGCCGCGGCCGGGTGACACGCAACCCGGCCGAGCGGAGCTGCTCCTCACCCGACATGCTGATATCAAAGCACGGTCTCTGGAACGGTCCAAGAAAACGGTCGATGAGGTCGCGTGGATCACCGACTACGCTGTGCCGCGGAAGGGTCGCACGACCCACGGGGGCCGCTCGGTGAGACATCGAGGAGAAGCGCGTGTTCCAGTACATTCTGGGCATTCCGGCCCATCCGTTGATCGTGCACTTCGCGATCGTCTTCGTCGTCCTGCTCGTCGCCGGTTCGGCCGTCTACGCGCTGGTCCCGCCGGTGCGGCGGCGTACGGGGTGGGCGGTCGGGCTGCTCGCGGTGGCCGGCCCGATCGCGGCCTGGGTCGCCACGGAGTCGGGCGAGCAGCTGGAGAAGCTGGTCGTCGCCCAGGGTTACCCGCAGGAATTCCTCGCGAAGATCAACCAGCACGTCACCTACGGCGACCGCACCTGGTACTTCAGCGCCGGCCTCGGAGTGGCGACGTTGCTGCTGATCTTCGTCTCGACCGCCATCGGCAAGCGCCCGGCCGCCGAGGGGGAGAGCCGCCGCGGCTCGCTCCTCGCCACCATCGGGCTCGGCCTGGTCGTCCTCGTGCTGGCCGGCTTCACCGGCTACTACCTCTTCAAGACCGGGGACACCGGCGCCCATCTGCGGTGGGTCGACTTCGCGCAGAAGTGACGAACGGGTAGAAGGGGAGGAATGACGCCGTTCCTCCCCAGGTTCGCGGTTTTGGCGCTCGCCGTCGGACTGCTCTCCGCGTGCACATCGACTGATACGCCGAAAGCCGCGACCGAGTCTCCCCAGCCGGTGCGCAGCTCTCCGCGTACCAGTGAGATCACGGTCGTGGGAGCCGGTGACATCTTGGTCCACCCGCAGGTCTGGGCCCAGGCGAAGCGGGACGGTGGTTTCGCGGCGATGTTCGCGGGCGTGCGCGACGTGATCGCGGGCGCCGACCTGGCGCTCTGTCACCTGGAGACCCCGGTCGGCGAGCCGTTCCGGGGGTATCCGCGGTTCAACGCGCCGCCCGCGGTCGTGGCGGGCATCAAGGCGACCGGGTTCGACGGCTGTTCGACGGCCTCGAACCACACCTTCGACCAGGGGCAGGACGGCGTCACCAAGACGATCGCGGCGCTGGACGCGGCCGGGCTGGGCCACGCGGGGACGGCAAGCCGGCCGGCCGACGCCGGGCACGCGACCGTCTACACCGTCCACGGTGTACGCGTCGCGCACCTGGCCGCGACGTTCGGCTTCAACGGGCTGGCGGCCCCCGGCGGCAACACCTGGCTGGCCGAACGGATCGATCCCGACCGGATCCTGGCCGAGGCGCATCGGGCCAAGCTGGCCGGGGCCGCGATCGTCATCGTCAGCCTGCACTGGGGCACCGAGTACCGCCACGACCCGAACGCCGATCAGCTCGCCTGGGCGAATCGGCTCGCCGGGTCGCCGGACATCGACCTGATCCTGGGCCACCACGCGCACGTCGTGCAGCCGATCCGGCGCATCAAGGGCACCCCGGTCGTCTTCGGCCTGGGCAACGAGCTGGCCCGGCACGCCGCCCCGGAGAACGCCAACCGGGAGGGGCTCATGGTTCGGGTGACCTTCGCCGAGACCGGTACGCGCTGGGCGGTCAAGACGGTGGAACCGCTGCCGACCTGGGTGGACCTGAGCCCCGGCATCCGCATCGTCAACCTGACGTCGGCGCTCGGCGAGACCGGGCTCGACCCCGCCCGGCGGCGGACCTATCAAGCCGCCTACGACCGGGTCCTCCAGTACGCCCGCAGCTGACTCTGCTCAGCGTCGGCCCGGCGCCGCCGCCTTCGCGCTGGATCAGCTGGTCGGCTGGCGCTGAATCAGCTGGTCGGCTGGCGCTGGATCAGGGTTCCAGGTCGAATCTTGGGTCAAGATTCGACCGAGAACCCTGATCCGGCGCCCACATTCGGCGCGGACGGCAGCGGGTCAGAAGAGCCACATGACGAGCACCAGCGCGCACAGGGTAAGCGCGGCGATGCCGCCGATGAAGAAGGTGAACTGCCGGGCGGCCGCGTCCTCCCGGTCGAGCGCGGCATGGTCCTGAAACGGCAGTTTGCGGGGGAAGGACTCGCCCTCGATGATCTCCGGCTGGTAGTTCGGGTCGTGCGGCGTGACCGGCGGACCCGCGTACTCGGACACCCGTGGACCTCCTAAGCTGGCTGTGTGGCCCGTGACGACCTGACTGCCGAGGCGCACTCCCCGGATGACGACCGGGAGGTCCAGCTCGAACCCGAGGAGCCGCCGATCCTGCCGGACCGGACGGTGGATGAGACCTCGACGGGGTGGAACGACGAGTGGGACTCCAACGACTCGCGGCTGCTCGAGGATCGTCCGCCGCACTGGTGAACCCCGTCGACCAGCGCGGTGTTACGTCCTAATTGCCGAGCTTATCCCTGATTTGGGTGAGCAGGCGTACCTCGTCGGACATCTCTTCCTCGAGGAGCTTGCCGCGTCGCTTCGCCCAGGCGTTCATGGGCACGACGACGAAGTAGTAGACCGCGGCCGCCGTGAGCAGGAACGTGATCACCGCTCCGATGAAGGCGCCGTAGTCGAAGGTCTCACCACGGATCTTCCAGACGCCGCCGGTGCCGTGGCCGCCGGTGATCACGGCGATCAACGGCTCCAGGAACGACTTCGTGAACTGCGTGATCATCGCGCCGAAGGCCGCGCCGATCACGATGCCGACGGCTAGATCGACGACGTTGCCGCGGGCGATGAACTCCTTGAACCCCTTGAACACGCGGCTCATTGTCGCCCGTCAGGGCGCTGAGCTCAGGAAGACGCGCTGGAGGAGCTGGACGAAGAGGATGAACCGGACGAACCGGACGAGCTGGACGAAGACGAGCTGGACGACGATCCGCTCGACGATCCGCCCGCGGCCTTCCGGGAGTCGGTTCGGTAGAAGCCCGAGCCCTTGAAGACGACGCCGACGCCGGAGAAGAGCTTGCGCAGCGTGCCGTCGCACTCCGGGCACTGGGTCAACGGCGCGTCGGTGAACGACTGCACGGCCTCGAGCTGGTGACCACAGGCCGTGCACGCGTACTGGTACGTGGGCACGATTCCTCCAATTGACGCCGGCCGGAGTGAGGGCTGGCACTCTACCTCTTCGAGTGCCAATAGTGGCACGGCGACCTCGCCACTCTCAACTCAGCGAGGCAACGGGATCATTCCGCCCAGCGGTGTGACGACCGCCGTCACGCGCCGGTCGTGCGGCTGAGCAGGCAGTCTGTGAACAAGCTCACCGTCGTGGAGCAGGGCGAGGACGGGCGTACCGGTCGGGACTCGGGCCAGCGCCCGGTCGTAACTGCCGCCGCCGCGGCCCAGCCGCACGCCGCTCCGGTCGACCGCCAGCGCGGGCACGATGATCAACTCGACCTCCGCGATAGCCGCCGGGCCGAGGCGTTCGCCGGGGTCGTTCCAGTCGCGCCAATCCAGGTCGTTGTCGCTCATCAGCACAGGCACTAGTACGCGCGGCGCACCGGACGCCGCGGCCAGCAGCGCCGGAAGGGACCCATCCAGGTGCACTCCAGGCTCGGTGCCGAACGGTTCGTACGCGGCGATCACGGCCGGCTGCGTTGTGCGTACAAGATCTGACAGATGGGCCACGACGCGCCGCGACGCGTCGGCCAACTGATCCACAGTGCGCTCGCGACGGGCCGTGAGCAGCGCGGATCTGACCGTCGCCTTGTCGGCGGCGATCTCCGCCGGAAGATCGACCGGTACCACCGGGAGAGGATCCGAAAAATCCGACACGCGACACTTCCGTAACAACCCGACCGTAGGGGGCGAACCGTGCAAGCATCGCACCCGCGACAGCTGCCAATTCTACGGACCACGGAGTGAGCGGTGACCCTGCGTACCCGGCTGACCAGCGCCTTCCTCGCCACGGTGCTGGCTCCGGTGCTGGTCGGCGCATTGGTCGCGGGCAGTGTCCTGACCTCCGTCGCGCGGGACCAGGCCGCGCAGCGGCTGGCGGTGGCGGCGTCGGCCGTGCGGACCAGCGTGATCGCGTTGTGCGGGCAGCTCGGAGCGGTCGCGCAGGCGGTCGCGGCAGCCCCCGCATCGGACCGCGCCGTGGTGGCCCAGGGGTATGTGGCGCGGGGTCTCGCGACCGGCGTGCACATCGAGACGGGCGGCGAGGCGGACTACGCGGGGATCACCACGCCGGGCGCGCCCCCGCCGCCGTGGGCCGACTGCCCGCCGGGGTCGGCGACCGACATCGGCCCGGCCAGCTATGAAGGTCTCGCCGCGCGCGTCGACCTGATGTCCGACGGTCAGACCATCGGCAGCGTGTACGCCGCCCAGACCGTCGACCGGGCCTTCCTGAAGCGGCTCAGCGACGCCGTCGGGGTCGATGTCGACCTGCGGGCAGGCTCGTTCTTCCATGCCTTCGGCGACTCGGCCGAGGTGACCGATCCGGCCGACGACTTCGAGGCGCTGCCCCGCGCGCAGACCACCTCCGCGCCCGTCGAATCCGGCGCCTTCGAGCGAGTCCTCGGCGCGGGCGACGGGCTGCCGTTGCCGTTGACGTTGTCCGTCCCCGAGCCCGACGCGTACGCCCGCTACGCGATGCTCGCCGCGATCGTGCTCATCACCGCGGCCGCCGCCGTCCTCGTGGCGTGGTGGCTGGCCCGGACGACCACGGCTCCGCTGGCCAACCTCGTGACCGCCGTCGACCGGGTCGCCGACGGCGACCTGCAGGCGCGCGTACCGGTGCGGGGCGACGACGAGATAGGACAGGTCGCCGCCGCCTTCAATCGCATGACCGGCGAACTGGAGTCCTACGTAGACGCCTTGACCGCCAGCCGCGACCAGTTGCGCGGCCAGTTGGGCGTGCTGGGCGACACCCTCTCCAGTACGCACGACCTCCACCGCATCCTCCAGGTGATCCTGCAGACCGCCCGGCACGCCGCCGGAGCCCGAGCCGGAGTGGTGCTTCTCAACGATCCGGCGACCGGACTGCTGACCGGCCAGTGCGCCGAAGGACTCGATCCGGCCGTCCCGATCCGGGTGCCGATCGGCGAGGGGCTGCTCGGCTCGGTCGCGGCGACCGGCGTACCGGTGCGGGGGCGGACCGATCGCGACGGCCCGGTGCTGCTCGCGTCGGAGCCGCAGTGCAAGTCGTACGTCGTCGTGCCGTTCACCCTGGGCGGGCCGGTGCCGACGTCGGCCACCGCCTCGGCCGCTTCCGACCCGGCTTCGCCGGCGGGGTTGTGGCCCGCTGGTTTGCCCGCAGCGCAGGGCGTCCTGGCCGTCTACGACCGGGTCGGCCGGGACGAGTTCGACGACGGCGACCTCGACACACTGCGGACCTTCGCCGGTCAGGCGTCGGTCGCCGTGGACAACGTCCGGGTGCACGAGGAGGCCCAGCGCCTGTCGGTCACCGACTCGCTGACCGGGCTGCTCAACTACCGGTCCATGCTGGACTGCCTCCGCCGGGAAGCCGATCGGGCACACCGGTTCGGGCGGCGCCTCTGCGTCCTCGCCCTGGACCTCGACCGGTTCAAGGAGATCAACGACTCCTACGGACACGCCGCCGGTGACGTCGTGCTCGCCGAGTTCGCCCGTCGCGTACGCGCCGAGATCCGCGAGGTCGACCTGGCGTTCCGCCACGGGGGCGAGGAATTCGTGGTCCTGCTGCCCGAGACCGACCTGGCCGGCGGGGTGGCCGTCGCCGACCGGTTGTGCGCCGCCATGCGTACGCAGCCGGTGTTGCTGCCGCGCGGGCGGGTGGACGTCACCGTCTCCATCGGCATCGCCGTCTTCCCGGAGCACGGAGCGACCGGATCGGCTGTGCTGCAAGCGGCCGACGACGCCCTGTACGCCGCCAAGGCCGCCGGCCGGGATCGCCATCGGACCGCATTCTCACCGGGGGTCGCCTCGGTGCCGCCGGCTTCCCTGCTCGACCCGCCGGCTCCGACGGGCGGGCCCGCATCCGGCGCTTCACCTGCGGGTTCGTCCTCGGCTTCGGCGTCTTCGGCGGCGGGCGGCGCAGGCGATCAGACGGACGGCGCGACAGTGACGGAATTGACCACACGCGGCGCGTCGAGCGGTCCGCATCCCCCTCGACAGGTCAACGGCCGATAGTCTCGCCACATGCTCGGACACACCCCCAACCCAGCAGGCGACGCGGTGACCGCACCGACGGCGGCCGGTGCCGCCGGGGGTGGCGCTCGGCGCGCCACCAAGGCTGTCATCCCCGCCGCGGGGCTGGCAACCCGATTTCTGCCCGCGACGAAGGCCGTACCGAAGGAATTGCTGCCGGTGGTGGACCGGCCGGTTCTGCAATACATCGTGGAGGAGGCGGCACACGCCGAGATCAAGGACATCCTGCTGGTCACCGGGCGGGGCAAGACGAGCATGGTCGACCACTTCGACCGCAACCCCTACCTGGAACAGCGGCTGGAAGCCAAGGGCGACACCCAACGACTGAACGCGGTGCGGCGGACGTCGGAGCTTGCCGAGATCTACACCTGCCGGCAAGGCGAGCCGCTCGGCCTGGGCCACGCCGTCTCCTACGCCGAACTGCACGTCGGCGGGGAGCCGTTCGCCGTCCTGCTCGCCGACGAGTTCTGCGAAGAGGAACGGCCCCTGATGCCGTCCATGCTGGAACTCCAGGCGAAGACCGGCGGCATCGTGCTGGCCTTCATCGAGGTGCCCGACGATCAGGTCGACCGATACGGCATCGCATCCGTCGAGCAGGTGACAGCCGAGTTGGACGCGATCAGCGACGCTGGACCTGTGGTGAAGGTGACGGGGCTGGTCGAGAAGCCGAAGGTCGAGGACGCGCCGAGCAATCTGGCCGTCGTCGGTCGCTATGTGCTGCCCTTCAGCATCTTCGACGCGATCCGCCGCACCAAACCCGGCAGCGGCGGCGAGATCCAGCTGACCGACGCGATGGCGATCCTGCTCGAGGAGGGCACTCCCGTGCACGGGATCGTCTATCGGGGACACCGCTACGACACCGGCATCCCGCTGGGCTACCTCCAGGCGACGGTGCAGCTCGCGTGCGAGCGCGAAGACCTCGGGCCGGCCTTCCGCCAGTGGCTCGTGGAGTACCTCGCGAACTCCTCTTCCGCGGCGGGCGCTTCGGCCGGGGGAGCCTGACCGGCGGAGATCGACTGGATGACACGGAGATGACCGCAACGGCCGAGTTCGAGTCGGCGTCAGCAGCCGAGCTGACGCCGCTCGCCGACTACCTGGGCAGCGTGCTGCGCAGGCTCAGGGCGCTGCCGGCGCTCGACCTCGACCTGACTCAGGCCCACGGCAACGTGCTGGCCGAGAACGTCCTGGCGCCGCACCCGTACCCGGCCTTCGACTCGGCCGGCATCGACGGGTACGCCGCCCGCGCGGAAGATCTCATCCCGCCCGGGCCGGGGCGTCCGGTGCGGCTCAACGTCATCGGCGACCTCTCGGCGTCGAGCTGGCGTCCGGTCCGGCTCACCCCGCAGAGCTGCTTCTCGGTAGCGGCCGGTGCGCCGATGCCGATGGGGGCCGACGTCGTCGTCCCGGTCGACTGGACCGACCAGGGCATGGCGGCCGTCGAGATCCAACGCCTGCCCAAGCGCGGCTTCGGCGTACGCCGAGCGGGCGAGGAGATCGGGGCCGGCGACGTGCTGGCCCGGTCGGGCGCGGTCGTCACACCGGCGCTGGTGGCGGTCCTGGCCGCCAGCGGCATCGGCCACGTCGTCGTACGCCCGACGCCCCGCGTGGTCATCGTGGCCACCGGCGACGAACTCGTCGAAGCCGGCCGGGTCAGCCAGCCCGGTCAGGTCGTCGACGTCAACTCCCACGCCCTGACGGCCGCCGCCGCCGAGGCGGGCGCGCACGCGTACCGGGTGGGGATCTGCGACGACGACCCGGAGGGTCTCCGTGGTCTGCTGGAGGATCAGACCCTCCGGGCGGATCTGATCATCACCACCGGCGGGACCGGCACCGGGCCGGGCGACATGGTCCGGCGCATCCTGTCCCGCCGGGACGGCGGCCGCGCCGGCAGCGTCACCTTCACGGAGGTCTCCCTCTATCCCAGCTCGGTCCTCGGCTTCGGCACCTACGGGACGGCCGAGGAAGTCCCGATCATCTGCCTCCCGGGCGACCCCGGGTCCGCCCTGATCGGCTTCGAGGTGCTCGCCCGCCCGGCGATCCAGCTGCTCGCCGGCGCCGAACCGGTGTTCCGGCCGTCCGTCCGCGGGCACCTCCTCGAAACCGTGACCTCCCCACCGGGACTCCGGGAGTTCCGGCCCGCCCTGGTCGCGGAGCGTCGAGGCGGTGGATACACAGTGCAGCCTTTGGCGGGCGGAACGCGTACGCTGGCGGGGTTGGCCGAGGCGAACGGCCTGCTGGTCCTCGGCGAGCGGGTGACGACCGCCCCGGCCGGGTCCACCGTGGATGTGCTGCTGCTGGACAGGCGACGATGAACAGAGCCTTCGGGTATCCGGCCGTACTCAGCGACGGGCCGGTGCTGCTGCGCCCCTACCTGCGTTCCGACGGACAGGCCTGGTCCGAGGTACGCCAGCTCAACCAGCGCTGGCTCGCGCCCTGGGAGGCCACACCGATCGGGCCGTGGGCGCAGATGAACTCGACGGCCGCCTTCAAGCAGGTCTACAAGGGTCTGCGCGCGGCCGCCAAAGAGGGCGAGGCGATGCCCTTCGCCATCTGCCTGCGACCGCCCGACGGCGGACCCGAGCGTTTCGTCGGCCACATCAACCTCGGCAACATCGTGCGCCGGGCCTTCGCGTCGGCGTACTGCGGCTACTGGATCGACTCCCGGGTGGCCGGGCAAGGCATCATGCCGACCGCGCTGGCCCTCGTCGTCGACCACGCCTTCAACGCCGCCGGCCTGCACCGAGTCGAGATCAACATCCGCCCGGAGAACAAGGCCAGCCGCCGCGTCGTCGAGAAACTGGAGATCCGCGAAGAGGCGTACCACCCGCACTACATGTTCATCGACGGAGCGTGGCGCGACCACATCGGGTACGCCGTCACCGTCGAAGACGTCGTGGGTGACGGCGGCCTGCTCCGGCGGTGGCACCGCCTCCGCTCCCAGTGATTTCCCGCCGATCATGAACTTACGACCTGATGCGTAATTGGCTCAAGATCGACCCCCGAAGGCCCTGATCGACACGCCGCCCTACGCTGTGATGTCGCGCGTGTCGGCGAGCCTGCGGCCCACTCCGGCGTCTCCCGCTTACCCTCGGTAAACGATCTATCTGATCGCGGGACCGCCGCCAGGTCCCGATCCGAGAGTGACGGGAGGGGTGAGGGTGCCGACCTCGGTGCTCCTCGCCGTCCTCACCGCTGCCGGGCTGCTCGCCCTGGCGCCGGCGCTCGTGCGCCGGTACGACGCCACCGAGCGGCTGGTGGCGGAGCGGGCGCTGTCGACGGCGCGGGTCCTGTCGAGGAACCGGCGCCAGCGCACCGTGCCAGGACGCCTCCCGGTCAACCCGCCACGGGCGTTCATCCCGTCGGTGCCCATCGACTACCTGCCGGTCTCGGCCATCCCCGTGGTCAGCGGCATTCCCGTGTCGGCGCCGGCCCGCTCCGGCCCCCGGCCGTCCTCCCGCCGTCCCACCCTCACCGTCGTACCGCGCTCGGCCGTCCCGTACACACTGCGTGACGCGACCGGCGGTCGCAGCCGCCTCAAGCCGGCCGTCTACCGCCGTCGCCGGGTCCTGGCCGCCCTGATCCTCTTCAACGCCGTCGAACTCGTCGGCGTCTTCGCCGTCGGCCCCGGCTTCTGGATCGGCGTCGCCGCCAGCCTCACCCTGCTCGTCGCGTACGTGATGCACTTGCGGAGCCGAGCCCTCCAAACGCAACGCCGCCGCCGCGCCGAGGAGGCCGAGGCCCGCTGGCTCGCGGACCAGCAGGCCGAGGTCCGCCGCGCGCAGCGCCGCCGTGCCGCCGCCCGGCGCGAGGCCGCGCGCCTCCTCCAAGAAGAACTCATCCGCCAGCGCGCGGCCCTCGAAGCCGCGCAAGCGGGCGAGCAAGACCTCCCCCGCGCCGTCGGAGGCCCGGTCATCTCCTACCGTCCGGCTCCGCGCGGCCCGGCCATTCAGCCAAGATCACGGGTACGCGGAAAGCCGTACCACGCCGGACCGGCCGTCGGCGGGGGTGATTCGCGCTCTGCCGGGTAGACCTGCTAGCCTTATCGCCGGTCCGAGGATTCGGATCGAACCGGGGGACGTGGCGCAGCCCGGTAGCGCACCTCGTTCGCATCGAGGGGGTCAGGGGTTCAAATCCCCTCGTCTCCACCAGTACCACTGTTGAACAGCCGAAACTCTCCGCCTAGATCATCTAGTACAGATCCAGTACAACTTAGGCTGGATCTTGGTTTTGGGGCTGAGCCCCTTTCAGGCCGTCCGCCGCACGTCGTAGAGCCCCGCTCACAACGTTCCGAAGCCGTTGTTTCCGAGGCCACCAGTGCACGTAGGTCTCCAGCGTGGTGCGCAGGAGCTTGTGTCGTAGCGCCCGCTGCACCTCGGTTGGGTCGGCCCCGGCCGCGATCAGCATCGTGGCGAAGAAGTGCCGCAGTGAGTGGAACGTGGCCTCTCTTGGCCACCCGGCAGTGTTGCACCACGTCCGGAACATGTCCGACCACTTCTGGTCATGGATCGGTCGGCCCTGTTCGTCAGTGAACAGCAGGAGCGCCCTCCGACGCTTCGGCTCCTTGCCGGGGTCCGGTGTTCCGCTGGTGATGTCCACCATCTCGACCGGGACCGGTGGGTACTTCTCGATGTGAGCGAGGATGACCTCGGAAAGTTCGTCATCCATGTCCACCGTGCCGACCGACCCGGCCTTGGGTGGGGCGAGGTAGAAGCCGCCGTACTCGCCGATGTGGAACTTGAGTTGCTGACGGACGTGCAGTTCCTTCTCGTCACCGTGGTTGGCACATCGGGTACCGGCTTCGAATCCGAGCACCTCGCCGAGGCGTAGTCCGGCGACAGCGCTAGTCGCCCAAGCAGTAAAGCCACGCCTCCGGCGGGCCTCGGGCTCGCACCACACCTCTCGCTGCGCTCGCTCCCATGTCCGCGAGTCCAAAGGCCAGCTGGCGCCTCCGGCGGAGATCTCCGGCTCCAGGATGGCCTTCCGTCACCGACGACCCGGGCAAGCCGACATGGAGCCTTTGGACCGGCAAGCTCGTACGTCCGGTTGGGCGCTCCAGCTTGCCGGCCCAGCAGAACCCGTGCCCACGGAGCGCAGGTCGATGGCAACGGGATGGGCACGGTTACCGCGAGAAGTTGTCGCTGCGGCACGACGCCAGGAGCGCCCGAAGCTCCCTACGGATCAGAGAGGACCGTCTTGGCAAACTGCTCGGTGCGCTCCTTGACTACGTCTGGGGTCCATGCATTATATCCAAGAACCTCCATGCTGCGAGGAAAGTCCGAGACCCTAGGCTTCAGATATTTATCCTTCTTTTCGCCGAAGTTCTTGTTGCTTGCAGAAGAATTCTTGCTCTTGCTGAGGAGAACGAGGTTTCCAGCCGTGTTGACAAGTTGCTTTCGCTCCTCGTCGGTGAACGTGTCCATCCAGGCACTGCTTTGACCTGGATTCTGCGGAAGGACGTGTTCGACGGAACGAACGTAAAAGTGTCGAGGGTGGTCTAATTCACTAGAGACGATCTCGGCCCTCACCAAGAGGTACTTTGCATAGCCTGCGCCGTAGAATCCGCTGATCCTACACGCGTCCTCTATCGCCTTCAGGTTAGGTGTCATGGCATCGATTGCGTCCGCCGGGCTCTGAGAATCCTGTATGTTGCGCAATATTTTCGTATAGATACCATATCGTTCGTCTTTTCTTACACCGCGGACCCACAAGTCTAGATACACCTTCTCCAACCTTAGGGCGAAGGCATAAAGGTCGCTCTTGTCAAACCGTTTAGCAAACGAGAGGATGCACGCCTTCCACTCCGAGGCTGTGAAGTAGGTGACCATTGCCTCCATGAGTGTGTGGTACCGAGCATCGGGCGTTCCGTCTTCGGCGTCGAGGTAGTCGCGTGCAATGAACAAGGAATCGTAGAGGTCGACGTAGGTCGTTAACTCGTCTAGGAAGTTGCTTCCCGGCTCAGGCAGCTCCTTCTTGGCATAGATTCTGTTGAGGAACTCTGAGTACAGGTCTGCCTGGGGCTTGTCCTTAACATAAATGAGTCGCAGGAGATGGAAAACCTCCTCAAATGGGCCTTCGCCAAGCTGGGCCTCCATGCTCTCCCAACGCGAAGCGTACTTGATTCGAGCGCCGTCGTTCGGGACCGCATTGGGATCTAGGTTATGAGCCTTCAGCACATCTATACGACGAAGCTGTTTGCCTCGATCATTTACTACCGTAAAGAGACGGAATGCGTCGTCAAAGGAGTCCGTTGCTAAGTAGATTAGACTGCACTTTTGAGTTACGAATGCAGCGAACGCCTTGACCTGTTCAGATGTCATCTTTGAGATCTTTTCCCAGAAGATCGCTCGTGCAAGTTCGTAACGTCGTTCGCTGGGGTCATCTTTTAGATCGGAGAGCGGCTTAGCTGCGCCATCCATCGTCCCTATCAGGCTGTTGAAAACGGCTTGGTCTCGGACCTCCAGCCTGTTTCTTGCTGGGATTCCGTCGAGCTGACGTTCGGGCTGGATTACCTTCTCGTGAATCTCGTTCCGAAATACAACCTGGTCGTTAATAGCCGGAGCATCGCGGAGGCACGCGAGAAGAATGCAGAGAGCCGTAAGGCGTTGTTGCCCGTCAACGATGTCGTACTGCGAGATCGCACGCCGGTGAAGTACAAGGGTTCCGAGAAAATAAGGTTCGTCTTGATCGGTCCCCATGAGGTCATCGATCAAGTCGGTGAAGTCGTCAGCATCCCAGAGAAAGGGGCGCTGGTATTCGGGAACGCGGAAGAAGTAGTCCTGGGAGAAGAGCTTTGTTACGGGCAGCATGCCGCTTTCAAGGGTCTTGGACAATGCGATTCCTACTTTCACCTAACGAACGTTGTGATGCCTCGCGAGCAGTATGTCAGTTTCGGTCATCGTCGTCTGCCCGGTGTGGATGGACTCGCCTACCTCGCGCGTTGGCCCCACCACCGACGTAGACCTCCATGACGTTGCAGTACAGCAGAGAAGTACAGCAACGCCAGCAACCCGACACGGCCGAGGACGACCCCAGAACCCCGCATGAGCACGGCCGAGACCTCCAGCGATCTTGCCGCCGCGAGTTCGCATCGAGGGGTCAGGGGTTTAAATCCCCTCGTCTCCACCAGTACCACCGTTGAACCCGCGACTATCCTGCCGTGGTGGCAGGACCGAGCGGGCTTGCCGTCCGACTTGAGCGCTGAGACACTCCGGGCCATGCCTCGTGATACCAACGCCATCGATTCGGTGCCTCTTCGCGCGTCACGGTCGATCGAGAACCTTCCGAGATTTCTGCGGGTGGCGCTCTTCGCGGTGATCGTGGCTGTGGTCAGTTACGCAGCCGGCTCGCGGCGAGGATGGCTCATGGGCCTCCTTGCGGCACTGTTCTACGGCGGGCTTTTCCTTTGGAATACACAATGGCCCGATCGTGCGCGTAGGTGGTCTAGCCGGCATCTCGTGGCGGACGCGGCGCTCATCGTGCCCATGTTGTTCTTCGTCTTCGTCTTCTTGTCTCCGAGCACGTCCCTGCTCAAGGCCGCAATCATTGCGCTCGTCGTCGGGGCTGTACTGACTCCGATCACGGTCTGGCGACGTCGTCGAATACGGGCGCGTCGCCTCGATCAGGACCGCGCGGCCCTTGGCTAACCCGCCGCTGAGCGCCGGCGATTTTGTGTTTCCGGCCACCTCGACGAGCGGGGTCGGCAAGCGCTCAGACGGTAGCCGACGCGGGTAACGATCCCGGATCTGGATCGGGCCGTACCGAATCTTGTCCACGCCAGCGACGTGCCGTTCGCCGCCCCGGGTCACGAATGAGATCTCATAACAGGTCTCGGTCTGGCATGCAACACCGTGGTCGCAGGCCGGATCGAAGGTGATGCGCTTGTCCGAGACCACCTCGACGCGCTTGCGGTTCAGCGCGGGAAACCAGTAGACGCTCGCCAGAGCTGCGATCGCGACCGCTGACAGCCACCAGGCGGACCGGTCGGCGTATCGCGGCGGTGGACTGTGGCCACAGGGAAGGCCGCAGTCCAAGACCGGTTTGACAGCGACGGCGACCATCGGGCATGGATTCGACCGCCATGAGTGCGCTGACGACGATCGCGTCGGTTCTTCTCGGTGCAGCGCTCACCTACTGGATGAACGTGCGGACGAGGCGCCGTACGGCGGCTGAGGACACCGTTGACGCCGCGATCGCCGCCGTGGCGTTGGTGGAGGTGAACAGCCGCATGGCACCACAAATCGTGCTGCCCGAGGGCATCGATGACGCTGTCGGGCTGGAGCGTACCGGGAGTTGGCCCTCGCGGCGATCGCTCAGCACAATCGCCGCGGCGGTGAGGCGCGGGAGGCGCTGGCGCGGGTGTTCGTGATCGATGAGCGAGTCAGGTCGTACTACCTCGATGAGGATGCGGTCTACGCCGTACCGGAGGAGATCGTCACCCTGCTGCGAGTCATCAAGGCCGACGTGGTCGGGCGGCGACCGCGGTTCCGTCTTTCTCGGCGGTGAAACTCGGCGGTCAAGCTGCCCACCGAAGGAAGGTGGGCTGGCATGATCGCCGGGATGGTGAGCGACGGGGTGAAGCGCTGGGTGCGGCGTACGGCAAGGGTTTTGCTGGCGCTGCTGGGAGTCGTTGCTCTCGTGGTCGCCGCCGCCTTGGTGGCGCTGTCCGCCGAGTACGCCGGTACGCCCAGCGCGTCAGCCCGTGGCACCGGCCACGACGCCGAGTGGCTGGGGCATGCCTGGGTCGACGGGCGGAAGACCCAGTCTGATGTGGACGCACTCGTGGCGCAGGTGCGTACGACGGGGATTCGGGATCTCTTCGTGCACACGGGGCCGTTCAACGATGACGGAACGCTGGATCCCGGCCTGCGGCCGCAGGGGCGGTGGTTCGTCGAGACCGTCCATCGGGCGCTGCCGGGCGTACGCGTCCAGGCGTGGCTGGGTGCACATCCAGTGCCGGGCGAGCTGGACCTCCAATCGGCGAGTACGCAAGCGAACCTGCTGGGCTCGGCGACGCAGGTGCTCGACGACGGCTTCGATGGAGTCCACTACGACTTCGAGCCGGTCGTGGACGGCGACGCCGACCTGTTGACCGTGCTCGGTCAGGCGCACGAGCTCACCCGGCGACGAGGTGCGGTGCTCTCGGTCTCGGCGATCCACACCGAGCCGTGGCCGGGCATGGCCGCCGCGGTGACCGCGCTGCCAACGTCGCTTGCTCTCTGGTCCGCCGACTACCTCGCAAAGGTGGCTCATGAGGTGGACCAGGTGGCCTTGATGGCCTACGACACCGCACTGCCTTCGGAGGCGGCGTACGGGGGATATGTCCGGCGAGTGACCGAGGCGGCGCTTCGGGCGGTGCCGGCGGAGGTCACGTTGTTCATCGGCATTCCGGCGTACCACGACGAGCATCCGTTCCATCATCGCGGCGCCGAGACGGTGGCCGCCGCTCTACGGGGGATCCGTTTGGCGATGGGCGACCAGCCGCTCACCCGCGAGTTCGGCGTGGCCGCGTACGTGGATTTCGCCGCCACCACCGACGACTGGGCCGCCTACGACAACGGCTGGTCGACCGCTACCGTGTCGCCATGACTCGCGTTGTGGCGCGCCCGCGTATCCGGATCGCCCTGTTCATGATCCTTTCCGACGTCTTCGCGCTCGCGGGTCTTTCCTACCTGGCGAACGGGCACGTGGTGGCCGACCGCAATTGGCTGGGCGTCGCCCTGGGCTGCGTGCTGACGATCTGCGGCGGTCTCGGCGTCTGGCGGGCCCTCCGGCTGGGCGTGGTGATCGATCAGAGTGGGCTGCTGGTTCGTCGATTCGCCGCAGCGGACAAGACCTTGACCTGGACGGCTGTTCGGTCGATCAGCTCGGAGAAGCTCTTCCTGCGCGGCGGCAGGCCGTTCTTCGCACCCGTTCTTCAGGTCGACGGCCTCGGCCGGCTGTCGGTGCAAGAGCTTGGCTCGCACGCGGTGGAGGGGGCCGAGCGGAACGCCGCCGATCTTCGGGGTCTCCAGGGTTCGCCCCAGAGCTACGCATCTCCGGTCGCCCAGAACTAGCGAGGTTACGAGGCGAACCAGGCTTCGGCGCGGTCGGCGTACGCGTCGGCGATGCAGGCCAGTTCCCGCTGGGTGAGCGGCGGCAGATCCTCGGCGGAGAACCAGCCCACTTCGCTGGACTCGTCATCGTTGACGGCGGCTTCGCCCTCGACCGCGTGGCACAGGAATGCGACGTCCATGAACTGCACCTGATCGCCGTTCGGATAGGCCGACGGTGCGAGCGACTGGATGCGCAGCACCCGAACGGCGACGGCGGTGACGCCGGTCTCCTCCCGGACTTCACGAAGCGCCCCGATCGCGGGTTGCTCGCCGGGATCGAGGCACCCGGTCACGAGTGTCCAGCGACCGTTGTCCTTTCGGCGTACCAGCAGGATTTGCCGATCGGCATTGAGCACCACGGCCGTGACCCCCGGCAGCCAGAGCGGGTCGTGGCCGATCTTCTCGCGAAGCGCGACGATGAACTCGGGAGTAGGCATCACGTTCCCAGCAGCGTGGGCCCGAGGCGGGGGTCGAGCCGGCCGAGTGCCGCCGCGAGCTTGCGTTCCTCGTAGGTGAAGTGGGTTTCGAGCAGCGCGGCGAGCGTGGCGCGTTCGAGCGCGGTCGGGCCGGCCGCGAGTTTGCGCAGCGATTCGACGATCAGCTCGTGATCGCGGCGCAGTTCGTCCAGGACCGGGCCGAGTTCAGGGGATTCTTCCTCGAGCTGCGGGAAGGCACCGGTCTCCTCAGCCGTGTGGTGACGGGTGAGGGCTTCGCAGAAGGCGAGACAGTGGGTCGGGAGGTCGTCGAGGTCGGCGAGCTGGTCCCGGAGGCGGTCGTGGATGTCGGCGAGCTGGTGGCTCAGGGCGAGCAGGCGGTTGCGGTCGGCCATGGTCCGGCAACTGTACCAACGGCGTCGACGCGTTGATCATGGAGTTTCCGGCCCCGCCGCGCCGTCGAGACCACCGTTGGGCTCACCGGCGGGCCACGATGAGGACGGGGTTGCCGTCCGGATCCGCCACATACGCCGCGCGCTCGCCCCACGGCTGGTCGGCCGGCTCGGCGAGGACCGGCGCGCCGGCCTCCCGCAGGAAATCGACCGCGAGATCGACGTTGTCCGCATAGACGCAGACCTCGACGCGGTTGCCGGTCTCGAGACTGCGCATGCGGCCGTGCAGCGGGACTGAGCCGGCCCGGCCGAAGCCGAACTGGGCCGGGCCGAGGCTCAGCACCACGAACTCGGGATCGTCCAATGGAGACGAGGGAAACCGGTACGCCTCGGAAAAGCCGAGGAGGTCGCGGTAGAACGCCGTGATCGCCGCCATGTCGTCGGTCAGGAAGATGGGGAACGGATCGCGGAACATACCGCGACGATAGCTTTCTATTCGGCGTTCTCCGGGGGAACGTAGAACTCCGTCGTGTTGCGCGTGGCCGTGGCCGCCTCCTCCGGCGTGGCGCCCGACGCGAGGAGCGCCCGGCCCCAGCCTTCGCTGCTGCCCGTGGCGAGTTCGCGGCCCTCCGCCGAGGCGCCCCAAGCCATCCGCTCCTCGAACGACGCCTCGACGCCGGTCAAATGCCAGCTCAAACCGAGCAGGCCCAACTCCCAGCCGACCCCGACGGCGCCCGGCCCGTAGGTCGCCCACCGTTCCGCGTCGACCGTCGCCACATGCTCCAGATCCAGCACGGTCCGGTCGCCGTCCTCGGTCAGGCGTACCTCGACCTCGGAGACGTCGCCCGCGGCGGGCTCGCCGAAGAACCAGCTCACCCGCAGCCGCTCGGGCGGCTCGCACTCCAGCACCTCGCCCCCCGCATTGCCCTCGAACTGGTACCGGCCGCCGAGGCGCAGATCGCCGCTCACCGGCAGGAACCACCGGGTGATCCGATCGGCTCGGGTCAGCGCGTCCCAGACGTCGTCGATTTTCGCGTTGTACGCCCGGCGCAGCCGGACGGTCCGGGCTTCACCGTTCGGCAGTGAACGGCGTCCGGTCTCACGCTGCACGGCGGCGAGTTCCGCCATTATGTCCATCATTGGCTGACTCCTGTTCTTGCTGGTTGGTCTCTTGCTGGCGGCGTTCGCGTTGGCCACGGACGAGTTCGGTGGCCAACGCGTCCAGCCGCTGGTTCCAGAACGCCCGGAATCGGCTGAGCCACTCGTCGACCTCCTCCAACGCTCCCGGGTCGAGCGCGTAGAGGCGCCGGGCGCCCTCGGCGCGTACGGTGGTGAACCCGTTGTCCCGCAACACTTTGAGGTGTTGTGAGACGGCGGGCTGGGAGATGCCGAACTCCGCCTGGACGGTCGCGCTCACCGTGCCGGCGGCCTGTTCGCCCTCCGTCAGCAGCTCCAGGATCCGGCGGCGTACGGGGTCGCCGAGAACGTCGAACGCGTGCACCTCCCGACTATTTCAGGACCAGCTTATATAAGTCAAGGCTTAGGTAGTTGGCGGCGCACCGTGACGGTGCTCAAACCCAATGTCATCAGGCGATTCAGTCGTTCGATGCAGGCGTGTCGCACCTTGACTCTGGCGAACATCCGTTCGATAGTCTCCGTCCGTGGGACGCACGAAGATCTGGCTCCCGTACGGTCATCCGCCTCGCCAGCGAGGTCGGGTGCAGGCGTGCCCCGCCGGGCACGGAACGATGCGTCCCGCCTGGTCGATGTGCCTGGACTGCGGGGTCTACTGCCGTCACTGGGAGTGCGGTGACTGCGCCCAGGAGCTGCGCGACGTCACCCACGTGTGCGGATCCGGCTGAGCGCCTTTACGGCGTTCAGCGGCGACTCGGGGGGCGTCGACGTCGAGTCAGAGGCGTCGGGTCAGGATCTGCCCGGGCCAGTCGCGGTCGCCCTGCGCCACCGAGAACGTCTGCGCCCGGGTGAAGCCCTGTCCTTCGTAGTAGCGGACCAGCGCGCCCTCACCTCCGGCGAAGCAGTCCAGGCGCAGCAGCCCCACGTCGCGCTGCCGCGCCAGCTCGGCGGCGTGGTCGAGCAGTGCCGCGCCAACCCCGCTGCCCCGGACGGTCCGGTCGGAGATGAGTAGCTGGACGTAGAGTTCGGGCTCCTCGGCTGGTGGTGCGTACGGCAGAGATTCGCCGACCGAGAGAGCACCGACCGGCTGGCCGTCCGCCTCGGCGATCCAGAGCCCGCCGCTCCGGGCGAAGCCCTCGATCTGGGCGATCCGTTTCGGGTTCGTCGAGTGCGCCTCCGCACCCCACTGATCGGTACGCCCGATGGAGACCAGCCACTCGGTCGCCACGTCCATGAAGCGCAGCACCGTGGAGACGTCGTCGAGGGTCCCGGGGCGGATGGTCAGCGAAGGCATCCGACCATCCTGCCACCCGGAGCGGCGGCTCAGTCGGCGGCTGCCGCCCGCAGACTCCCCATCGGCCAGCCCGCATCTGCCGCGGTGAGGTGGCCGAGGCGTACGAGGCGGGCTTTGACGCCACCGACCGTCCGGCCGAGCGTCTTCGCGATGTCGGCGTACGCCTCGCCGGCCTCGAACCGCTCGACGAGCGCGGACTCCTCCGCCTCCGTCCACTTCGTATAGAGGTTCGGGTGTTTGCGCCGCCGCTCCGCCATCGGATCCGCCACCACGGGTACGCCGCCCCACGCGCCCATGGTGGCGACCTCCAACGGCAGGACGCTCAACACGAGGGACACGTCGGCGGGCGCGATCACCCCGGAGAGGTCGGTCATGACCTGCCCGTCGGCGTCACAGATGACCAAGCTGAAGTCCCAGCGCCCGTCGTCTGAGGGCGAGGCGGAGATCTGGCCGGTGCGATCAGGGCCGGTCACCTCGCGCACGAGGGCCTGCGCCGGAAGGGTGTATGCGCTCATGGAGAAGACGCTAGGGACCAGGGCCGACAACCCGGGCCGATCGCACGACAAGATCCGGGATAACGCGGTCTCGCACGTCTGCAAGGCCGCATCATCCCGGATAACGCGATCGTCGCCTCCGGTGCCGGCCCGCATCACCAACCCGGTGCCAGCGGCGGCGGGCAGGGGCGGCGGCGGGGGTTAGATCCAGCGGTTGCCTAGCCACATGCGGTGGAGCCAGGACTCGTAGGGGATCGACTGCCCGGTGAAGATCGGGTAGAAGTACGCGAAGTTCAGCGCGACCAGCAGCACGAACGCCCCGGCGATCACCGCGCCGGTCATGCGCCTTCGTTCGTCGGGTAGCCCGTCCTTGCCCGGCCCCATGATCGCGCCGAGGACGTAGACCACGGCGAGGATGAGGAACGGCTCGATCGGCAGCGCGTAGAAGAAGAACATCGTGCGGTTGTCGAGCTCGTAGTAGAACCAGGGCAGCCAGCCCATCGCGATGAAGCCGAGGATCGCGCCGGCCCGCCAGTCGCGGCGGGAGATCGCCAGCCAGACGAGCGCCGCCAGGGCGGGCAGGAAGGCCCACCACAGTGCCGGGGTGCCGTTGAGGACGACTTCGGCGGCGCAGTTGCCGCTGCCGCACGGGTCGTTGCTCGACCAGTAGAACGCCACCGGGCGGGCCAGGAGCAGCCACTGCCACGGCCACGACTGGTAGGTGTGCGGGTCGTCGAGGTGGGTGTGGAAGTCGTACGCCTGTTGGTGGTAATGCCACAGGTTCTGCAGAGCGCCCAGGACGGGGAGTTCGGTGCCGCCGGTGTCGCGCAGCCAGTGCCGGTTGTAGCCGCCGTCGGTGAGCAGCCAGCCGCTCCACGTCGTCAGGTAGAGGCCGAAACCGAGGACGGCGATGAGCAGGAACCAGCCGGTCTCATCCAGCAGGGTGTCCATGATCGGGTGGCGTACGCCGGCGACGCGCCGCGCGCCGATCTCCCACCAGTAGACGAGCAGGACCATGATCGGGAGGAACGCGAGCGCGCTCCACTTGACGCTGAACCCGAGCGTCCACATGACGAACGCGGCGATGCGCCACCACGGCACGGCGAACGAGGGGCGGCTGCCCCGGCCGCGCCCGGCCGGGTCCCCGCCCGCTTCGACGAACTCCACCCAGCGCCGCCGGCGCTGCTGCCGGTCGAGGACGAGGCAGGTGAACGCGGCGAGCACGAAGAACATGAGGAACATGTCGAGCAGGGCGGCCCGCGAGAGCACGAAGTGCATCCCGTCGAACGACATCAGCAGACCGGCCGCGCAGGCGAGGACGATCGAACCGAACAGCCGCCGCGCGACGAACATCAGCATCAGGACGCTGGCCGTGCCGAACAGGGCGGCGGAGAAGCGCCAGCCGAACTCGTTGTAGCCGAACAGCTGCTCGCCGATGCCGATGAGCCACTTGCCGAACGGCGGGTGCACCACATATCCGGCGGTGTTCGCCTTCTCGTCCCACTCGTAGCCCAGGCGCCAGATGTTGTGCGCGTCGGTGGCGTAGTAGACCTCGTCGAAGATCTTGCCCTTGGGCGCGTCCAGCCCGACGAAGCGCAGGATGCCGGCGATCAGGGTGACGACGCCCATGGCGAGCCAGGCCCACGGGTCGGCCTTGACATCGATCGGCAGCAGGCGCTGCCGGATGTCGGAGACGGCCGGGGCGGCGTCCGGCGCCGCCGGCTGCGGTGCGCTGGCGGTCGCTTCGGGGGCAATCGTCATGGGCGCATAGTAGCGCTGAAAACTCGCACAGCGGTGGCTCAGCCATCGGCGTCCCGGGCAAGCCCACTCCGGTAGACGGTGAGCAGCTCGCCCATACTGTCAGCATGCTGATCCTCTGCGGCGCGCCGCTCGGAAATCCGGCCGACGCATCGACACGTCTGCGTGAGACGCTCGCCACCGCGGAGGTCGTCGCGGCCGAGGACACCCGGCGGCTGGTGCGGCTCGCGCGCGACCTTTCGATCGAGATGCCCGGAAAACTGATCTCGTACTTCGAGGGCAACGAGGAGAAGCGGACCCCCGAACTGGTCGACCTGCTGCGTACGGGGACGACTGTCGCGCTGATCACCGACGGCGGCATGCCCAGCGTCAGCGACCCCGGCTACCGGCTGGTCACGGCGGCGTTGGCGGTGGGCGTACCGGTGACGTGCGCGCCCGGCCCGAGCGCGGTCACCACCGCCCTCGCCCTGTCCGGGCTGCCCGTCGACCGGTTCTGCTTCGAGGGTTTCCTGCCGCGTACCGGGTCCGCGCGGCGCGCTCGGCTCGCGGAACTCGCGGCCGAGCCCCGCACGCTCGTCTTCTTCGAGTCCACGCATCGCATCGAGGCCGCGCTGCGCGACCTGGCGTCCGCGTTCGGTCCGGACCGCGCGGCTGCTCTCTGCCGGGAACTCACCAAGACATATGAAGAGGTACGCCGAGCGCCGCTGGGCGAGTTGAGTCAAGCGGCAGCGCAGTTCAAGGGGGAGATCACGCTCGTCGTCGCGGGGGCTTCGCCGCAGCGGGCGCCCCGGCCGAGCGACGACGAACTCCGTGAGCTGGTGGCCGAGCAGGTCGCGGGCGGGCTGACCCGCCGGGACGCGATCGAGGCGGTGGCCGCCGCCTACGAGATCCCCAAACGAGAGGTGTACGCCGCCGCGGTTACGCGCTAGTAAGCGGCGGCGAGGAAGCCGATGATCAGCAGCAGCGGGGCGGCGAGGCTGGTCGCCACGGCCGCCCGCCGGGCCTTGCGGTCGCTGAACCGGATCGCGCCGGTGCTCAGGGCGATCCCGAGTCCGCACAGCATGGCCAGGCTGAAGCTCACGACCCAGCGCAGATGCAGGCCACGCAACGCGTCCCCCACGTACGCCTGGTCGCTGTGCGAGCCGACCATGCGGGCGAGGAGCTGGGACTGCCCGCCTTGGGGCAGGGTCGACTGGTCGACCCCGAGCAGCGCCACCCGTTCGACCACCAGCCCGGAGTCGGCCGTGAAGTCGCCGACGCAGCGCTGACTCACCCCGCCGCCGACGCACTGGATGGCGCTGGCCTTCCCGTCGTGCCCGTGACCCACCGCCAGCCACAACGGTTCGGCGGTGACCCAGGCGAAGAACGCGGCCAGGAGCGCGAAGAGGACCAGGCCCGCCAGGCCGACGGCGGACGCTGTGCGTACCCCTTGCTCTGGCTTGGCCGGACGGGACGCGGACGGACGGTGACCGCGGACCGTGCGGCCGGCCATCATCTCGCGCGTGGGCCAGGCTTCGGCCTCGACCGGCACGGCGCGGAGCGGAGCCGGGGCGGGGACGGTGACCACCGACTGGGCCGGCACCTCGACGGCCGGCGACTCGGCCGGCTCGAACAGGGCGGACTCGGTGTCGGACTCGGGGCGGGACCAGTGCGAGGCCCAGGGACTCGACTCGCCCTCCGGGCGCGCGGGCGGCGAACCGGCGCCGCCGTCGAACTCCGTTGATCCGGTCACTACATCATCTTCCCGGGAAAACCACCTCTAGCTGGACATTCCCCCGCGTGTCGCGCACAGTGATATCCAGTTAGCTGGCGTCCGACTCCCCTTACTAGGCTCTATGGCTATGAGTCACGTTCTCGCCGCGGTCGCCTGGCCTTACGCCAACGGCCCGCGCCATATCGGCCACGTTTCCGGATTCGGGGTGCCCTCCGACGTCTTCAGCCGCTACATGCGGATGGCCGGCCACGACGTGCTCATGATCAGCGGCACCGACGAGCACGGCACGCCGATCCTGGTGGAGGCGGAGAAGGAGGGCGTGACCGCGCGCGAGCTGGCCGACCGGTACAACCGGGTGATCGTCGAAGACCTCGCCGCTCTGGGCCTGTCCTACGACCTGTTCACCCGGACCACCACGCGCAACCACTACAAGGTCGCGCAGGAGCTGTTCAAGACGGTCAACGACAACGGCTACATGCTCGAGCAGACCACGCACGGGGCGATCTCCCCGTCGACCGGGCGGACGCTGCCCGACCGCTACATCGAAGGCACCTGCCCGATCTGCGGATACGAAAGCGCACGTGGGGACCAGTGCGACAACTGCGGGAACCAGCTGGACCCCGAAGACCTGATCAACCCGCACTCCCGGATCAACGGCGAGGTGCCGCAGTTCATCGAGACTCAGCACTTCTTCCTGGACCTGCCCGCGCTCGCTCCCGCGCTCGGCGAATGGCTGCGTACGCGAGAGGGCTGGCGCCCGAACGTCCTCAAGTTCTCCCTCAACCTGCTCGACGACATCCGGCCGCGGGCGATGACACGCGACATCGACTGGGGCATCCCGGTGCCGCTGCCCGGCTGGGAGGACAACCCCGCGAAGCGGCTGTACGTGTGGTTCGACGCCGTCATCGGCTACTTCTCGGCCTCGGTCGAGTGGGCGCGCCGCTTCGGCGACACCCCGGACGCCTGGAAGCAGTGGTGGTCGAAGGCGGAACGGCCGCGGTCCTACTACTTCATGGGCAAGGACAACATCACCTTCCACTCGCAGATCTGGCCCGGTGAGCTGCTGGCGTACAACGGGCAGGGGACCAAGGGCGGCAAGCCCGGCGAGTACGGCGAGCTGGCGCTGCCGACCGAGGTCGTGTCCAGCGAGTACCTGACCATGGAAGGCCGCAAGTTCTCCTCGTCGCGCCGGGTCGTCATCTACGTCCGCGACTTCCTGTCTCGCTACGACGCCGACGCGCTGCGGTACTTCATCGCGGTCGCCGGGCCGGAGACCACCGACACCGACTTCACCTGGTCGGAGTTCCTCCGGCGCAACAACGACGAGCTCGTGGCGAGCTGGGGCAACCTGGTGAACCGGACGATCTCGATGGCCGCGAAGAACTTCGGCGAGATCCCGGCGGCCGGCCCGCTGACCGTCGAGGACGAGCAGCTGCTGGCACTGGCCCGAGACGCCTTCCCGACGGTCGGCAACCTCATCGAGCACCACCGGCAGAAGCAGGCCATCACCGAGGCGATGAAGGTCGTCGCCGAAGCCAACCGCTACTTCTCCGACCAGGCGCCCTGGAAACTGAAGGGCGAGGAGGAGCGCGAACGGCTCGGCACCGTCCTACACGTCGCGCTGCAGGTCATCCGCGACTGCAACACGCTGCTGACGCCATTCCTGCCGCACGCCGCCCAGCAGATCCACGAACTGCTCGGCGGAACGGGAGTCCACGCCCCCATGCCGCAGATCGTCGAGGTCGACGACCTGGACGGCGGGCCGGCGTACCCGATCCTGACCGGGGACTACACCGGCGGGGCGAGCTGGGAGACCGTCCAGATCGAGCCCGGTACGCCGCTCAAGCCGCCGACCCCCGTGTTCAAGAAGCTGGACCCCTCCATCGTCGAGGAAGAACTGGCCCGGCTCGCCGGCTGACCTTCCCTTGTCGCTGCGGCCGCTGCTTTTAGCGCTGGATCAGGGATCTGGGTCGAATCTTGGCCCAAGATTCGGCCGATATCCCTGATCCAGCGCCATCGGCGGGTCATTCGCCGTTCACCTTCGGCGGCTACGGTCGCTGATTGTGACGATTGTCGATCACTCTGTGATCTCCACGAGTGAGCTGGACGGGCCGATGCTCGTCCCGCTGACCCGGGAGGTGAGCTGGGAAAGGATCCAGCGGCTCAGCCAGCAGCATGCGCGCGGCGCCGACGCCGAGCTGATCGCCACCGTCCGTGCCTCCGCCGCCGTCCGGCGAGGAACCCGGATGGTCAAGCCGTTGCCCGCCCGCGCCGTAGCCGGAGTGCTGAGGGGTGCGGTCGTGTCCGGCTTCTGCTACCGCGGCTACGACACCTCGTCGCTGCGTACGCCGGGGGACTGGTCGGTGCTCGGGGCCGACCCGACCGCCCCGGTCGCCTTCGTGCTCCGGTGGCGTGCCGTCGACCCGCTCGATTACGCGTACCCGAAAGCCGGCGGCGGCCTGAGCGCCATTCCGGCCCACGAACGGGTCGGCCCGCCTGTGCTGGGGACGGGGTTCGCCCCGAGCAGCACCGAGCTGATCCCGGAATTCCACACGACCCACTTCGCCGACCTGCCGCTCACCGCGAACGCCTCGCTGGTCGCGTACACGCCGGACGGGTCGGAGGCGATCCTCTACACCTACCAGCCGGAGCAGCGAGGCTGGCTGCGCCTGGCCGGCCCGCAGTGGCGGCCGCTGCTCTACGGGCTGCCCGGAGTCGCGCCCGAGCAGGAATATCACGCGCTGCACAGCGAGCGGCCGTTCAGCCGCCTCGTCGGCCGATTCCAGGAGGCCGACCACGACGCGGTCGCCGACCCGCCCGAGACGTTCCGCGTCCTGGCGATGTCCCGGGCTGCTCGCTTCCCGGTCGACTCGCTCGCCCGCCGCACCCGGTACGCCCGCTGGCGAGGCGTCCTCTGCACCGGCGTCGGAGCCGAAGGCGACTGGGCGCGACTGCGGATCTGCGACCCCGACGCGGTGAGCGTGGCCGCCACCGGGGCGCAGTGTCAGGAGCGGGGCGTCTACGAAGTGTGGGCACCGGTCGCCGAACTCACCGACGTGCAGGACGTCGACGTCCGCTACCAGATCTGACGCCGCGCTCCCGCGCTCCCGCGCTGCATGATCATTGCGTCACCCATGCTGTTTCGCGCGGCGAAATGTCCCTTGAAACAGCATGGCTGACGCAATGATCACCATGAGCGCGAGAACGCGCGCGACGGCGAGCGCGAGAACGAGCGCGAGAACGAGCGCGAGGAGCGCGGAGAACGAGCGCGGATAGGATCGCCGGGTGACCGACCGCAGCCGCCGTGCCGCCGACCGACGTGAACGTCCCGCCCCGGAGGCACCGGCGCCGCTGCCGTCGCCGGTGCTGGACAGCCACGTCCATTTGGACATCGTGGGGTCGAACGGTTCGGGTTGGTCGGTCGCCGATCAGGTCGCGGCGGCCCGGGCGGTGGGGGTGGACCGGCTGGTCCAGGTCGGGGTGGACGTCGCCTCGTCGCAGTGGAGCGCCGATCTGGCCGCGGCCGAACCTGCGGTGCTCGCCACGGTCGCCTTGCATCCGAACGAGGCCCCCCGGCTGGCCGATCTCGACGGGGCGCTCGCCGTGATCGACTCGCTCGCCGGGCAGCCACGCGTACGCGGCATCGGGGAGACGGGGCTGGACTTCTTCCGCACCGGCGAGGAGGGCCTGAAGGCGCAGGAGCACAGCTTCCGGGGGCACATCGAGATCGCCAAGCGCACCGGGAAGGCACTGGTCATCCACGACCGTGACGCGCATGCCGACGTCCTGCGGGTGCTCGACGAGGCGGGCGCCCCCGACACCGTGGTCCTGCACTGCTTCTCCGGTGACGTCTTCTTCGCCCGGGAGTGCGTACGCCGGGGGTATGTGCTGTCCTTCGCGGGCACGGTGACCTTCAAGAACGCCCCGCAGTTGCGGGAGGCGGCCGCGCTGACGCCGCCGTCGCAGATCCTCGTCGAGACCGACGCGCCGTACTTGACGCCGATGCCCCACCGTGGGGCGCCGAACGCCTCCTACCTGATTCCGCTGACGGTCCGGGCGCTCGCCGAGGCGAAGGGGCTGCCCGTCGAGGAGGTCTGCCAGGCCATCTCGGCCACCGGGGAGCGCGTGTTCGGCCCCTGGTGAAGACGCCCTGGTGAGGCCGTAGGCTGATCGACTATGACCGGACTGCTGGGGCCGGCGCAGATCCGCGCCCTCGCCGCCAAGCTGGGCGTACGCCCGACGAAGAAGCTGGGGCAGAACTTCGTTCACGACCCCAACACGGTCCGGCGCATCGTGGCGGCGGCCGGGTTGACCGAGGACGACGTCGTCTTGGAGGTCGGCCCGGGGCTCGGTTCGCTGACGCTGGGGCTGCTGGAGACCGCTGCCCAGGTGTACGCGGTGGAGCTGGATCCCGTGCTTGCCGCCGCCCTGCCGGAGACCGTCGCCGAGCAGGCGCCGGAGGCGAAGGACCGGTTGACGGTTCTGGCCGGTGATGCGCTGAAGACCACGGTCGGGGACTTCGCCTCGGCCCCCACCGCGCTGGTGGCCAATCTGCCGTACAACGTCGCCGTGCCGGTGGTGCTGCACCTGCTTGCGACGTTACCGAGCCTGCGGCACGGGCTGGTGATGGTGCAGTTGGAGGTCGCCGACCGGTTGACCGCCGGGCCGGGGTCCAAGGTCTACGGCATTCCGTCGGTCAAACTCGCCTGGTACGCCGAGTCGCGGCTGGCCGGAAAGGTGCCGCCGGCGGTGTTCTGGCCGGTGCCGAACGTCGATTCCGGGCTGGTGGCGTTCACGTTGCGCGCCGAGCCGCCCGCCGACGTCCCCCGGGAGGATGTCTTCACCGTCGTGGACGCGGCGTTCGCCCAGCGGCGGAAGACGTTACGGGCGGCGCTCGCCGGGTGGGCCGGTGGCTCGGCGGTCGCCGAGGAGATCCTGCGAGCGGCGGGCGTGGACCCGCAGGCGCGAGGGGAATCGTTGACCGTCACGGAATTCGCCGCCATCGCGGCCGCCCGCCGAGCCGTAGCGAGCGAGCCGCCGCGGGCGGTGCCAGACGGTAGGGTTGCCCGGTGACCGAAGCGTGGTGGCCGGACGAGGACGAGCAGGACCGGCCGTTGCCCAGCACCGTGAAGGTGCGCGTTCCGGCGAAGATCAACTTGCATCTGGGCGTCGGCCCGCTGCGCCGTGACGGGTTCCACGAGCTGCGCACGGTCTACCACGCGATCTCCCTTCACGACGAGGTGACCGCCCGCCGGGGCGACACGCTCACGCTCACCATGGAGGGTGAGGGGGCCGGTTCGCTCGCCCTGGACGACAGCAACCTGATCATCCGGGCGGCCCACGCGCTCGCCGAGTTCGCCAAGGTCAACGCGCACGCGCGGCTGCATCTGCGCAAGCAGATCCCGCTGGCGGGCGGGCTGGCCGGTGGCTCGGCCGACGCCGCCGCGACGCTGGTCGCCTGCGACGCGCTGTGGGGGACCGGCGTACCGCGGGACGAACTGGCCCGGCTCGCCGCGTCGCTCGGCTCCGACGTGCCGTTCCTGATCCACGGCGGCACCGCGCTCGGCACCGGCCGGGGTGAGGCGGTGAGCCCCGTGCTGGCGCGGGCGCATACCTGGCACTGGGTGCTCGGGCTGGCCGAAGGCGGTCTGTCCACTCCGGACGTCTATCGGGAGCTGGACCGGCTGCGGCTGAGCGGCGAGGCTCCAGAGCCGTTGGGGGACACCGACGATCTGATGGCGGCGTTGCGTCAGCGGGACCCGGCCGTGCTGGCCACCGCGCTCGGCAACGACCTCCAGGCGGCCGCGATCTCGTTGCGCCCGGCGTTGGGTGAGGTGCTGCGGGCGGGCACCGAGGTGGGTGCGCTCGCCGGCCTCGTTTCGGGCTCCGGCCCCACTTGTGTCTTCCTGGCCGCCAGTGCGGATCACGCCGGTGCGGTGGCGGCTGGGCTGGAGAAGGCCGGCGTGTGCCGGGCCGTACGCGTGGCGCAGGGCCCGGTGGTGGGCGCCCGCGCCGTCTGACAGCGTGATCATTGCGCCGGCCATGCTGGTGAGTGGGGCATTTCGCCGCGCGAAACAGCGTGGCTGACGCAATGATCACACGAAGTAGAGCAGGATCATGGCGAACATCATCAATCTCGACCGGGTCGGCAAGGGCTACGGCACCGCCGGGCAGCTGCTGACCGACGTGTCGCTGGGGCTGGACGAATCCGACCGGATCGGCGTCGTCGGGCTCAACGGCGCGGGCAAGAGCACGCTGCTCAAACTGCTCGCGAAGACAGAGGAGCCGGACACCGGCCGGGTCGCGCATCGCCGTGATCTGCGGGTGGCCACCCTGCCCCAGCGGCTCGACCTGCCGGGCGAGATCACCGTACGCGACGTCGTCCTGGGGACCGCCTGGCTCGACGAGGGGTTCGCCGCCGAGCACGAGTGGGCCGGCGACGCCGGTGTGCGTACGGTGTTGGACGGGTTGGGCATGCCGGGCATCGGGCTCGATGACCCGATCGGCCCGAAGTCGGGTGGCGAGCGCCGCCGGATCGCCCTCGCCGCGCTGCTCATCCGGCACTGCGACGTGCTGATCCTGGACGAGCCGACGAACCACCTCGACATCACCGGCATCGGCTGGCTGGCCGACTGGATCACCACCAAGCTGAAGTCCGCGCTCGTCGTCGTGACGCACGACCGCTGGTTCCTCGACGCCGTCTGCACCCGCATCTGGGAGGTCGCCGACCAGGCCGTGCGCGCGTACGACGGCGGCTTCGCGGCCTGGACCCTCGCCCGGGCCGAGCGGGCCCGCCGGGAGCAGGTGTCGGAGGAGCGCCGGCAGAACCTGCTGCGCAAGGAGATCGCCTGGCTACGCCGGGGCGCGCCGGCCCGGACGAGCAAACCGCGGTTCCGGATCGAGGCTGCGAACGCCCTGATCGCCGACGTGCCGCCGGTACGCGACTCGGTATCGCTGGCCCGGATGGCCACCGCCCGCCTCGGCAAGCAGGTGTTCGATCTTGAGAACGTCACCCTCTACGCCGGCCCCAAGAAGATCCTCGACGACGTCACCTGGCGGGTCGGCCCCGGTGACCGGATCGCCCTGCTCGGCCCGAACGGCGCAGGCAAGACGACCCTGCTCCGGGCGTTGACCGGGCAGCTCCAGCCCGAGTCCGGCCAGGTGCTCACCGGGCAGACGGTGAAGATCGCGTACCTGTCCCAGGAGCTGGCCGAGCTGCCCGGGGACCTGCGGCTGCTGGAGGCGGTCGAGGAGGTCGCCAAGCGGGTGCAGGTCGGCGACAAGGAACTGACGGCCACGCAGCTCGCCGAGGTGTTCGGGTTCACCGATCGTCGAGTGTGGACATACGTCAAGGACCTGTCCGGTGGGGAGCGGCGGCGGCTGCAACTGCTGCGGTTGCTGGCGGCCGAGCCCAACGTGCTCATCCTCGACGAGCCCACCAACGACCTGGACACGGACACGCTGGCGGCGCTGGAAGACCTCCTCGACGGCTGGCCCGGCACGCTCATCGTGGCCAGCCACGACCGCTACCTGGTCGAGCGGGTCACGGAGACGGCGTACGCGCTGCTCGGCGACGGCCGGATCACCCACCTGCCGGGTGGGATCGACGAGTATCTCGCCCGGTCTCCGGGCCTCGCGCCGCCCGCGGTGGCCGCGGCGGTCCGGGCGGAGCGGCCCGGTTCCTCGGCGGGGGACCTGCGCGCCGCGAAGAAGGAGCTGGTACGCGTGGAGCGGGCGCTGAGCAAGCTCGGCGAGCGTGAGGCGAAGCTGCACAAGCAGCTCGCCGACAACGCCACCGACTACGAGAAGGTGGCCGGTCTCGACGCCGACCTGCGGGCGCTGATCGCCGAACGCGAAGCGCTGGAGGAGGAGTGGCTCACCCTCGCGGAGACCGTCTCCGAGGGCTGAATCGCGGCGTTGTACCCTGCTCGGCGTTGTCTACGTTCCCGGCCGAGCCCCCGGTCCGCGCGACCCCACCCTCATCCGGGAACCCTCACTCGGGAGTGCGAGATGTTCAAGCACGCGCCGGTCAATCACCCGCTGCGCCCGCTCTACCGGACCATCGCCGCCGTCTCGGCGCTGGTGACCGTCGCGATCGGAGTGATCGGCTTCTTCGGCACCTCGTCCGACGACTACTTCGCCGCCGGCGACGGCAAGGTGCTCGGCCTGCTGGGCATGAACCCGGGGCACGCCCTGCTGATGGCCGGCAGCGGCGTCGTCCTCCTGCTGGCGCTGCTCGTCGGCCGCAACGTCGACCACGTGGTCAGCTTCCTCTTCGGAGCGGCCCTGATGGCGGTCGGCACGGCCGGCCTGCTGATCATGCGGACGGACGCCAACTTCCTGAACTACCGGATGTCCAATGTGATCGTGGCGTACGTCATCGGCTCGCTGCTGATGGCGGCCGGCCTCTACCTGAAGTCGGGCCGGGCCACCACCGCCGCCCACTGACGGATCCGTCCTCCGACGCTGGATCAGGGTTTCCGGTCGAACCTTCGCGCAAGATTCGACCTGAAACCCTGATCCAGCGCGTATGAGGGGCCGAAACTCGGCTGCGGTCGTCGCACCCGTCCGACATGCTGGGCGGATGAGTCTCGACATCGCCCTCGCCACCTTGGCCGACCACGACGACGCGTACGCCGTGTATCGCGCGGCCATGGGGGTGGACAACCCCCGCGGGCCGGTCTTCTCCCGTCGCACGTTCGACTGCTTCGTCACCGATCCGTTCCCCGGCCAGCTCGCCGAGCGGTATCTGGCCCGGCTGGACGGCACCGCTGTCGGGATGGTCCGGATCGAGGCTCCGTTGCACGAGAACACCGACCTGGCCAACGTCGACGTCATCGTCGCGCCGGAGTTCCGCCGGCGCGGCTTCGGCCGGGACCTGTTCGCGTACGCCGCCGACCGGGTTCGTGACCTCGGGCGGACGAAGCTGCACTGCGCCACGTTGTACGACGTCGAGGGCTGTCCGCCCGCTCCGGCCGCGCCCGCGGCCTTCGCCCGGTCGCTGGGCTTCGCGCCGGCGCTGCCCGAGATCGCCCGTCAGCTGGAGATCGCCGAGGTCGACGAGGCCGTCCTCGACCGGATGCTGGCCGAGGCGTGGGAGCGGGCCGACGGCTACCGCGTCGCCCAATGGCTCGGTACGCCCCCCGACGACCTGATCGACGATGTGGCGTACCTCGACGGGCGGTTGTTCTCCGACGCGCCGACCGGCGATCTCGAGATCGAGCCGGAGAAGGTCACCGCCGACCGGGTTCGGGAACGCGAGGCCTCGCTCGTCATCCGCGGCCGCAAGACGGTCCACACGGGCCTCGTCCACGAGGCGTCGGGCAAACTCGTGGCCTGGACGACGATCTGCCTCGACCCCGATCTGGACAACGGGCAGGCGCTGCAGTTCATCACCCTCGTCGACCCGGACCACCGGGGCCACCGGCTCGGCACCATCGCGAAGGTCGAGAACCTGCGCCGGGCCCGTCAGGAGGATCCGTCGGTCGCCCGGATCACGACCTGGAACGCGGCCAGCAACGGCTACATGATCTCCATCAACGAAGCGATGGGTTTCCGCCCGGCCTGGGGTGGTATGGAGTGGCAGCGCGCGCTCTAACGGGAATGGCCTGATTCGCGGGGTGGAGCGGTCGCGCGGATGGGAGAATCCGATCATGTCGCACATACCGGTCAACCATCGGCTGCGGCCGCTCTACCGGGCGCTGGCCGTCCTCATCGGGCTCTACCTGCTGATCTTCGGGATCATCGGGGCGATCCAGACCGCCGACGAGCCGTTCTTCTCACGCGGCGACACGGTCGTGCTCGGGCTCAAGACGAACATGGCCTTCTCGATCCTCTCCATCGTCATGGGAGCGATCGTGGTGCTCGCCAACCTCTACGGGCGCAACATCGACCACTTCGTCGACCTGGGGGCCGGCGGCCTGTTCATGTTCGTCGGCGTCTTCGGGCTGATCATCATCCGGTCCGACTTGAACAAGCTGAACTTCTCGGTCGCGACCTGTGTGGTGTCCAGCCTGATCGGCACCGCGCTGCTCACGATCGGCCTCTACAACCGCACCGGCCCGGCCGAGCAGGCCCGCCAGGAGGAGGCCATCCGCGTACCGGGCGGGCAGCATCCGGGGAAGAAGACGGCCAGCCACGCGGTGTGAGGCCGACCGCCGGGGCTACTTGCCCCGGCGGGTCAGCAGACCGGGCTTCTGCTCCAACTGGGCCAGCCCGTTCCAGGCCAGGTTGACCATGTGGGCGGCTACCGTCTCCTTGCGCGGCTTGCGCACCTCGAGCCACCAGCGGCCCACCAGCGACACCATGCCGACGAGCGCCTGCGAGTACAGCTCGGCCAGCTTCGGGTCGTAGCCCCGCGTCTTGAACTCGGCGCCGAGGATGTGCTCGACCTGGTGCGCGACGTCGTTGAGGACCGAGGAGAAGTTGCCCGAGGCCGACATCACCGGCGACTCCCGGACGAGCACCCGGAAACCGTTGGTCTCTTCCTCGATGTAGTCCAGCAGCGCCAGGGCGGCCTGTTCCAGGAGCTCACGAGGATGGCCGGCGGTCAGCGCGGCGGCGATGCGGTCCAGCAGCGAGCGCACCTCCCGGTCCACGACGACCGCGTACAGGCCCTCCTTGCCACCGAAGTGCTCGTAGACCACCGGCTTGGAGACCTTGGCCCGGGCCGCGACCTCCTCGATCGAGGTCGCGTCGAACCCGCGCTCCGCGAACAGCTGCCGCCCGATGGCGATCAGCTGCTCGCGACGCTGCGCCGCCGACATGCGGACCCGCCCCTTGGCCGTCGTGCGCTCGGCCGCCGGTCGCGCCGCCTGGTCGCGTACTCGCGCTTCTTCCACGCCGCCATCCTGCCAGGCCGACGCCCCCGCGGGTCGCTCCGGCAGTGCGGCGGTGAAGGTCACCGGCCGAGGCGGCCGGCGCTCGCCTGAGCGCCCTCCACCAGCTTCGAGGCCAGCCGGTCACGCTTGGGCCAGCGCACATTGGTCGCCCAGCCGGCCTTCTCGAAGAGCCAGATGGTACGCGCGGAGATGTCGATCTGGCCCTTCATGACCCCGTGCCGGGCGCAGGTCGGGTCGGAGTGGTGCAGGTTGTGCCAGCTCTCGCCGAACGACAGGATCGCCAGCGGCCAGAAGTTGGAGGCCTTGTCGCCGTCGCGGGTCTCGAACGGGCGCTCGCCGTACACGTGGCAGATCGAGTTGATGGACCACGTGACGTGGTGCAGCAGGCCGACCCGGACCAGCCCGGCCCAGAAGAACGCGGTCAGCGCGCCCTGCCAGGACCAGGTGACCAGGCCGCCGACGGCGGCCGGGGCGAGCAGCGAGACGGCGATGAGGGTGGGGAAGAGCTTGTCGACCTTCTGGATGTCCTTGTCGGCCACCAGATCCGGGGCGAACCGCGCGCGGTTGGTCATCTCCCGCTTGAACAGCCAGCCCATGTGCGCGTAGAACAGGCCCTTGGTCAGCGCCCAGAACGAGGTGCCGAAGCGCCACGGCGAGTGGGGGTCGCCCTCGTTGTCGGAGAACGCGTGGTGGCGGCGGTGGTCGGCGACCCACTGGGTGGGCGAGCCCTCGACCGCGAAGGAGCCTGCGACCGCGAGCGTCACGCGCAGCCATCGGGTGGCCTTGAACGAGCCGTGGGTGAGGTAGCGGTGGAAGCCGACCGTGATGCCCATCCCGGCCACGCAGTACCAGACTCCGAAGATCGCGACGTCGACCCAGGACAGCCAGCCGCCCCAGGCCACCGGGATCGCGGCGATCAGCGCGATGAACGGGATGACGACGAACGCCCACAGGCTGATCAGCACACCGGTCGACTGCGCGCCCTCGGTGAGCGGCTTCGGTCCCCGGATGGTCTGCTCGATCTCGGCGGCGCCGGTCGCGTTGGTCTCGAGGTCGGCCGTCACCGTTGACTTCGTGGCCGCGTGGACGTCTGTGCTCATGGGCAATGGCACCTCACTGTGCTGGGCGGGGGTGGGGCGGTCTCTTACGCCTACGTCACCGTAACTTACGGTCCCGTAGTTTTGTAGGGTCGGCACCTGTGAATTTCCTTGGTTCACCTGCACAAGCTCGAAGCAAACGCAAGACTCCCCTTCCTCGTACACCCGTGCTAACCCTTATGCATGGACATGGGGGAGGTGGCCCGCCGTCTGCGGGCCGACGATCAGCTGTCGATAGCCCAAATCCGTGAACTCCTCGGCGTCAGCCGCGCACAGATCGACGACTGGCTTCGGGGCGTACCCGTGCCGGAGTGGACCAAACGTCCGAACGCCAAGGACGAGTTGCGCGCCCGCGCGGTCGACCTGCGCCGCTCCGGGCACACCGTTCCCGGCATCGCCGAGGAGCTGGGCGTCGCCCGGTCCACGGCTTGGCAGTGGACCAAACACATCCCGCTCGCCGGTGATCCGGCGGACGCCGAGCGCCGCCGCGCCAACGCCCGGCGGATGACCGACGCCCGCTGGGAGCGGCACCGGAGCGAGCGTGCGGTCCACCGCCGGCGGCTGGCCGCCGAGAGCGCCGCTCGCATCGGCCCGCTCGACGAGCGTGACCTGTTGCTGCTCGGCTCGGTCATCTACTGGTGCGCCGGGACCAAAGCGACCCCGGCCCGGCCGAACGAGCGGGTGGAGCTGGTCACCGCCGACGCCCGGCTGGGCCTGATCTTCCTCCGCTTCCTGGACGCGCTGGGCGTCGCGCGCTCGGACCTGTCCCTCCGGGTGCTGCTGCAGGAGGCGGCCGATCCCGAATCAGCGGTCAGCTGGTGGGCGGATCACCTCGGCGCCCCCGTCGAGGACTTCCGTGCGCCCCATCGCAAACGGCTGCCGCCGATGCCGGTCCGGCCCGACCAGTCGGCGGAGCGCCACGGGAGACTCCGAATACGGGTTTGCCACAGCCGGGATCTCTACCGCACCATCGAAGGTGTCCTCGACGCGCTCGCCGAGCCTGCGGATGTGCCGGACGGCGAGGCGCGTTAGGCTTTCCGCGCACACCTTCGGCCGTGGTGAAATTGGCATCACCTCAGATTTTGGCTCTGAAGTTTCAGGTTCGAACCCTGGCGGCCGAGCTGCTCATCGCAGCAGACCCTGAAGACCTGCGGAACAAGAGGCGGTAACCCGCGTGGCGCGTACTGTGATCATCCTGGCGGCCGGCGAGGGCAAGCGGATGAAGTCCCAGCTGCCCAAGGTCCTCCATCCGCTGTTGGGTCGCAGTCTGGTCGGGCACGTCCTGGCCGCCACCGAGCCGCTGAGCGCCGAGCGTACGGCGGTCGTCGTCGGGCACAAGGCCGAGCAGGTCACCGAGCACCTCGCGGCGATCGCGCCGCAGGCGCGGCCGGTGCTGCAGGCCGACCAGCGGGGGACCGGGCACGCCGTGCGTACCGCCCTCGACGCTCTCGAGGACGTCACCGGCACTGTGCTCGTCGTCAACGCCGACGTCCCGCTGCTGCGGACCGAGACACTGAGCGCCCTGATCGAGCGGCACGAGGAGGAGGCCGCCGCGGCGACCGTGCTGACCGCGGTGGTGCCCGAGCCGGGGAACCTGGGCCGGATCGTGCGAGACGCCCAGGGCGGTCTGGCCGCGATCGTCGAGGCCCGGGACGCCGACGCCGAGCAGTTGGCCGTCCGGGAGATCAACGCCGGGGTCTACGCGTTCGAGGCGGACGCCCTGCGCGACGCGCTCGGCAAGCTGACCACGCACAACGCGCAGGGCGAGGAGTACCTGACCGACGTCTTCGGCCTGCTGCTGGCGGCGGGCCGCCGGCTCGCGGTCCACACCGCGCCCGCGGTGGAGGAGACGCTCGGCTGCAACGACCGGGCCGAGCTGGCCCGGCTGGGCGCCCTGCTCCGGGATCGGATCAACGACGCCCACATGCGGGCCGGCGTGACGATCGTGGACCCGGCGTCGACCTGGATCGAGCCCGCGGTCACGATCGATCCCGACGCGGTGATCGAACCGAACACGCAGCTCAAGGGAGCGACGTCGGTGGCGACCGGTGCGGTCGTCGGCCCCGAGGTGACGCTGATCGACACCGTCGTCGGCGAGCGGGCCGAGGTGGTCAAGGCGCACGCGGTGCTGGCCGAGATCGGCCCGCAGGCCAAGGTCGGGCCCTACGCGTACCTGCGGCCGGGGACGACGCTCGGCGTGAAGTCCAAGGTCGGCACCTTCGTCGAGGTGAAGAACTCGTCGCTCGGCGAGGGGACGAAGGTCCCGCACCTGTCCTACGTGGGGGACGCGACCGTCGGCGACTTCACCAACATCGGCGCGGCGAACGTCGTGGCCAACTACAACTGGCGATCGAAGAGCCGGACGATCATCGGCTCGCACGTGAACACGGGGTCCGACTCGGTGCTGGTGGCACCGGTGACGCTGGGAGACGGCGCGTCCACCGCGGCCGGCTCGGTCGTCGACACCGACGTCCCGCCGGGCGCGCTCGCGGTGGCGCGGGAGCGACAGGTCAACAAGGAGGGCTGGATCTTCACTCGCCGGCCCGACAGCGCCGCCGCACAGGCGGCCCGGGCCGCGCTCGACGCGGCGGGAGCGGCCGAAGAGGCCCCCGCTGACCAGGGGTGACACGCGTTGCGGTGATCTGTCGCACCTGATCGTGAACCGGCTACGACCTTGGTCAAGTGCCGGGAGAGGATGACCCGCGAGGGTCATACTTGGTCGCAGTGGCGCGCGGAGGGGCAGACAGAGCCGATGGGCAGCATCGTCGCGGAGAACCGGAAGAATCTGATGCTCTTCTCGGGGCGGGCGTACCCCGAGCTGGCGGAGGAGATCGGGCAGGCCTTGGGCGTCGCACCGACCCCCACCGCTGCTTACGATTTCGCCAACGGTGAGATCTTCGTCCGGTACAAGGAGTCCGTTCGCGGCTCCGACGCCTTCGTGGTCCAGTCGATCACGAGTCCGGTCAACACCTGGGTCATGGAGACCCTGATCATGATCGACGCCCTCAAGCGGGGCTCGGCCAAGCGGATCACCGTGGTGCTCCCGTTCTACCCGTACGCCCGGCAGGACAAGAAGCACCGCGGCCGGGAGCCGATCTCGGCCCGGCTGATCGCCGACCTGCTCAAGACGGCGGGGGCGAACCGGATCCTGACGGTCGATCTGCATACCGCGCAGATTCAGGGGTTCTTCGACGGCCCGGTGGATCACTTGTTCGCGATGGACACGCTGGCCGGCTACGTCGAGGCGAAGTACGGCGATCGCGCGCTGACCGTGGTCGCGCCCGACTCCGGCCGCGTACGCGTCGGCGAGCGCTGGACCGACCGGCTCGGCGGCTGTCCGCTGGCCTTCATCCACAAGACCCGCGACCCGCTCAAGCCCAACCAGGTGGTCGCGAACCGGGTGATCGGTGAGGTCGAGGGACGAACCTGCATCATCGTCGACGACATGATCGACACGGCCGGCACCATCTGCAAGGCCGCGGACATCCTCTTCGACTCCGGCGCGGGCGACGTCATCGTCGCGACGACGCACGCGATCAACTCCGACCCGGCGACAGAGCGCCTCAAGAACAGCCGCATCGCCGAGGTGATCGTGACCAACACGCTCCCGATCACGCCGGAGAAGCAGTTCGACAAGCTCACGGTGCTCTCGATCGCCCCGCTGCTGGCGCGAGCCATCCGCGAGGTCTTCGACGACGGCTCCGTCACGACTCTCTTCGGCGGCCTCAGCTAAGACGCCGCTCACAAAGCGGGGGTGGGCTGGGGTCACGCTAGGTGGTCGGGTAGGCTGGTCCGGTTGCCACGGCGAGGGTGCTCTGCGGGCTTCGCGGTCTGCGTTGAAGCACCGTGATCGACATGGTGCTCCGGGTCTGTGCCCGTGCGCCCTCGCGTCGGCCCACGACAGCCAGCCAGCCCGTTGAGCCAGGAGTATGAACCGTGTCTGAGGTAAAGATCAGCGCCGAGCCGCGTACGGAGTTCGGCAAGGGCGGCGCGCGTCGCACCCGCCGCGCCGGCAAGGTGCCCGCCGTCGTCTACGGGCATGGCGAGGCGCCCAAGCACATCGCCCTGCCCGCCCGGGAGTTCGCCGCCGCGATCCGTCACGGCGGCATGACCACCGTCTTCGAGCTGGTCGGCGAGGACGGCACCAAGACCCTCGCGCTGCCCAAGGCGATTCAGCGTGACCCGATCCGGGACACCTTCGAGCACGTCGACCTCGTGATCGTCAAGCGGGGCGAGAAGGTCACCGTGGACGTCCCGGTGCACCTGGTCGGCACCGCGGCCGCCGGCACCCTCGTGGTGACCGAGCACGACCGCGTCTCGATCGTCGCCGAGGCGCTGCACCTGCCCGAGGCGCTTGAGGCCTCGATCGACGGCCTGGAGGCCGGTTCGCACGTCACCGCGGGTGACATCAAGCTGCCGCGCGGCGTCGAGCTCGCGACCGAGGCGGAGACCACCATCGCCGTCGTCAGCGTCGCGCCGACCGCCGAGCAGCTCGAGGGCGAGACCGCCGAGGCGGCCGAGGAGGCGGAGGAGGCCCCGGCCGCCGAGGCCGAGGCTCCCGCCGAGAGCTGAGTTCGCTGTCGAAGAAGGCCGCCACGATGTGGCGGCCTTCTTCTTTCTGGCATGGTGTACGCGGGAGGTACGCGTGAGCACGTGGCTGGTGGTCGGGCTGGGGAATCCGGGCCCGCAGTACGCGCAGAACCGGCACAACGTCGGTTTCATGATCGCCGACCTGCTGGCGAAGCGGGTCGGGGGATCGTTCGCGCGCAAGACCAGGGGCGGTGTCGTCGAGGTGGCCGAGGGTCGCCTGGGGTACGGCGTGGACGCCCCGAAACTGGTGCTGGCCAAGCCGTTGACCTACATGAACCTGTCGGGCGGCCCGGTCGCCGCCCTGGCCCAGTTCTACAAGGTGCCGCCGGCACAGGTCGTCGCGGTGCACGACGAACTGGACATCCCGTACGGCCAGATCCGGATGAAGCTGGGCGGTGGCGAGGGCGGCCACAACGGCCTGCGCTCGATGAGCAAGTCACTGTCGACAAAGGACTATCTGCGGGTTCGCTTCGGCGTCGGGCGGCCGCCCGGTCGCCAGGATCCGGCCGATTTCGTCCTCTCCGACTTCTCGGCGGCCGAGCGTAAGGATCTCGACTTCTTCGTCGACCGCGCGGCCGACGCGGTGGAGTCGTTGATCGTCAAGGGCTTGGAACCAACTCAGAACGCTTACCACGCGGCGTGACGTCGTCGCTGCTCACCCGTTGAACATGCCGACATAACGGGCGTCCGCAGCGCCCGTGCGTCGGCGAGCGGGGGTGCGCGGATGGACGAGGTACGGCGACGGAATGGGCCTCGGCCACACCCACGGGGAACCGGGGCGCCCGTACCGCCGATCCTGGACACCCGGCCGGCGACGGAGATCGACACCGTCGTCCTGCCGAGGCTGTTGCCGGGGGCGTACCAGTATGTGCATCCGGCGCACGTGCGACGGGCGCGTCGTTGGGAGACGCGGTATCAGCTGACCCTGATCCTCGCCGACTTCCTCGTCGGCCTCGGAGCGGGCTGGCTGGCCTTCCACCTGCGGTTCAGCCAGCTCACCTCCTACACGCGGATCTACTTCGTCGTGTCCGCGCTGTTGCCGGTCGCGCTGGTCCTGGTGCTGGCCCTGGCGCGGGCGTACGACACGCGGTTCCTCTATGTCGGCACCGACGAGTACGACCGGGTGATCCGGGGCGGTCTGGCGTTGACGGCCGGGATCGCGATCGTCTCGTACGCCTTGGAGCTGCCGACCGCGCGTACCTATGTGCTCGTCGCCTTGCCGGCGGCCACCGCGACCGTCATCGTGGCGCGGTTCGCTCTGCGCAAACGCCTGCATCGCCGCCGGCTGCGGGGCGAGTGCCTGCGCCGGGTGATCGTCGTCGGGCACGAGCTGGCGGTCGTCGCGATCACGCATCAGCTGCGCCGGGAACGGTTCCACGGCCTGGACGTCGTCGGCGCGTGCGTGCCGGAGGACGGCGACGGGCAGGTCGGGCTGCCGGTGTTCGGCAACTTCGACGAGGTCGCCGAGGCCGTACGGCGGGCGGGCGCGGACACCGTGATCGTGTTGAGCTGCCCCGAACTGGACGGTCATCGGCTGCGCCGGCTGGCCTGGCGGCTGGAGGGCGACGACGTCGACCTCATCGTGGCCAGCGCGCTGATGGACGTCGCCGGGGATCGCACGACCCTGCGACCGGTCGACGGCCTGCCGATGCTGCACGTCGACCACCCCCGGCTGTCCGGTGGCAGCCGCGTGGTCAAGGAGCTGGTCGACCGGGTCGGCGCGGCCCTGCTCATCGGGCTGCTCTCGCCGTTGTTCGGGTTCATCGCGTGGCGGATTCGCCGGGACTCGCCCGGCCCAGTGCTGTTCCGCCAGGTGAGAGTGGGCCGGGACGGCCGGGAGTTCCGCATTTACAAATTCCGTACCATGCACGTCGACGCAGAGGCGCGTCTGAGCGAACTCCGACACCTCAATGAGAATGACCGGGTTCTCTTCAAGATCCGTGACGATCCGCGGGTGACCGATGTGGGGCGCTGGCTGCGCAGGCTCTCCCTCGACGAGCTGCCGCAGCTGTTCAACGTCCTCGCCGGGCAGATGTCGCTCGTCGGTCCCCGCCCGCCGCTGCCGCAGGAGGTGGCCATGTACCACGACGACGTGCTGCGCCGCCTCGCGGTGAAGCCGGGGATGACCGGCCTGTGGCAGGTCTCGGGCCGCTCGGATCTGCCGTGGGAGGAAGCCGTCCGGCTCGATCTGCGGTACGTCGAGAACTGGTCGCTCTCGTTGGACCTGGTGATCCTGTTGCGCACGCTCACCGCCGTGGTACGCACATCTGGGGCCTACTGATGACCGACATGCTGGACGCCGAACTCGCCCGTCACCTCGCCACCCAGGCCGGAGAGCTGCTCCTGGGTCTCCGGACCGAGCTGGGGTTCACCGACCCGAGCCGGCTGCGCGACGAGGGGGACCGGCGGTCGCACGAGTTCCTGATGACGCAGCTGGCCGCGTGGCGGCCCGACGACGCGGTCCTCTCCGAGGAGGCGCTGGGCGCCCGGGACGCCGACGAGGCCGCCGAACGCCTGGGCGCCGAACGGATCTGGATCGTCGATCCGCTCGACGGCACTCGCGAGTACGCCGAACCCGGGCGTACCGATTGGGCGGTGCACGTCGCGTTGTGGACGACGACACCGGCCGGCGCGGCCCGCAGAAGACGGCGTACCAGTGGCTCCTTGAAGAGCGAGCAGGGACGGCTCGCCGCCGGCGCGATCGCGTTGCCCGCCCAGGGCAGCGTGCTCGCCACGGACAGTGCGCCGCAGTCGCCGCCGGACCAGACCGCGCACGGCGCGCAGGTACGCATAGCGGTGAGCCGCAGCCGGCCGCCGGAGTTCGTGGCGCGCGTGGCCGAGGAGCTGGGCGCGGTGCCGGTGCCGATGGGGTCGGCGGGCGCGAAGATCGCCGCGGTGATCTCCGGCGAGGTCGACGCCTATCTGCACGCGGGCGGGCAGTACGAGTGGGACTCCGCCGCGCCGGTCGCGGTCGCGCTGGCCCAGGGTCTGCACGCGTCGCGGCTGGACGGCTCGCCGCTGATCTACAACCAGGCCGACCCGCGGCTGCCGGACCTCCTGGTCTGTCGCCCGCGGCTGGCCCGGCCGCTGCTGGAGGCGGTCGAGCGGGAACTGTTGACCGCGTCACACCCTGGGATGGCCTCAGCTGGTTGAACCGCCGTCGATCGCCGGGTACCTTAATTCCCCAGCAAAGCACTAGGAAAGGTCTGGAAATCTGATGTCCCAGACTGCGTATCGGATATCGCACCTGGACGCTCTCGAAGCGGAGAGCGTCTTCGTGATGCGCGAGGTCGCCGCCGAGTTCGAACGCCCGGTGCTGCTGTTCTCCGGCGGCAAGGACTCGATCGTCATGCTCCGGCTGGCCGAGAAGGCCTTCCACCCCGGGCGCATCCCGTTCCCGGTGATGCACGTCGACACCGGCCACAACTTCCCCGAGGTCCTGGAGTACCGGGACCGGCGGGTGGCCGACCTCGGCGTCCAGCTGGTGGTCGCGAGCGTCCCCGAGGCGCTGGCCCGCGGTCTGGTCCGCGAGCCCGCCGACGGCACCCGCAACCGCATCCAAACCCCGGTGCTGCTCGACGCGGTGGAGAAGTACCGCTTCGACGCCCTGTTCGGCGGAGCCCGCCGCGACGAGGAGAAGGCCCGGGCCAAGGAGCGGGTCTTCAGCTTCCGCGACGAGTTCGGCCAGTGGGATCCCCGCAATCAGCGGCCCGAACTGTGGTCGCTCTACAACTCGAAGATCAGCCCCGGTGAGTCGATCCGGGTGTTCCCGCTGTCCAACTGGACCGAGCTGGACATCTGGCACTACATCGCGCGCGAGCGCATCGACCTGCCCTCGATCTACTTCGCACACGATCGGGAGGTCGTCGACCGCGGCGGCATGCTCTACGGCGTCAACGAGTTCATCCGCCCCCGGGCCGGCGAGACGGTCACGAAGCGGCGCGTCCGCTACCGCACGGTCGGCGACGCGAGCATGACGGCGGCGGTGCCGTCCGAGGCCGACACCGTGGAGAAGGTGATCGACGAGGTCGCCTCGACCCGGATCACCGAGCGCGGCGCGACCCGAGGCGACGACAAGGTCAGCGAGGCGGCCATGGAAGACCGCAAGCGGGAGGGCTACTTCTGATGACTGTTCTCGAGTCGGCGCCGGTCTCGGCGCCGCCCGCCCGCATGGACCTGCTCCGGTTCGCCACCGCCGGCTCGGTCGACGACGGCAAGTCCACCCTCATCGGCCGGCTGCTCTACGACACCAAGTCGCTGTTCACCGACCAGCTCGAGGCGGTCGAGGCGGTCAGCGCCGCCCGCGGCGACGAGTACACCAACCTCGCTCTGCTGACCGACGGCCTGCGAGCCGAACGCGAGCAGGGCATCACCATCGACGTCGCGTACCGGTATTTCGCCACGCCCCGGCGCAAGTTCATCATCGGCGACACCCCCGGGCACATCCAGTACACACGGAACATGGTCACCGGAGCGTCCACCGCGGACCTCGCGATCATCCTCGTGGACGCCCGCAAGGGCCTGGTCGAGCAGTCCCGGCGGCACGCGTTTCTCTGCTCCCTCCTGCGCGTGCCGCACCTGGTCCTCTGCGTGAACAAGATGGACCTCGTGGACTACTCGCAGGAGGTCTTCGACTCCATCGCCGACGAGTTCGCGTCGTTCGCCGCCAAGCTCGACGCGCCCGACCTCACCGCGATCCCGATCTCGGCGCTCAACGGCGACAACATCGTCGCGCGCAGCGACAAGATGCCCTGGTACGAGGGCCCGTCGCTGCTGCACCACCTGGAGCACGTGCACATCGCGTCCGACCGCAACCTCGTCGACGTGCGGTTCCCGGTGCAGTACGTCATCCGGCCCCAGTCCTCGGCCGTGCTCGACTACCGGGGGTACGCCGGTCAGGTGGCCTCCGGCGTACTGAAGCCCGGGGACGAGGTCCTCGTCCTGCCCAGTGGCCTGACCACACGGATCGCCGGGATCGACACCGCCGACGGTCCGGTCGAAGAGGCGTTCCCGCCCATGTCGGTGACCGTCCGGCTGGAAGACGAGATCGACATCGCCCGCGGCGACCTGATCTGCCGCCCGCACAACGCCCCGGCGGTTGCCCAGGACATCGAGGCGATGGTCTGCTGGATGGACGAGAGCGCACCGCTCGCCGTCGGCGGCAAGTACGCCATCAAGCACACGACGCGGTCGGTCCGGGGCATCGTCAAAGCCCTGCACTACCGGCTCGACATCAACACGCTGCACCGCGACGAGGCGGCCTCCTCGCTCGGGCTCAACGAGATCGGGCGGATCCGCTTGCGGACGACCCAGCCGCTGCTGGCCGACGAGTACCGGCGGAACCGGACGACGGGCGGGTTCATCATCATCGACGAGGTGACGAACCGGACCGTCGGGGCGGGGATGATCGTCGCCGCATCCTGATCCGACGCCGCTTGTGTTTGCGCTGGATCAGGATTCCGGGTCGAATCATGGGCCAAGATTCGACCGAGAACCCTGATCCAGCGCGAACGACGGGGCCGACCGCTTTCGTGAATGAGGGCGGGTTCAGCTCGCGCGATCCCGGCGAACGGGTGATGATCGCTGGAGGAACGGACGATCCTCGCCGGGACTCCGATGGCTACAGTCCCGTCCGAAAGGGGGCGGCCATGACGCAGACCGTCCGGATCGGCGTGGCGGTCGACGTCCCGCCCCCGTGGGGACCGCAGCTGACCCGTCATCGCATCGAGGCGGGCGATCCGCTCGGCGCGGCCATCCCCGCGCACGTGACCCTCCTCGGCCCGACCGAGGTCGACTTGACCGACCTGGCCGCGATCGAAGGCCACCTGGCCACGGTGGCTGCCGAGCATGCTGAGTTCGAGCTGCTCCTGCGCGGCACGGGCACGTTCCGGCCGATCACCGAAGTCGTCTTCGTGGCCGTCGCCGCCGGGATCAGCGAATGCGAGCAATTGGCCGCCGCGATCACCGCTACGCCGCCGCTCCAGCGTCCGCGGCACTACCCCTACCACCCGCACGTGACGGTCGCTCAGGACGTGCCCGAGCCCGCCCTCGACGACGTCTTCGAGAAGCTGGCCGGCTTCGAGGCGCGCTTCGACGTCAGCGGATTCACGCTGTTCACCCACACCGGAGACATCAAGTCCCCGGAGAGCCGGTGGCACCCCCAGCGGGATTATCGGCTGGCGGGTCCGCCGATTCCGGTCGGCCCTCCGGCGGATCGGCCGGGCGTGGCCCCGCGGCCAGGTCGATGAACCGGCCCCGAGTCGACGTCGCCGCCAGCGCCGCGCCCCAGAGCACGATCTGATTGAAGAAGTAGAGGTAAAGCAGGAGTACGCCGGTCGTGGCGATCACCGTCGCGGTCGGGTAGAACCGCAGCGAGTGCGTGAAGTACGCCCGCCCGCCCCAGTTGAGCAGCGACACCCCGACCCCGACCGCGATCGCGGGTGGGATCAGCCGCCGGGGCTGGACGTGCAGGCGAGGCAGCACGGTCAGGAGCGCGGCCCCGATGAAGCTGTTGACGAGAAGGGTCACGGCGGCGGTCGCCAGCGTCAGCCAGACCGAGGACGTGTCGCCGGAGATCCACCCGAACAAGGCGGACGACAAGTCGATGACCGCCAGCGACAGCCCCAGCACCAAGGTCAGGGCCAGCAGCATCCCGAGGTCCACCACGCGGCGGACGAAGAGGTTGCCCGGATGCTGCTCCAGCCGCCAGATCGCCCGCTGCGAAGTACGGAAGGCGTCCACCCAGCCGAGCCCGGTCAGGACGAGGCCGACCAGACCGAAGATGCCGATCGCGGTGGAGTTGGCCTGCAGCTGCTCCGGCTGGAAGGTCGGCAGCGTCTGGGCGAGCCAGTCGGTGACGGCGCCCTTGACGGCGTCGTTCGAGCTGAACACGATGCCGAAGACCGAGAACGCGACGAGCGACAGCGCGAACAGCGCGAAGAAGGCGTAGTAGGCGATGGCGGCGGCGAGCCGGCCGCCGAGCACCTCCGAGTAGCGCTCCTTCGCGCCCCAGAAGTTGTCGAAGACCCCGGATCGCTTCCGTGCGGCGGCCACGGAATCTTCATAGCGCCCCAGCGCCGCGCTGCCAACCCGCTGGATCCGTCGGAAGATCGCCACCACACGTTCATCTTCGCGGATGCGGCTCGGTCGTCGCGCGCGCTCCCCGCTGGATCAGGGTTCTGTGTCGAATCTTGCCCCAAGATTCGACCGGGAACCCTGATCCAGTGCGGAAGGCTAGCGGTCGAGCGCGGAAGGCTAGCGGTCGAGCGCGGAAGGCTAGCGGTCCAGCGCGGAAGGCTAGCGGTCCAGCGCGGAAGGCTAGCGGGCGGTCAGGCGCGGCCGGCGCCGGCGCTCGGCACGGCCTTGAACGCGGCGGGCTCGGCGAACCCGTGCTCGGCGAACGCCTTCGCGACCGCGTCGGCGACGCTGTCCACATGGTCGGCGTCGACCAGGGCGATGACGCAGCCGCCGAAGCCGCCGCCGGTCATCCGGGCGCCGTATGCCCCGGCCGTCAGGGCGGCGGTCACAGCGACGTCCAGCTCCGGCACGGTCACCTCGAAGTCGTCGCGCAGTGACGCGTGCGAGGCGGTCATCAGCGGCCCGATCTGCCGGTGCCGGCCCGAGCGCAGCAGCTCGATGGTGTCCAGCACCCGCTGATTCTCGGTGATCGCATGGCGCGCTCGGCGTACCAGCAGGTCGTCGGAGAGCCGATCGAGATCGGCCGGGACCGCGTCGCGGAGCGCGGCCACCCCCAGCTCGGCCGCCGCCTGCTCGCACGCGGCCCGGCGCGCGGCGTATTCGCCGCCCGCGTGCTGGTGCGGGGCGCGGGTGTCGACCACCAGGATGGCCAGGCCGTCCGCGGCCAGGTCGAACGGGATCTGCTCGGTACGCAGCGAGCGGCAGTCCATGAAGAGGGCGTTGCCGGCGGTGCACAGGATCGAGGCCGACTGGTCGAGGATGCCGGTCGGTACGCCGACGTAGTCGTTCTCGACGCGCTGGGCGAGCCGGGGCCGGTCGGCGATCGGGAGGTCGAGGCCGGCCAGGTCGGCGAGGGCGGTCAGGACGGCGCACTCGAGCGAGGCCGACGAGGACAGCCCCGAGCCGATCGGGACGTCGGAGGCGATGGTGAGGCGGGCGCCGGGGATCCGGTGGCCCTGTTCGGCCAGCGCCCAGACCACGCCCGCGACGTATGCCGCCCATCCGTCCACCTTGGCGTCGAGGGTGAACTCGACGGTGTCGCCGCCCAGCTCCGAGGTGACCGACCAGCGCTGCTCTTCGAGCAGGTCGGCGGCGACCGCGGTGCGGTGCGGCAGGGCGAAGGGGAGGACGAAGCCGTCGTTGTAGTCGGTGTGCTCGCCGATGAGGTTCACGCGACCGGGAGCGGCCCAGACGCCGACCGGCTCCACCCCGTAAAGGCGCTGGAAAAGGTCGTGAGCGCGGGCGGCTGCTGTCATGGGCTGGATGGTAGTCGGCGTACATCGGAGCAGCCCAGCGGCCCTATCTGTTAGGACTCTTGACAGATGCTCGGCGGGGAGTGAGGGTCGTCACATGATTCGTTCACTCGTCAGGCCGGGTGTCGCCGTCGCGGCGGCGCTCGCCGTCGGCGTCGCACTCCTGCCCCCTCAGGCCGCGAGCGCCGGCGCCCCGCACGGGCAGGCGCCGAAGAAGGTCGTCTCGGCCTACTTCGCCGACTGGAACGTCTACGGGCGGGGCTACTACGTCAAGGACATCCCCGTCGACAAGCTCAACGTCATCCAGTACGCCTTCGGCGTACCCACCTTCGACGCGGCGACCGAGACCCCCGGCTGCTCCGTCCTCGACCCCTGGGCGGACTTCCAGCAGGTCTACTGGTCCGGCGAGAACACCGTCGACGGCGTCGCCGACAACTACCCCGACCAGCGCCTCTACGGCAACTTCAACCAGCTGCGGAAGCTGAAGGCGGCCAACCCCGGGCTGAAGGTCGAGATCTCGCTCGGCGGCTGGACCAAGTCCACCCACTTCGCCCAGGTCGCGAAGACCGCCGCGCGCCGCCAGGCGTTCGTCGCGTCCTGCATCGACACCTTCATCAAGGGCAACCTGCCGACCGGCGGCTGGCCGGAGAACGCGGGCGGCATCGGCGCCGCCGCGGGCGTCTTCGACGGCATCGACCTGGACTGGGAGTACCCGACGGCAAAGGCCGACGGCAACATCGACTACGGACCCGAGGACCGGCACAACGCCACCCTGCTGGCCCAGGAGTTCCGCCGTCAGCTCGACGCCCTCGGCCGCGAGACCGGGCAGCACTACCTGCTCACCGCGGCGCTCCCGGCGGCGAAGAACTCCACCAAGTACTACGAGCTGCGGGACTTCGTGAAGCAGCTCGACTGGGTCAACATCATGACCTACGACTTCAACGTCATGGGTGGAGCGGTCGCCGCGCACGACACACTGTTCACCCGGGATCCCCGGGACCCGAACGCGTCCGACTGGACCTGGAACACCGTCGGCACCGTCGCGTACTACCTGACGCAGGGCGTACCGGCGAACAAGATCGTCGTCGGCGTGCCGTTCTACGCCAACCAGTACATCCGTTCCGACGCGGGACTCTACGGCCCGTTCGACAACACGGGTCTCGACGGGGAATCGCTCCAGTGGGACCAGAAGCCCCAACCGTCCTACCACGACCTGGTGGACGTGGCCGGCATCGTCTCGCCTTCCGGGGTGGGCGCCAACGGGTACACCCGCAAATGGAACGCCCGGGCTGGTGAGCCCTACCTGGTCAACCCGGCCGGCGTACACGCGCTCAGCTCCGGGACCGTGACGGTCGCGACGACGATCTGCTACTCGGACCCGCAGTCGATCGGGGAGCGTACGGCGCTGGTCAAGGCGCTCGGTCTGCGGGGCGCGATGGCCTGGGAGATCTCCCAGGACTCCAACGACGGTGCGTTGATCGGGGCGCTCGCGCCGATCTTGGGCTGATCCCACGCTCGATTCGCCGCGCTTGATGCGCTGGACCCCTCTTGATCATCGCCGGATCCGGGATAGCGTCCTTAATTTCGCGAAGATAGCGACGTTATCCCGGAAAGCGCGATGATCAAGAGGGATCAAGGGGGATCAAGAGTGGGCGCGGTAGAACGCCCAAGCGTCCGCGACGATCGCCTCCAGCGACGTACGCGACGGCGCCCACCCGAGTTCGGCCTGAGCGAGGGCGGAGGAGGCGTACAGGGAGGCGGGGTCGCCGGGCCGCCGGGGCAGCCACTCGACCGGAACCGGGTGCCCGGTGACGGTACGCACCGCCTCGATGACCTGGGCGTTGGAGAACCCGCTCCCGCTGCCGAGGTTGTAGATCTTGTGTTCGCCCGGCACCGCCGCCGCCAGGGCGAGCAGGTGGGCTTCGGCCAGGTCGGCGACGTGGATGTAGTCGCGGATGCAGGTGCCGTCGGGGGTCGGGTAGTCGTCGCCGAACAGCGGCAGCTTCTCCCGCTTCCCGGCCGCCACTTCGAGGGCGATCGGGATCAGGTGCGTCTCCGGATCGTGGCGTTCGCCGATGGTCACGCCGTCTTCGCGTACCAATGCCCCGGCGACGTTGAAGTAGCGCAAGCTGACCGCGGCGAGCTTGTGCGCGCGGGCCTCGGAGGCGATGGCCAGGTCGACGGCGAGCTTGGTGGCGCCGTAGGTGTTGATCGGCATGGTGACGGCGCGCTCGGTGAGCGGCAGCTCGGACGGCTCGCCGTAGCAGGCGGCGGTCGATGAGAAGATCAGCTTCTTCACACCGGCCGTACGCATCGCGTCCAGCAGGTTGAGCCCGGCCCGGGTGTTGGCCTCCCAGTGCAGCTCGGGGTGGGCCATCGACTCGCCGGCGGAGATGAGCCCGGCGAAGTGCAGTACGCCGTCGAAGCCCGCGTCGGGGGTGAGGACCTCACCGACCTCCTGCACTCGGGCCTGCACGAAAGTCGCGTCGGCGGGGACCTGGTCGGCGTCGTTGCGCGACAGGTCGTCCAGGACCACGACCTCGTGGCCGGCGTCGAGCAGAAGGCGGGTGACGGTCGCGCCGACGAATCCGGCGCCCCCGGTGACGAGCAGCTTCATCTGACCTCCCTAACGGTTCGCTGGCAACACTACGTGCTGGTGGGACCTCGCCCACGCGGAGCCGTACGATGCAAAGATGCCCGATGGTCATAGACCCGGACTCTTTGCTCGAACTCTGTCCCCGTGGATCATGAGGGTCCTGCGGGAGCGGCTCAGCGAGGATCAGCTGCGCGCCCTCGTGACCACCAACACACACCTCGGCGGCGACGAACGCCGCATCATCGATGAGGTCTGGGCGAGTGGGAACTCCCTGATCCGCGAGGTCATGGTGCCCCGTCCGGACGTCGTCTTCCTCGACGCCCGCTGGGAGCGGCCACAGGCCGAGGCGATGGCCCGCGCGCACAACCACTCCCGGTTTCCCGTGGTCGACGGCGACGCCGACAACGTGATCGGCTTCGTCCATCTGCGGGACCTGCTCGCGGGCGACCCGGCCACGCCGTTGCGCGTACTGGTGCGGGAGATCATGCGGCTGCCGGCCGCGGTGCGCATCCTGCCGGCCCTGTCGGAGATGCGGCGCGAACGGCACCAGCTCGCCCTGGTCGTCGACGAATACGGCGGCACCGCCGGCATCGTCACGCTCGAAGACTTGATCGAGCAGCTCGTCGGCGAGATCCACGACGAGTACGACGAGGACGACGAGCCGTTCACCGGCCTGCTCCCGGCCGAGGTCGAGGGTCGCCTCAGCCTGGCCGACTTCGCCCGGCGTACCGGGGTGGAACTGCCCCAGGGTCCCTACGAGACGCTCGGCGGCTACCTCATGGCCGCGCTCGGCCGCCTCGCCCGGGTCGGCGACCAGGTCGAGGTCCCCAGGGCCGCGGTCACGCTGCGGGTCCTCGCGCTGGACGGCCGCCGGGTCGCGCGGGTCGTCCTCGCCCGGGTGGCCGAGGTCCCGCATCAGCTTCCGGCCGCGCCGGTCCCACTGGCCCTTCCAGCGGGTACGCCCACCGCAGCGATCGAAGCCGGCAGTCCTGCGCCGGCCGTCTCCGCCATCCTGGCGCAGAGCCGGGACTGACCCCCGGGGCGGTCGATGCGGCGGCGCGCGGACTGGAACAATAGGCCCATGTCTGTCGCGCCCACCGATCGCCGTCCCCGGGTCCTCTCCGGGATCCAGCCCACCGCGGACTCGTTCCACCTGGGCAACTATCTCGGCGCGGTGCGCAATTGGGTGACGATGCAGGACACCTGCGACGCGTACTACATGGTCGTCGACCTGCACGCGATCACCGCGGGCCACGAGCCGAAGGTGCTCCGCGACCGGACCCGGGTGAGCCTGGCCCAGTTGCTGGCCTTCGGCATCGACCCGGCGCGCAGCACCCTGTTCATCCAGTCGCAGGTGCCCGAGCACGCCCAGCTGGGGTGGGTGCTCAGCTGCATCACCGGCTTCGGCGAGGCGTCCCGGATGACGCAGTTCAAGGACAAGTCAGCCAAGCAGGGCGCCGAGCGGGCCAGCGTCGGGCTGTTCACCTACCCGATCCTGCAGGCCGCCGACATCCTGCTCTACCAGGCCGACGCGGTGCCGGTCGGCGAGGATCAGCGCCAGCACCTGGAGCTGACCCGCGACCTGGCCCAGCGGTTCAACCACCTCTTCGGCAAGACGTTCACGCTGCCGGAGGCGTACATCCCGAAGGAGACCGCGAAGATCCTCGACTTGCAGGAGCCCATGGCGAAGATGTCGAAGTCGTCCTCCTCGCCGACCGGCCTGCTGGAGATCATGGAGGACCCGGCGCGGTCGGCCAAGAAGATCAAGTCGGCGGTGACCGACACCGGTCGCGAAATCCTCTACGACCCCGAGGACAAGCCCGGCGTCAGCAACCTGCTGACGATCTACTCGGCCCTGTCCGGCCGGACGATCGAAGACCTGGTCTCGGCGTACGCCGGCAAGGGCTACGGCGACCTGAAGAAGGACCTCGCCGAGGTGTTCGTCGAGTTCGTGACCCCGATCCAGGCGGCCACCCGGGAGTACCTCGACGACCCGGCGCAGCTGGACAAGATGCTGGCGATCGGCGCGGAGAAGGCGCGCGCGGTGGCGTCCCAGACGCTCGCCACGGTCTACGACCGCGTCGGCTTCATCCCGGCTAAGTGACTCGCGCCCCGGCGCGAGTCACTTAGCCGGGATGAGCTGTGCTCCTGTGGCCGCTGCGCGGCCAGGGCGTTCCGCGTTCGGGAAGGCGGTCAGGCGGTGAGGTAGGCCGCCGTGTTGACCGGGAGGCAGCCGTCACCGTCGAGCGGACCGCTGGCCAGCAGGACCTCCGACCCGTACGCGGACAGGTCGACGGGTTCGCCGGAGACGTTGACGACGACCACGAGGCCGGGCTCCCGCCGGAGCACCAGTACGCCGGAGGGGCCGTCGAGCCAGGTCAGCGTGCCGCCGCCGAGCGCCGGGTGCTCCTTGCGGAGGCGTAGCGCGGCGCGGTAGAGGTTGAGCGTCGACGCCGGGTCGTTCTCCTGGGCTTCGGCGGTGAGGCCGGACCAGGACGCCGGCTGCGGCAGCCACGGCTGGGCCGAGCCGGCCGGGCCGAAGCCGAATCCGGTCTCGACCGTGCCCGACCAGGGCAACGGCACCCGGCAGCCGTCCCGGCTCTCGCCCGTACGCCGGAAGGCTGGGTCTTCGCGCAGCTCGTCGGGCAGATCGAGGACCTCGTTGAGGCCGAGTTCCTCGCCGTTGTAGAGGTACGCCGATCCCGGCAGCGCGAGCATGAGCAGTGTTCCGGCCCGGGCGCGGGCGAGCCCGAGGTCGCCGTCGCCGTACCGGGTCACGTGGCGGTGCTTGTCGTGGTTGGACAGGACCCAGGTCGTCGGCGCGCCGACGAGGTCGGCTTCGGCGAGGGACTTGTCGATGATGGTGCGGAACGACTCGGCGTCCCATGAGGCCATCATGAAGTCGAAATTGAACGCCTGGTGCAGTTCGTCCGAGCCGATGTAGCGGGCCAGCCGCTGGGCGTTGGGCACCCACGCCTCGGCGACGGCCATCCGGCCGCCGGCGTACGAGTCGAGGATCGGCCGCCATTCGCGGTAGATCTCGTGGACGCCGTCCTGGTCGAAGTAGGGCAGCGTGTCGTTGCCGATCATGACGACCTGACGTTCGCCGTCGGCGCTCGTACGCCCGACGTTCGGCAGCCCGTCGGCCTTGACCATGCCGTGGGCGACGTCGATCCGGAAGCCGTCGACGCCGCGGTCCAGCCAGAACCGCAGGATGTCGCGGAACTCGGCGCGGACCGCCGGGTGCTCCCAGTTGAAGTCGGGCTGCCCGGGGTCGAACAGGTGCAGGTACCACTGCCCGTCCGGAATGCGGGTCCAGGCCGGCCCGCCGAAGATGGACTCCCAGTCGTTCGGCGGCAGTTCGCCCTGCTCGCCCTGGCCGTCGCGGAAGACGAACAGGTCCCGCTCGGGCGAGCCGGGCCCGGCGGCCAGCGCCGCCTGGAACCACTCGTGCTCGTTCGAGCAGTGGTTCGGGACCAGGTCGACGATGATCCGGATACCCAGCGCGTGCGCGTCGGCGGTCATCTCGTCGAAGTCGGCGAGCGTACCGAAGCGGGGGTCGACGTCGCGGTAGTCGGCCACGTCGTACCCGCCGTCGGCCAGCGGCGAGGTGTAGAACGGGCTGAGCCAGATCGCGTCGATGCCCAGTTCCTTGAGGTAGGGCAGCTTCTGGCGGACGCCTCGCAGGTCACCGGTCCCGTCGCCGTCGCCGTCGGCGAAGCTGCGCGGGTAGACCTGATAGACGACCGCGTCGCGCCACCAGTCGTCGTTGCCCAGGATCGTCGCGGCCGGGGCGGCGGTCGTGCTCACAGGTGGTTCCTTTCGCAGGGGGTGGGATCGGTGAAACTCAGCGTGAAGTCAGGTCGAAGGCCACCGCGCTCTGCGCGGGGATGGTGAGGGTGGCCTGGCCCGTGGCGTCGACGGTGACGGCGGTGCCGTGGATCCGGTCGCGATAGGTCCCGGCCGGAAGTCCGGTCTCGACGGTCCGGGTCACGGCGGCGGCTGCGCGGTTCAAGGCGAAGTATCCCTTGCCCGTACGCGCGAAGCCGAGCTGGTCGTCGGTCGTCCACCAGCCGGAAACCGGCGCGTCGCCGACCGCCGTCCGGAAGGCCACCAGCTTCAGCAGTGAGCGGTGCTCGCACTCCCAGCCGTGACCACAGGAGACCGGCAGCGTCGTGCCCTTGGCGTCGCTCGGTGGTCCGGCGTCGTAGGAGTCGAAGCTGAAGCTCGACATCACCAGGGGCGTCCCATACGGGTACGCCAGCATGAACTGCCCGGCCAGGGTATGCAGCGCGCCGTCGGAGTAGGTCAACGTCGTGCCACCGCGCTGACTGTCGTGACTGTCCACATAGACAACAGCCGACGCCGACGGTTTGTAGTCGACCAGCGGGGTGCCCGACTCCTCGCCCAGCCCTTCGAGATTGCCCAGGCTGCCCCCGGTACGCAGGGCGCGCGCCAGGTCAGGGCCGTACCGGGGTTCGAGCACCGCACCGTAGGGGAGGTACTCCTCGGCCTGGATCGGCTCGCTGACGCTGAAGAGGACTTCCTGGTAGATGACCGGAGCGCTGCCTCCGGTGGTCTTGGACAGCTTGGCGTAGATCGCCGCCAGATCGGCCGCTGGGACGTGCTTGGCGGCGTCGATCCGGAAGCCGTCCACGCCCAGGCTGAGCAGGTCGTTCAGGTACGCCGCCAGCCGTTGCCGGACCGGTTCGCGCTCGGTCGCCAGGTCGGCGAGCCCGACGAGATCGCAGTTCTGCACCTCGTCGCGATTGGTGTAGTCGGAGATCGACCTGCCGCAGTGGTGAAAGTCGTCGGCGCCGTCGTAGCCCGGATAGCCGGTCTGCGTGAACTTCGTCCCGGCCGACCCGACGCCGTACAACTGGGCGGTCATGTGGTTGACGACGGCGTCGGCGTAGATCTTGACGCCGGCCGTGTGGCAGGCGGCGACCATGGCAGCGAACGCCGTGCGGTCGCCGCGCCGGCTGCCGAGCTGGTAGGAGACCGGCTGGTAGTCCTGCCACCAGGGGTAGCCCTGGTCGGCGAGGACCACGTGTTCCTGGGGCGGTGAGATCTGAACCGCCGCGACGCCGGCCGGGCCGAGCTGGTCGCGGCACTCGGTCGCCACCGAGGCCCAAGGCCACTCGAAGAGGTGGACGACGACGCCGGTCGGAGCGCTCCCAGCTGCCGGGGCGGTCGATGCCGTGGGCTGAACGGCTGCAAGCGGCGCGGCCGAACAGCCGGAGACGGCGAGCAGCAGCGCGCATCCGGCCCGCATTCGCCACCCGCGCACGCTGCTGCTCCTCTCCACCCGCCACCTGACTGGTGACGGGATGAAGGATGCGCCGCAAACCTTGCAAACGTCAAGCAGAAGCTTGCAGCAAGTTTCAGCGGCCCGTCGAATGCAGTGGCGTTGATCATGGAGTTTGCGCCCCCGACACGCCGTCGAACCAGGAGTTAACTCCATGATCAACGCGGCGACGCGGGGAGAGGCTGGGGGGCGGGGTTAGTGGGCTTGGGCGGTCGAGCCGCGTACGACCAGTTCCGGGCGGAAGACGTATTCGGAGTGCGGGGCGGGATGCCCCAGGATCTCGTCGATCAGCGCCCGGGCGGCGGCCACCGCCATGGCCCGGATGGGCTGCCGCAACGTGGTCAGCGGCGGGTCGGTGAAGGCCATCAGCGGGGAGTCGTCGAAGCCCACGACGCTGAAGTCGTCCGGTACGCCCAGCCCCTTCTGCCGCGCCGCACCGATCGCGCCCAGCGCCATGAGGTCGGATCCGCAGACGACGGCGGTCACACCCCGGTCCAGCAGCCGGGTCGTGGCGGCGTACCCGCCTTCCACGCCGAACAGCGGGGACAACGAGATCATCGAATCCATGTCGCGGTCGCTCAGCTGCAGCAACCGGCGCATGGCGTCGCGATAGCCGATGATCTTGCGCTGCACCGGCTGGAAGCGGTCCGGTCCCGAGATCAGGCCGATTCGCTTGTGGCCGAGGGCGGCGAGATGGGAGACCGCGGCGTCGGCGGCGGCCCGCTCGTCGACCGAGACGAACGGCGCCTCCAGCCCTTCGACGAAGCCGTTGACGAGCACGATCGGCAGCGGTCGCGTCAGGAGTTTGCGGTAACGGTCCGGATCCGACGTCGTGTCGGCGTGCAGGCCGGAGACGAAGACGATGCCGGCCACCTGGCGGTCGAGCAGCATCTCGATGTACTCGTCCTCGGTCACGCCGCCGGCGGTCTGCGTACACAGCACCGGGGTGTAGCCCTGTTGGGCGAGGGCCGACTCGATGATCTGAGCGAACGCCGGGAAGATCGGGTTGTCCAGCTCCGGAACTACCAGCCCGACGAGTCCCGCGCTACGTTTGCGCAGCTTGGTGGGGCGCTCGTAGCCCAGCACATCGAGCGCCGTCAGCACCGCCTGGCGGGTCTCCGTCGACACCCCGGGACGGTCGTTGAGGACCCGCGAGACCGTGGCCTCGCTCACTTCGGCCTGCCGAGCGATGTCGGCCAGACGTGCACGCATGGCGGAATGCTAACTGAACAGACAAGATCTTGCGGCTACGGGACTGCAAGGACTTCCACTCCTTGCAAACTCTTGCTAACGTGCGCGCAACACACAACTGCATACCCCTGGATTGACCCCCTCTGGGCCCCTGAAGGCGTGGCCCATCTGAACAGGAGACCTTGATGCGTAGACGTACCGTCTTTGCGGCTCTGGGCGCGGCGGCGTCCGCCTCGGCGCTGGCGGCATGCGGATCGGACAAGGACGAGCCCACGGCGACCCCGTCGAAGGACAAGGGCAACGGCAAGCTGGTCATCTGGGCCGACACCAAGCGCACGGCCGTGCTCAAGAAGTACGCCGACCAGTTCGGCAAGGACAACGGCGTCACCGTCGAGGTCAAGGAGATCAGCGAGAACCTGCAGCAGGTCTTCGTGACCGCCTCGCAGCAGGGCAGCGGCCCGGACGTCGTCGTCGGCGCGCACGACTGGATCGGCAACCTGGTCCAGAACGGCGCCATCGACCCCGTGCAGCTCTCCGCGCAGCAGAAGTCGCTGTTCGCGGCGGCCGCGGTCAAGGCCGTGACCTTCAACGGCCAGATCTACGGCGCCCCGTACGCGCTGGAGAACATCGCTCTCGTCCGGAACACCGACCTGGCTCCGACCGCTCCGGCGAGCATCGAGGACCTGGTGAAGGCCGGTCAGGACCTGAAGAAGACCGGCAAGGCGTCGGAGATCCTGCTCTGCCAGTCCGGTGCGGCGGGCGACGCGTACCACATCTACCCGATCTACTCCTCGGGCGGCGGCTCCATGTTCGGCCTCACCTCGGCCGGCGACCCGGACCCGAACAACGTCACGGTCAACAGCCCCGACTCGATCGCCGCGTTCACCAAGCTCAAGGAGCTGGGTGAGAAGGGCTCCGGCGCGCTGAAGACCTCGATCGCCGCCGAGAACGTCGTAGCCACCTTCACCAGCAAGAAGGCCGCCTTCTTCATCACCGGCTCGTGGAACATCGCCGACATCAAGAAGGCCGGCATCAAGTACGACATCACCCCGATCCCGGGCTTCGCCGGTGGCAAGCCGGCCCAGCCGTTCCTCGGCGTCCAGGCCTTCTTCGTGGCGAGCAAGGGCAAGAGCAAGGCGATGGCGCAGGAGTTCGTGGCGAACTACGTCACGAACAAGGAGGTCGCCAACGCCCTGTACGCCGCCGACCCGCGTCCGCCGGCGCTGCTGGCCGCGCAGGACGACGCGAAGGCCGCCGACCCGGACGTGGCGAAGTGGCTGGACGCCGGCAAGGACGGCCTGCCGATGCCGGCCATCCCCGCCATGAACGAGATCTGGGGCCCGTTCGGCAACGCCGAGGTGGCCGTGATCAAGGGCGGCGACCCGAAGACCGCCGCGGAGGCCGCGGCGAAGGCCATCAACGACGCGATCGCGAAGAAGAAGTAGGCAGCGTACGCCGATGACGACGCCGAGCACGACCTCATCCGGGTCGGGTGGCGTGACGGGCGCGGGGAGCTCCGGCTCCCCGCGCTCCGGCCTGCCCGGCCAGCGTGGTTCCGACGCACCGAAGCGTGGGACCGCCAAGTCCGCCAACGACCCTCGTCCCCGAGAGATCACCGTCGGTTTCCTCGTGGGCCGGCTGATCGCGCTCGGCCTCGTCGCCGCCCTCCTGCTCTTCGGCCTGCCGCCGCTGATCCGCACCGACAACTGGATCGGTGTGGGCGTCCTGGTCGCGGCGGGCGCGGGGATCGCGTACCTCTATCTGAGCCGGCGGCACATCCCGCTCAAGTACCTCCTCCCCGGCACGGTCTTCCTGGTCGTCTTCCAGCTCGTGCCGGTGATCCTCACGGTGAGCACCGCGTTCACGAACTTCGGCGACGGCCACCGCGGGACGAAGGAAGAGGCGATCACGGCCATCCGGACCGGGTCGCTGGAGCAGGTCGCCGGGGCGGCCTCCTACAACCTGTCGCCCGCGGTCAAGGACGGCAAGCTCGTCTTCCTGCTCGTCCCGGTGGACGACAAGGGTGAGCCGCTGCTGGCCCAGGCGAAGGTCGGTACGCAGGACGGCCTCACCGATCTGCCCGGCCTCACGGACGCGAACTTCTCGCTCACCAAGCAGCTCTCCGAGGTCCCGGGCTACGACATCCTCAGCAAGCCGGACGCGAGCGCCCGCGCCGACGAGATCGCGAACTTCGCGGTGCCGACCGGGCAGGGCGCGATCAAGTCCAGCGGCCTGAGCAAGGCGGTCGAGCTGATGTCGGTCCGCAACTACGACGCCGGCTGCGACTGCGTCACGGACACGAAGACCGGCACCGTCTACACCGCCGACGAGGCCAAGGGGTACTTCGTCGGAGCCGACGGCACGGTCCTGTCCGGCGGGCAGGGCTGGAAGGTCGGTGTGGGCTGGGCGAACTTCTCCCGGATCTTCACCGACAAGACGGTCTCCGGGAACTTCTTCTCGGTCTTCGTCTGGAACGTCGTCTTCGCGCTGCTGTCGGTCCTGACGACGTTCGCGCTGGGCCTGGTGTGCGCGCTCGCGCTGCACTCGCCCCGGATGCGGGGCACCAAGATCTACCGGACGATCCTGATCCTCCCGTACGCCATGCCGTCGTTCGCGATGCTGCTGGTCTGGCGGGACATGTTCAACAAGGACTTCGGCCTGATCAACAACCTGTTCGGCTGGCACATCGACTGGCTCGGCCAGCCGACGACGGCCCGGATGTCGCTGATCCTCGTGAACCTGTGGCTCGGCTTCCCCTACATGTTCCTCGTCGCCACCGGCGCCCTGCAGGCCATCCCGAAGGAGCTGACCGAGGCGTCCAGCATCGACGGCGCGACGCCCTGGCAGGGCTTCAAGCGCGTGACGCTGCCGTTGCTGCTGGTCGCGCTGACCCCGCTGCTGATCTCCTCGTTCGCGTACAATTTCAACAACTTCAACGCGATCAAGCTGGTCACCGACGGCGGTCCGTACGCCATCGACAACGCCACCGTCGGGGCGACCGACCTGCTGATCAGCTACACCTACCGATTGGCCTTCGGCGGCATCGCGCAGCTCGGCTTCGCGGCGGCCGTCTCGGTGATCATCTTTACGCTGGTCGCCGTCATGTCGATCATCGGCTTCCGGCGCAGCCGGTCGCTCGAGGAGGTCTACTCGTGACCTGGTTCAAGCGGACGGGCTGGCGGCATCTGGTCGCCGTCGTCGTGGCGATCTTCTCGCTCTTCCCGATCGTCTTCGTGGTCTCGGCGGCGCTCAACCCGCTGGGCACGCTGGCCTCGACCAAGTTGTGGCCGACGGGGGCGGGCCTGGACAACTTCGAGCACCTGTTCACCGACTCCCGGTACCCGTTCGCGCACTGGTTCGTGAACTCGCTGGTCATCGCGCTGATCTCGGCCTTCGCCAGCGTCTTCCTGAGCTTCTCGGCGGCGTACTCGTTCAGCCGGATGCGCTTCAAGGGGCGCCGGGTCGGCCTGATGGCGCTCCTGCTGGTGCAGATGTTCCCGCAGTTCCTGGCGATCGTCGCGATCTTCATCCTGTTCACCGACATCACCGAGAACTGGCGCTACATCGGCTTCGACACCACGGCCGGCCTGCTCCTGCTCTACATGGGCACGGCCCTGGGCGTGAACACCTGGCTGATGAAGGGCTTCCTGGACACGGTCCCGAAGGAGCTGGACGAGTCGGCCACCGTCGACGGCGCCTCGCACGTCCAGATCTTCTTCCGGATCATCCTGCCGCTGGTCGCGCCGATCCTCGCGGTCACCGCGATGCTGGCCTTCATCGGCACCATGAGCGAGTTCCTGATGGCCAACGTCTTCCTCCGCGACGCCGAGTCCAAGACCCTGGCGGTCGGCCTCTACGGCATGGTCGCGGGGGAGCGGAACGTCAACTTCGGCATGTTCGCGGCGGGCACGCTGCTCACCGCGATCCCGACCGTGGGCGTCTTCCTCTATCTCCAGAAGTACATCGTCAACGGCCTCACCGCGGGTGCGGTGAAGGGCTGACCATCACCATGTCGCGACCCCACCATCGCGTGGGATGAAACGTCGACTTCTCACCAGAAGGGGACGCGACATGCGTCTGATCGACCAACCCCATCACGACGGTTCCTCGCTCTACGTCTCCACCGCCCGGCCCGCGCTGGGCGAGACCGTGACGCTGCGGGTACGCGTACCCGCAGCGTCACGGGTCCGGGAGGTCTGGTTGCGGGGCACCCCGGACGGGGAACCGCGCTTCCTCCCGGTACGCCATCACGAAGGCGAGTGGTGGGTCATCCACTACGAGGCGCGGAACCCGGTGACGAACTACCGGTTCTACCTCCTGCCCGAGGAGGGCGAGCCGTATTGGCTGACCGCCGCCGGGGTGGTGGCCGGGGATCTCACCGACGCCACCGACTTCCGGCTGGTCGCCTACGACGCTCCAGCGGAGTGGATGACCGACGCGATCGTCTACCAGATCTTCCCGGACCGGTACGCCCGCTCGGCCGCTGCCGGGCAGCTCGACAAGGACGCCCTCCCGGACTGGGCGTTGCCGCGCGACTGGGACCTCGACGAGGTGATCGGCCGGGGTCCGGGCACCGCCGAGCAGTTCTTCGGCGGCGACCTGGACGGCGTCGTCGAGCACCTGGACCACATCCAGGCGCTCGGCGTGAACACGGTGTATCTGACGCCGATCTTCCCGGCCCGGTCGAACCACCGCTACGACGCGTCGACCTTCGACGTGGTGGATCCGCTGCTCGGCGGGGACGACGCGCTGCGGCGGCTGGCCGACGCCGTGCACGCCCGGGGCATGCGGCTGATCGGCGACATCACGACGAACCACTGCGGCGACGCGCACGAGTGGTTCCAGGCCGCCGCGGCCGACCCCGATTCGCCGGAGCGCGAGATGTTCTACTTCGGCCCGGACTACGGTCTGGCCGACGGCGACTACGAGTCGTGGAACGGCGTCAAGAGCCTGCCCAAGCTCAACTGGGGCAGCGCGCTGACCCGCGAGCGGATGATCGGCGTACTGCGGAAGTGGCTGCACGCCCCGGACGGGACACCGCTGCTCGACGGCTGGCGGGTGGACGTGGCGAACATGACCGGCCGCCGCGCCGCCGAAGACCGTACGCACGAAGTCGCCGCGCTGCTGCGCCGCGAGATCATGGCCGTACGCCCGGACGCGATGCTCGTCGCGGAGCACATGCACGACTCGACCGGCGACGTCGACCGGGACGGCTGGCAGGGGACCATGAACTACGGCGGGTTCACCCGCCCGATCTGGACCTGGCTCTGCGAGCCCGACACTCCGAACGACTACTTCTTCGGCGTCCCGGGCGGGGTTCCGCGGCGCACGACGGAGTCGGTTCTGGACACGGTGCACTCCTTCGGCGGCCGCATGTCCTGGCGCACCCTGGTGCACTCGTGGAACCCGCTCGACTCGCACGACTCGGCCCGGATGCGGACGGTCGCCGGGAACCGCGAACGGCACCTGGTCGCCGTCGCCCTGCAGATGACCATGCCGGGTACGCCGATGGTCTTCGCCGGCGACGAGTTCGGCCTGACCGGGTGGAACGGGGAGAACTCCCGTACGCCGATGCCCTGGAATCGGGCGGGCGATCAGGACCAGGAGACGCTTTCGGCGTACAAGTCGCTGGTGAGGCTGCGCACCGAGCAGCCGGCGCTGCGCCGCGGCGGCCTGCGCTGGGTGTACGCCGCCGCCGACGTCCTGGCCTTCCTGCGCGAGACGCCGGAGGAGACCTTGCTGGTGGTGGCCCGGCGCGCCGCCGGCGAGCCGCTCGACCTCGGTCTCCCCGACGGCGTCAACCTGTACGGCGGCGCGGACCTCGCGGCGGGCGTCGTGCCCGGGGCGAACGGGCCCGGCGTGCAGGTGTGGCGACTGGCGTAAGCTGCGCGGCGTGAAGGAGATCGTTCGGTACGTCCTGCTCTACGCCCACCTCATCGGCTTCGCGCTGCTGCTCGGCGGGGCGGTCACCCAGTGGCTGGCCGGGAAGTTCCGGATCAACCAGGCGATGGTCATCGGCGTCTGGACCCAGCTGATCACGGGGATCGCCCTGTCGGCGCCGCTGCGGGACGAAGGTGACGAGCCGCCGACGGCGAAGCTGATCGTCAAGCTCGTCCTGGCGCTGCTGATCTTCGGCGCCGTCTTCCCCGTCCGCAAGCGGGAAGAGGTCTCCAAGGGCCACTTCTTCGGGATCATCGGCATGGTCCTGGTGACCGCCGGAGTAGCCGTCTTCTGGCGCTAGCAAGGTACTCCCGTTCCGGCCCGTGATTCCGACAAAAGCGATAGATTCGTCAAAGACGGGGATCATGACGGGTGGCTGAGGTGACCCAGTGCACCTCTTAGTCACGCGGCCATAACGGGTGCTCAACAACCGGGCACGATGATCCGCTGTTGGGCAGGGAGAGGCGTAATCTCCCGTCCGTAGATTCGTCGCAAGTTGTTTGCAACAGCAGACCTGGACTTGCGACGTCACATGGGAGAGGAGACCGTCTTGCGCCCTGTGCGTGGGATGAAGATTGCCGCGTTCGTCGCGGCCAGCGGCCTGGCGCTGTTCGCCGCCGCGTGTAGCAAGCCGGCCGAGACGCCGAGCGGCGGCTCGACCAGCGCCGCCGGCGCCGCCTTCAAGGCCTGCATGGTGACTGACACGGGTGGCATCGACGACCACTCCTTCAACGCCGGCACCTGGGCGGGCATGGAGAAGGCCAAGGGCGCCAACTCCGGCATCCAGACCAGCTACGTCGCGTCCTCGGCGCAGTCGGACTACGCGCCGAACCTGACCAACCAGGCCAGCGCGGGCTGCCAGTACATCCAGGCGGTCGGCGGTCTGATGGCCGACGCGACCACCGCCGCCGCGAAGGCGAACCCGAAGATCCAGTTCTCCATCGTGGACTCGGGCAACGGCGATCAGGCCAACATCTACCCGATCCAGTTCGAGACCCAGCAGGCCGCCTTCCTGGCCGGCTACCTGGCCGCGGGCTACTCGAAGACCGGCAAGGTCGGCACCTACGGCGGTATGAAGATCCCGCCGGTGACGATCTTCATGGACGGCTTCGCCGACGGCGTGAAGAAGTACAACGAGGTCAAGGGCAAGAACGTCCAGGTCCTCGGCTGGGACAAGGCCAAGCAGGACGGCCTGTTCACCAACGACTTCGTCAAGCAGGACGCGGGCAAGGCCAAGTCCGACGCGCTCGCCGCGCAGGGCGCCGACGTCATCATGCCGGTCGCCGGTGGCGCCGGTCTGGGCACCGCCGCGAACGCGGGCAACAAGTACACCGTCATCTGGGTCGACTCGGACGGCTGCAACACCACGCAGTACTGCTCCGTCATGCTCAGCACGGTCGTCAAGAACATGACCGACCTGGTGTCCGAGGCTGTCGGCAAGGCCGCGACCTCGAACGGCACGCTGCTGTCGAACACGGGCTCGAAGGGCACGCTGGAGAACAACGGCGTCTCGCTGGCCCCGTACCACGACTTCGACTCGAAGATCGACGCCGGTCTGAAGGCCGAGATCGAGCAGCTGAAGGCGGACATCATCTCCGGCAAGATCACGGTCACCTCGCCGGCTCAGCCGAAGTGACCTGTTCTTCCACTAAGGGCGTTCGCGGGTGAGATCATCCCGCTAGGGGGTAGATAACCCGCGAACGGCCGGTCCTAGCCGGCCGCCCGCCTGCGCGTTCTGCGCGACAGGCGCGGCGGCCGGTGGGCTTTCGTGGACGAACGTCTGCTACAAAAGACCGCCCGCGTGCTGAAGAATCTTCGCGCACAGGTGGTCACAGAAGAAAAAAGGTCACAAGGACGGCCCTGACCGAGGAGGTCCCGCTGAGACTCGAACTGCGCGGCATCACCAAGCGCTTCGGTGGCCTCGTCGCGAACGACCAGATCAGCCTGACTGTGGAGCCGGGCGAGATCCACGCCCTGCTCGGCGAGAACGGCGCCGGCAAGTCGACCCTCATGAACGTCCTCTACGGGCTGCTCCAGCCGGACGAGGGCGAGATCCTGGTCGACGACAAGCCCGTCAAGATCAAGGGCCCGAGCGACGCCATCGCAGCCGGCATCGGCATGGTGCACCAGCACTTCATGCTCGTCCCGGTGTTCACCGTGGCCGACAACATCATGCTCGGCGCGGAACTCGTCAAGGGCGGCTTCCTCGACCACGAGAAGGCCCGCAAACTCGTCGTCGAGGTCTCCAAGCAGTACGGTCTGCCGGTCGATCCGGATGCCGTCGTGGAGGATCTGCCGATCGGCGTACAGCAGCGGGTGGAGATCGTGAAGGCGCTGACCCGCGACGTCGACCTGCTCATCCTCGACGAGCCGACCGCCGTGCTCACCCCGCAGGAGACCGACGAACTGCTCGAGGTCATGCGCGGGCTCAAGCGGGCCGGCAAGTCCATCGTCTTCATCACCCACAAGCTGCGCGAGGTGAAGGCGGTCGCGGACCGCATCACCGTCATCCGCCGCGGCAAGACGGTGGGGACCGCCCCGCCGTCCGCACCCGAGTCCGAGCTGGCCGAGCTGATGGTCGGCCGCGACGTGCTGTTGCGCGTCGAGAAGGACGTGGCCCAGCCCGGCGAGCCGGTCCTGGCCGTCGAGGACCTCGTCGTCGCCGACGACCGCGGTCTGCAGGCGGTCGCCGGGGTCTCCTTGGAGGTACGCGCGGGCGAAGTGCTCGGCGTGGCCGGCGTCCAGGGCAACGGGCAGACCGAGCTGGTCGAGGCGATCATGGGTCTGCGCCCGGTGGCCTCCGGCAAGATCTCGCTCAACGGGCAGGTCATCAACTCGTGGAAGACCCGGGAGACGCTGGACGCCGGAGTCGGCTACATCCCCGAGGACCGTGGAGTCGACGGCCTGGTCCGGGAGTTCTCGGTCGCCGAGAACCTCGTCCTGGACACCTACAACCAGAAGCCGTTCGGCTCGAAGTTCTCCCTCAATCCCGGCAAGATCGACGAGGGCGCCAAGGAGCGGATCGAGCACTTCGACATCCGTACGCGCTCCGCCGACTATTCGGTGGGCACGCTGTCCGGCGGCAACCAGCAGAAGGTGATCGTCGCCCGGGAGATCTCCCGCGACCTCAAGCTGCTGGTGGCGTCGCAGCCGACCCGAGGCGTGGACGTGGGCTCGATCGAGTTCATCCACAAGCAGATCATCGCCGAGCGCGACGGGGGCACGGCCGTCCTCGTGGTCTCCAGCGAGCTGGACGAGGTGCTCTCGCTGTCCGACCGGGTGGCCGTGATGTACCGGGGCCAGGTGCTCGCCGTCGTCTCGCCGGACATCCCGCGTGACCAGATCGGCCTGCTGATGGCCGGCGTCACCCAGACCGAGACCCCGGAGGCAGGGGCATGAACAGCCGCAGGCTGATCATCAGCAAGCTCAGTCTTACTCAGGCGGTCGCCGGCCGCAGGACGGTGATCGCATGAACAGCTGCAGGCTGATCATCGGCAAGCTCAGTCTTACTCAGGCGGTCGCCGGCCGCAGGACGGTGATCGCATGAGTGAGAATCCTCCCGTCGAGCCGGGTGGCGGGGCTGACAGCGCGCCGGAGACCGGCGGCGGTCAGGCCATCCCGGTCAACCCGACGCCCGTGCCGAGCGCCGCACAGGCCGAGGCCCAGGCCGGCCAGCCGGTCGCGCCGACCAAGGGCGGCAAGCCCAGCCTGGGTCAGGCCTTCCTGAAGGAACTGTGGGCCGACAACAGCTTCACGGTGACGTTGCTCGCCATCGTGCTGGCGGGTGTCGTCGCGGCGGTCCTGATGGTCCTCGGCGACGCGAACACGCGGCAGCAGTGGGCGTACTTCTTCTATCAGCCGGGCACCACGCTTCAGGCGACTTGGGACCTGCTCAGCGTCTCGTTCGGCAACCTCTTCAAGGGCTCCATCGTCGACCCCGACACGTTCAGCCGCTGGGTGTACGGGATGGACGGGGTCACCTGGCAGCGGGTGCTCTACCCGATCTCGGAGACGCTCACCGCGGCCGCCCCGCTGATCTTCACCGGTCTAGCGGTCGCGCTGCCCTTCCGGGCCGGCCTGTTCAACATCGGTGGCCAGGGCCAGGCGATCATGGGCGCGCTCGCGGGCGGCACCGCCGGGTTCGCCCTCGGCTGGGCGTCCCCGTTCGGCTGGATCGCGGCGATCATCGCCGGTGCGCTGGCCGGTTTCCTCTACGGCGGGCTCGTCGGCCTGCTCAAGGCGCGTACGGGGGCGCACGAGGTCATCCTGACCATCATGCTCAACTACGTCGCGCTGTACTTCATGAGCTGGTACATCATCCAGCCCTGGGTGAAGAACCCGGCGCGGAGCGACGCGATCAGCAAGCCGATCCCGCCCGACTCGATGTTCCCCAAGATCTTCGGGACGACGGCGTCGGACACCGGCCTGCGGGCCAACCTGGCGATCGTGCTGGCCGTGCTGGCCGCCTGGGCGATCTCCTGGCTGCTGCGGCGGGGCACGTTCGGCTTCGAGCTGCGGGCGGTCGGCTACAACCCGGACGCCGCCAAGACGGCCGGCATGAAGGTCGGCGCCACGCTGGCCCTGACGATGGCCATCTCGGGTGCGCTCGCCGGCCTCGGCGGCACCTCGATCGCCGTCGGCACGGCCGGCGCGCTGACCGTCGACATGATGGGCCAGGTCGGCTTCAACGGCATCCTGGTCGCACTGCTCGGCCGGGTGAAACCGTGGGGTGTCGTGGCGGCCGGTCTGCTCTACGGCGCGCTGACCGCGGGCGGTAGCAAGATGCAGACCGGCGGCGTGGCCACCCACGCCGACGGCACCACGGTGAACATCCCCGGCATCTCCAACGAGATCGTCGGCGTCATCCAGGCGCTGATCGTGATCTTCGTGGCGGCGCCGCTGCTCGTACGGGCGATCTTCAAGCTGCGCCGCTCGCCCTCGGCGGCGGCCACCGTCGGACTGGCGAAGGGGTGAGCATGACCGCGCCTACTGCGGACATCGTGCTGGTCGCGCCGGAGGCGACCTGGAACCGCGCGCGCAAGACCGGCGCGGTCCTGGCCGGACTCGGCCTGATCGCGACCGTCGTCTTCGGCATTCTGGCCAGCAGCAAGACGGTTCATTTCGCCCTGGGGACGACCACGTCCGGGGCGAACATCCCGATCCCGGGCAAGCTCGGGGCGATCCTGTTCGGGCTCATCGCGCTCGGTGCCGGGCTGGCCCTGATGCTTACCCAGAAGCGCTACGGCCTGTGGGTCGGCGTCTCGCTCGGGGCGTTCGTCGTCTCGTCGCTGTGCTGGCAGGTGTCCCAGGCGGCCAACGGCGACACCATCCCACTGGGTTCGCTCGCCCAGCTGACCGTGCTCGCGGCGCTGCCGCTGATCTTCGGGTCGATCGGCGGCGTCCTGTGCGAGCGCACCGGCGTCGTCAATGTCGCGATCGAGGGCCAGCTGCTCACCGGGGCCTTCCTCGGAGCGTTCCTCGGCTCGGTCGCGGGCAGCTACTGGGTCGGCCTCCTCGCGGCGGCGGTCGGCGGCGTGATCATCTCCGCGCTGCTCGCGGTGTTCGCCATCCGGTACCTGGTGGACCAGGTGGTCATCGGCATCGTGCTCAACACGTTCGCCCTCGGCATCACCGGTTACCTGTACGAGCAGATCATGCGGTCGGACACCCAGGCGTACAACTCGCCGCCGCGGCTGCCCGAGTGGGACATCCCGCTGCTGTCCAAGATCCCGATCATCGGACCAGCGCTCTTCCAGGGCACGATCCTCACGTACGCCGCGATGGTGCTGGTCGCCGTGGTCACGATCGCCCTCTACCGCACCCGGTGGGGGCTGCGGACGCGGGCCGTCGGCGAGCATCCGAAGGCGGCCGACACGCTGGGCGTACGCGTCCTGGGGCTGCGCTACACGAATGTGCTGATCGCCGGCGCGGTCGCCGGGTTCGGCGGGGCGTACTTCTCGATGGTCTCGGCGACGAGCTTCACGAAGAACCTGACCGGCGGCGCGGGCTTCATCGCGCTGGCGGCCATGATCTTCGGCCGGTGGCAGCCGATCGGCGCCCTGTTCGCCTCGCTCTTCTTCGGCTTCGCCGGCGCGCTGGCGACCACGCTGGGCTCCATCGCGACGCCGATCCCGAGCGACTTCCTGAACATGCTGCCCTACATCGCGACCATCTTCGCGGTCGCCGGACTGGTCGGCCGGGTACGCGCGCCGGCCGCCGACGGCAAGCCGTACGAGAAGGGTCATTGATGACTGGAATCGACTGGGGAACGCTCCGGAAGGTCGCCGTCGAGGCGATGCGTCGGGCGTACGCCCCGTATTCGAAGTTCCCGGTCGGCGTCGCGGGCCTGGTCGAGGACGGTCGAGTCGTCAGCGGCTGCAACGTCGAGAACGCCTCGTACGGGCTGACCCTGTGCGCCGAGTGCGGGATGGTCAGCGACCTGATCCGCAGCGGCGGCGGGCGGCTGGTGGCGGTCTCCTGCGTCGACCGCGACGGGGAACCGTTGACGCCCTGCGGGCGCTGCCGGCAGCTGCTGTTCGAGCACGGCGGGCCGGAGTGCCAGGTGGAGACGGCTGACGGGCATACCACCGTCGGCGCTCTCCTGCCGGGCGCGTTCGGCCCGGACTACTTGTAATACCTGCAATTCAGGAAAGGCACCACCATGGGATTCGCCGCAGTCGACGTGATCCGCGCCAAGCGGGACGGCGGCGTACTCAGCGATGAGCAGATCGACTGGGTCGTCGACGCGTACACGAAGGGGGTCGTCGCGGACGAGCAGATGTCCGCGTTGGCCATGGCGATCCTGCTGCGGGGCATGACGCCGGGGGAGATCGCCCGGTGGACGGCCGCGATGATCGCGTCGGGGGAGCGGCTCGACCTGTCGAGCGTGCCCCGGCCCACCGTCGACAAGCACTCCACCGGCGGTGTCGGCGACAAGATCACGCTGCCGTTGACGCCGCTGGTCGCGTCGCTCGGCGCGGCCGTGCCGCAGCTGTCCGGGCGCGGTCTCGGCCACACCGGCGGCACGCTGGACAAGCTGGAATCGATCCCAGGCTGGCGCGCCGCGCTGTCCAACGAGGAGTTCATCGCACAACTCGGCCAGGTCGGCGCGGTGATCTGCCAGGCCGGCGAAGGGCTCGCCCCGGCCGACCGCAAGCTCTACGCGCTCCGTGACGTCACCGGCACCGTCGAGGCCATCCCGCTGATCGCCAGCTCGATCATGAGCAAGAAGATCGCGGAGGGCACGTCCGCCCTGGTCCTGGACGTGAAAGTGGGGTCGGGCGCGTTCATGAAGTCGGTGGACGGCGCCCGCGAGCTGGCCCACACGATGGTCCAGTTGGGCAAGGCCCACGGAGTCACCACGGTCGCGCTGCTCACGGACATGAGCACCCCGCTCGGCCTGGCCGTCGGCAACGCGGTCGAGGTTGAGGAGTCGCTCGAAGTGCTCGCCGGTGGCGGCCCGGCCGACGTCGTCGAGCTGACCCTCGCGCTGGCCCGCGAGATGCTCGCGACCGTGGGCATCGACGCCGACCCGGCCGCCGCGCTGCGCGACGGCCGCGCCATGGACAAATGGCGGGAGATGATCGCGGCCCAGGGCGGCGACCCCGACGCACCGCTCGCGCAGGCCCATGAGGTCGAAGTGGTACGCGCACCGCAGGCCGGTTACGTGGCGGGCGTGGACGCGATGGGCGTCGGCCTGGCGGCATGGCGGCTCGGCGCGGGCCGGGCGCGCAAGGAGGACCCGGTGAGCGCCGGAGCCGGCGTCCTGCTCAAGGTCAAGCCGGGCGACCAGGTGAACGCCGGAGACGTGCTGTGTGAACTGCGCGCCGACGACCCGGCTCGCATCCCGGCCGCGTTGGCCGACGCGACCGGCGCGTTCACCTTCTCCGGCGACGCCGTCGCCGCCCAGCCGCTCGTGCTCGACCGGGTAGCGTAGGGCTGTGGCCGAAGTCCTCGCGCCTGACCCGGTCGCCACCCGCCTCGCGAACCTCGCCGAACTGCAACGACTGGGCCTGCCGCTGCCGCCGGAGACCTTCCCGTTCGTCTGGGAACCGGGTGACCTCGTGTCGCTGCGGCCCACTCGCGAGATCGAGGCCCGCGCCGCGGTGCTCGCCGTCATCCTGGAACGCTGCTTCGGCATGCCGCCCGAGATCGCACTCGCCTGGCTGGACGAGAACCGGCTCAACGACGAGGTCACCGACTTCGAGTTCGACTTCATCAAGGGCGGCGTGGGCGATCATCACGCGTTCGCTCTCCACCTGGACGCGCTGGCCGCGTTGACCTGGGTACTCGGGCTGAGCCGCCGGCTCGACCCGACCAACCCGCCCGACCCGCACGGTCCGCTGCTGCCCGACTTCGCCGCCGGAGAATCCTTCGCGCACTGGCGCGCCCGGATGCTGCCCGCCCCCCGCGAGACGGAGTTGGTGGCGGCCGTCCTCGACCTCTATTACTGCCTCGACTGGGCGTTCCTCGCGGTGGAGGCCGCAGGCGGCGACCGGCCGGGCGTACTGGGGTCGGCGGCGATCGGCCAGCGCCGGTGGGGCCTGGAATGGGCGGTCGTGTTCTCGGGGCCCTATCAGGATCCGCCCGGCGGCTGGGAAGAGATCGACCTCTCCACCTAATGAGTTCTGCCGGGTTGTGACGCAGACTCGGTTCCGTAGCCGCCGGCAGGTGAGCACTCGCACCGCCTGGACACCCCACGGGTAGTCCTT
>NZ_JBFAHM010000015.1:0-11310 GCF_040654195.1 Hamadaea sp. NPDC050747
GCCTGACCCTGCCCGCCTGAACCCCTCCTCACCTGCTGGATCAGGGTTCTCGGTCGAATCATGACCCAAGATTCGACCGAGAACCCTGATCCAGCCGGGTGAGGGAGCGGGGAGTCAGGCGCTGGGCGGACCAGCGTGCACGCCCTTGCCCCGAGGCAGCGCCGTCATGAGCAGCAGCGTGACGAGGAGCAGTCCGAGCTGCCAGCCCAGCGTCCGCTGGGTGGCCCCGCCGAACACCCGCTCCCGGGCTTCCGCACCGACCTCAGCCAGGCCCGGTGTGGAACCGGCGCTTGCGCAGCTGGCCGGGACGACGGCTGTGTCGTCGGCGATCACCCGGTCGTAGAGGCAGGCCTCGAAGCCGGTGATCGCGGCGTCCTGCGCGGCGGGCACGGTGATCGCGGCGCGGATCTGCGGCGCGACGTGGTCGACGGCCGGGCTGACCTGGCTGCCGAGCAGGCTGACGAAGATCGAGCCGAGGATGGCGATGCCGAGCGCGTTGCCGACCTGGTACGCCGTGTTGATGACGCCGGAGGCAGAGCCCGCGTCCCGCCGGTCGACCCCGGCCAGGATGATGTCGGCGAGCGGGGCGACGACCAGTCCCATGCCCGCGCCGGCGATCGCCATGGCCGGGATGAGCTGCCACGACTCGACGCGGGGGCCGTACTCGCCGATCGTGTAGATGACGCCGCCGATGCCCAGCGCCATGACTACCGCGCCGATCATCACGGTGGTACGCCCGAGCTTCGGGGCGAGTTTGGTGGCGGCGACCGACAGCACTCCGACGCCGATGGAGAACGGCAGCGTGGTGAGCCCGGCGCGCAGCGGGGTGAAGCCGAGGCCGTACTGGAGGTAGAAGGTCAGGACGAGGAAGAAGGACGCGATCCCGCCGAAGAACGCGAGTCCGGTCAGGACGCCGGCGGTGAAGGACCGGCGGCCGAACAACGTCATCGGCACCAGCGGCGACTTGCGGCGGCTCTCGTACCAGCCGAAGAAGGCCAGCACGAGGACTCCGGCGGCCATCATCAGCCAGCCCCAAAGCGGCCAGTCGTTCTCCCGGCCCTGCACGATCGGGTAGATGAACAGCAGCAGCCCGGCGGTCACCAGGACGACGCCCGGCAGGTCGAGGCGTGACCCTTGAGTGTTACGCGATTCGCGTACCACGAGGAAGGCGATGGGCACCGCGATCGCCGCGATGGCCACGTTGATGAAGAAGATCGAACGCCATCCCCACCCGAACAGGTCGGCCTGGATCAGCAGGCCGCCGAGCAGCGGGCCGGAGACGGTGCCGAGCCCGGCGGTGGCGCCGAACGCGCCGAGGGCCTTGATGCGCTCGGCGGGCGCGAAGGTGACCTGGATGGTGGCCAGGACCTGCGGCACCATCAGCGCGCCGGCGGCGCCCTGCAGGATGCGTGCGCCGACCAGGACGCCCGGCGTCGGAGCGGCACCGCACAGCGCGGACGCGACGGCGAAGCCGACCATGCCGATCAGGAACAGCCGCTTGCGGCCGAACATGTCGCCGAGCCGACCGCCGGTGATCAGCAGCGCGGCGAAGGCCAGCGTGTACCCCGCGAGCAGCCATTGCACGGCGGAGAAGCTCGCGCCGAGGTCGGCCCGCAGCGAGGGGAGCGCGACGTTGGCGATGCTGACGTCGAGGAGGTTCATGAACGCGCCGCTGAGCATCGTGATCAGCGCGATCCATCGGCGCGGGTCGTTGGTCGGTTCGGCGTCCTGGCTCACGGCCGGGGTGGTGTGGGAAGCTAGGCGTTCCACTAGGAATCTTGCCCTTCTAGGAAAGTTAGAAGCTAGGATTTCTAAAGATTAGATTTCCTAGAGAATGCGCCAGCGGAGGTCACATGTCAAGCGCCGACCGTCAGATCCGGTCCGCCGTACCCGGCGTCACAGCGGAAGAGGCGGAGTTCGAGCAGCTCATGCGCCGTCAAGCGGTCATGTCGATGGCGCTCGGTCAGGCGGCGGCCGAGGTCGTCGGCCTCAACGCGACCCAGCTGAACTGCCTCAACCTGATCGCGCTCGACGGCCCGCTCACCGCCGGCCAAGTCGCCGCCGGCATCGGCCTCACGACCGCCTCCACCACCGCCATCCTCGACAAACTCGAGGCCGAGGGGCACATCGTGCGTGAGCGCGACCCGCAAGACCGTCGCCGGGTCACCGTCTCGATCAACATGGGCAAAGGCCTGGAGGAGATCTCGCCGCTGTTCGCCCCGCTGACGCTCGCGCGCACCCGCCTGCTCGGCAGCCACTCACCCGAGGAGACCGAGCTCATCCTGGAGTTCGTGCGCAAGAACACCCAGCTGCTGGCTGAGGCCGTCGAACGGCTGCGGGCCATGTCGCCCCGCCGAAAATCCAGCTGATACGCCGAAAGCAGCGACCTGGATCGGTTGAGATCATCGGGCGGTGACCTTGACAGCGACCTTGCTCGCGACAGTCCGCATACCGGGGGACCGGTTCCACCTGACGACGGTTGGACAGCGCCCGTGGATCCTCGCCCCCGGCGGCGGGACGCTGCGCGTCTACGACCTCGGCAAACTCGTCAACGGCCAGACCGACCCGGTAGCGGCCTTCCCCGCGCCGTGGCCGGACGGAGTCGGCGGCCGAGCGGCGGTCAGCCCCGACCTCGACTTCGCGGTCTTTCCCGGCGTACACGCCGTGCGCGCGGTCGAAAGGTCTGGCGTGCTTCGCTGGGAACTTCGCCATTCCTGCTGGGAAGCATCCTGCGTCGAGATCCACGCGGAGTACGCCGACTACGCCGGAACACCCGACCACAAATATCCAGACAACGGCTCGGTCTGGGTGAGCACCGACCGGACGACCGTCTGGGCCCACGTGCGGGGACCGCTCGCCGAAGAAGACGTACCCGAGGACTACGACCCGTTCGACTCGGCCGACGAACGATGGATCGTGGCCTCGGCGATCGACGGTCGCATACTCGGATCGGCGACGACCGACACCGCCGCGCACGGCTCTTTCCACCTGCCGCACCCGCAGCCGGATCAGCTGGCGTTGAGCATCGGCGAGGGACAGGACGGATCGCCGCTGTTCTGGGGGCGCTTCGACGGCCGTGAGTTCACCACCGAGCGCCTCGGCGACGACTGCATCGGCCTCGCCGTCGCCCCGAACGGCAAGGTGCTCATCAGCGTGGGCCACTCCGCCCGAGGCGTGATGAACGTTCACGCGGTTCCGACCGGAACAGTGACCGGCAGCTTCTTCGCCGAGCAGGTCACCGGCGACGACGACCACCGCTGGAACCTGGGCGACTTGGGATTCCTCGACGCGGACCGACTCGTGGCCGCCACTAGCCGCCACGGCAACGGTGACGGAGAGCATCGTCATTGGCTGCTCGACATCCGGCAGCTGACCGTCACCGAGATCCGCTATCCCGAACCGGTGACGGGCCGTCCGTCAGGGCTCGGCGACGGAACCTGGCTCACCGCAGAAGGCCCCGAGCTGCGACTCTGGAGCCTCTGAGGACCGCCATGTCCCGTCGCCGTCCCGCGTCCGGCGGCGGTTTACGCGATGACCTCGTAGCGGACCGTCATGACACCCCGGCCCGGGTTCTCGATCGACGCGAACGCCGCCCGGGACAAGTCGATGCAGCGCCCGTCGATGTAGGGGCCGCGGTCGTTGATGCGCACGACCACGGACTTGCCGTTGCGGGGGTTCGTCACGCGTACGCGGGTGCCGAACTTCCACGTCTTGTGCGCGGCGGTCAACTGCGAAGGGTCGAAGCTCTCGCCGCTGGCCGTACCCTGGCCGACGTCGTAGAAGCTCGCGCCGCAGGTGCCGGCGATCTTCGGCTTCGCCTTCGTCGGGGACGGCTTCGGCGACGGCCGGCTCTCGGACCGCGACGCGACCTCGGCCTCGTGGATGGGGGCGTCGGCGTTCTCGGCCTTCGACGGCGTGTCGGGGTTCTGTGCCGGGCCGTTGGCCTGGGCGAGCCCGGCGGCCCCAATAGCGGCCACCGTGAGGGCGGCGGCGGTGGCGAGGGGAGCCACGATCGGGCGACGGCGGCGATTCAGCTGATGCCGGGCCCGGTACTGGGACTGCGCCGTGCGGGGTTCGTGATCCTTGGGGGTGGTCTTTCCTGCGGCATGTCTGCCGGCCACGGAGTCAACCTTTCCTCGTCGGGGAACGATCCTCGGTCCGCCAGACAGTATCGACGACCACCGTCGCGATGTCGCACTTTGCGTCCGCTGAACGATCTTCATGTCTTCCTGGTCGCCCCGCCGGTCCCGACCCGGCCCCGCCGACCCCCGAGCGTTGATCATGAACTTATGGCCATGATCAACCGGCGTGTCGTGTCCGCCCGGCCCTGATCAACCCCCAGCTTCGTGATCGATGTCGAGGTGGCCCTGTTCGCGGGCATGCTGAGGTTGCGTGGCGGCGGTAGCCTCCCGGCGCATGAGCATCTTCGGGCGTCTCTTCGGCGGCTCACCCAAGCCTGACCACGATCCTGGTGTGGTCTACGTCTTCGACGCGAGGCAGCACCTCGGCTACTACAGCGTCGTCTGCCGGTGCGGCTGGTACGCCGAACCCGTGGATGTGGCGTACCCGGACGCGCAGGCCGAGCAGCAGATGGCGAATGCCGCGATCGTTCACTCCCCGGACGCGGACACCGAGGTGGCGTTCCCGCTGGACACGCCACCCGGCGTCCGGTAGCCCGCAGGGGTCAGCCGACGGTCGCCCGGCGGGGGCGGCGGCCCATCGAGGCCTCCTCGGTGTACTGGTCGAAGAAGCGTTCGAGCTGCTCAGGGGCTTCGTCGGGGAACTGGTCGACCAGTGCGCCGATGATCTCGCCGCGCCTCAGGCCTTCGTCGGCGTCGGTGATGATCCGGTCGAGCGCATCGAACACCGCCGGCCGCAACGGCCCTTGCGTACGCGCGGTGGCGGCCGCCAGCGGCGACGGAATCTGGTCGCGGATCTCACGAGGCGAGGACGTCTGCTCGCGGATATCGCGCGGTGACGATATCTGCTCGCGAAGTTCCCGGAACAACTCGGCCGGCACCGCCGACACCGGCCGCTCCGGCTGTGGCGGAGCCGAGAAGGGCGGCGGGACGGAGATCGGCGGCTCGAACACGTCCGGCGCGGAGAACGCCGGCATCGGGGCCGGCAGCAGCGGCTCCTCGCGGTCCGACGGCGGGCGCTGCTCGATCGGCTGGGCCAGGCGCTGGACGGGCGGCTGTGGGCGTACCCCTTGGGTGGGCGGAAGCGGCGTGGCCTGGACGGGCGCGGTGGCCTTGGGCGCGGCGAGCTGGGCCGGGGTGTGCTGGTGCCACGGCAGTACGCCGAACCGCCGCGCGTCGGGGTGAGTGACCCGCCACGGCGGCACGACATGCTGCTGGTCGGTGAGGTCGGGCAGCGGCTGGCGCGCGCGACGGGCGCGGGTGAGCGCCTCGCGGGCGGTCTTGGCCGACCGGTGATAGAGCCGATCGGCGCGGGCCATGTCCATCGCGGTGGCCGGGTCGGAGACGCCTTCGCCGAGGGCCAGGTACCAGGCGCGGAAGGTCTCCCGCGGGCGCAACACCCAGCGAACCGGCCGGTAGCGCGGCAGCGGGTCCTCGATCATGCCCGCGGCGCGCAGCCGGTCCCGCAGCGAACGGCGGGTCTTGGCGCGCCAGAGGACCACCGTCAACACCGATGCGGTCGCGTAGACCATCGCGGCCTCGGGCTGCCCGATCGCGTTGGCGTGGACGATCTGCATCGTGACCGCACCCGCGGTGACGATCCAGACGAGCGTCCACAGGCCGCCCGCCGAGTCACCGGCCAGTGCCGTCTGGTTCGCCAGCAGCATCAACGCCACGGCGGTCGCCTCGATGATGAGGAAGACCACGTAACGCTCGGGGCCGTGCATGCCCAGATACAGCTCGGCGAAGCCGGCCTGGCCGAGGGCCGCGCCGTAGGAGGCGGCGATCGCCACGATGGTCAGCAGCGTGTTGATCCAGAAATTGCTGCGCTTGTCAGGTTTGAACACGGGCCATTGACGAGCCGCCCGGATGGCGGAAACGGCACCCGCCGGCTGCGGGGCGTTCCGGTCCGAGTAGCGGTCGGGGGTCTCGGTCACGGGATGATCCTCCCAAGGGGCACCGACACTGGCCGTCGCGCCGCCGTCCTCACCCAAGACGCGAGCGGGAGCCGACACGACTCTTTCCCAGGTGTCGGCTCGCCGTCCTCACTCACGGCTCGAGCGGGAGCCGACACAACTCTTTCCCATGTGTCGGCTCGCCGTCCTCACTCACGGCTCGAGCGGGAGCCGACACAACGGGAAGCATTCTGCCGGGTTCAACGAGCGAGCGCACCTCCGTGGTGCCGGTGCGATACCTTTCGGCCCGTGGACTGGAATCTGCGCGCGTGTGGTCGCCGAGGGCATGAGACGTACGCCCCGACCGAGCCTGAGCTGCGTGAACGGCTGCACGCCGAGACCCCGATCGGGGCCGCCTGGCGGTGTCTGCGGTGCGGCGATTTCGTGGTCGGCGAGCCGAAGGCCGAAGGCCCGGCGAGCGACGCTCCCATCGTGCTGCGGGGCCGGGCGCTCCGCGACACCGTGATCCTGCGGCTACTCGCCGTTGAACGGTTCGCCAAGGGACTGCTGGTTCTCTTGGCTGCCTACGGCGTCATCCGGTTCCGCAGCCACCAGGACGCGGTGCAACGCGCCTTCCACGAGGACCTACCGCTGCTGCAGCCGATCTCCCAAAAGATCAACTACAACCTCGAAGATTCGTCCATTGTGCATACTCTGCGGACCGTCATCGAGGCGCAGTCGAAGTGGCTGCTCTGGATCGCCCTCGGCCTGATCCTGTACGGCGTCCTGCAACTCATCGAAGGCACCGGATTGTGGCTGCTCAAGCGATGGGGCGAGTACTTCGCGGTGGTGGCGACGTCGCTGTTCATCCCGATCGAGATCTACGAGCTGACCGAACGCGTCACCTGGGTACGCATCGGCGCGCTGCTGATCAACATCGCGGCCGTCGTCTACATCCTGCTGTCCAAGCGGCTCTTCGGGCTGCGTGGGGGCAAGGCGGCGTACGAGGCGGAGCGGCACGAGAGCAGCCTGCTGGAGGTCGAACAGGCGGCCGCCTAAGTCGGCGCGGTCGGTTCGGCGTGACCTGACGCACGCCCAGGCCGCCGCCGACGTCATCCGGGATAACGCGGCCTTCGTGGGCCCGCGAGGGGACGTCATCCCGGACAACGCGCGTAGGTCAGGGGGCGAAGTTCAGGGGGCGTAGTTCAGGGGGCGTACATCAGGCGGCGAGGGATCCGGCAGCCACCTCCTGCCAGGTCGACGATGTCGGCGGCGAACTGGGCGGGGCAGCCCGAGCCCGGTCAACCGCGCGGCCATCTCGGACGCCGTCAGGGCGAGCGTGCCGACGCCGAGCTTCTCGGCGATCTCCGCCCGGGCCAGCGCCTGCGGCCCGCCCGGCCCGCTCCGCCCCGCGCCCACCCCCACGCCACCCCCGCGAAGGCGCTGGATCAGGGTTCCAGGTCGAATCATGGGCCAAGATTCGACCGAGAACCCTGATCCAGCACCCTAAAAGCGGGTCCGAAGCGGGTCCGAAGCGGGCCGAGGGGGCGAGCGGGAGGGGGTGGGTTAGACGTTGTGCTTCAGGTACGCGGGTTCGCGCCAGCCCAGGATCGCCTCGGTCATCCGGGCGGCGTCCACGGCGGCCCGGACGTTGTGCATACGCACGATGCGGGCGCCGAGCAGGATGCTGATGACTTCGGCGGCTAGCGACCCTTCCAGCCGGGCGCCTTGGGGCCGGTCCAGCGTCTCGCCGACGAAGTCCTTGTTGGACACTGCCGCCAGCATCGGGTAGCCGACTGCGGCGATCTCGTCGAGCCGCCGGGTCAGTTCCAGCGTGTGCCGGGTGTTCTTGTTCAGGTCGTGTCCGGGGTCGATGATGATCTGCTCCGGGCGTACGCCGCGGGCCAGCGCCACGCCGACCCGGTCGGTCAGGAAGGCCGCGATGTCTCGGGCGACGTCGGCGTACGAGGGCCGGGGAAAGTGCGTACGCGGTTGGGCGAGGCTGTGTGTGATGATCAGCTGTGCCTGCGGGTTGGCCGCGACCAGGTCGGCCAGCGCCGGGTCGTGCAGTCCGGTCGTGTCGTTGACGACGTGCGCCCCAGCGGCCAGGGCGGCGGCCGCTACCTCCACCCGGAACGTGTCGACGGAGATGACCGTGCTGGGGTGCGTACGCGCAGCGGCGAGCACGACCGGCAGCACCCGCTCGGCTTCCTCGGCCGCGGTGACCTCGGGACCGTCGGGGGAGAACTTCACCCCGCCGATGTCGACCCAGTCGGCGCCCTCGGCGACGGCCTTGTCGACGGCCTCCACCGCGCGCTCCAGAGCGAACGTCGCACCCTTGTCGTAGAACGAATCCGGGGTCCGGTTCACCACCGCCATGACGGCGACCTGCCGGTCGAAGTCGAAGGTACGCCCGGCGATGACCCGGCGGGGTTCAATGAGCTCCGGCAGAAAGATCGTCACACCCTGCGACGTTACCAGCGCGGAAAGTGCAGAAGCCCACCCCGGGGGTGGGCTTACAGGAGAGGAAGAGAGCGGACGACGAGACTCGAACTCGCGACCCTCACCTTGGCAAGGTGATGCGCTACCAACTGCGCTACGTCCGCCTGCCGGCTCGCGCCGACGCCGCTCACTATACACAAGCGCGGTCAGAAGTAGTCGAGCAGGGTCGGCGCCGGCCCCGCCGTGGCCGCCTGCAGGAACGCGTCCGTCCGGTCGTCGCCGCCGGTCAGCAGGCCGGCCCGGCGCAGCGCGTCGGGTGCGGCGGCCCCCGCGTACCACACGCTGAGAGCACGCGGCCCGATGCGAACAGCCCCGGTGCCGCCCGGCTCCAGCCGCGCCGCGCCACCGTCGAGGACCAGCCGGAACCGCCCGGCGTTCCACGGGCACTGCTCGTCGACCAGCTCCAGGTCCGCGCTGCCGCTCACGAACTCCGGCCAGCCGCGCGTCTCCACGGCGCGCGCCGCGTCGACCACCCGCAACATCCACGGCTGACGCTTGACGACCTTCGCCTGCGGGCTCGCGAGGAAGAACCACAAAGGATCCGGGTACGCCAGCCGCAGAACCGTCGTCGGCGCGACACTGGCCCAGCCGCCGAACATCGCCAGCAATGCGCCGGTGGCCTCCGCGGTCGTGGCGATCACGTCGTACGCGGTGATCCGGCCACTCTCGTCGTAACCCGAACCACGCTCCCAACTCGCGTACCCGTCGATCGAACCGGACGGACCGACGGCGACCGTGAGCCCGTCGAAAGCCTGGACCAGCTCTTCGGGTGTGGTCGTGAACAGCGGGCCGAAGCGGTCCATCAGACCGGTGCCCGTGCGGGCGAGCCGGTCGTACGCAGCGTAGATGCCGGGGACGTCGGCGACGGTCGCGGGCCGCAACGCGAGGCCGGCGTCGCGCACGGTCGCCAGTGACGCCGTGGGCAGCGAATACGAGGTGAGCGCGCCGACTTCCTCCCACCCCACCCGGCGGTAGGGGAACGGCGTCGTCGGATAGAGGGTGCTGATGGCCGCGCCGCGATCGCGGGCGCCGGCCAGCAAGCGGGTGAGGACCGCCCGGCTCAGTCCGGTGCGGCGCGCCTCGGCGGCGACGGCGACCCCGGCGACGCCGGAGGTCGGCACGACTCGGCCGCCGAACCATTGTCCCTGGTCGCGGTCGACGGCCTTGGCGAGCAGCCGGCCGGAGCGGTCGAACGCGCCCCAGGTGATCCGGCCGGGTTGGTCGCCGAACTCGGTCGGCATGGGCCGGTCGTGATAGCCGAAGGCGAGGCTGCCCAGTCGCCAGGCAGCCTCGGCGTCGGTCTCGGTCAGCTCCCGGAGGTCGATGTCGGCATGATCATGAGCCACCCCGTCATTATCCGGCGGCTTTGCCGGTGACGGTGATCGCCCCGACGATCCAGCCCGCGAACAGCCCGTACGCCGACCCGGCCGCGGCCAGCTGCAAGGCGCTGAGCAGCGATGGATCGGCCAGGATGAACGCGGTGATGAACGCGGCGAGCGCGGCGGCGAAGATCACGGCCGCCCAGCCCAGGATGAAGGCGGAGATCCCACTGGCCGTTTTCGCACCGACCGCGAGGATGACCGCGACGAACAGGATGAGGAGCAGTGCTCGCAGATCGTCCGCGAGCAGCCGCCGCATCGATCCGGCGGATCCGTCGACCGGGCCGAATGCCCATCGTGGCCAGGTCAGGACCCGCATGAACCAACCGAAGGCCTCGTCGGGCTGGGTGTGTTTGTTCACCCATTCCACGATCGGCTGGCTACCGAAAAGCAGGACGAGCAGAGCGGTGCCGATCGTTCCGGCGCCGGCGACGGTTCTCGTGCGTGCCATGTTCACTATGGTAAGGAACCAATGTGACAGATGTCGATACATGATCATGACGTGGAGATCGCCCGAACGAGTTCACTTTCGTGAGAACCTGCTGGGGTGGAACAACTCTTCCCTGCTCGCGGCTCTGCTGATCTCTCCTCGCTGTACGCACAACCGCCCGGCGTACGGGTGAACTTCATCGCCTCCGCCGACGGGTCGGCGGTCCTCGACGGTCGCTCCGGCGGGCTGGGCAACCCCAACGATCAGGCGCTGATGGGCGTACTGCGCAAGGCGGCCGACGTCGTGCTCGTCGGCGCCGGCACGGTGCGTACCGAGGGATACGACCTCGTCCAGCCACGGATGGCGATCGTGACCCGGCGGCTCGACCTCGACCCGGACACGTTCGCCGAAGCGATCATCGTGACGGTCGCCGCCGCACCCGGCCGGGACCGGTTCCGCGACGTGATCATCGCCGGCGAGACGGAGGTCCACGTGCCGACCATGCTCGCCGGGCTGGCCGAACGCGGCCTGACCCGGGTGCTCTGCGAAGGCGGCCCGTCACTGGTCGGGACGTTGGAGGCGGCCGGTGCGATCGACGAGCTGTGCCTCACGGTCAGCCCGATCCTCGCCGGACCCGGAGGCACCCGCATCACCGCCGGCCCGCCGTCCGCCCCGCAGCGGATGGAACTGGCGCACCTGCTGACCGACGGCGAGCTGCTGTTCACCCGCTACGTCCGCGCCGCTGCCTAGCGGTGGTCCGGCCGCCTTGGCTGCAGATCACGGTTACGCATGCCTCCGCGGGCGGTTTTGGCCCGGATACCCGTGATCTGCGGGGAAACGGTGGCCGCAGGAGACAGCGGCGATAGGGAGACAGCGGCGATAGGGAGACAGCGGCGATAGGGAGACAGCGGCGATAGGGAGACAGCGGCGATAGGGAGGCGGCGCCGCGCGGTAGCGCGGCGCCG
>NZ_JBFAHM010000015.1:11320-224019 GCF_040654195.1 Hamadaea sp. NPDC050747
CGCTCTTGTAGGGGGTTGTTGGCGACCCTGGGTGTTGTGTCCTACAGGTTGATTGTTATGCTCGGCTGTTTGGGGCGCGGGGGGGGGGGGGGGGGGGGGCGGGGGGCCCCCCCCCCCCCCGCCTGGGGAGGAGTGAGGACTTAGAAGCCGCCGACACCGTTCGGCGTGCCGACGCCGGTCGGGCCGTCCCAGCCGGCACGGGCGTTGCACCACTGCGACGTCGGGCAGCTGCCGTTGCTGCCGGAGGTGACGTCGAAGAAGTTCGCGCTGCCCGCGTGCTGGTACGGGTAGTTCGGCGTCGTGCTCGTGCCGTTGCCGGCCAGGGCGTAGACGCTGGCGATGATCGGGGCGGAGACGCTGGTGCCGCCGAAGATGTACCAGGAGCCGTTGTACATGACCGAGACGCCGGTGTTCGGGTCGGCGACCGCCGAGACGTCGGCCTCGGCCCGCTTGGCGCACCCGGTGTTGAAGGTGGACTGCGCCGACAATGCGGTGTTGTACGCCGAGCAGCCCGAGCCGGCTCCGCTCCACACCGTCTCCGAGCTGCGTACGCCGCCGCTCATGACGAGGTGGGTGCCGCCGACCGCGGTGACGTACTGCGACGTGGCCGGGTAGGACGCGCCGTAGCCGTTGTCACCGGAGCTGGCCGTGATCGGAACGCCCGGGTGGTTGAAGTACGACCCGTACGTCGAGTCGGCCGCGTCGCCGCCGCCCCAGCTGTTGCTGACGACGGTCGCGTGCGTGGCGGCGTAGTTCACCGCGGTGCCGAGGTTGGCGAACGAGTTGGTCTTCGCCTCGACGAGCAGGATCTTGCAGTTCGGGCAGATCGCGGAGGCCATGTCCAGGTCCAGCGAGATCTCCTGGGCCCAGCCGGTGTTACGGCGCGGGTAGCTGGTGCCGCCGGTCTGGTCGACCTTCTTGAAGCAGCCGTTGGCCGTGGTGCACGCCGGCAGGCCGTAGGTCGACCGGTAGGTGGCCAGGTCAGCCTCGGCGGTCGGGTCGTCGTACGCGTCGACGATGGCGATCGTCTGGCTGGACGAGCCCGAGCCGGTCAGGTTGTACGCGGACCGCAGGTCGCTCGGCCCGTAACCGGCCGGCACCGCGGCCGGGGTGACGTCGGTACGCACCCAGGCGTGGCAGGTCGCCGTGCCGGGAGCGGCGGCGGCGCAGACCTTGGCCGACCGGTGGTCGAGGGCGACCGGGGAGGGCGCCGCTTGAGCGGATGGGGAGAGTGCACAGGCGATCGCCGCGGTGAACAGCGACGCCAGCGCCGTACGCATAATGCGCATACAGGGCCTCCGTGAGTTGGGGGATGACGGATTCATATCCGTCGGTCGGATGCCCTGTACAGAGTGATCATCGGGGTGGCCCGTTCGGCTGATGCCTTGTCGCGGTAGCTGCCCTCCGAGCCGTCAGCGGGCCTGGCCATCCGGCCCAATCGGGGGAGGTCGGCGCTGTGTGGTCGTCGCATGCGGGGGGCGACGGAATCCGCAGCGAGATCGGCTCAGACCGTCCTGAAAGGACGAACTGATGACGGAACTGTCATCTGCCTACGGAGGGCTCACAAACAGATCAGGGATCTCGGTCGAATCTTGACCCAAGATTCGACCGAGATCCCTGATCCAGCGCACAAAAGCAGCGTGACGAGCGCAGACTCAGTCGTCGTCGCGGATGGTGCCCACGGCCACCGAGTCGGTGTAGACGACCGAGGGCAGCCCGGTCACGAACAGACCGAGCTTCTCCGTGCCTTCCTTGCGCTTGTCCGCCACGACCGGCACGGTCACCGTCCACGTCGTCTGACCGGCGGCCACGACCGAACACGACAGCACCGGGTCGAAGTCGTTGGACGGCGACGCGGTGATCCCGTACGCCACCGCGCACAGCGGCAGTGGCTGCGACAGCGGCCGGCTGAGCTGGACGGTGAACGTCATCGGCGTACGGTCGCTGCCGGTCCCGGTGCCTTCGGTGATCGTCACGTCGGCGACGGTCAGCCGGGCCCGCGACGCGAACAGCGCCACCTGCGGGTCGTGGTCGCTGACCCCGTGCGCGCCGTCACCGTCGAAGTCGACCGGGTACCCGGCGTTGACGTGCGCCGCCCGCATCTGGATCAGGTCGTCGTAGAGCGGACCGGTGACCCACAGGTGATCGAGGGTCTGCGCCTGTCCTTCGAATTCGTACGAGTACGCCGACGCCGGCACGTCCGCCGCCAGCACCTCCCACAGGTTGTAGAGCCCGGCGTCGTAGAGCGCCTTCAGCTGGTCCGACGGGGTGTCGGAGTCCGACGTCGCGATCGGGTCGTCCGGGCGCGGGAAGACGTTCAGATCGCCGCCGTAGACGACCCGGGCCGCCGGGTCGTCGGCCTGGATGGCCTGCACGATCGCCGCCCCGTACGCGGCCTGCTCGGCCCGCTGGCCGACCCGGGCGTCCGGGGTGGACGAGTAGTGGTTGCTGACCGCCCACAACGTGAAGCCCTCAGCCGACGACGGAGTGGACGAAGGCCGCGCGGCGACGGTGAATCGAGCCACCTGCGGCGCCCGGGTGTAGACGTTCGAGCCGTCCACGCCCGTCGAGGTGTCCACGTCCGACGGCAGCTGTGCGTTCAGCGCCTTCGGGTTGGACGTGTCGGCGTTGTACGCCAGATCCGGAGCGCGGTAGACCACGCCCGGCGTGGACGTCAGCACCGACGCCGGAGCCGCCAGCGACAGCCGGTCGGTGCGGTAGAGGAACGCCGAGGTGATACCGCGCGCGTCGGCCCCGTTCCGGTCGTACGCGGTGTCGTAAGCAGGGCCGCCCGCTGCGGCGATCGCGAGCGCGAGGTCCTGCAGGGTGTCCGGCTTGCCGTCGGCGTTGTTCGTGTCGCCGCACGTCAGCGCGCCGTCAGTGATCGAGCAGATGTCCTGGTCCTCGGCCTCCTGGATGAGCAGCAGGTCGGGGGAGTGCAGGTCACCCGTGATCTGCGCGGCCAGGCCCGACAGGTGGTGCTCGTACGCGGCCTGCGACTCGGGGACGTAGTCGAACGGCGGGCTGACCCCGGGGCAGCCGGAGTTTCCGGTGAAGTCACAGCCGTCGAACGGGTCGTCGCGGTAGTCGTAGAGGTTCTCCACGTTGTAGGTGGCGACCGCGAACTCCTCGTCCCGGTCGGCCGCCCGCGGCGCGGCCAGACCCGCCGGGTCCGGGCCGTCGGTGAACGCGATCGCGTCGGGCTGGATGGAGTACTTCTCGAAGTTGTACATCAGCCCGCCGACCGCGTCGGACTGCACGAGGTCGAAGTCGCTCGCCGGGGGCACCAGCGTCGTGTTGTCGTGGGCGGCGTACTTCACGCCGAGGCTGCCGACGAGGATCCGGTTGCCGTTGCCGTCGTCGAAGAAGTGCAGCGGGTCGTTGTCCATCGGGTGCGCGTCCCGGTAGACCCGGCGGGTGTACGGGTCCGCCCGCGACATCAGCGGGTCGTCCCGGTCGATCAGCCAGATCTCGGAGTCCATGGTGGACCGGAAGACGTCGCGCGCCCCGGTGACGGCGCTCCCGGCGCGTACGCGCAGCTGCTCGCTCTCGTGCCGCTCCCAGAAGCGGTCGGCGGCGGCCGAGTCGGCGGGCGGCCTGGCGTCGGTGACCGCGACCTGGTCGCGGACGTCGACCCCGGAGACGATCTTGCTGACCAGCGAGGCCGAGCTGAGCTGGGTCATGAAGAAGTACTCGGAGACGCGCGCGCGGATCACGACCTCGTCCCCCACGACCGGGACGTAGCCGCCGATCAGCGAGGTGAACGAGCCCATGAACACGAAGATGCCGTCGGAGCTGGTGTCGTCGCCGTCGGTGTCGGTCTTGCGCGACTGCAGGAAGAACCCGTTCTGGTCGGCGCCGGCCGACGTCCGCGCGAGGGTGCGCTGCGTGATCACGCCTCGGATGTCGTAGAGCGTCGAGCTCGTGCCGTTTCCGCTGGCCGGGGCGAAGGGCGAACGGTCCGTGCGCGGGTTCTCCGCGTCGCCGGTCGAGCCCTGGATCTCGCCCACGGTGTACACCTTGGTCACGGTGACGGTGAACGTGCAGGTCGCGGTGGTCCCGCTCGCGTCGGTCGAGGTCACGGTCACCGCGTAGGAACCCGCGGGCACGTCGCTGCTCACCGTGATCGTGGCGCTCGCGCTGCCGCCGACCTCACTGGCCGGGGTCAGACTTGTACGCACAACGCTGCCGGCGGCCGGCGTGGGGTTCACGGCGACGGCCAGGTCGGTGATCTGGTCGTCGGCGTCCACGGCGGTGACGACCCGTTCCCCGCCCTGGCCCTGGCTGACGGTGAGCGTCCCGCCGCAGGACAGCGTCGCGGGCTGGTCGCCGCTGCCGTCCACGGCGTGCGCCCCGAGCCCGTCGAAGGTGTCGGTGGCGTAGCCGGTCCACTGGGCGGCCGGGTCGAACGCGTCGCCGGGGTCGACGTCACCGGCGACGACGGTCGCGTTGCGCCGCAGCGTGTTGTCGGCCGTGCTGGTCAGGCCGGTGCCCCACTCGGTGCCGGGGTCGACGCCGATCTGGCCGATCGAGTCCACCACGGTCGTGCCCTTACGCAGGACGATCGCGTCGTCTCCGTTGTAGAGCGACGCGGTGGTGGTCTGGTCGGCGGTCGCGAGGATCGTCGCCGACGCTGAGGCGGCGGCCAGGACGAACACGTCGCCGTTAGCCACCGTGCCGGTAAGGTTGATCGTCGCGCCGGCGGTCGTCGCGCCGTTGAAGTAGATCTGCACGTTGTACGCGCCGGCGGCCAGGTCGATCGCCGATCCTGTGCCGTTGAAGAATTCGAGGGCCTTGTTGTTCGAACTGCCCTCGACGTATTCCGAGAGGAACAGGTCGGTGGGGGTGGCCGCCTGAGCCGGGGCCGGGATCACGGCCAGGCTCAGCGCTATGGCCGCTCCGGCCGCGGCGCGGCTGAGCAGGGCGCGTCTTGTGCGCACGGGGGGTCCTCCAGTGGACGCGGGGGTAACTTTCAGAATCTAAAGCGACACCGCGGGTGAGTCCAGTGGGGAACAGTCGACGCGTGCGTTTCCTCCGGATGAATCGAACGCGCCCATCGCCTCGATTCGCCCTGGTCACACTGTGGACGCTGCCCTGAAGGCAGCTCAGGCGTTCATGATCGTTGCGCCGGCCAAGCGGTTTCCGGCGGCGAAATGTCCGCTGAAACGACTTGGCTGACGCAATGATCATGCGCAGCCGGGCGCAATGATCATGCGCAGCCGACGCAAAGATCATGCGCAGCCGGCGCCGGTCGTCAGTCGGCGCGGGCGGTGTGAGTCCCCTTCAGCGGGGCCGTCACCCCGGCCCGCCATTCCTCGGGCAGCTCGTGCACCGCGATCCCGCTGGTACGCAGCCCGTCGGAGTCGGCCTGCCCGGCCTGGTCCAGCACGGCGGACAGCTGGGAGATCGTCGGGTTGTGCCCGATCAGCAGGATGGTGTGGTTGCCGGGCTCCTTGGCGGCCGTCGCGATGAGGTCGAGGGCGTCGGCGACTTCACCGTCATACAGTTCCCGTTCGTACTGCACCTTCGGCGCGCCCGCGCCGCCCAGCGCGATCGCCACCGAGTGCCAGGTCTGCCGCGTCCGTCTCGCCGGCGAGCAGAGCACCAGGTCGGGAACGTGTCCGCTGGCCAGCAGCCAGGCTCCGGCCGCGGCGGCGTCGGCGTGACCTCGATCGGTCAGGGGCCGGTCGGTGTCGGCGATCCCGGTGGGGCGATCGGCCTTGGCATGGCGCAGGAGCACGAGCGTGCGGGCGGTCATGCCGCTCAGCTTGCCCCAGCCGAACGGGGTACGCATCCGGAAAACGCCAAATCGACGGCCTTGTCTTGGGAAGATGACCGGTGTGGGGGATCGCACGCTCGCCGTGGTGGTCAAGATCGATCGTATCGAGCCCTGGCTCGACGACGCCTTCCTGGACCTGACCACCCTCTGCGACCTGGGTACGGAGTTGGCCGTGACCGGCAACCGAGCCGGTTACCTGGGTTCGCGGCGGCTGCGTTTCCCCGTCCGCTTCCTGTTTCATCAGGTCGCAGACTGGGAGGTCGACGACCCCGAGGGCATCCGCGGGATGCTGGTCGACGATCTGCGCTTCGAGCCCGACCTCGGCGGCATCGTGCTGACCGGTCCGCTGCCGGGACGGCTCTACGTGCGTACGCCGTGCCGGGTGGTCACCGTGCAGACGTCGGCTTCGCCGCTGCGGCCGCCGTCCTGGCGATGCGTGACACCCCGGCATTTCTAGGCTCCGGACGCGGTGCCGGGTCCGGTGCCGTCGGCCTCCGGTGGTCGGTATACCGCGTCGGCCAGCCGCAGGAGCTCCATCGGCACGGGGAAGATCAAGGTCGAGTTTCGTTCGGCGCTGACCTCGACCATGGTGCCGAGGATGCGCAGCTGCAGGGCGGCAGGGTGGGCGCCGAGCAGTTCAGCCGCCCGGGCAAGGTCTGCGGCGGCCTGGTACTCGCCCTGGGCGTGGATGACCTTGCCGCGACGTTCCCTTTCCGCCTCGGCTTGGATGGCCATCGCCCGGCGCAGGGTGTCGGGCAGTTCGACGTCCTTGATCTCGACGAGGGTGACCTTCACACCCCACGGTTCGGTCACGTCGTCGACGATCCGCCGCAGGCGCTGGTTGATCTCGTCGCGCTTGGTGAGCAGCTCGTCGAGGTCGACCTGGCCCAGGATGCTCCGCAACGTGGTCTGGGCGATCTGGAAGGTGGCGTCCACGAAGTTCTCGATCGCCACGACGGACCGCACCGGATCGATCACGTAAAAGTAGGTGACGGCGTTGACCCGGACCGTCACGTTGTCCCGGGTGATGACGTCCTGCGGCGGGATCTCCTTGACGACGATGCGCAGCGACACTCGGACGACCCGGTCGACGATCGGGATGATGAAGAACAATCCCGGGCCTTTGACGCCGATGACCCGGCCCAGCCGGAAGATCACCCCTCGGTCGTACTCCGGATAGACCTTGACCGCGGCGAAGAAGAGGATCAGTACCACAGCCAGGGCGATGATCCAGGGAATGAGCGCATCAGACATCGGGCTTCTCCTCTGTGACAGAGCCTCGCGACTCGGTTGGCCCGGGCTGCTCCACGGAACCGAGCGGTTCCACGACGAGCGTCAAGCCGTCCACGGCGACCACCCGGACGGGCTGGCCGGCCGGTAAGGGCTCATCGCCCGCCGGTTTGCCGGCCGGGGTGACGGCCCACCACGTCCCCTCCAGGAAGACGTCTCCTTGCGCGGCCACCGTCGCCGTCGCCCCGACCATCGCGGACGCGCCGGTGACGGGGGGAGCTCGCCGGGCGCGCCAGGTCAGCCGGCCCGCGAGCAGGGAGCCGAGCCCGATCACGACGGCGGTGGGGAGGAACACCAGCGGATCGACCCGGACCGAACCCTCGAAAAGGAATGCCCCGGCCAGCGCGAGCGATATCGTGCCGCCCACAGCGAACACGCCGACGCCGGGGGCGTACAGCTCAGCGGCGAACAAAGCGGCCGCGAGGAGCAGCAAGGCCAGCCCGGCGACCGAGACCGGCAGGACACTCAACGCGAAGAAGCCGAGGATCAGCAGAATGACGCCCGTGATGCCGCTGACCGCGTGTCCCGGGTACGCGAACTCGTAGATGAGCGCGAGCGTGCCGAGGGAGAGGAAGAGGAAGGCCAGGTTGGGGTCGGCCAAGAGCTGCAGGAGCTTGCGGGTGAGGCTCATGGTGCTCTCGACCGTGGTCGCGTCGGCGGTGTGCAGGGTCCTCGTCTCGCCGCCGGCCACGGTCACCGTCCGGCCGTGGAGTTTGTTCAGCAGATCGGCCTGATCGGTCGCGATGAGGTCGATCGCGCCGAGTTTCAGCGCTTCGGTCGCCGGCTCCGCCCGGCCCTCCCGGACGGTGTCGACGGCGAAATCGACATCCCGGCCCCGCTGCGTCGCGATCGACTCGGCGTACGCCGCCGCGTCGTTGATCACCTTGTCGGAGGCCTTTTCGCCGGTCTGGGCGTCGATCGGGGTCGCGGCCCCGATGGTGGTGCCGGGGGCCATGGCGGCGATGTTCGCCGAGAACGTGATGATCGCCCCGGCCGAGGCCGCTCGGGCGCCCGACGGGGAGACGTAGACGACCACCGGCACGTGCGCGCCCAGGAATGCCTGGACGACCTCGCGCATCGAGGTGTCGAGGCCGCCGGGGGTGTCGATCTCCACTATCAGCGCCTGATAGTCGCCGCGCTCGGCCTGGTGCACCGCGTCGGCGAGGTGGCCGGCGACAACGGGCGTGATGGCACCGTCGACCCGGGTTACCAGCACACTGTCGGCTGGGCTCGGCGCAGCACGTGCAGCCGCGGCTGACGTGACGAGAGCCGCCATCGTCAGCAGCACGAACAGTGCCGCCGCGAACCCATTGCGCCTGACCGCGACCATGGTCGTCTACCGCCACACGGCCTTCCTCCCTCTGATCCTCCTCCGGCCCGGGAACGCTCACAAGCGGGCATGCATCGCTTGACGTGAACAAAACGGACTAATTTCCGCTGGTCATGTCACCTTCGGCCGTTCACCTGTTCACCCTTCGTTCACCCATGTCGGGGTGACCGGCTACCTGCCGCGCCTACGTTGACCGCAGTCGGAAATCAAAGAACTCCGGCCGGTCCCCGCCCCACCTCGGCGGAGTGCGGTCGGCAACCCCTCGAAAGGGACAGACGTGAAGCTCAAGCGGCACGGCATCCTCGCCGGTGTCATGCTGACCGCGACGCTCGCGCTTGCGGCATGTGGCAGTGACAACAACTCGGGCACTCCGAGCAACACCTCTTCGTCCGCTTCTGGCGACTGCGCCACGGGCAAGCTCACCGCCCAGGGCTCCTCGGCGCAGAAGAACGCCATGGAGCAGTGGGTCAAGGACTACCAGGCCAAGTGCTCCGGCGCGACCGTCGACTACCAGGGCACCAGCTCCGGCGCGGGCATCACCGCGTTCACCGGTGGCCTGGCCGACTTCGCGGGCAGCGACTCGGCCCTCAAGGACGAGGAGCAGCCGAAGGCCGACGCGCGCTGCGCGACCGGCAAGGCGATCCACCTGCCGTTGGTGATCGGCCCGATCGCGATCGTCACCAACGTCCAGGGTGTGAGCGACATCCAGCTGAGCCCCGCCACCCTGGCGGGCATCTTCGCCGGCAAGATCACCACCTGGAACGCGGCGGAGATCAAGGCGGACAACCCGTCGGCGACCCTGCCGGCCACCAAGATCCTGGCGGTGCACCGCAACGAGTCGTCGGGCACCACCGACAACTTCACCAAGTACCTGTCCAAGGCCGCCGCCGACGTGTGGACCTACTCCAACGCCAAGGAGTGGAAGGCCCCGGGCGGCCAGGGTGAGAAGGGCTCGGACGGCGTGAGCGCCGCTGTCAAGAGCAAGGACGGCGCCATCGGCTACGTCGAGTGGTCCTTCGCCGAGGCCAACGGCCTGAACAAGGCGAAGATCAAGAACGCCGCCGGCGAGTACACCGCGCTGACCAGCGAGTCGGCCGGCAAGACCATCGCCGGAGCCGAGGTCAAGGGCACCGGCAACGACCTCAAGCTGTCGATCGACTACAACACCAAGACCGCGGGCGCGTACCCGATCGTCCTGGTGACCTACGAGATCGTCTGCGAGAAGGGCACCGCCGCCGACAAGGTCACGCTGCTGAAGTCCTTCCTCAAGTACGCCGCCGGCGACGGCCAGACCAAGCTCACCCAGCTGGGCTACGCGGCCCTGCCGACCGAGGTCCAGACCAAGGTCCAGGCCTCGATCGCCGCTCTGAGCTGACGCACCACCGCACCACCGCCCGGCGGGAGGTCTCCTCACACCTCCCGCCGGGCACACCGCGTAGCAGGACCGCCCACGAACCGACACCCTCGTCAGGCGCCACCCGAGAGTGATGAGACGAACGACTATGAACCCTCCAACCCTGGGCTCGCACCGGCAGGATCAGCAAGATCCGCAGCCGGGTCCGCCCGAGAAGGCCGCGGTCACCAGCCACCGCGTGTCCGGCGCGCGGGACACCGCCGCGGTGAACCTGGGCCGCCGTCGCCGGTTCGGGGGCGGTGAGGGCGTCTTCCGCTCGCTGTCCACCGGCTCCGGCCTCATGGTGCTCGTCATCATCGCCGCGATCGCGATCTTCCTGATCGCCAAGGCGATCCCGGCGATCCGGACGGACACCGTCAACTTCCTCACCGAGAAGACCTGGTTCCCCGACAGCACGCCGTCGGTGTTCGGCATCGCCGCGCTGGCCTGGGGCACCATCGTCACCGCCGCGATCGCGCTGCTGATCGCCGTGCCGATCGCGCTCGGCATCGCGCTGTGCCTGTCGCACTACGCGCCGCGGCGCGTCGCCACCGCCCTGGGCTTCCTCATCGACCTGCTCGCCGCCGTGCCCAGCATCGTCTTCGGCCTGTGGGGCCGCGAATACCTGGCCGGTCCCGTCAGCGACCTGTCCGAATGGCTGCACAAGTACCTGGGCTTCCTGCCGTTCTTCGCCAGCGAAGGCCCCTACGGCAAATCGCCGCTGCTCGGCTCGATCGTGCTGGCCATCATGGTCCTGCCGATCGTCACCTCGCTGTCGCGCGAAGTCTTCAGCCAGACGCCGAAGATGAACGAGGAAGCCGCGCTGGCCCTCGGCGCGACCAAGTGGGAGATGATCCGCACCGCGGTGCTGCCCTACGGGCGCCCCGGCATCATCGCCTCGGTCATGCTCGGCCTGGGCCGCGCGCTCGGCGAGACCATCGCCCTGGCGATGACGTTGAGCGCGGCCTTCAACGTGTCGTTCGACATCATCGGCGTCGGCGGCAACTCGATCGCGGCCAACATCGCCAACCGTTTCGGCGAGGCGGGCGACACCGGCCGGGGCGCACTGATCGCCTCCGGCCTGGTGCTGTTCACGATCACCCTCGTCGTCAACATGATCGCCCGCGCGATCATCTACCGCCGTCGTGAGTTCCGGAGCGCGCTATGACCACCCTGTCCGCGCCGGTCACGGGCCTGCGGGCCCGCCGGCTCCCGAAGTGGGCGCCCTGGGCGGTCGCCGCCGGCTCCGTGCTGCTCAGCTACCTCATCGTGTACGCCGGCGGCCTGCTCGGCGGCGGCATCGTGCTGACCGCGATCGCGTCCGTCGTGCTGTACCTGCTCCTGCTGTGGCTGGCGGCCCGGCAGGTCGAGGGCGGCCGGGCGGCCCGCAACCGGCTGGCCAGCTCCCTGATCTACTCCGCGTTCATCCTCGCCCTGCTGCCCCTGGTGTCGGTGGCGTGGACGCTGGTCAACAAGGGCGTCGAGCGGCTGGACGGCGACTTCTTCGGCCACTCGATGAACGGCATCACCGCCTTCGACGCCAACGGCGGCGCGTACCACGCGATCATCGGCACCCTGGAGCAGGCCGGCATCGCCACCCTGATCACCGTGCCGCTCGGCGTCGGCGCCGCCATCTACATCGTCGAGTACGGCCGGGGCCGGCTGGCCGCCGCGATCCGGTTCTTCGTCGACGTCATGACCGGCATCCCGTCCATCGTGGCCGGTCTGTTCGTCCTGGCCTTCTGGGTGTACGTGGTGTACCCGCTGTACAGCCCGGACGGCAAGCCGGGCTACTCCGGGCTCGCCGCCTCGCTGGCGCTCAGCGTGCTGATGCTGCCGACGATCACCCGCTCGACCGAGGAGATGCTGCGCCTGGTGCCCGACGCGCTCCGCGAAGGCTCCTATGCCCTGGGCATCCCGAAATGGAAGACGATCATGCGGGTCGTCCTGCCGACCGCGCTGCCCGGCATCGTCACCGGCGTCATGCTGGCCATCGCCCGAGCCTGCGGCGAAACCGCCCCGGTCCTGCTCGTCGCGGGCGGCTTCAACTCGATCAACATGAACCCGTTCGTCGGCAACCAGTCGTCGCTGGCGATCTACATCTGGGACCAGGCCGGCTCGGCCAGCAAGTACGCACCCGCCCGAGCCTGGGCCGCCGCCCTGACCCTGGTCGGTCTCGTACTCGCCCTGACCATCGCGGCGAAGCTGCTGGCCCGCCGTAGCAAGCTCGAGCGCTGAGCGCGCCGACGAGGACTCGAAGGAAAAGGACAATGGCGAAGCGCATCGAAGCGGTCGGGGTGACCGCGTACTACGGACAGTTCAAGGCCATCGAGGACATCACGATGACCATCGAGCCCCGATCGGTCACCGCCCTCATCGGCCCGTCGGGCTGCGGCAAGTCGACCTTCCTGCGATCGATCAACCGCATGCACGAGGTGCTGCCCGGCGCCCGGGTCGAAGGCCGGCTCACCATGGACGGCCAGGACATCTACGACCGGGCCGTCGACGTCACCGCGGTACGCCGCTCGATCGGCATGGTGTTCCAGCGCCCCAACCCGTTCCCCACCATGTCGATCTACGACAACGTGGTCGCCGGGCTGCGCCTGAACGGCCTGCGCAAGAAGAACGCCCTCGACGACGCCTGCGAGAAGGCGCTCAAGCACGCCAACCTGTGGGACGAGGTCAAGAACCGGCTCAACAAGCCGGGCGCAGGCCTGTCCGGCGGTCAGCAGCAGCGCCTGTGCATCGCCCGGACGATCGCCGTCGAACCGCAGGTCGTCCTCATGGACGAGCCGTGCTCCGCGCTCGACCCGATCTCCACCGGCGCCATCGAAGACCTCATCTTCGAGCTGAAGAACGACTACACGATCATCATCGTCACCCACAACATGCAGCAGGCCGCCCGCGTCAGCGACCGCACCGCGTTCTTCTCGATCTCGCAGACCGGCGACCCGGGCCGCCTCATCGAGTACGACGTCACCTCCAAGATCTTCACCAACCCGGGAGAGAAGCGGACCGAGGACTACATCACCGGTCGCTTCGGGTGACCTGTGGTCGTGCTGCTGGTCGCTGATCCCGATCCGGAGGTCGCCTCCCGGGTCGCAGACGAGCTGGGTGATCACGCCATTCGCGCGATCACCTGCTCGGACGGGGCTGAGGCCCTGCTCATCGCCGGTGCCGAGCACCCGGACGCGGTCCTCGCCGCGACCGCGCTGCCCACCATCGGCGGCGCCGCGTTCGTGCGTACGCTCGCGTCGCGGACCGGCATCCCGGTCGTGCTCGGCGTGTCCGACGGCGACGGCCCGGCCGCGGCCGAAGCCCTCGCCGCCGGTGCTGCCGCCTGCGTCGCCCGGCCCTACCGCATCGGCGAACTGCTGCCGATGCTGCTCGCCTTACGCCCCATGCCTGCCGAAGGACCCCTGCTGCAGGTCGGCGAACTGCAACTCGACCCCGGCAGCCTCACCGTGCAGCTACGCGGGCAACCCGTACGCATCCCGATGCGGGAGCTGCGGCTGCTGCAACTGCTGATGTCCAACGCCGACAAGGTGGTGACCCGCGAACAGATCCACGACGCGGTGTGGGGCGGCGTCCAGAACTCCAACACTGTCACCGTGCATGTGCAGCGGCTGCGTCAACGGCTCGGGGACGACCAGCACGACCCGAAAATGATCCTGACCATCCGCGGCGTCGGCTACCGCCTCGTGCCACCGGCCTAGCCGCACCCGCTGGCTAGGGGCGTAGGGCCGCTTGCGGCTGCCCGGCGATGGCGGGCCGGGTCGCCGACGCGGCCGCCACCGCCATCGTCAGCGGATCCTGGACCGGCCGCCCGAGCAGGTCGGCCAGGTCCGGGCCGGGCTCGGCCAGGAAGCCGTGGCGTACGCCGGTCGCGATCGAGGCGATCATCGGCGGCTGGAACGGCAGCAGCTCCGGCAGCCCGAGCAGCCGCCGGCGCAGTTCGCCCAGGTCGATCGTCCGATGCGGCACCCCGAGCCGGTAGGCCACCTGGGCAGCCGTGATGGGCGTACCGACGAGATCGTAGGTGCGACCGGCGTGGCGAGCCGGATCGGCGGCGACGATCGCGGCCGCCTCCGCCAGATCCGCCCGGGTGACCGCCGCCAGCGCCCCGTCCCCGTACGCCGACTCCACCCCGTCGCCCGCCCACATCAGCAGCGCACCGAACAGCTCGGCGTACAAGCCGTTACGCAAGATCGTCCACGGTACGCCGCTCGCCTGGACCAGCCGCTCGGTCGCCCGATGGGCCAAGGCGAACCCGAGGTGGTCCCCGGCGCCGGTCAGGCTGGTGTAGACGAGGTGCTGCACCCGGTCGCGGGCCGCCGCCGCGACTGCCGTCGCGTGCCGGTCGACGACCTGGTCGTCCTCGGCGTACCCGGCGGAGACCAGCACCAGCGTCGCCACTCCCGTCAGGTCCAGTGTGGAAGGATCGTCGAAGTCGACGCGTCGCATCCCAGCACCCGGCGTACGGCTTCCGCCCGTCGCCGCGACGCCACGGGCGTGCAACGCTGCAAGGGTGGCCCGGCCGAGATTCCCGCTCGCCCCGGTCACCAAGATCGTGTCAGTCATGCCCCGATCCTGAGATCCCCGCACACCGGCGACAAGGAGGCAGTTTCATGTCACCCACGCACACCGCGGTAACCACCCTGGTGGCCGACCTCGAACCGTGCGGGCATGAGGACCACCCGGACTGCGGCATCCGCGACGTGCTGGCGCGCCTCGGCGACAAGTGGTCGGTGCTGGTGATCGTCGAACTCGCCGGCGGGCCGCGCCGCTTCCGGGAACTCCAGCGCGCCATCCACGGCATCTCCCAGCGCATGCTCACCCTGTCGGTACGCCGACTGGAGCGCGACGGTCTGGTGGTGCGCACGGTCTACCCGACCGTCCCCGCACAGGTCGATTACCGGCTGACCGATCTCGGCGCGAGCCTGACCCACCTCGTCCGGCAGCTCACCGACTGGTCGGCGGCGCACAAGGAAGTCATCGCCGAAGCCCGCGACGCCTACGACCGCACCCACCCCGGCAACGAGCTCAGCGGTTAGGCATTTCTCCGGCCAGGAACCGGCTCAACTCCTTGCCCCGCTTGACGACGAGGTCATACGGGTCGTCCTCGGGCAGCTCCGTCAGCTGCCGCAGATCCCGGTCCGAGCCCACGAGGAGGAAGTTTCCGCGTACCTGCTCGGCGAAGACGTCCTCCTCCGCGGCGGCCACCACGTCACCGAACGCGTCGCGGACCGCCTGGATCAGGCCGCGCAGGAAGATGAGCGGCCGGCCGTCGATCACGTTGGCGAGGTAGACCCCGCCCGGTGCGAGAGCGGCCGCCGCCAGCTTCACGAACTGGGCGTTCGTCACATGCCGGGGGACCGCCGAACCGGTGAAGACATCCGCGATGATCAGGTCGTATTCCTGCGGCGGAGCAGCCGCCAGCGCGTCCCGGGCGTCGCCGATCGTCACGGTGATCCCCGAGTCCGGATGCAACGGAAGCTTCTCGGCGACCAGATCGGCCAGCAGCGGATCGATCTCGACGACCGTCTGCTCGCTGCCCGGTCGCAGCAGCGACAGACAGCGCGGCAGACTCAGCCCGCCCCCGCCCAGGTGCAGTACGCGCAACGGCCCAGCCGGCAACAGCAGCTCGATCATCTTCAGCGACCGGCGTACGTAGTCGAACGCGATCATCACCGGATCGGCGAGGTTCACGTGCGACTGTGGCATCCCGTTGACGACCAGCGTCCAGGCGTCCGGCTCGTCGGGATCCTCGACGAGTTCGACGACCCCGGTCTCGATGACGTAGACATCCCCCACGCCGCCAGCTTAGGCGGCCGAGCTTGGAAGATCGCCGCGCTAGGAGATCGCGGCGCAGACGATCGCGGCGATCGCCGCGTTGGACGCCGCGCTCACCCACACCGCCGGGTGCGGCTCGGGATCGACGATCATCTCGCCCAGCTTGCCCGGCGTCAGCAGATCGAGCAGCCAGAACGCGCCCGCCATGAGCAGCAGCCCCAGGGTGCCGTAGACGGCGGTCGACACCAGCCCGACCCAGAACTCGGCGTACGTGGTCAAGATCGAGGTGAACGCGATCGCGCCCACCCCGACCAGAGCCGAGGCCAGGAACAGCGCCGCGTTGCGGTTGCGCTCGCTCCAGATCTGGTGGCGCAGCGGCCCTGGCGTCAACCAGTCGACCAGCAGAAACCCGCCGAGCAACAGCAGTACGCCGACCGCGGTGAACGCGACCGAACCGACCAGACCGTCGAGCACATCACTCATGGCGCGGAAGACTAGCTGACCTGCGCAACCCTTGCGGGGGCCGGGTATCGTCGCCGCTCATGACCAACAGCGCGGGGAGGAAGCGCCGCCGCAGACGACGGCGCGGGAAGGTGCAGATGAACGCGCCCACGCCGGTGAAGAACGCCCAGCCGCAGCGGAAGTTCAAGTCCAAGCACGTCGCGTACGGCGTGATCGGCGTCGTCGTGCTGGGTTGCTGCGGCTTCGCCATCTACCGCGACAACCGACGCGACTGTGTCGACCCCAGCACGATGCAGCGCATCGACTCCAGCTACTGCCGCTCCGGCGGGCACGGACGCTGGTACTACGGCGGCCACGGCGGAGGCGGCACCGGCAAGGTCACCGGCGGATCGTTCACGCGCGGCGGCTTCGGCGGGCACTTCGGCGGCGGAAGCTGATGCGCCGAGTCACCACCCAACCCCGGCCGGACTGGCAGCGCATCGTCGAAGAGCAGGGACTGCACTACGCGGTGCTGCCCGACGAGTCCGGCCGGCCCACCGCCTACTGGGACGAGTCGGCGTACTACGAGTTCACCCTGGCCGAGGTCGAGCGGCTGGAAGAGGTCGTCGCCGAGCTGCACCAGATGTGCCTCGACGCGGTCGAGCACGTCGTCGCCACCGCCCGGTACGCCGACTACGGCATCACCGACCCCCGCGTCGTGCAGCTGATCGAGCGGTCCTGGCGGGAGCGCGACCGCGAGATCAGCCTCTACGGCCGGTTCGACCTGCGCTACGACGGCTCCGGCCCGGCGCGGCTGCTGGAGTACAACGCGGACACCCCGACGTCGCTGCTGGAAGCAGCCGGCCCGCAGTGGTTCTGGCTCGAGGACCGGTTTCCCGACGCCGACCAGTGGAACTCGCTGCACGAGCGGCTCGTCGACGTCTGGCGCAAGCACCCGATCTCCGGACCGCTGCACTTCGCGTTCACCACCGCCGACGAGATCGGCGAGGACTACGTCACCGTCAGCTACCTGCAGGAATGCGCGGAGCTGGCCGGGCACCACACCGTCTGCCTGCCCATGGAGGAGATCGGCTGGGACCCCCGCCGCCTCGGCCGGGGCGGCCGCTTCGTCGACGAGCAGGACCGCGAGATCAAGACGATCTTCAAGCTCTACCCGTGGGAGTGGCTGGTCGGCGACCAGTTCGGCGGCCACCTGCTCGACCTCGCGCTGTCCGGTCACGGCCCCCGCTGGGTCGAGCCCGCCTGGAAGATGCTGCTGTCGAACAAAGCGCTGCTCGCCATCCTCTGGGAACGCCACCCCGGGCACCCCAACCTGCTGCCCGCGTACCTCGACGGGCCGCGTGACCTGGTCATTCACGGCTACGTCGCTAAGCCGCTGCTCGGCCGGGAAGGCGCGGGTGTGCAGATCGTCACACCCGGTTTCACCATCGGCGAGGCGGCCGACGGGCCCCAGTGCTACCAAGCCTTCTACGCGCTCCCCGAGTTCGACGGCGTACGGCCGGTGCTGGGCGCGTGGGTGGTCGACGGCGAGCCCGCCGGGCTCGGGATCCGCGAGACGTCCGGCCTGATCACCGACACCGGTGCCAGGTTCGTCCCACATGTCATTCTGTAAATCGGGTTGGCCAAAAATGGTTTCACAGGCCAACGGGCCGACCGCTACGGTGCGTCGCGTGGGCAGCTTGACGATCCGCGAAGTGTCCGCCGATGCCGACTACGAGGCGTGGCGCTCGGTCCGCCTGGCGGTCTACCCCTACGAGCGTACGGCGACGCTGGCGGAGCTGAAGTCGCGTGCCTCCGCGGAACGGCAGCTCTTCGTCGTCGAGCGCGACGGCGTACTCGTCGCCGCGGGTGGCCTGATCCCGTCGAGCATCGGCGGCACCGGCTCGGTCGCACCCTGGGTACTGCCCGAGTACCGGCGGCAGGGCATCGGCGCCGAAGTGCTGGCGTACCTGGTCGGGGAGGCACGCCGCCGGGGCTTCCCGGCCGCCTCCGGCAACGCCGACGACGCCGGGTCGGCCGCTTTCGCCGAGCGCTACGGTTTCGTCGAAGTCGATCGCCAGGTGGAGCAGGTGCGCGCCGTCGGCGACGAACCGGCGCCGGTCGCACCGCTGGGCGTATCCCTGGTGACCGTGGCTGAGCGGCCGGAACTGTGGCGCGAAGCCTATGAGCCGCTGGGTCTGCCCGGGGTCGCGGACATGGCGGTGAGCGCGCCGATGAAGGTGACGCTGCCCGAGTGGGAGGACGAGTGGCTGGGCGAGCCGAGCGCGACGTTCATTGCGATCGACGACGCCACCGGCGACCTGATCGGCACCGCGGGCCTGATCCTCGACGCCGACCAGACCGACCGCGCCGAGAACGCCTTCACGACCGTCCGCCGCGACTGGCGTGGGCGGGGCGTGGCCTCGGCCGTCAAACGCGCGACCCTGCACTGGGCCGCGACCGGAGGTCTGCGCGAGATCTACACCTGGACGCAGCGCGGCAACGCCGACATGCGACGGCTGAACGAGCACCTCGGCTACGTGACCCGGACCATCAGCGTCCGGCTGGAGCAGCCACTATGACGGTGAGTGGATGACCTGGCGCGGTACGCCGGCCTTGGCCGCGCCCGGTCGCCACACCCGCCCGTTGGCGTAGACGATCCGGAACCCCAGGTACGCCGCCAGCGGCGCCCACTGCCGTGACCCGATGCGCAGCTCGGTCGCGTTGTGCCGCTGGCCGGTGGCCAGCACGTCGAGCAGCACCGTCTCGAACGCGGCCGACTCGACCCAGTCGACCTGGCGGGAGAAGCCGCACATGAGCGCCGCCCCGGTCGCGCGCAGGAACGTGTGCAGTTTCGCCTCCGACCCCTGCATCACCGAGCAGCTGCCGAAATAGAGACGCTTGCCCGCGCACTTGCCGGCGAGCTGGTCGGCGATCTCGTCCAGCTCGACGCTGTGCCAGTCGGTCAGGCACAGCCGGCCGGGCTCCCCGTGCATCGCGAAGAAGCCCACCGTGTAGTCCGAGTATTGCCGCAGCGTCCAGCGGTCGAGGAAGTAGGTCAGCTCGTCGGGGGCGGCTACGTCCTTGTGGATGAATCGGATGCCACGATGCCGTTCGAGCAGCTCCAGCGTCGATCGGACCGAGCTGCGGTCCCGCAGGTCGCGATGCCACTGTCCCTCGACGCAGAAGATCCCGCCTTGTGGCATCCGCAGCCCCCTCCCCAGCCGGCCCGATTCAGCGAACCTACCGGCTGGGTCTGACACCGGGGAACCCCTCAGCCCCCGCCCACTTCCCGTTGATCATGGAGTTAACCGTGGTATCGGCGGTGTGCCGCGACCGGAAACTCCATGATCAACGAGGCAGCGCGTCGACGAGGTCGGGCGTGTCGGCGGGTTCGGCGATCGCGGGGGCGGGCGGGGTCCGCTCGCCGAGCCGGACCAGCGCGACACCTGCCACGATCAGTACGCCGCCGAGCAGCTGGACGACGGTCGGCAGCTCATCGAGGATCAGCCAGGCGAACAGCACCGCGAACAGCACCTCGGTGAGCCCGACGAAGGAGGACAGCCGAGCGCCCAGGACGCGGGCGGCCCCGATGCCGGTCACGTACGCGAACGCGGCGGCGATCAGCGACAGCCCCAGGATCGGCACGATCCAGCTGACCACGCGGCCGGCGAAGGTGACGTCGCCGAAGGTCGCGTGCAGCGGCAGTACGCCGACCCCGCCGAGCACCAGCAGGACGACCGAGCCGAGGCCCATCCCGCCGGCGGCGAGCGCGACCGAGGGCAGCTGTTCGTCCACCCGCGCGGAGAGCACGAAGTACGCCGCCAGCCCGACCGCCGCGGCCAGCCCCCACAGCACGCCGACGGCGCTGATGCCGTCGCCGCTGGTCAGGTTGAGCACGAGGACGAGTCCGGCGAGGGCGGCGACCGCCCCGGCGACGGTGAGCCGGGTCGGCCGCTGGCCGTGCACCGCCCACATCCAGAAGACGACCAGGATGATGCCGAGGTACTCCAGCAGCAGCGCGACGCCGATCGGCACGTATTGAACGGCGTTGAAGAAGCAGACCTGGGCGCCGCCGACGGCCAGGATGCCGAACAGGCCGATCGCCCGCAGGTTACGCAGCAGCACGTGGCCTTTGCCGCGCAGCGCGAAGGCGGTCGGCACGGCCAGGACCAGGGCGGCGATGCCCACGCGAGCCGCGACGGCGGCCTCGGACGACCAGCCCGCGTCGATCAGCGACCGGGCGAACGTGCCGGACGTGCCGAAGGTCGCGGCGGAGAGCAGGGCCAGCCCGAGGCCGGCGGTGGTGGCACGCTGTGCCATGTCGACCACCTCTGTAATAACTCAACGTGCGTTACACTCATGACAGTAGGCCTCCACCAGAAATGAGTCAAGATGCTGTTTACTCATGACACGGAAGTGGCGCTCGGCGCCGCCGCCGCCCTGGTGAACACGGTCGACGCCGACGGCGTCAGCGACGAGAAGCTGCCCGACCTGGCCGCCCTCGACGAGTTCTTCGTGGCGTACGGGTGGAGCGGGGGGCGTACGCACACCCAGGCCGAACTGCAGCTCGTGCGGGATCTCCGGCCCCGGCTGCGGCACATGTGGACCCTGGCCATCGACGGGCGGACCGAAGAGTTCGTCGACATCATCAACGCGATGCTCCGCGAGACCAACGCCCTGCCGCAGCTCGTCAAGCACGACAACTGGGACTACCACCTGCACGCGACCCCGTCCGACGCCCCGCTGGCCGACCGGATGGCCGTCGAGGCGGCGATGGCCTTCATCGACGTCGTGCGTTCGGGTGAGCTCAGCCGGCTACGTATCTGCGAATACCAGAACTGCGGCGACGTCTACGTGGACCTGTCGAAGAACCGGTCCAAGCGGTTCTGCGACGGCGGCTGCGGGAACCGGGCGGCCGTCAGCGCGTACCGGGCGCGCAAAGCCGCCGCCCGCTCCTAGCCCGCGCTGCTCCCGAGCTGACGTCCGCGCTGGATCAGGGTTCCGGGCCGAATCTTGACCCAAGATTCGACCGAGAACCCTGATCCAGCGCCGAACCGTTGCGCCCAGGGGTGATCGGTCGGATAGGTGCTAGTCGGAGGGGGACGGCTGCGTCGATACTGGACACTCGCCGATCGATCGAGAATGGTGATCATGACGAGTGACGATCTCGACTTCAGCGCCGATCTCACCGACGACCGAACAGCGGTGCTGCTCGACGCGGCGCGCCGAGTCGACGCCCTGTCCGGTCACCTCGGGGCCAAGGGGGACGCCGACGACGAGTTCGGCGACCTGCTGCGGGCGCTGAACGAGGACTCCGTCGAGTTCGGCTCGTTCCCCGACGTGCTGCCGGTGCCCATTCTCGACCTGCCCAACGCCGACCGCACCTCGGCCGCTTGGCGGGCGGCGCTGGAGGAGGGCTACACCTTCTGGTGGATCCGGCTGCCGATCCTGCTGTTTCCCCGGCGCGGCTGGGGGTTCACCCGGCTGGAGATGCGGGTCGACTTCAACCCGGACGAACCCGATCCGCGCCGCCGGCCGCGTGCCTTCGACATCCTGCCGAACCGGCGGTTCGACACGATCGTGTCGGCGGGTGGCGAATTCCACGTCGGGGTCGGCGCGGACGCGAAACTCGCCGTGAAGGTCCCGACCATCCCCCTGGACGCTCTCGGCGCGCTGGCCGGCGTACCGCTGCCGCTGTCGGCCGGGGCGAAGGCGCAGGCCGACGCCGGGGCCTCCGTCAACGTCGCCCTCGCGCCGGTGCGCTTCCGGATGACGGCGGCCCGCGTCAACCACACCGCTGAAGGGCTGGAGAAGGTGTTCTGGCGACTGGACGGCGCCGAGTTCTTCGCCGAGGACCCGCCGCAACTCGTGATCATCCTCCAGGTGCCCCGGGGTGTGGAGACGGTGCAGATGCGGGCGGTCATGCGGGCGTACCGGCGGTTCACGTTCTTTCCGGCCGGGCTGCAGGCGATGATCCGCGAGCTGCCGTCGGCGCTGCGGGCGTTCTTCACCCAGGGCGCGCCGGTCGGTGACACCCGCAGCTACGACCTGAGCCCCGTGGTGAGGGCGTCATGAGCGGCCATCGGCCGATCATCGGCTGGCTCAGCCTTCATACCAGCGGCGGCCGCCGGTCGGTGATCGCATGACGGACTTGGCGGTCGAGGAGTTCGCCATCCAGGTCGGCGACCGCCGGGTCCAGGCCGAATGGCGGCGGGGCGGCTACCGCCAGTCCGTCGTCGGCGAACTGGAGATCGACGACCTGCGGCGGCGTACCGTCGAGGTGTTCGTGGACCTGTTGCGCAGCAACCGGTTGATCAACGTGCACGAGCTGAAGCTGCTCGGCGAGCACCTGTTCGTGACGCTGTTCGGCTCGCGCCGGGACGACAACGGGCCGGGCGCGTTGCTGCGCCGGGCCATCAAAGGCGACCCGTACGCCGACAACGGCCAGCGCCGCCTGCTGCGTGTCGTGCTGGAGATGGGCGCCGGGGCCGAGCTTCTCGCGTCGTGGCCCTGGGAATACCTCTACGTCCCGCTGGACCGCGAGGATCCCGACACCGGGTTCTTCCTCGGCGAGAGCACCAACTTCATGCTCACCCGCAAGCTTCCGCTGGCGGTGTCCGCCCGCATGATCCAGGTACGCCCACCGCTGCGGGTGCTGTTCGTGGTGCTCGCTCCGGACGACGTGACCGAGACCGACATCGAGTACGAGGCGGTCCTGGAAACCCTGATGGACCTGCGTGACCTCGGCGGTGAGGCCCGGATCGACCTGCGGGTGCTGACTCAGCGGCACGCGCACGACGGGCGGGCGTTCCCGCCGAACGAGGACCTGCCGGTCCAGACGACCTGGCGCTCGTTCCTCAACACCGTCGAGCAGTTCGACCCCCAGGTCGTCCACGTGATCTCGCACGGCCGCTACATCGACGGCGCCGACGGTCGCCCGCGTGGGCAGATGGCCTTCCCGGACGAGAACAACAAGGCGCTCTGGATCGACGACCGCGACCTGGCCAACCAGCTCAGCCTCAGCGCGTCCGGGCTGCGCCTGGTCTTCCTGCAGGCCTGCGAGTCGGCGGCGACGTCGGCCAGCGGCTACCACGTCATCTCCGGGCTGGCCCAGTCGCTGGCCCAGAAGAACATCCCGGCCGTCATCGCGATGCACTACCAGGTCCAACTCCGGCTGGCCAACCAGTTCGCCCGCGCCTTCTACCAGGCCCTGGTCGACCGGCGGCCGATCGAGGTCGCCATGCATCACGCCCGCCGCGAGCTGTATCTCAGCGGCATGATGGGCGAGTCGCAGCAGCGTGCCGGGTTCGGCCTGCCCGTGCTGTATCTGCGCGAATCCGGTCCGCTGCTGACCCCGGCGCTCGTGCCGGTCTCCGCCTCGGCCGGCGGCAGCGGTCCCCGGGTCGCCGAACCGTCCGGACCGCCGGGCGAGTCCCCCGGATCGCAGCAGGGCACCGCCCCGTCATGGGAGCAGCCCGGCCGGCCCGTCGTCGACAACTTCCCGGGAAGCGGAAGGTGGAGCACCGGTGAGCAGTCCCTCGCCTGAGGCGCCGGCCCGTCCCGCCGGCAGCCCGCCCCCGGCGATCGTGCCGATCCTGCTGACCCTGGGCCGGGCATTGACCGAACACGGCCGCCGTGACGAGGCGGTCGAGGCGTTGCGCCGCGCCATCGCCGAGCAGGAGGACAAGCCCGACGAGGTGTTCGCCGCGCTCATCGAGGCCCTCCTCGCCCACGGCGAACGGTCCGAGGCGCTGCGGCTCGCGTTCGACCGGCTCGGCTCTGCCCCGAGCGGGGTGGTCCGCGTTTTGCCCGCCCTCGTTCCGCTGCTGCGCCCGACGCTGCTGCGCCCGCTGGCCGACGTGGTCACCGCCGACTTCTCCAACCTGATCGACGCGGCGCCGGGCGACGGCGCGCTGTCGCCAGAAGGCCGGCGGCGACTGCTCGCCTTCGTCGTACGCGCCCAGCTGACCCTGCCCGACGTCGAGCGGGCCGGGCTGCTGCTCGATCAGGCGGCCGACGTCGTCCAGGAGGACGCCGACCTGCTGACCCTGCTGGGCGAGACCCGGCTGCGGCAACGGGACCTGGACACCGCGCTGACGGCGTTCCTGGCGGCCCGGGAGACCACCCCGGACGCCACGATCGACCTGCAGGTGGCCCACGTCTACGAACAACTCGGCCGTCCGGAGCAAGCGCTGGAGCACATCGCCGCCGCCCTCGCCGGGGGAGTGGACACCGAAGAGCCGTACGCCCTGCGGACCCTGGTGCGGCTGCACCAGCAGGACCCGGACGCCGCCGCGCGCGACTACGACGAAGCCGTACGCCGATCCCCGGACTCGGTCGGGACCGCCCGCGCCGGAGCCTGCCTCTACCTGGCCGCCAACGACTACGACAGCGCCCTGGCCGCCACCGACGCCGGGCTGGCCCGCAATCCCGACGACGCGACCCTGTCGTTCCTGCGCTTTCAATCCATTGTGGAATCGGGCGACCACAGCGACATCGAACGCCGCATCGCCCGGTTCGCTCAGCGGATGGCCCCGGCCGACCTGGCCGAGAACATCGACCGCAGCGCCCGCGTACGCCGCCCCGACGATCCGGCCGTCCACTACTTCCTCGGCGTCCTCTACCAGGCGCTGGGGCAGCCGGCCGACGGACTGCGCGCCGTCGACACCGCGATCGACCTGCTGGGGACGTCGCAGGGCGAATGGCAGGCCCTGGAGCTGCCCGCCCGGCGGCTGCGCGCGCTGATGCTGCGCGACGTGCTGCCCACCGAGGCCGGCGCGGAATACGAGCGGGCGGCGCTGCTCGCCTTCGACTCCGGCGACTCCGAAGCCGCCGCCGAACTCATGGCGACCGCCGACGGGCTGCACGACCTCACCCCCGGCGCCCGGTGGACCTTCGCCGACGCGTTGCAGGTCCTCGCGTACGCCCCGGAGCGGCGCGGCCAGGTCGACCCTGACCGCCTGACCCAGGCCCTCGACGTGTGGCACGAGGCCTACCGCCGGGGACTGCCCACACTGGACTACGCCTGGGCGTACATCTCCCGGGCCCGGATGAGCCTGATGCAGGCCAAGATCGAGACCGAGCGCCTGCCCCGCGTCCTCGAGGCCGTGGTGTGGCTGCAGTGCTACGACACGCTGTTCGCCGGGACGGAGGCGTACTTCGACACCTTCGGCACCGCCTGCTCCCTGCTCGGCGCCTACGGCGTACGAGCTGAGCTGACCTTCGCCGCCGCGCGCCCGCCGATGACCGACCGCTACATCCCCGACGGCAACCTGCTCAGCACCACCGCCGCGAACAGCGGCGACCTGGAGCTGATGGCCTCCGTCGTCGCGGAGGTGGAAAGCCGCGCGCGCCTGGAGCTGTTGCGCGGCGACCACGTCGCCGCGCTGGCCGCCCTGAACGAGGCGACCGGCGAGCAGCGGCAGACCGCCTTCCACCTGTGGCTGCGCGCCATGGTGGAGTGGCAGGCCGGCGACCTCACGGCGCTGGAGCAGACCCTGGCGACCACGCCGGTCCCCGAAGCCTGGGAGGGCATCAGCGTCTGGCTGCACCTGCTCGGCGGCGATCCGCAGCGGGCGCTGCAGCTCGTGGACGGGCTGGACGACGAGCGCAGCTGGAGTTCGGACACCGAGTTCGAGCGCGCGCTGTGCCTGATCGCGCTCGGCGCGCCAAGCGCGGCCGAGGCCGAGGAGACGGCGCTGCGATACGCCCGCACCGACCGATCCTTTGAAGACGTCCACAATCTGCCGCCGCTGGCGGGCATCCTCGGGCTGCGGTATCCGGCCGCCGAGGCCGCGTTCAGCCGGATCGCCGCGGCCGTCGCCGACCGCGACGAGACCTTCTGGCCGCTGACGGCGGAAGCCGACACCGCCTACCTCGCCGCGCTTCCCGCGCCGCCGTGGGCCGAGGTCGCCGCGCAGGCGCTGCGCGCCCGGGTCGCGATCAGCCGGGCCGACTGGGCCGGTGCGACGGCGGCGTTCACCTCCCTCATCCCGCACCTCGACCGCTTCCCCGAGGTGGAGTCCGGCTTCGCCTGGATCACCACCGAACTGCGCGCCACGACCCCGTCCGACGAGCTGCTCGAGCAGGTCGGCGCGGCGGTCGCCGAGATCACCGCTCGGCCCTCGCGGCGCGCGGGCATGTTCCTGCCCGAGATGGACCTGGGCGATCTGCATCTGCTTGCCGGCCGGCCCGACCGCGCCGAGGCCTTCTACCAGGCCCAGCTCACCCGGCCCATCGACGCCGATCAGCGCGGATCGGTGCTGTCCCGGCTGCACCTGCTCGCCGTGGAGGACGGCCGCCCGGAAGCCGAACAGCTGCTCGCGCAGGCTCTCGACGAGTTCCGGCCCGGCGGCGGCCTCAGCTTCGCGATGGTCACCAACAATCTCAATCCACTGGTACGCACAGCGCCGACGTGGCAGCGACTGCTGTCCGCCTGGGCGCCCCCGGACGGGGCGGACGACGGCGAACGATTCCGCCTGCACCTCGTCGGCCGCTACTCGTACGGCCTGATGCTGAAGAACACCGACCAGCCCGCGGCGGCCGAACCGATCCTGCGGGGCGTGCTGGCCGACGAACGCCGGGTGTACGGCCCCGACGCGCCCGACGTCCAGACGACCGGCCACGTCCTCGCCGGCACCCTCGCCGCGCTCGGCCGCTGGGCCGAGGCGGAGGAGCTGTTCCGGGAGGTCGTCGCGACCCGGAAGCGCGTGCTCGGCCCGGCCGACCCGGCGACCCTCAGCTCCGGGCACGAACTGGGCTGGGTGCTGAGCAACGAAGGCCGGCCGGACGCCGCCGAAGAGGTCTACCGCGACGTCCTGGCTCAGAAACGCGAAGCGCTCGGCCTGGCCGACCCGTCCACCCTGGTCACCTGGCACAACCTGGCCGGCGTCCTGGCGAGCCAGGAGCGCTGGCAGGCCTCGCTCGACGAGTACGAGCAAGTCGTCGCCGCCCGCGAAGCCGTCTTCGGGCCCGACGACCCCGTCACCGTCTCCTCGCGGTTCGAGGTGGCCTGGGTGCTCTACAAACTCGGCCGGTACGCCGAATCCGAAGCCGAATACCGGCGGGTGATCGACCACCGGACCGCCCTGCTCGGACCGGACGACCCGGCGACCCTGACGCCTCGCTACGAACTCGGCGAACTCCTCCGCGCCTCCGGCGACACCGAGCGGGCGCTGGCCGAATTCCGGGCGGTCGCCGAAGCCCGTCGCCGGACCCTCGGCGAAGCCGACGCCGCCACGATCAACGCCCGCTACGAGACCGCCGCACTGCTCTACGAGTCCGGTGACTCCGCCGGGGCCGAGGAGATCTATCGGGACGTCCTGGCGATCGAACGGCACAGCCTCGGCGTGGACGACCCGTCCACCCTGGTCACCTGGCACAACCTCGCCGGGGCGATCGCCCGCCAAGGCCGGTGGGCCGAAGCCGAGCAGGAGTTCCAAGGCGTCGCCGAGGCGCGTACGCGGACTCTCGGGCCGGAGCATCCACACACGCTGGCCACCCGGCACGAGATCGCCCGGCTGCGCGGAGAGGTCGGCGACATCGCCGCGGCCGAAGCGGAGTACCGGGAAGTCCTGGCGGCCAAACGCCGAGTCCTCGGCGACGACGATCCGAGCACCCTCATCACCTGGGACAACCTGGCGATGCTGCTGTCCTCGGTCGGCCGGTTCGACGAGGCCGAGGCGACCTTCCGCGAAGTGCTGCCGCTGCACATCCGATCGCGCGGCGAGGACCATGAACGCACCCTCGTCTGCCGCGACGAATGGGGCTGGGCGCTCTACAAGAACCAACGGTTCGACGAAGCCGCCGAGCAGTACCGCATCGTGATCGACCGGCGTACCGCCGTGCTCGGGGCGACCCATCCGGCCACCGTGTCCGCGCGAACCGCGTACGCCGTGATCCGCCGCGACGCCGGTGACCTCGAGACAGCCGAGGCCGAACTGCAGTCGGTGCTGGACGAGCTGACCGGCGTCCATGGCCCGAACCGGCCAGAGGTCGTCGCAGCCCGGTCGACGCTGGCCTGGCTGCTGGTGACCTCCGTGTCGGCCGAGCGGGGCATCGCGCTGCTCACTGACAGCGTCGACGGCCTGCTGACCGAACGCGACCCGGCCGACCCGGAAGTCGTGGCCGCCCGGATCGACCTCGCCGACGCCCTCGTCGAAACCGACCGCGTCGACGACGCCGTGACCCAGTACCAAGCCGCCCTCGCGGCCCAGCGGGACGCGCTCGGCGACGACCATCCCGCCGTGCTGACCACCTGGTCGGCGTACGGCAACCTGCTCACCGAGGCCGAACGGTGGACGGCGGCCGTCCCCGAACTCGACCAGCTCGCCGACGCGTACGCCCGGACCCTCGGCCCGGCCGACGACACCACCCTTGTCGCGCGGCGCAAAGCGGCCTGGGCGCACTACCGGACCGACGACTTCGCCGGGGCGGCGACGGCGTACCGGACGCTGGCCGCCGACGAAGCCGCCGCCCTCGGCGAGCAGCACCCGGCCACCCTCGCCAGCCGCCTCAACGCGGCCGTACTAAGGGGCCGCGCCGGCGACCGGGACGGAGCCATCGACGACCTCCGGGACATCCTGACCTACCGGGACGAGGTACTCGGCTCCGACGACCAGGAGACCCGGTACGCCCGCGACGAACTGGCCTCCATGCTCACCGACGCCGACCGGTACGCCGAAGCCGCGGCCGAACGCCGCAAGCTGCTCGAAGCCGAGATCTCGGCGCTGGGCGAAACCAGCCCGGAGGTCCTCGACACCCGGCGTACCCTCGCCTACCACTACCGGGTGCTCGGCGACTTCGACGCAGCGCTCGCCGAACTGGCCGTGCTCGTCACAGCATCGGACGCGACGACCGGACCGGACTCGCCGAACACCCTGGCCGCCCGCTACAACGTCGCCGAATGCCTGGCCGCCGCCGGCCGGTACGCCGAGGCCGAAGCCGAATTCGAGCAAGTCCTCGCAGGCGAACGAGAGGCGATCGGGCTCGACGACCCCAGCTACTACGTCACCCTCGCCAGCCTCGGCTCGGTCTACCTCGAACTCGACCGGTACGCCGAAGCCGAAGCGGCGTACCGGTCGGTGACCGACAACCGGGCGCGACTGCTCGGCGCAGACCACCCCGCGACCCTCGGCGCCCGCTACCAGCTCGCGGGCTGCCTCGCCGCCCTCGACCGGTACGCCGAAGCCGAAACCGAACTCCGCAGCATCCTCGCGACGCAACGCGACACCCTCGGCGACGACGACCCGGCCGTCTACGTGACCTGGGAAGGACTCGGCGACCTCCTGGTCATCCAAGACCGGGTCGCCGACGCCGCCGACGTCTACCGGCTCGTCCTCGAAGCCCGGACACGGCTCCTCGGCCCGGACGCGCCCGAAACCGTACGCATCCGCGACGAACTCGCCGACCTCGACCTCCCCTGACCGCCCCGCGCCAGGGTTCCGCCGCCGTTCGCGTCGCCGCATCGCTGGGCCGCCGCATCGCTGGGCCGCCGCATCGCTGGGTCGCCGCATCGCTGGGCTGCCGCTCGCGTTATCCCGGATAACGCGGCCTTGCGGCGCCCAATAGGGGACGTTATCCGGGATAACGCGAGGGAGCCGGATAACGCGGGGAGCCGGATGACGCGAGGGAGCCGGATAACGCGATGATCATGCGGCGGAGGACTCCGACGAGACGAAGCGGGCGAGGCGCGCTTCCATGGTGGACCGCACGGCCGGCCATTCCTCGGGCACGACGGAGAACACCGCCGAGTCCCGCAACCGGCCCTTCTCTCCGGGCGCCCACGACTGCGACCAGTTCCGCAGGACGCCCTCGAAGTGCAGCCCGAGCTTCTCCAGGGCCGCCCGGGAACGGGCATTCCGGGCGTCCGTCTTGAGGTCGACGCGCGCGACGTCCCAGGTCTCGAAGGCGTACGCGAACAGCAGCAGTTTCGCCTCGACGTTGATGCCCGTGCCCTGAGCGGACGCGGCCAGCCAGGTGAACCCGACCTCGATGGCGGCCAGCCGGTCGCCGCCCGGCCACAGCCGGGGATCCCAGTACGCCGTGCATCCGACCGCCCGCCCGGTGGCCGTCGACACCTGCGCGAACGGCGCGAGCAGCCCCGAGTCCCGCCGGCCGAGCTGCGCCGCGATGTATTCCGGCACCTCCGACGTGGTAGGCACCCACGTGAAGCCGTACGACGCGCGGTCGACGGTCGCGGCCGCGGCGAGGTCGTCTGCGTGCCGCTGGTCCAACGGCTCCAGCCGGACGAGCCGGCCTTGCAAAGTGGGACTACCAAGATCGAAGCTCACGCTGCTAGTGTGCCTGACGTGACTTCCGGCCCGCACTAGTGACGGCGCGCACCTGACGCCGCCCTCACTCGTGTCTATTTTCCGGGAGTCTTTTCCATGTCCGCCGTTCGTGCGGGCACGTCTTACCGTGCCGTCTTGTCCAGGCCGCGGGTGCTGCGGCTGTTCCTGCCCGCGACCGTGGGCCGTCTCGCGTACGGCATCCTGCCGCTCGCGCTCTTCTTCACCGTCGCCCAGGCCACCGGCTCGCTCGGGTCCGCGGGACTCACCGCCGCGGCCCTCAACCTGACCGTCGTGCTCGGCGGCCCAGGTCGGGCGCGGCTCGTCGACCGGTTCGGCCGCCGCGTCCTGCCTGCTTTGGCCGGCTTGTACGCCGTGAGCACCGCCCTGCTCGTGTGGGCCGCCTCGGCGCACGCGCCCACGCCGATCCTGCTCGCGGCGGCTGCCCTGGTCGGGGCGTGCCCGCCGCCGCTCGGGCCGACGATGCGTACCGTGTGGGCGGATCTGATGCCGGAGGGGCCGCTGCGCCTGCGAGCGCTCAGCCTCGACGCGGTCGTCGAGGAAGTGCTGTTCACGGCGGGTCCGCTGATCACGGGGGTGGCGATCGCGGTCGCCGATCCCCGGATGGCCTTGGCGCTCGCCCTCCTGTTGATGATCATCGGATCGGCCGTCTTCGGCTTCGGCCCCGCCACCTCCCGTACGCCGACCATCGCCGATGCGGCGGACACTCCGGCGGAGACGGGCGCGGGTCTGCTGCGGTCGCCGGGTTTCCGGCCGATGCTGTTCACCCTGGCCGGGCTGTTCGCCGCGCTGGGCCTGGTCGACGTGGCGGTGCCGGTGACGGCTGCGAACGCGGGCACCCCGGCGTCGGCGGGCTGGCTGATGGCCGGGATGTCGGCCGGGAGCGCCGTCGGCGGGCTGCTGTTCGGGCGGCGTACCTGGGCGACGCCGTTCGCCCGGCTGCTGCCGAGGGCGGCCCTGGCGCTGGCGGCGTTGGTCGCCGGGCTGATCCTGCTCAGTCCATTGTGGGTGCTGGCGGTCGGGCTGATCGTGACCGGGCTGCTGCTGTCACCCGGCCTGATCATGGCGTACGCCCTCGCCGACGACCTGGCTCCGGCCGGTGCCCGGACACGGGCGTCGGTCTGGGTCAACACGGCGGGCAACGCGGGCATCACGATGGGGACGGCGGTGGCCGGAGCGTTGGCCGATCACGTGCCCGCCCAGCTCCTGTACGCCGTCGCAGCGCTCGTGCTGCTCGGCACGGCGACCCTGCCGGGTCGCCGCCTCGCCCGCACCGCCGACCCCGGGATCGCCCCTCCGGCCGTCGCGACCTCGTGATCGGACCGTGCACCCGGATGTGCCATGATCATGCGTGACCGCCCTCGACTGTCCACAGTGTGCACAGCATGATCAGGTGCAGACCGTCCGTTCTCTTTACGAGTCGCAGTCCGGCACGTATTCCGGAGTGTCGACCGGGGTGACGAGCGGCGTGGGCTTCGCCGGCGGCCGGGCCGTCCCGGTCGTCGGCCGAACGGTCACCCACACGTCCGGCCGCACCAGCACCCTGCTGGCGGACACGCTGGCACCGCCGCCCGTCCCCGCGATGCCGCCGCAGCGGGGCGGGGTGCTGATCGGATTCGCCCTCGCCGCCCCGGTCCTCGCCGGATGCCTCACCGTCCCGCTGCTCGCCGGCGGGGCCGACCACGCCGTACGCACCGCCGTGATCTTCTGGGCGGCGATCGGCGGCCCGTTCCTCATCGTCGCGGTGGCGCTCATCATCCACCGGATCACCTCCCGGCAGCGGGCGCGGCAGGCGTACAACGCCTACTCGGCGATCTATCCGTCGCAGTCGGCGGTGTGGAACGCCGCCTTCTTCTGCCGCCGGTGCAACCTCGCCTTCCTCCCGCCAGGCGCGCTCGGGGTGCCCGGTCGCCATCAGACGGTCGCCCCCCAGTTCCAATACATGGTCACCGCGGTGGCGGCCCAGCTCCGCGGGTGATCTTGCCTAAAACCGGTTGAGGAGCCGGCCACAGCTCGGCCAAGCTGGGAAGATGCGCCTCTTCCGGGACCTGTGGTCCGCCTCACCCCGTCGGGCCCTGGTCGTGGTGGTGCTGGTGGCGCTGGGCGCTGCCGGGCAGGCCGTGGGCGCCGCCATCGCCGGTCCCGTGCTGCTTTACCGGTCGGGTGTCCTGTTCACCCTGCTCGCGGTCGCCCTCGTGCTCGCGGTGCTCAGCGATCTGGTGATCAGCCTGCTCATGGCCCGATTGACGGCGGACTGGTCGGCCCGCGTACGCCGGCAGCTGTGCCAGGTGGCGTTCGGGCAGGATCTGCCCACCTTGGAAGGCACTCCGGTCGGTGAGCTGCTCGACCGCATCGACAGCGATGTGAACCAGGTCGCGTCGTCGGTCCGGGGGCAGGGCATCCGTATCGGGCAGGGTGTGGCGGTCGCCGTGCTGTCCGTCGTGATCTCGGTGTTCGTGTGGTGGCCGGCCGGTCTGGCGATGGTGCTCGTGTCGGCCTTCGTCGTCTGGAAGTTGCGCAAACCCGCCCAGAAGATCACTCCGGCGCGGATGGCGGAGGAGGAGGCCTGGTCGGATCTGGCCGCCGTGATGGAGGAGTCCATTCACGGGCAGGACGACGTGCGGACCACATTGGCCCGCCCGTACGTGATGCGGCTGTTCGCCCGGCGGGCCAAGGTCGTCCTCGAACGTGGTCGCCGAGTGTGGCGGGGGACCGCCGAGATGACCGCCATCGCCGCGATCACCACCCGGGTCTGCATCGCCCTGGTGGTCCTCGGCGGCGTGTGGGCGCTGGCCGGCGACCGGGTCGACAGTGCCCGGCTGACCGCGATCTGGCTGCTCGCCCTGGCCTTCGGCGGCACGGTCGAGCACGTCAGCCGGATGGTGCCCGAACTCCAGTACGCGCTCGGCGCGTGGAACCGTGTCGTGCTGCTGCGCGAATCGGCGCAGGAGCCGGTGGGCGGGCAGCCGCCGACCGCGGGCCACCTGGAAGTACGCGACCTGACCTTCCGGTACGCGCACGGCGACGACCGTCCGCCCGCGTTGCACGACGTGAACCTGACCTTCGCCCCGGGCCGGTCGTACGCGCTCATCGGGCGTACCGGGTCGGGCAAGTCGACCCTGGCCAAGGTGCTCACCCGGGCGGTCGCGCTGCCCCGGGGCACGGTGCTGCTGTCCGGGACGGATCTGCTCGACCTCGACGTCGAACAGCTGCGCCGCTGGATCGCCGTGGTGCCGCAGCGCACCGACATCCTCGCCGGGACGCTGGCGGAGAACATCGCCTTGTTCGACCCCGAGCTGCTGCCTCACGCCGGTGACGCCATCCGGCAGCTCGAACTGCAGGACTGGGTGACCGACCTGCCGGACGGGCTGGAGACCCGCCTCGGTGACGGCGGTTACGTGCTGTCGGCCGGGCAGGAGCAGCTGGTCGCGTTCGCCCGCATCCTCGTCCGTGATCCGCAGGTCGTCATCCTCGACGAGGCCACCGCCCGCCTCGACCCGGTGACCGAGGGCCGGGTGCAACGGGCGACCGAACGCCTGCTGCGCGACCGGATCGGCATCGTCATCGCGCATCGGCTGTCCTCGGTGCGGCACTGCGACGAGGTCGTCATTCTCGCCGACGGGGTGGTCGTCGAGGCGGGCCCGCTGCAGGAGTCGGCGCGCTTCGCCGAGCTGCTCGCGACCAGCATCGAGGCCGCCTCCGAGTCCGTCGCGGCCGCCGCGCACAGCACCGCAGGCACCGGCGGTGGGGTCGCGCTCGCCGAGCGGCCGGAGCCCGCCATCGTGGCGGCCGTCCCGGCCGAGCCGGTCAAACGGGAGGCGAAGACCGATCCGCCGCCGCTGCCCAAGCAGCCCAAGGCGCGTACGCTCGGCCAGATCGTCCGGCTGACGGTCAACGATCCCAAGTTCGGCCTGACGTCGCTGGCCATCTTCATGGCGATGATCGTGTTCGGCCTCGACGGCTCGGCGCTGCCGTGGCTGTGGAGCGACCTCGTGGACGGCGACGGCGGCCTGCTCTGGCCGGCCGTCGGCATCGTCTCGGCGTTGCTGCTGACCGCCCCGATGCCCTACGTCGTGAACCGCTGGTATCCCGAGTGGTGGGTCCGGCAGATGCTGCGGATCAGCCAGCGTCTGGTGTACGGGCAGACCGGCCCGCGCCGGGTCAGCAACCACACCCCGGCCGAGGTCGTCGCGCAGGCGGGCGACACCGAACGCGTCGTGTTCCTCGCGGACAACGTGGTCGACCAGTGGATCTCGCTGACGACGGTCGCCGCGATGACGCTGATCTCCGGGTCGTTGGTCCCCGGCGCGTTCTTCCTCGGCACGATGGTGTTCAGCGGACTCGCGGCGACCCTGTTCGGACCGAAGCTGGCCAGCTCGGCCAAGAACACGGTCGCGGCGCGGGCGGCCTTCGCCACCGCGCTCGTGTCGTCGCTCACCGCTGCGCGTACCGTCAAGTTGGCGGGCGCGACCCGGCCGGTCCTGGACCATCTCGCGCGGCTGGACACGGCGCGCAGCGATCGTCAGCGGCGGGAGATCGCCGTGCAGGTCTGGGCCCGCTCGACCCCGGCGATCCTGAGTGGACTGTTGCCGATCGGCGCGTGGGCGATGTATCTGGGTGGATCGCTGTCCTCGGGTGCGACCCTCGTCGCGGTGTCCACACTGGGCTCGGCCCGGTGGTTCGCGTGGACGACGGCCTCCCTGATCTCGTCGCTGCCCTCGGCCCGGGTGTGGACCAAGCGGACGGTGTCGATGGCCGGCATCGGCGACTACACCAAGGCGGTCGACGGCGTCGACCTGTCGGCGGGCACCGCGCCCGCCCCGGAACCGGCGCCCCGTACGCCGCTGCAGCGCCTGGAGTTGTCCCGGTTCACGGCGGTGCACGAGGACGGCACGATCGCGGTGCACGACGTCGATCTGACGGTCGACCGGGGCGAACTCGTCCTCGTCGTCGGCCCGGTCGGCTCCGGCAAGTCGTCGCTGCTGCGGGCGCTGGCCGGCATCGTGCACCACACCGGCGTCCTGCGGTGGAACGGTGAGCCGATCACGCGGCCGGAGCTGTTCCTGCGACCCAACCAGGTCGGCTATGTGGCGCAGCTACCGCGCGTCCTGTCCGGGTCGGTCGCCGACAACATCCAGCTCGGCCACGACCTGGAAGCGCAGGCGGCGGTCACCACCGCGCAGCTGGATCACGACCTGGCATCGGCCGGGCTCGGGCTGATCATCGGGCACAAGGGCACGCGCCTGTCCGGCGGTCAGCTGCAGCGGCTGGCGCTGGCCCGCGCGCTCGCTCCGCGTACGGAGCTGCTCGTCGCCGACGACGTCTCCTCGGCGTTGGACGTGACCACCGAACTCGCCCTGTGGCGGGCGCTCCGCGACCGGGGCATCACGGTGATCGGCTCGACGTCGAAGCGGGCGGCGCTGGCGCAGGCGGACAAGGTCGTCGTGATCATCGACGGGGCAGTCCGCGCGCGGGGTTCGTGGGCGCACCTCGAACGCTCGTGGGGCCACCTCGCCGGCTAGCCCTCTTCGCATGATCATTGCGTCAGCCATGCTGTATCAACGGACATTTCGCAGAGCGAAACAGCATGGCTGGCGCAATGATCACGGCGCGGGCGCCGGCGGAGTGATCACGGCGCGGGAGCGGGCGCGGGAGCAGCCGCGACCGAGTCGAACAGGGCCGCGTACCGGTCGAGGCAGCCCGCCAGCCCGAACAGGTCCCGCGCCCGCGAAGCGCCCTCAGCGCGCCGCGACGAAGGCCAGGTCAGCACATCGAGCAGTGCGGTCAGCAGATGCGAGGGCGACCGTGGTGGCACCACGAGCCCCATCCCGGTGGCGACGACGGGATACCGGCCGCCGGGCAGGTCGGTGGTGACCGATGGTACGCCGCACATCATCGCCTCGGCTTGTGCGATTCCGAAGGACTCCGCGACCGAGGGCAGGGCGAAGGCGTCGATCGAGGCGTAGAAGTCGGCGATCTGCTGCCCTCGGAGCAGGCCGAGGATGCGGATGCGGGGATCGCGGTCGGCAGCCGCCCGGATGCGGTCGATCACCGAGGTCCCGGCGACGGTCAGGTAGTCGCCGCCGATGAGCAAGCGGGCCTCCGGATCGCCGATCTGATCGAACGCCGAAAGCAGGTACTCCAGGCCTTTGTCGGCGACGATCCGGCCGAGGAAGCCGATGTGCGGCCCGCCGGTCTCCCGATAGGAGGGTCGCCCGCCGGACCGGTCGAGACATGGCGCCGAGATCGCCTCCCGCCGGGCCGTCTCCAGCACCGGCCACAGCTGCGAATGGGCCGCCTGGTCGTCACTGTTGACGACGACCGCCGCCGAGCGGCGTAGGGCGTACCGGGCGGAGACGGCCACGGCGGCGGTGGCGGCCCGCGCCACGAGCCCCGGTGGCAGCCACAGATCGATGTGGTACGTCGACACGATCGGCGTCGGCAGGCGAGTGGCGATCAGTCCCGCCTCCAGCATCGGCAGGTGCAGGTGCAGCACCCGGGATCGGCGGGCGATCCGGCGTACGGTCGCCGGGAAGGACGGGCTGACCAGCCCCCGGTTGATCGTCGCGGTCACCGGAGTCCGGTACACGTCCACACCGGACAATACTTCGCGCGGCGGCGAGGACGGGTCGTGCTGCGCCGCGACGACGGCGACCCGCCGGCCCCGGGCGGCGAGCCCTTCGGCGACGACCCGAGCGACCTCGGTCAGCCCACTGACATAGGGCGTGTAGTAGTTCACGGCGACGCAGACGTCGTAGTCGAGAGTCACAGCGCGCTCGCGAGCAGGACGGCGGCCAGCGAGGCGGCCCAAAGCCCGGCGCCGGCCCGCATCGGCCCGTCCCGGACGAGGTCGACGACCGGGTCGCCGCCGGACCGGTCGACCATCACCATCTGGAGGTAGCGGTAGATCGTGAAGGTGGCGAACGGGAACGTCACGACCGTCGCGATCGCCCCGTACGGCGAGGCCAGCCCCCACAGGAAGGCGACGTAACCGGCGAGCGCCACGACGAGGTTGACCACGACCACGTGATCCAGGAACGGCACCGAGTACGCCGACAGCGCCGACCGGTGCGCGTCGCCGACCACCGCCAGCTCGTGCCGCCGCTTGCCCAGCGACAACGCCACGCAGGCGCAGTAGACGCAGATCAGCAGGAACGGGCCGACGGGCAGCCCGGCCGCGATCGTCCCGGCGAGCGCGCGCAGGACGAATCCGGCCGCCACCACGGAGACGTCGACGAGCGGCTGGTGCTTCAACGCCAGGCTGTACCAGACGTTGACCGCGACGTACGCCCCGACGACCCCCGCCACCACCAAGGGCAGCAGCGTCAGCAGAGCCGTGGTGACGACGGCGAGCACGACCAGCAGGAAGGTCGCCGCCCGGACGGTCACCCGGCCGCTGGCCAGCGCCCGCAGGCGTTTCACCGGATGCAGCCGATCGGCTTCCCGGTCCCGGAGATCGTTCAGCACGTACACGGTGGACGAGGCCGCCAGGAACGCGGCCAGCGTCAGGCCGAGCGGTGCCGCATGCGTGGCCGTGATCAGTGGCGCGGTGATCAGGGGAGCGGCCACCACGGGGGCGCCCTTGATCCAGTGCCGGGGCCGCAGCAGGGACAGCAGCGGCCGCCAGCGGAACCGAACGGGTGGTTCGAGCGCCGTGGACGCCGGGCTCTCCAGGGTCTGCACCATGAGCCGCTCCTCTTAGAACAACGCCTTCGCCAGCCGGAGGGCGCCCTGCCGCCAGGGGTCTCGATGGGTGGTCCCCGTCGCGCGGCGGCCGGCTCCGGCCGTGCCACGCCACCAGGCGTACGTCTTGAGCAGCGCCTCGGAGTTGCTCACCCGGGGCACGAAGCCGAGCTGATCGACCGCCTTGTCGATCGAGACGTACGAGTCCCGCCGAAGCTTGTGCACCAGCCGCGCGTACACCGGCGAGAGATGAAGCGCCGCGAGCGCCCGCAGGACCGCCACGGCCGGGCCGACCGGCACGGTGACCACGCGGCGACCGTGACCGGCCGCGTCCAGCACCGCCTGGAAGTCCTCGCGCAACGTGCCGAACCGTGCCGCGCCGATGTTGAACGTGTCGTCCACAACGGACTCCGGCCGCTCGCAGACCAGCCGCACGGCGACGCACAGGTCGTCCACGTCGAGCATCTGCGTGCGGACGTTCCCCCCGCCGAGCAGCGGAAAGTGACGGCCCTCGTCGGCCCACTCGAACAGCATCGAGAACAGGCCAAGCCGTTCCGGGCCGAGGAAGGTCTTGGGGCGCAGGATCGGCGTGCACAGCCCTTCGGCTCGCGCGCGCAGCACGATCAGTTCGGCTTCGAGCTTGGCCGCCGAGTAGGCGTCCACCGGCCGGCACGGATAGTCCTCCGGCGTCGGGCAGAGCTGGGGCAGACCGTAGACGGCGGTCGAGGAGATGTGCACCAGCCGCCCGACCCCGGCCCGCTGCGCCGCCGCGACGACGGACGCCGTACCGTCCACGTCGACCGAGCGGATCTCGGCCGAACGGTTGCTCGGCAACGCGGCCGCCGAATGGATCACGATGTCGGCCTGCCGGAACGCCCGCTCCATCGCCTCGGTGTCGCGAACATCGGCGTGGACGAAGTCGGCGCCCACGGTCAACGGCCGGATGTCCACACCGGTCCAGCTGACCCCGGGCCACGGCCGCGACAGCAAGGCCGTGCCCAGCATCCCGGCCGCGCCGGTGACAACGATCCGCACCCGTCCGACGGTAATGATCGATCTTTGCCGCGTTCTTGTCCGCGAGGGCAAGCTTCCGGCAAGGTGCGCCCGCGAAACTGGGCTCGTGCCTAGCTTTGTGGTCGCTCCCGTCGAGAAACCGGCGGCGTCCGCGCTTCCGCCGCGTCCGCGACGTTCTTGGCGGGTACGCCTGACGGGGCTGGTCTGCGTCGGCTGGCTGGTGTTCGTGGTGGCCCACCGCGTGCTGAGCGGCCGGGCGTACTGGTGGGGGCCGGCGGATCTCGCGCCCCCGTTCGTCTTCGCGGCCGTCCCGATCCTGCTGATCCTGCTCGCGGCGGTCACTCGGCGACGGCTGCTCATCGCCGTGGCACTGTGCGGCCTGATCCTCGGCTACGACTACGCGGGGATCAACGCGGCGACCCTGTGGCATTCGCGTCCCGCCGCCGGGCCGGGCGCGATCACCCTGGTCACCTGGAACACGGAGTACTGGGATCAGGACCTCGAACCCGGCGGCCCGCACCCGACCGGAGCCTTCTACAAGTTCCTGCGGTCCCTCGACGCCGACGTCTACCTCCTGCAGGAGTACGCCCACGTCGACCTCACCCGCGCCGACACGTTCTCGCAGGCGCTGGCGATCGACCAGACCGACCTGCTCCGGCAATGGTTCCCCGGCTACGAGATCGTCCTCGCCGGACGGGATCTGACGCTGAGCCGGCTGCCCGTCGTCGGCCATCACTGGCTCGACTCGATACCTTGGATGCCGGAGGATTTGCGTCCCGTACCGCCGGGGCTGGCCGACCGCCCGCTGTTCTACCAGTCCCAGACGCTGCGTACGGACATCGTGGTGGGCGGGCACGTCGTCTCGTTCTACAACTCGCACATCTACCAGCCGCCGCAGCGCATTTTCCGGCTGCGCTCCGATCCCGACAAGAGCATGTTCGCGATCGACCGGTTCAACTTCGAGATCCGCCGGGCGAGCTACCGGGCGCTCGCCGAGGACATCACCGCGAATCCGAACCGTGTCGTGCTCGGTGGTGACTTCAACACCTCGCCCGCGATGAATCTGCTGCAGACGCTGCCGGACCGGCTCGTCGACCAGTCCCCGGCGCTGGGCTCGCTCTACCCGGCGACCTGGCCGGTCGGCTCGGCGAAGTGGCGGCTGGACTGGCTGTTCACCACGGCCGACGTCGACGTGTCCGCGTACGACCTGCTCGACCCGAAGGGCTTCTCGGACCACAAGGCCCAGCGCGTCGTGCTGTCGGCCGGGTGAACCCGATGCCGCCGCTGGTCTCTGTCATCGTGCCCTGCCACAACAGCCGCAAGACCCTCGCGTTGTGCGTCGAGGCCGCGCTGACCCAGACGTACGCCGAGATCGAGGTGATCGTCGTGGACGACGCGAGCACCGACGACTCGGCCGCGATCGCCGAAGGACTCGGCGCGACCGTGGTGCGGATGCCGGTCAACGGGGGAGCCGGGCTAGCTCGCAACCGGGGCATGGCCGCCGCCCGCGGTGACATCCTGTTCTTCGCCGACTCCGACGTCGCGCTCGCCCCGGACGCCGTCGAGCAGGCCGTACGCATGTTCGCCGAGCACCCCGAGTACGCCGCGGTCTGGGGCGTCTACGGCGACCGCCCGCTCGTCGACGACGGCATCGTGGAACGCGTACAGGTGCTCACCGGACACTATCGGCAGTCCCGGCTCGACGTCGTCCACACCGGACATTTCGCGGTCGGCGCCCTGCGCCGGGAGGTCGTCGACCGCCTCGGCGGCTTCGACGAGCGCCTGGTCGGGCAGTGGACGAACGAGGACCACGAGTTCGGGCTGCGGATCGCCGAGAATTTCCCGGTCGGCCGGGCGGTCCACGTCGTCGGCTTCCACGACGACGACGATCGCGTCACCTCGGTGGTACGCAAACGGTTCGGCCGGGCGGTGTCCCTGATTCCGCTCGTCCTCAAACAACGCGGCCTCAAGCCGGAGCGGGAGGCGTTGCACCGGCCGGCCGAGCTGGCCGCCATCGGGCTGACCGGGCTCGGCGTACTGCTGGCCCTGGTCTGGCCGGTCCTCGGATTGCTGGCCACGGTGGGTCTCGTCGCGTTCCTGTGGACGATCCGCGGCATGCTCGGCTTCGTGCGTACGGCGGCGGGATTGCGCGTCGCGACGGCCGCCGCCGCGCTCACCTTCGTCTACGGATTCGCCGTCGGTCTCGGCGGTCTGACCGGCGCACTCCGGTACGCCGTCGACCCGTCTTTTCGGCGGCGATACCAGACTGTATCGATGTAGTGACAGGTCTTCCGTCCACATAAGGCGGACGGATAAAGTCGAACGGTCATGGGAACGCTCCCAACGGCGGGGGCCGCCGAGATCGACGTGTCTTCGGGGGGAGCACATGCGGATCAGACTGCTGGGTTCGATCGAGGTGGAGTCGGGCGGCCGCCCGCTGGACGCGGGCCCGCTGCAGCGCCGGGCTGTCCTCGCGGCACTCGCGATGGACGCGGGCAGCCCCGTCGGCCTCGACGCGTTGGTGGAACGCGTCTGGGGCGCCGATCCGCCGGAGGCCCCCCGCAGCGCCCTCTACGCGCACATCGCCCGGCTCCGCCGCCTGTTCGCCGACCACGGCGTACGCCTGATCAAACAGGTCGACGGCTACGTGCTCGACCTCGACCGCGACCACGTCGACGTCCACCGGATCAGCCGGCTGCTCGAGGCGTACCGGGCCGATCCAACGCGGATCGTCGTCCTGCGCGAGGCGATGGACCTGTGGCGAGGACGGCCGCTGGCCCAGCTGACCGGGTTCTGGGCGGCCAAGGTACGCCGAGGCGTCGAATCCCAGCTCGTCGGAGTCGCCAGCGCCTGGGCCGCCGAGGAACTGCGCCGAGGCAACGCCGAGACGGTCGCCGACCGGCTCGCCCCGATCGTCGAGTCCCATCCGCTGGCCGAACCCGTCGTCGCCCAGCACATGTGGGCGTTGTGCGCGCTCGGCCGCACCTCCGAGGCGCTGCAGTGCTACGCCGTCGTGCGTACGCAGATCGCCGAGCAGCTCGGCGTCGAACCGGGCGCGGAGCTACGCGACCTGCACGTGGCGGTACTGCGCGGCGAAGTCAGCGCGCCGGTTCGGCTTCCGGCGTACCGTCAGCTCTTCTATGACGACGCCGAGCTGCGCGACCTGGGGCAGCTGATGCTGCTGGCCGGGCGGCTGGAGACCATGATGGCCTGCGTCTACGCGATGATCCTGGACGACGACGGCCCGGCGCCGGCCCGCTATCTCGGCGGACCGGCGCGGCTGTCGGCGGCCGGGCGCACCGCGGCGGACCGGCTGCGCGACGAGGGTCATCACGATCTGGCCGAAGAGCTGGCCCTGTGGAGCAAGGCGTGCGACGAGGCCCGGGAGGACGGCCGCCAGGCGGTGCACGTCGTCGCCGGGGAGCCTCTTGAGCGAGCCACCAGGAGTGCAGTAGCGCACGGACCGGCCGCGCGATGGTGGCGCACCGCCGCCGAGCTGTCCGCTGTGGACGACGGAACCGTCCCCCAGCGGCACAACCGGCTCGTGGAGCGGATCGTCGAGGGCTACGCCCTCGGGGACCGGATCGCCGCCCGCTACGAGGCGACCTCGCCGGCTTGAACGCTCGAGCCGGGAGTGAGGGCGAAGAGCCGGCTCATCATTTCGCGATGTCGACGCCGGTCAGCTCGGCCGACAGCGCCCACAGACGGACGGCCTGATCCCGGTCGCCCGGAGTGTCGAAGCGCCGCACGACCTCGCACGCCTTGAGGTACGCACCCCCGTCGCCGGCCAGTTCCGGTGAGGTCGCCGCCCACACCGGGGTCGCCGCGCCCTGCTCGGTCGAGCGGAATTCGGGTAGCAGCGCGTTGCCCTCGGCGTCGATCCAGCCGGCGTCCACCATCTCCTGCGTGGTCAGATGCCGCTGCAACGGCGTCAGGATGTAGCCGGGGTTGACCGAGAAGGCGCGTACGCCGGACGCCTGGCCCAGCACGTCGAGTTGCGCGGCGAACAACGCGTTGGCGAACTTCGACTGCGCGTACGCCGCCCACCGGTCGTAGCCGTTCTCGAACTGGACGTCGTCCCAGTTGAGCGTGGCGTCCGGGCTGACGCCGGAGGAGGTGACCACAACGCGCGCACCGCCGTCGGCGGACAGCGCCGGGAAGAGCCGGTTCACCAGGGCGTAGTGACCGAGGTGGTTGATCGCGAAGTGACCCTCCCACCCGGGTCCGACCCGGGTCTCCGCCAGCGCCATCACCCCGGCGTTGGCGAGCAGCAGATCGATGCCGCGACCGGACTTGGCGAACCGTTCGGCGAACGCCTCCACGCTGCCCAGGTCGGCCAGGTCCAGCTCGTCGACCTCGACCCCCGGTACGCCCGCCAGCGCCTCGGCCGCCGACGCCGGGCGCTTCGCGGGCACCACGACGGTCGCTCCGGCCGCCGCGAGCGCCTTGGTCGTGGCGAGCCCGAGCCCGGAGTAGCCGCCGGTGACGACTGCGAGCTTGCCGGTCAGGTCGACACCGGCCAGGACGTCGCTCGCGGTGCTGTCGATGGTGAAGGTGGTCATGGCGAACCTTTCGGGTCAGGCGGGGGTTCCGACGCGGTAGAGCCGCCGCGTCATGCGCGGGAAGAGCAGGCCCTGCAGGATTCCGACTCCGGCGGCGACGGCGGAGGTCAGCGTCACCAGCATATGCAGGACGGTGAACTGGAGTCCGAAAAGGACGCCATGATTCCGGAACGCGTACGCGTAAGTGCGGCCGTCGAGCGCGATCGAGATTCCGGCGAGCACCGGGCACGCGAGCAGGGCGACCGGCCCGAACACGATCGGCAGGAGCACCGCGGCGATCGCGGCCAGGAGGAACGCGCTGCCCAGCGCCCGGTTGCCCGAACCGGCTCCGCCCGGCAGCGCCCGCAACCGCACCCAGTTCGGCGCGCCCAGCCGCGTACGCTGAAAGACCTTCGTGAGCATCACGCGCAACGTGCCGTCGTGGTCGTGCCGGCCCTGGACGGCCGACGTCGCCAGCACGACGTACTTGGCGTTGAGCCGGAAGCCGTAGTCCTGCTCCTCGGTCCACCGCAGCCGGTCGTTGAACGGGCCGACCTCCCGGAAGACCGCCGTCCGGATCGCGAACAGGGCCGAGTGCAGGCCCGGGATCGGCCCGTCGATCTCGGTGAACCAGACGAACTGCTGGATCGCCCGGTACCGCTTGACCAGGCTGTCCGGGAACATCGGCTCGGCCTGGTACATGCCGCAGACCGCGCCGAGCCGGTCGTCGGCCAGCAGCTGCTCGACGGCGTTCGCGACCGCGTCGGGGGCCAGGGCGACATCGGAGTCGACGAAGAACAGCACCTCACCGGCGGCCCGCTCGGCGCCGCGATTGCGGGCCGTCGAGACTCCGGCGTTCACGTCCGTCTCCAGCACGGTCACGCCGAGGCGGCTCGCGATCGCCACCGAGTCGTCCGTGCTGGCGTCGTCGGCCACGATGATCTCGATGTTCGGATAGGTCTGCCGTTGCACGGCCGCGACGCATTCGCCGAGCGTACGACCGTAGTTGTAGTTGGGAATGATCACCGAGACCAGCGGCGCCGTCATGATTAGGAACGTACCGGCACGGCCTTGCTCGAATCTTGGCTCTGCTTCTGCAGGGTCACCGCCACCCCGTAGGCGACCAGAGCGGTGAGCAGTTCGCTGAGGATGACGATCAACCGGCTCGACAGGGCCACCACGCTGGCGACCGGCAGCGGAAGACTCACGCCGAGCGCGGCCAGCAGCAGGACTTCGCGTACGCCGATCCCTTCGGGCGCGAAGACGGCGAACATCCCGGCGACGGTCGCCAGGCCGAACGCGCCAACGCACAGCAGGAGCGAGCCGACCGGGTTCGCGCCGACCGCGACGGCGATCAACCAGAGCTGGAGCCCGGCGGCGAGCCACGACAGCAGTTGCGTGACCAGCGCCGGGCGTACGCCGTCGGGGTTGACCTCCGGAGCGGGCCGCCGCAGCACCCGTGCGGCCACCGTGGCAGCCGTGCTCAGCAGGCTCGGCCGGATCAGCGCCGCCACGATCGGTAACGCCGCCAGGATCAGCCAGCCTGCCGACGCGCCCAGCAATTCCGGCCCGGCCAGCAGGCCGATGGTCGCACCGGTGAGCACCCCGATCACCAGCGTCAGCACCCAGGCCGAAGCCATCCGCGCCGCCGGTACGCCGAGCGTACGGCCCATGCGCAGGTTCACGACGAGGCTGAAGACCTTGCCGGGCAGGTACTTCGCGAACTGGCCGGCGAAGTACAGCCGAGTGGCGTCCATAGTGGTCAGCTCGTGCCCGGCCGCCCGCAGGGTCTGCCGCCACGACGTCATCGCGGCGAGCAACGCGACCGCGTTGGCCAGCAGCGCCAGAACGCCCATCGTCACGACGAAGCCGGCCGGCCGGCCGTCGAGCGTCGTCCGCAGCACCGACCAGTCCTGGCCGCGGAGCACCCAGGCGATCGCGGCGATCGTCGCCACCGCGAATGCCGCGGTCACTATCCGGCGCCTCATGCCCGCACGCTAACCGCGGCCCTCTTGGCGCCTTCTTGCCCGCCCGCTCGCCGCGCCACCCCGTTTCGCGTGATCATCGCGTCAGCCATGCTGCTTCGCGAAGCGATTTGTCCGCTCAAACAGCATGGCTGACGCAATGATCATGGTGCTCAGAGGGAGCGCTTGTACTGCTCCCACCAGGTGAACGGCATCCGGTACGCCGACGGAGTGTCGTCGGCGGCGTGGTTGGCCAGCCCGTTCTTGCCGATGTAGTAGTCGTAGATCTGGTCGCGGGCCGTCGGCGCCATGTCCGGGTCCAGCACCGCCGCCGCGTGGATGTGGTACGGCCAGTCGCCCTGGGACGGGTTGCGCAGCCAGGCCGCGAAGCCGACCGTACGCAGCGCCTTCACCGTCTGCCAGCGCTGCGTGGTCGTCAGGTTCGTCACCGAGATGTCGACCACGCCGCCGCCGTCGTGCGTACCGGCCGACGAGGGGTTCGTCGAGGTGTAGGAGCCCTGCGACAGGGTGATCGACCACGACAGCAGCGAATCCGCCTTGGCCAGCATGTTCTTCGTCCGGGTGTTCACCCGCTCGCCGCCGTAGCTGTCCGTCGTCGAACCGGTCGACACGGCCCGGCTGACGGTGAAGCGGTTGGTGCCGAGCGTCGTCAGCGACGTCGGGCCGGGAATGCCGTTCGCGTTGATCCCCGTGTAGCCGAGCGACCGCTGGTAGGCGGCGTACGCGGAGACCGTGGAGGTGCCGTAGTGGCCGTCGACCAGGCTGGAGGACAGGAAACCCTTGGCGCTCAAGGCCTTCTCGACCTCCAGCACGTGCGCGTAGGCGTTCGGGGTCAGGCCCTCGTCGGGCTTGGGCGGGTCGAGCTCGGCCGCCAGGAGCACCAGCTCCATGTCGACGGCGGGCAGGGCGGACGCCCGGTCGGCCAGGACGGCCGAGCCGGCCACCGCCGCGACGGCGGTGGCCGCGCCGCGGGAGAGGATCCAACGTCGGGTGAGGGTCATGCCTACCTCCATCAAGTGGCGGCCGTATTGAGGCCTTGATGGAGAGTGTCAGCAATCGTCTACAGATGGCCTACAGTTTCGCTACTGGTCCGCGCGCAGCCGGGCCGTGAAGCTCCGGCCGTACGCGTGCCGCGTGGCGACCTCGATCCGAGTCCCGCCGGCGACCGGACGGATCCGCATTCCCTCGGCGCTTTCGACCGCCCGCAGGGTGCGACCGTGGATCGTCACGGTGACCGTGTCCCGCTTGGTCGTCGGGTCGGCCACGGCGACGGTCACGTGTTGACGCGTGGTCTGGACGAGGACCGACGCGGGCCCGTCGACGACGAGCCGCTCGGCGTGATGGTCGCCCGGCGTGAAGCTGTTGACCGCCACCAGGCCCAGCCCCGAGTGCTTCACGGCTTGCGTCTGCGGCGTGTTCGCCAGGATCGTCAGGCGGCAGTCCTCGTACGCGGCCAGCGCCTCGGCCGACGCGTTCGGCACGATGGCGTACGCGTACGCGGCGGCCTCGGCCCCGGCGGGCTCGGTGACCCCCAGCGTGAACACCTGCTTGGTCACCTTCGTGTCCGGGTTGCCGGTACGCACCACCCGGCGGCTCGCGGTGACCGACGTGTTCGACGGCGCCGGGCGCGTACCGGCGAGGAAGCGGTAGCCGACCGCGGTGTTCTGCGTGTCGTTGGCGTACCGGAGCCAGCGGTCGCCCTCCGTCAGACTGACCACATCGGACGGAGATGCGATCCGGCTGTCGAACGTCGTCGTGACCGCCCGCCCGGAGTCGCGTACGCCCGCCGCCAGCACGACGATCTCGTCGTCGAACAGGAACCACGACTTCGTCGCCTCGGCGTTCCGGTACGCCACGAAGTCACCGGGCAGCTCACCGGCCTGCTGGGCGGCGTACGCCGCGTCGTCGCCGAGCACCAGCCCGGCCGCGCCGTAGGCGCCGAGCACCGCTCCGCCGGAGTGCTCGTTGGTGCAGACCGGGAAGTAGACGTAGGTGTTCTGCGACTCCGAGGACGAGGTGAAGCCCAGCGCCGGGTTGTCGTACCAGAGCGTCCCGTACAGCTCCGGGATGGTCCGCCGGGCCTCCTCGGGCGCGGTCACCCCGGCGAGCCGGTACGGCGACACCGTCGTGTAGTAGTCCACCCCGAACGTCTGCGTGTGATCCTGACCGGCGAGGTAGAGGTAGTGCGCCCCGGCTCCCTGGAACCAGGGCATCAGGTTCTCGCCGCTCATGTACTCGTACGCCGAGATCCGCTCCGAGCTGCGGGCCAGCGCGAAGGCGTACCCGGGACGGCGGTGCACCACCCGGTCCATCGCGTTGAACGCCACGCTCCGGCTCGCCGGGTTCAGGTCGGCCGCCGGGATCGCCGCGTCCGCCATGATGTCGGCGTACCGGCTGATGCTCACCGGCGAGACGAACGACGTGGGCGTGAGCGTCGCGCGCGAGCTTTGGCGGATGTGCTTGATGTAGCTCTTCAGGGCGACCGCGTCGGCGCTGTAGCCGCTGAGATCCACGATGGCCTCGACGATGATCGCGACGTCCGCGTAGCCGGTGGTGGTCCGCGAGACCGCCCGCCCCTTGACGATCTCCATGAGGTAGCCCTCGAAGATCAGCGGAGCGAAGCCGTCGACCACCCAGCGCTGCACGACGGGAACCACCGTGTCGGTGGACGCGTAGCTCGTGCCGTCGAGCACCTTGATCGTCTGCACCGCCCGGGTGAGCAGGCCCTTGCCATACGAGCCGGTGTACGCCACCGAGGCGTGCTGCAGGAACGACCCGTCGGCGTAGTACCCGTCGGTGACCCCGTGCTGGAGGTTGTACGGGTCGACCGTCGCGAACACCGTGAGCTGGTCGGCGACCGCCTTGGCCAGTCGCGCGTCGTCCCGCAGGAGGGCCGCCTGGAGGATGCGGTTGGCGGTGATGTCGGCGAGGTTCGCGCCGGTGTGGAAGCGCGAGTCCAGATCGACGTCGCCGTTCTTGCCGTTGCGCAGGTACGCGTCCATGCTGGCGACGTAGGCGGTCACCAGGTCGGCCGGGGCGACGTCGGCGAGCAGCGCCAGCGTACGCGTGACGTCGGTGGAGATGCCGATCTCCCAGTTGAACCAGTTTCCGTAGTAGCCCTTGCTCTGGTCGCCGTAGTAGTTCTCGTGGAGCCAGCGCAGCTTCTCCAGGACCCGGGCCTGGATCGCCGAGTCGCCGTTGAGCGCGCCGCCGGGGACCCGGGTCGCGAGGGCGATCTCATACAGGTGCTGGCTGGTGCTCTTCAGATTCGGGTCGCTCGTGCCCAGCGGCAGACCCTTGAACAACTCGCCCGAACCGGCGGTGTCCAGCGCCTGCAGCCACGTACGCGCCGTCGCCTCGATCGCCGCCAGCTTGCCGGCGACCTCCGGCCGGGCGTTGCTCTCCGGCGTACCGGCCAGCATCGCCACCGTGTTGGCGATCAGCCGGTCCTGGTCACCGGGTGCGGCCTGCGCCTTCCCCGCACGGATCTGGCCCGCCACGGTGAGCAGGGCGGCTGCGGGCACTGTGGACAGAAGGGCGCGGCGCGAGATCGACATGTGAAGACCTTACCGGCACGACACTCGGCCTGTGAAGCCTTAACCGAGAGCGCTGGATCAGGGTTCGCGGTCGAATCTTGGCCCAAGATTCGACCCGGATCCCTGATCCAGTGCCGCAGTCACAGGTCGAGGGGGTACTTGACGCCCGCACCGGTGTTGAGCAGCACCACCTCGTCGTCGGCGTCGAGCCAGCCGCGGTCGCGCAGCAGCCGCGCGGCGGTCAGACAGGCCGCGCCCTCGGGGCAGAGCATGAGCCCCTCCAGCCGCCCGAACTCCCGCAGATCCGCCAGCATGTCGGCGTCGTCGACGGCGATCGCGGTGCCGTTGCTCTCGGCGATCGCGTCGAGGATCAGCTCGTCGCCCAGCGGCTTGGGCACGTTGATCCCGAAGGCCACAGTGGACGCGTCGGGCCACGCCTCGACCTGGCGAAGTCCCGCGTCGTACGCCTTCACCACCGGCGCGCAGCCGGTCGACTGCACCGCCACCAGCCGGGGCAGCTCACCGGAGAGCCAGCCGAGCGTACGCAGTTCGAGCAGCGCCTTGTGGATGCCGATGAGCCCCACGCCGCCCCCGGTCGGATACAGGATCACGTCCGGCGTACGCCAGCCCAACTGCTCGGCGATCTCCAGCCCCATCGTCTTCTTGCCCTCGATGCGGTAGGGCTCCTTGAGCGTGGACACGTCGAAGATCGCCCCGTCCGCGTCGGCGATCAGGGACGCGACGAGTCGCCCGGCGTCGCTGATCACGCCCTCGACCAGATGCAGATCCGCCCCGGCGACCAGGCACTCCTGCCGGGTGATGACCGGAGCGCCGAAGGGCATGGCGATCGTCGTGGCGAGCCCGGCACGGGCGGCGTACGTCGCCCAGGCCGCGCCCGCGTTGCCGTTGGTCGGCATCGCCACATGCCGGATGCCCAGCTCCCGCGCCCGGGATACGCCCACCGCCGCGCCCCGCGCCTTGAACGCGCCCGTCGGCAGCAGGCCCTCGTCCTTGACCAGCAGCCGATTCAGCCCGATCTCGGCACCGTAGCGATCGGCGGACCACAGCGGCGTCCAGCCCTCGCCCAGCGTCGTGACGTGCTCGGCCGACCGCACCGGCAGCAGCTCCCGATACCGCCACAAGTCCGCACCGCGCCGCTCGACGGCGGCGGGATCCACCGCGTTCGCGATCGCGGGCAGGTCGTAGCGGGCGAGCAGGGGAGAGCCGCAGGAACACAGGTTCTGCGGCCGGTCGGCGTCGAGCTCGGCGCCGCAACGGGGACACTCCAGGTGACTCAGGAACATGCTTCTAGTCCTACACGCCGGCGTCGGCCTTCCCCCACGCGCCCGGTATGCCGCGCAGCATCAGCCGTCCGCAGCGCGACGGCAGATGCGGGTCGGCGGTCAGCCGTTCCCCGTCCGGCTCCAGGCCGAGCAGCGTACGCAGCAGCATGAGCGGCGTCCCGGCAGCCCAGGCCTGCGGCGAGCACGCCGACGGGTACGCGATCGGGATCTCCGTCAGCTCCCGGGCCGTCCCGATCAGCGCCTCCGGCAGGCGGAACCCGGACAGTGCCGCGGCCGTCAGCATCGCCTCCGAGATGACGGCCGCCTCCTCGCGGAAGCCGTACCGGGCGAGCCCGGCGGCGACGATGGCGTTGTCGTGCGGCCACACCGACCCGTTGTGATACTCCATCGGGTTGTACGCGGTCAGCCCGTCGGCCAGGGTGCGTACGCCCCAGCCGGAGAACATCGCCGGACCCATCAGATGCTCCACCACCGACGCGGCGTGCTCCGGCGGAACGATCCCGCTCCACAACAGGTGCCCGATGTTGGAGGTGAGCGTCGGCACCGGGCGCTTCTGCCCGTCCAGGGCCAGCGCGTAGAACCCCTCGTCCGGCAGCCAGAAGGCGTCGACGAAACGGTCCCGCAGCAGCCGTGCCTCCGCTTCGAGCGACTCGGCGAGCGCCGGATCGTTCCAGCACTCCCGGGCCAGCCGGGCCGCCCGCAGCCGGGCGTCGTAGGCGTACCCCTGGATCTCGCAGGTGGCCCGGGGCAGCGTCGCGAGCGTCCCGTCGGGGTGGACGATCGCGTTCCACGAGTCCTTCCAGCACTGGTTGGCCAGACCCTGCTCGGCATTGCGGGTGGCGTACTCGATGAACAGGTCGCCGTCGGAGTCGCCGAACTCCCGCATCCACTGGATCGCCGCGCGGGCGTGCGGTTCCAGATCGCAGGCGGTCGCGCTGTCCCCGGTCCACCGGTGGTACTCGTCGAGCACGATCAGGAACAGCGGTGTGCTGTCGGCGCTGCCGTAGTAGGGCGACTGCGGTCGCTGGCCGAAGTAGGTCAGCTCGCCGTGCCGCAGCTCGTGCAGGATCTTGCCCGGTTCGGCGTCGCGGACGTCGTCCATCATGGACGCCTGCTGGGCGGCGAGCGCCTTCAACGTCGTCCGGCACAGCTCCGGCGCGTACGGGAGGGTCTGGTAGCCCACGATCAGGCTGTCCCGGCCGAACAACGCCATGAACCACGGCAGCCCGGCGGCCGGCAGCGAGGCGTCCGGCACGGTGTCCGGATAGAACCGCAACGCCGCCAGGTCGATCAGACTGCGCCGGTAGGTGTGCACCAGGTCGTCCCAGTCGGTGTCCAGCTCCGGCGCCTGGGCGAGCCAGTCCTCCATGCTGATCGGCATCTGCGGCCGATGGTCGAGGTGCGGAACGGGCCGGATCGCGGCGGTCGCCACCGAGATCTCGATCTCCGTACTCCACGTCTGCGTCGGGGACAGCTCCAAGGCGTACGACATGGACTGCTCGGTGAACCGCGCGCCCGGCGCCTTGATGCGGGTCTCGCGCCGGAACTCGCCGCGCTCGTAGCCGAGCACGACCGCGCCGCTCTCGATGCGCCGATAGTGCCGCCCGGTCTTGCCCTGCTTGTCCTTGACCTCGAAGATGTCGGCGAAGTCGGCGTCGAACAGCAGCGACAGTTCGAGGACCGCGGGCCGCGAGCCGTGGTTGGTCACCGCGAGCTGCTCCTGTACGCCTTCGCCGACGTGCCGGCGGCGCAGCACCGACAGCGACGGGTTCAGGTAGACGGTGCCGGTCGGCTGCTGAAGGTAGAACACGGCCTCGTCGTACTCGACGGGCTGGCCCGACAGCGAGGCCAGCGGGCGTCCGTTCAGCCGCAGCTCCCAGCGCGACAGGTGGCGCATGTCCCGGAAGAACAAGCCGCCCGGCAGGTCGTAGTTGGGGGCCACGTCGCCGCGTTCGTCGCTGACCATGAACGTGCGGCCTTGGAGGATGTTGATCTGACGGTCGGGCATGGGCGCCTCCCCGGGGGAATGTCAGGAAATGTCGATCACGTGCTTGATGCCGTTCGGATCGGGTTCGAACGCGTGGGCGTAGTCCTGCAGCGAACTGCGTGAGGTGAGAAGCGACTCCAGCCAGCTCCGGTCGGCCTGGGTGAGGGCGTCCGCGGCCTGCTGGAAGTGGCTGAGGTTGGCGTTGACCGAGCCGACGACCACGTCGTTCTCCAGCACCATCGACCGGTTCGCGCCGCCTATGTCGACACTGATCTTGCGACCGGCCACCGAGACGCCGGTCAGGCAGACGATGCCGTACTCCGCGGTGCCGCTGATCGCGTCGATGACCAGGGAGGACACCCCGGTCGCCTCGATGATGACGTCCGGGTTCAGCCGTCCGGTCAGCTGATCCATCGCCTCGCTGTGGTAGGTCGCGCCGAGCGCCCGCACCGCTTCCGGCTTCGGGCCGTCGGTGACGATGTCCAGCACGTGGACGTCGAGCCCACGCTGCACGCCGAGCAACGCGGCGAGCAACCCGATCGGTCCGGCACCCGTGATCAGCGCGGTCTTCGGCTCGTACCAGGCTCGGCCGCCGATCCGGTCGATCTGTTCCCACGCTTTGGCCACGACCGAGGTCGGTTCCATGAGTACGCCGGCCTCACCCAGCTCCGTGGGCAGCTTCACGGCGTACTCCGCCTCGACCGTCCAGCGCTCGCTGGCGTAGCCGTGGATCTCCTTGATCCCGCGCTCGGTGTACTCGCCGTTACGGCACATGTCGAACTGGCCCCGGGCGCAGGCGCCGCACGGCTTCGGATCCGGCCGCCGCACCACCCCGACGACCAGGTCGCCTTCGGCGAATCCCGACCCGGCCGGAGCCGTGCGTACGCGGCCCAGCGACTCGTGGCCGAGGATGAGACGGTTCTGCCCGGCCGGCGCCCAGCCGTACTCGGCGGCGGCGATCTCCCGGTCGGTGCCGCAGACGCCCACGGCGACCGCGTCCACGAGCAGGTCACCCGGGCCCGGCTCAGGCTCGGGCATCTCGCTGAGTTCCAGCGAATCGGCTTGTCCGGGTCGGACGGTCAACGCCAGCATCGTCGCCCTTTCTGTCGTCTCCTTTCCATCCTGCCTGCTACCCACCCATTTGACCGGCAAAACGCAAGATCGCCCCCGTGGGGTGGTCCCCGCGTTATCCGGGATAACGTCCCCTTCGCCCGCGCCCCAGGGGACGTTATCCCGGATAACGCGAGCAGGACCGCGAGCAGGACCGCGCGCAGGAACGCGAGCAGGACCGCGAGCAGGACCGCGAGCAGGAACGCGAGCAGGACCGCGCGCAGGTCGCGCTGCGAATCCGGTCAGCGCGCGATCGAGTACAGCACCAGTTCGCCGCCGACCACCGCGACCAGCGCGGAGCCCTCCGCAGCGAGCTGCCCTGGCCGCACTCCCAGCGCTCCGAGCGACCGCTGTCGCAACGTCCCGACCGGTACGCCGGACAGCCGGACCGAGGTGTCGCCGGTCCACTCGCAGACGAGGAAGTTTCCGGCGTCCAGCCGCAACACCCGGCTGCTCTGGGCGGTCCGCAGCACCTCCCGCCCGTCCGAGTCGAGCAGGATCACCGGACCGTCGCCCACGGGCGCGACCCGCAGCGTCAGCCCGACCGGGTCCAGGAGGGCCGCGTCCGGCACGGAGACGGTCCATTTCGTCCGGCCGTCGTGGAGCGCGACGACGTTGCGCCCCCCGGACTCGGTCGCGTCGATCAGGCAGACGTCGTCGAGGTCGCACGGCGCCACCGCGGTCACCCCGCCGCCGGTGAACACGCGTACCAGCGACCCGTCGTCGAGGTGGAGCCGGTACAACTCGCGTGCACTGCGGATGTAGATGTCGCCGTGGTAGGCCAGGAAGCCGTCGTTGGGCGGGATCCCATGCCAGACGCGTCCGGTCGGGACACCGGTCGCGGCGGCGTACTCGGTGATGGTGCCCTGCCCGTCCGCGACGTACATCTTGCCGTCACTGTTGCCCATCTCCGGCACGCCGACGCCGAGGTCCGACCGTGCCAGATCGCCCGGAGCGCCCATGCCGAAGACCCGCTGCGCAAGCGCGCTCACCTGCCAGCGCGTCTCGCCGGTCCGCAAGTCGATCCCGGCGATCGTTCCCGGACGCGCACCCGGGAACACCGCGACCCCAGGGAAGAGCTGGACGGCGTCGGGCTCCACGGAACCGTTGAAGTGCCAGCGCTGCTCGCCCGTCGCCGGGTCGATCATCCACGCCGTCGTCTGCCAGCCGCTGCTGGTCGCCGCGCCGGCCAGGACGAGAATCGCGTCCGGCGTGGCCAGGATCCGTGGCGTCACGCCGTCCGCGCCCCCGGCGAGCGGCGGCAACGTGACCGGCGGCCAAGCCGGAGTGCCGTCCGCCAGGCTCATCGACAGCACCGTCACTCCCGTCCCCGACAGGTCGATCGCGTAGGCACGGCCGTTGACGATCGCGACCTCCGGAAACGCCAGGCCGTCGAGCGGCATCGAGCCCACCCGGCGCAGGGTCGAGAACTCCATCGGGCTGCCCGTGGGATTGACCGTGGGTGGCGGCATCGTGCGGTTCCGGCCCAGGACCGCCGTCGCCAGCACGATCACCGCGATCACCACCAGGCCCGCGGCGGTCACCGTCGCCGCCACCTTGGTACGCCGTCGGCGGCGGCCGATCTCCGCGACGTCGTCGGCGGAGCCCACGGGGACCTGAGCCAGCTCCGCCTTGAGGACCGTCGCGAGGTTGTCCCGGCCCCGCGACAGCCACGACTTGACCGTCCCTTCGCTGACCCCCAACTCGGTCGCGATCTCGGCCACCGAGACGTCGAGCAGATAGTGCAGCGCGAGCGCCTGCCGTTGCCGCTCCGGCAGCTTCTTCAGCGCGGCCACGACGAGCATGGTGTCCTCGGAGGGCGGTGGCACCGCAGCCGGCTGCTCGACCGGGGCGTTGCGGCGTACGCGTAAATGGCGCCACCAGTCGAAGACGAGCCGGGAGACCACGAGCCGCAGCCACGCCTCGGCGTCGTCGTAGCCGCTGAGCCGCCGCCAGCGCTGCCAGGCGCGGATGTACGCCTCCTGCACGACGTCCTGCGCCTGGGCGAGGTCACCGGTCAACCCGTACGCGTACCGCAGCGTCCGGGGCGAGGTCACCCGGTAGAACTCCGCGAAATCCACTGCTACCGCCCGTGCTCGTGGGGATGGGTCGCCTGGGACACGGCCAGGCCCCCGTCACGGGTTGCAGTGTGCGGTCAGGAACGTCGGGCGCGCAGCCCCAGGATCCGGCGGCCGGTGGCGAGCAGCTGCTCACGCATCGCGTCGTCGTCGAACCGTTGCAGCACAGGGGAGGACGCGGCGGCGGCGATCCCGGCGAGGGCGACCGTGGCGGCGACCTCCGAGGCCGGCGAGTCGTCGGCCATCAGCAGCTCGCCCGGCTGCTGCAGCAGCTCGGCGATGTCCGGGTGGCTCTGCAGGGCGCTGGTGATGCCCGGGTCGGTGCCGATCATCCCGATGAGGCGGCGGTGCTTGACCGTCAGGTCGACGAAGCCGCGCAGCATCGTGTCCGCCCGGCTCGACGGCGTCCGTTGCGCCTGGGCGGTCTCGATGATGGTGCGCAGCTCCTCCATGGCGGGCTGGATCACCGCGGTGAGGATGTCGTCGCGCGTCTTGAAGTGGTGGTAGATGGCGGCCTTCGTCACACCGAGATGGTCGGCGATCATCTGCAGCGACGTGCCGGCGAAGCTGTACAGGGCGAACAGCCGGCACGCCTCGTCCAGCAGACGTTGCCGGGTGCGCTCCTGACCCCGCGGTCCGGCCTCGGCCAATCCCGTCACGGCGTCCTCCCTACCAGCTCAACAACTCTAAGGACGCTGAATGCCTTCCGTCAAAGCTAGCCGATCGGCAAGTGTGCCAGCTAGCCGATCGGCAAGGTGTGACCTTGCCGATCGGCTTGTCGCTGCCTTGCCGATCGGCTAGTTTGAGGAGCAGAGGCGAGCGCCTTTCACCCACCGTGAACTGCGTGTTTCGTCGCGATGACGGCTGCCTACCTCTCATATTGGAGTGCTCCAATGGCAACGTTCCTCTATCGAATCGGCCGATTCGCGTACGCCCGACGGTGGCTCGTCCTGGCGATCTGGGTGGTGTTCCTCGCCGTCGCGGGCGCCGGCGCCGCCCTCTTCTCCGGCAAGACGAGTAACGACTTCAGCATTCCGGGCACCGAATCGCAGCAGGCCATCGACCAGCTCAGCGAGCGTTTCCCCGAAGCACACGCCGGTGGGGCCAGCGCCCGGGTCGTCTTCGTCGCACCGGAAGGCAAGACGATCGTCGACCCCTCGGTGCAGAGCGCAGTCTCCGCCGTGGTGGCCGCGCTGAAGGAAGCCCCGCAGGTGGCGAACGTGGCCGACCCGTACACCGCGAAGACGATCTCCCCGGAACACCCGCGGTACGCCTTCGCCCAGGTCACCTACGGCGTACAGGGCATGGCGCTGACCGACTCCGACCGGGAGGCGCTGTTCGACGCCGCCCAGCTCGGCCGCGATCAAGGCCTGACTGTCGAGGTGGGCGGCGACGCCCTGCGGGCCAACCCGGAGACCGGCATCGTCGAGGTGCTCGGCATCGTCATCGCCGCCGTCGTGCTCGTCGTCACGCTGGGCTCGCTCATCGCGGCCGGACTGCCCCTGCTGACCGCGCTCACCGGGATCGGCGTCGGCATCTCCGGCATCGCCCTGGCGGCCCGCTGGTTCGACATCAACTCCAACAGCCTGATCCTCGCGCTGATGCTCGGTCTCGCCGTCGGCATCGACTACTCGCTGTTCATCGTCTCCCGCTTCCGGCACGAACTGCTGGTACGCAAGAACGGACCGGAAGCCGCCGGCCGGGCGGTCGGCACGGCCGGATCCGCCGTCGTCTTCGCCGGCCTGACCGTGATCATCGCGTTGGCCGCGCTCTCCGTCGTCGGCATCCCGCTGCTGCGCAGCATGGGCCTGGCGGCCGCCGCCACCGTCGCCGTTTCGGTGCTGGTCGCGATCACGCTGCTCCCGGCGCTGCTCGGGTTCACCGGCACCCGGCTCATCCGCGGGCGCCTGTTCGGCCGGCGTACGCCGGACCCGGAGGCCGACGAGGCCGGTCCCACCCCGATGGGCGAACGCTGGGCGAAGTTCATCGTGCGCTTCCGGGTGCCCGCGCTCGTGCTGGCCGTCGCCGGACTGGCCGCGCTCGCCATCCCCGCCGCCGGACTGCGACTCGGGCTGCCCGACGACGGCATGCAAGCCACGTCGACCACCCAGCGCAAGGCGTACGACTTGATGACCGAGGGCTTCGGGCCGGGCTTCAACGGTCCGCTGCTGATCGTGGCCGACCTGCCCGCGGGCGGCGACCCGCAGACCGCTGGCCAGGCCCTGGCCGGCGCGCTGATGAAGCTGGACAACGTCCTGTACGCCCAGCCGACCGGCGGCAGCGCCGAGGCCCACACCGCGCTCGTGACGGTCATCCCGAAGACCGGACCGAACGACGAGAAGACAGCCGACCTGGTGACCGCGATCCGTGACCAGGCCGACGACCTCAAGGCGGCCACCGGCGCGACCGTGTCGGTGACCGGCCAGACGGCGCTCGCGATCGACGTGTCGGCCCAGCTCGGCGCGGCCCTCGTGCCCTACCTGTGCGTGGTCGTCGGACTGGCGTTCCTGCTGCTCCTGCTCGTCTTCCGCTCCGTGCTCGTGCCGCTGACCGCGACCCTCGGCTTCCTGCTGAGCGTGGCGGCGACCTTCGGCGCGGTCGTGGCGGTCTTCCAGTGGGGCTGGCTGAGCAGCGTCTTCGGAGTCGAGGAGACCGGCCCGATCATGAGTATGCTGCCCGTGCTGCTGATCGGCATCCTCTTCGGACTCGCCATGGACTACCAGGTCTTCCTCGTGACCCGGATGCGGGAGGACTACGTCCACGGCGCGTCGGCCCGATCGGCCATCGTGACCGGCTTCCGGCACGGCGCCCGGGTCGTCACGGCCGCCGCCATCATCATGATCAGCGTCTTCGGCGGGTTCGTCTTCTCCGGCGAGACCCTCATCCAGTCCATCGGCTTCGCCCTGGCGTTCGGTGTGCTGGTGGACGCGTTCGTGGTCCGGATGACCGTCATCCCGGCGCTGATGTCGCTGCTGGGCAAGGCGGCGTGGTGGCTGCCGCGCTGGCTGGACAAGATCCTGCCCAACGTGGACGTCGAAGGCGAAAAGCTCGCCGCCGTGGCCGACTCGTCGGCCGAACCGGCGTCGTCGACGCCGGCCTCCCTAGCTCGCCACCGCTAACCCCCTGTCCGCACGATCATGAACCTGGCGAAGGCGGGGGAGCGGTCAGGGCTGCCGGGCGGCGGCCACCTCGGCCCGGGCGGCCTCGATGAGAGCATGCGCGATCGCGGCCGCCCCGTCGCCGTCCTGTGACTCGATCGCGGCCACGAGCCGGCGGTGGCTGTCGACGACGGCCGGGTCGACCTGGTCGGGCAGCGTACGCAGGTCTTCCCGGGCGGTCAGGAAGGCGGCGAACGGTTCGGTGAAGTGGCGGAACATCGCATTGCCGGAGGCGGCCAGCAGGGTCGTGTGGAAGGCGACGTCCGCCGTGGTGAACGCGGTGTGATCGCGGGCCGCTGCGGCGGCTGCCATCGCGTCGCACGCCTGCTGTAACTCGGCCACTTGCTGGGCGGTGGCGTACGCCGCGCATCGGCGAGCGGCGTGCACCTCGACGGCGGTCCGCAGGTCGCTGAGTTCGTCGAGCTGACGAGAGCCGTCCGGGCCGGCGACCCGCCAGCGGATGACGTCGCGGTCGAGGAGGTTCCACTGCCGCATCGGCAGGACTCGCGTACCGACTTTGGGTCGCGGCCGGACCATGCCCTTGGCCTCCAGCGCCCGGAGCGCTTCGCGCACGACCGGGCGGGAGGCGCCGAACCGCTCGGTCAGCTCCTCCGGGACGATGCGCGCGCCGGCGGCCAGTTCGCCGGAGGCGATCATGCGGCCCAGCCGGTCGACGAGGTAACCGTGCAGGCCGCGAGTGGCGTCCGAGGTCACTGTCCCTCCCTTGACGTGGTCGGCCTCAGCTCGTAGGTTCGGCAATCGCCATACAGTATGACTATTGGAGGAACGCCATGCTCGCGGGGGAGGTCGTCGTCGTGACCGGCGGTGCGCAGGGCATCGGCGCCGCGATCGCCGCGGCGGCTGAGCGGCACGGCGCGCGCGTGGGGGTCATCGACCTCCACCCCACGACCGATTGGTACGCAGTCCAGGCGGACGTCAGCGACGCGAAGGCGGTCGACGAAGCCTTCCGGGCTCTGACGGCTGAGCTGGGTCCGGTGACGGTGCTGGTGAACAACGCCGGGCGGAACGCGTACTTCGATCCGGTCACGATGACCGAGGATCAGTGGGAGACCGTCTTCGCCGTCGACCTCAAGTCGGCGTGGCTGTGCGCCAAAGCCGTGCTGCCGCCGATGATCGCCGCCCGCAAGGGCTCCATCGTCAACATCTCGTCGCTGCACTCCTCGCTGACCAGCCGGGGCATGTTCCCGTACGCCGCGGCCAAGTCCGGCCTCGTGGGCTTGACGCGCAGCCTCGCCCTGGAGGTCGCCGAACACGGCGTACGCGTCAACGCGGTGAGCCCCGGCTATGTGCGTACGCCCCTGGTGCAGGACTTCTTCGACCGCTCGCCCGATCCGGAGCTGGAGCGCAGGGTCCTGGACGCGCAGCCGCTGGGCCGGATCGGCACCCCCGAGGAGGTCGCCGACGTGGTCTGCTTCCTCGCCTCCCCGTACGCGTCCTATGTGACCGGAGCGAACTGGGCCGTCGACGGCGGCCTCGGCGCCCGCTTCGCCTGAGCTTTCCCCTCGGAGTAACCGTGAAGATCATTTCGCTGGAGACGTTCCTCGTCGCCCCCCGCTGGCTGTTCTGCCGGATCGAGACAGACACGGGCATCGTCGGCTGGGGCGAGCCGGTCGTCGAGGGCCGGGCCGCCACCGTCCGAGCGGCGGTGCACGAGTTCGAATCGCTGCTGATCGGCCGGGATCCGCTGCGCATCGAGGACCTGTGGCAGGTCATGACGAAGGGCACCTTCTACCGGGGTGGGCCGGTGTTGTCGAGCGCGGTGGCCGGGATCGACCAGGCGCTGTGGGACATCGCGGGGAAGTATCGGAACGCGCCGGTGCACGAGCTGCTGGGCGGTCCGGTCCGCGACCGGATCCGCATGTACGGCTGGGTCGGCGGCGACTCGCCGTCGGAGGTCACCGACGCCGTCCAGCGGCAGGTCGACGCCGGACTGACTGCGATCAAGATGAACGTCGCCGGGCAGGTGGCGCCGCTGGCTTCCGCACAGGACGTCGCCGACGCCGTCGCCCGGGCCGAGGCTGCCCGGGCGGTGCTCGGACCCGACCGCGATCTCGCCATCGACTTCCACGGCCGGGCCACCAAGGCGACCGCGCGGCGACTGATCCAGGCGCTCGAACCGGTGGTGCCGATGTTCGTCGAGGAGCCGCTGGTCCCCGAACACGGGCACCTGCTCGGCGACTTGTGCCGGTCCACGGCGGTGCCCATCGCGACCGGCGAACGGCTCTACTCGCGGACCGACTTCCTCCCCGTGCTGCAGGCCGGCATCGCGGTGGCGCAGCCGGATCTGTCGCACGCCGGGGGCATCTCCGAGTCCCGCCGGATCGCGACGCTGGCCGAGACGTTCGGCGTACTGGTGGCGCCGCACTGCCCGCTCGGGCCGATCGCGCTGGCCGCCTGCCTTCAAGTCGACCTGGCGACGCCGAATTTCCTCATCCAGGAGCAGAGCCTAGGCATCCACTACAACGTCGGCCGGGATCTGCTCGACTACCTGGTCGACCCGGACGTCTTCACTTTCCGGGACGGTCACCTGCTGCCGCCGACCGGGCCGGGCCTCGGCATCACGGTGGACGAGGACGCCGTACGCCGGGCGGACGAGATCGGGCACGACTGGCAGTCGCCCGTGTGGCGGCACGCCGACGGCGCGTACGCCGAGTGGTGACCACCCTGGATCAGGGTTCTCGGTCGAATCATGCGCCATGATTCGACCGAGAACCCTGATCCAGCGCGAAAAGGCGCCTTGTGGGAACGCTCCCAGAGCTTCTATCATCCACAGTGCTCATTGCGTGTCGTGAGACGCCGGGTATCTCGCCCACGTGTATCACCCGTTCGCGCGCAGCTTCTGCGCCAGAAACCGCCTCGGGAGTCACACGTGCCCATCACCAGACGGCGCTTCATCGCGCCCACCCTCGTCCTCACGGCCGGCGTCACCCTGATCGCGTGGGGTCTGACGACGCCGGTCGCGCAGGCCGCCGCCACCGGCTGCCAGGTCACCTACACTGTCCCGTCACAGTGGGCGGGCGGGTTCACCGCCAACGTCGAGATCAAGAACCTCGGCGACCCGATCAGCGCCTGGAATCTCAAGTGGACGTTCCCCGCCACCGGGCAGGCCGTCGCCCAGGGCTGGAACGCCACGTACGCCCAGACCGGTCTCCAGGTCACGGCAACGAACCTTAGCTACAACGGCGGCGTCGCCACCAATGGAGTCACCGCGATCGGCTTCAACGGGGCGTGGACGGCAGCCAACCCGATCCCGACCGGCTTCACGCTCAACGGCGTGGCCTGCACCGGCAGCACCACGACCGCCGCACCGACGGCGACGGCGACCGCGTCGCCCTCGCCCACGAGGACCGTGTCCCCGTCGGCCAGCCCCAGCGCGAGTACGAGCCCGAGTCCCAGCACCACGGTCAGCCCGACGGGCTGGAATCCGCCGTCGAATCTCGTGCAACCGCTCAACGAGGTCTGGGCGCACTACGAGTCCACCTACAACTCGCTTTACACCTTCCGCAACTACGGCTGGGATCAGGTCTTCGCCGGGGGCGGGCAGATCAACTACTGCGTACGCTGGGATTCCACCGCGCACGTGACGGCGGCGCTGCGAGACCAGATCCACGCCGCGCTGGCTCGGCAGTTCAAGAAGTGGATGGACGTCATGGTCGGCCACAACGGCTGGCCGTACGCCACCGTGCCGGTGAAGGTGGTCGGCTGGGCCGTTCGCGACCGCGCCCAACTGGAGTGGACCGACACGTCGGTCGACATCTACGTCAACAACATCCGCGAGAACGCGCCGCAGTGCTCCGAGCCGTGCGGCCGCTTCTTCCACCAGGACGGCAACTATTCGGGCTGCACCGGCGGCGCGTCGCACCACTACGACATGTCGTTGTGGCTGACCGCCGGGATGACCGGGGGCGCCGGCGGCGACTGGGGGCAGCGGATCGGCAGCGAATACTTCACGGGCAACCTGAACACCGACAACATCCACATCTTGCTGCACGAGATGGGGCACACGTTCGGCCTGGACGACTTCTACGACTGGACGCCGACCGGCCAGTGCTGCTTCATCATGAACGCGGGCAGCGCCACCTCCATCACCGAGTTCGACAAGTGGATGTTCCGCGACTGGTGGCGGCACCTGAAGAGCCGCTACGGCTACTGAGTGGCCGACGGCCCGGGTCGGCTGCGACCCGGGCCACGCTCCGGCAAGATGAGGCCATGCGCGGACGTATCCAGGACGACGGTTCCACCCCACGGGACCAGCGGCACGACTACTGGGGCGTGGTGCTCGACAGCCCGGACGCCAAGGCGCTCGCCCGGTTCTACGCCGACCTGCTCGGCTGGGAACTCGGCGCCGAGGGCCGGACGATCATCCCGCCCGACAGCGTCGGCTACATCGCCTTCCAGGACTCCCCGGAGTACGTGCGGCCCGCCTGGCCGCCCGCCGAGGGGCGCCAGCAGCAGATGCTCCACCTGGACTTCGAGGTCGAAGACCTGGCGGCCGCGGTGGGTCACGCCGTCGAGCTCGGCGCGACGCCCGCGCATTTCCAGCCTCAGGACGAGGTCCGGGTCATGCTCGACCCGGACGGTCACCCGTTCTGCCTCTATGCCAACGGCTGATCAGGCTGCGGGAACTCCGGCTTCGCGGGGCAGCACCGTGAGCACGCGCATGATGTGCTCGCGAAATTCCGACATGTACGCCGAAAGGAAGCTCGCGGTGCCCGGATCGGTGACCGCGCCGTCGCCGGGGAACAGTTCCGGCGTGTATTGGATGTACGCCTCCGGCGCGGTCATCTGCCGGGCGTTGCAGAAGGAGAGCACGCCCCGAAGGCTCTGCTGAGCCAGCGCCGTCCCGATCTGCCCGATGCTGGCCCCGATGACGGCGGCCGGGATGTGGTCGAACGCGTTCTGACCCCACGGCCGCGACGCCCAGTCGATCGCGTTCTTCAGCGCCCCGGGGATCGACCGGTTGTACTCCGGAGTCACGAACAGCAGTGCCTGGGACCGGTGGATCGCCTCCTTCAGCTCGACCGCCTCCGGCGGGTACGCCGTGTCGAAGTCTCGGTTGTACAGCGGCAGGTTCCCGATCGGGATCTCGGTGAACTCGAGGTCGTCCGGCGCGAGCCGGATCAGCGCCTTGGACAGTTCACGGTTGATCGAGGTCGACGAGAGGCTGCCGACGAAATATCCAACCTTGTACGTGGCCATGCCCCCTTTCTACCGTGGATGACCTGCTCAAACGGTAGGTTCGCCAACTCGGGCGACCGTGACACGGGGCCGTGACGGACATCGTCCGGAGAGCGCATCAAGATCGCGATTCGGACATGATCTTCCACCCATCGGTTGACCTGGGAAAACGTTCGTCGGTGAGGTATGGCGGCGGCAGCCGATGCCGCCTCCTCGTCGACCTGGTTACGGTGCGCTGGCATTGTCGATCACCCTCGGAGAGCATTCGTGTCAGCAGGACGTTTCAGCCCCTATATCCGCCGAGTGGGCATTCCGCTCGTCCTCGCGGTCGTCGGGACGGTCACCCTCGGTGTCGGCGTCTTCGCCGCGACGATCAAGGACGATCACCTCAACACCACCGCCGCCGAATTCAGCGAGCACGCGTGTGACGGCTTCGGCGATCGGACGTCGTCGCAGGACGGCTGGCACTTCATCGTGCCAGACGGTGGGGAGAAGGCCGAGTTCACGAACCTGACGTTCACCTTCTCGACCGCGGACGGCAACGTCACGGGCACGATCGTGAGCAAGGACGCGGCGCACCCGACGGTCGGTGCGGGCTGGAAGGGCTGGCTCGACAAGGCCGGCAACGGTTCCAAGGCGCTGTACAAGCACGCGTACCTCGTGACGACGGCCGGTTGGCGGCTCACCGCCGCCAGTGCGGACATCGTGCCGAGTGACGTCCAGACGTTCAACCTGAGCCACACCTGCCCCGGTACGCCGGTCACGCCGTCGCCGAGCGCCTCGCCGTCGGTGTCGCCGAGCGCGTCGACGAGCCCGTCGCCGGAGGTGTCGGAGTCGCCGAGCGCGTCCACCAGCCCGTCGCCGGAGGTGTCGGAGAGCCCGAGCGCGTCGACGAGCCCGTCGCCGGAGGTGTCGGAGAGCCCGAGCGCCTCGACCAGCCCGTCGCCCGAGGTGTCCGAGTCGCCGAGCGTGAGCCCGTCGCCGGAGGTGTCCGAGAGCCCGTCGGCGTCGGAGAGCCCGAGCACCAGCCCGTCGCCGGAGGCGTCGGAGAGCCCGAGCACCAGCCCGTCGCCGGAGACCTCGCAGAGCCCGTCGACCAGCCCGTCGCCGGAGGCGTCCGAGAGCACCAGCCCGACCGCGTCGCCCTCGCCGACGACGATCGAGATGCTGCCCACCACCGGTAGCTCGTTCGGCTCGATCCTCATCGTCGCCGGTTCGCTGCTGCTGCTGGGCGGCGGCCTGATGATGGTCGCGACCCGCCGCCGGCTGGTCGAAATCGAGTAAGCCTCGCTGAATCACCAGAGGCGCCGGACGGCAATCCGTCCGGCGCCTCTGCCTATCATGATCGACATGTCGTTCCCGGTCGCCGTCCGCCCCGCCGAAGCCGCCGACGAGCCGCGCTGGCGGGAGCTGTGGGACGCCTACACCCGGTTCTACGAGCGGGAACCAGTCGAGGCGATCACCCGCCAGACCTGGTCGCGCATCCTCGACCCGGCCGGATCGGTGTCCGCGATCGTCGCCGAGCGGCCGGGCGAGGGCGTCATCGGCATCGCGAACTACCTGCTGCAGGACAGCACCTCGGCGTTGGCGCCCGGCTGCTACCTGCAGGACCTCTTTGTCGATCCGGCCGTCCGCGGCGGCGGTGTCGGCCGGGCTCTCATCGACTGGCTGTGGCAGGAGACCCGCGTACGCGGCTGGTCGTCGCTGTCCTGGCAGACCCGCGAGACCAACTATCGGGCCCGGATGCTCTACGACAGCTACACCCAGCACAGCGGATTCCTGCGGTATGTCCTGCGCAATCCGCGTACGAAATGAGTCCAGGCCGACCCGTGCGGGCCGGCCTGGACTCGGGGTTTGTCAGGCGAGGTCGAACCGGTCGAGGTTCATGACCTTGACCCACGCGTCGACGAAGTCGCCGACGAACTTCTCCCGGGCGTCGTCGCTGGCGTAGACCTCGGCCACCGCGCGCAGCTCGGAGTTCGAGCCGAACACCAGGTCGGCCCGGCTGCCGGTCCACTTGACCTGGCCGGCGGCGTCGCGGGCCTCGTAGGTGAGGTCGTCACCGGTGGGCGTCCACTCCGTGCCCAGGTCGAGGAGGTTGACGAAGAAGTCGTTCGTCAGGACTCCGGGCGTGGTGGTGAGGACGCCGAGCGAGGAGTTGCCGTAGTTCGCCCCGAGTACCCGCAGGCCGCCGACGAGTACGGTCAGCTCCGGCGCGCTCAGGGTGAGCAGGTTCGCCTTGTCGACCAGCAGGAATTCGGCGGGGAGCCGGTGGCCCTTGCCGAGGTAGTTACGGAAACCGTCCACCGTGGGCTCGAGCGCCGCGAACGACTCGACGTCGGTCTGCTCGGCCGTGGCGTCGACCCGGCCGGGCGTGAACGGCACCTCGATCTCGTGACCGGCGGCCTTCGCCGCCTGCTCGACACCCACCGAGCCGCCGAGGACGATCAGGTCGGCCAGCGAGACCTTCTTCGTGCCCTGGGCGTTGAACCGCTGCTGCACGCCCTCGAGCGCGCTCAGGACGACGGCCAGCTCGTCGGGCTCGTTGACCTCCCAGCCGCTCTGCGGCTGCAGGCGAAGCCGGGCACCGTTGGCGCCACCGCGCTTGTCGCTGCCCCGGAACGTCGAAGCGGACGCCCACGCGGTCTTGACGAGCTGGGCGACGGACAGCCCCGAGCCGGCGATCTGCCGCTTGAGCTCGGCGACGTCGTTCGCGTCGATCTGCTCGTAGTCGGCGGCCGGCAACGGGTCCTGCCAGATCAGCACCTCGGACGGGACCTCAGGGCCGAGGTAACGCACGACCGGGCCCATGTCGCGGTGGGTCAGCTTGAACCAGGCGCGGGCGAACGCGTCCGCGAACTGCTCCGGGTTCTCCAGGAAACGCCGCGAGATCTGCTCGTAGACCGGGTCGAACCGCAGCGACAGGTCGGTCGTCAGCATCGTCGGGCGGTGCTTCTTGGCCGGGTCGTACGCGTCCGGGATGATCTCGGCGGAGTTCTTCGCGACCCACTGGTGCGCACCGGCCGGGCTCTGCGCCGGCTCCCACTCGTAGCCGAACAGGATCTCGAAGAAGCTGTTGCTCCACTGTGTCGGCGAGGTGGTCCAGGTGACCTCGAGACCGCTCGTGATCGTGTCCGGGCCCTTGCCGGTGCCGTAGGTGCTCTTCCAGCCGAGGCCCTGCGCCTCCAGCGGCGCGGCCTCCGGCTCGGCGCCCACGTGGTCGGCCGGGCCGGCGCCGTGGGTCTTGCCGAAGGTGTGACCACCGGCGATGAGCGCGACGGTCTCCTCGTCGTTCATCGCCATGCGGCGGAACGTCTCACGGATGTCCCGCGCGGCGGCGATCGGGTCCGGGTTGCCGTTAGGCCCCTCCGGGTTGACGTAGATCAGGCCCATCTGGACGGCGGCCAGCGGGTTCTCCAGCTCGCGCTCGCCACTGTAGCGGGCGTCGCCGAGCCAGGTGGTCTCCGGGCCCCAGTAGACGTCCTCGTCGGGCTCCCACACGTCGGCGCGGCCACCGGCGAAGCCGAAGGTCTTGAAGCCCATGGACTCCAGCGCCACGTTGCCGGTCAGGATCATCAGGTCGGCCCAGGAGATCGCCTGGCCGTACTTCTTCTTGACCGGCCACAGCAGGCGGCGCGCCTTGTCCAGGTTGCCGTTGTCCGGCCAGCTGTTCAGCGGGGCGAAGCGCTGCTGCCCGGCGCCGGCGCCGCCACGGCCGTCGCTGATCCGGTAGGTGCCGGCGCTGTGCCAGGCCATGCGGACCATGAACGGGCCGTAGTGCCCGAAGTCGGCCGGCCACCAGTCCTGCGAGGTCGTCAGGACCTCGGCGATGTCACGCTTGACCGCGGCGAGGTCGAGGGACTGGAACGCCGCGGCGTAGTCGAACGCCACCCCGAGCGGATTGGCCACGGCCGGGTTCTTGGCGAGGATCTTCAGGTTGAGCTGGTTCGGCCACCAGCCGCGGTTGCCGCCACCCTGAGTCGGATGCGGCGCCCGTCCGTGCGCGACCGGGCAGCGGGACTCGGCCCCGGCCTCGGCGTCGTGGACTACGGCGTCGTGGTTGTCTGACATCGGATTCCTTCCGGGCTCACCTGTGGGTAATCACCCGCAGTCTGGTCCGTTTTCTGGAATCAGTCAAGAAAATGGGCGTCAGGTCACCCCAGACTCGGGGATGGGCGCGTCATCCGGGATATCGCGGCCTCCGTGGGAATGTGAGGCCGCGATATCCCGGATAAACGCAAGAGGGCGAAGGGGACGAGCTAGGCGGGCCGGACGTTGTGGTTGCCGCTGAAGAGGTTGCCCGGGTCGTACTGCCGCTTGACCGCCGCCAGCCGATCATAGGTAGCGGCCGGGTAGACCGCCGCGACGTCCGCCTCGGTGGCGGTGGCGAGGAAGTTGGCGTACGCCCCGCTGACGTGCGGCGCGAGCCGTCCCCACAACGCGTCGAGCCCCGGCCGGGCGCCGTCCACGACCGGTTTCGGCCCGGCGACGGTGGTCAGCACCATCAGCTCCGCCGAGCGATGGGCGTACGCCGTCGCGTCGGCCGGCACCTCGGCGACCGCGCCGCCGAGACTGCGTACGGCGAGGAACGGCGGCCGCTCGGAGGCGCCCACCTCGGCCAGCGTCCGCAGGACCGTCGGCACGGAAGCCTGCTCGACGAAGCCGCTTCGGGTGAACAGTGCGATGCCGGGCGGCGGGGCGATGCCGTCCACGAGCACATCCGCGTACGCCGTCAACGCCACCTCGTCGGCGAGCACGGTGCCCAGCCGCCGGATCGGGTCGATCGCCTGGGCGGCCAGATCGGCGTCGTCACCGTCGAACGCGACCCGGACCTCGACCGGCGCGGCGTTGCCGCCCGCGAACGGGTTGGCCAGCTCGACGATCGAGGTCAGTTCGGCCGGCGCGGTACGCAGATACTCCGCCCAGCCTTGAAGGACGGCTTCCGCCTCCGCGGCGGGGAAGGAGATCCGGCCGAAGAAGACGTCGGTCGTCGGATGCGCCGCGAACTCGAAGGCGGTGACGATGCCGAAGTTGCCGCCGCCGCCCCGGATCGCCCAGAACAGGTCCGGATCGTCCGCCTCCGTTGTGCGTACAACTCGGCCGTCGGCGGTGACCACCTCGGCCGCGACCAGGGCGTCGAGGGCGAGCCCGTGCTTGCGGACCTTCCACCCGATGCCGCCGGAGAGCGTCAGCCCGCCGACGCCGACGCTGCGGGTGTCCCCGGAGGAGATCGCCAGGCGGTGCGGGGCGAGCGCGGTCGCGACCTGGCCCCAGGTCGCGCCGCCGCCGATTCGCACGACATGGCCGTCGAGGACCTCGACCTCGGCGAGCGGGCTGAGGTCGACGACCACACCGCCCTCGTTCGTGCCGAACCCGGCGAAGGCGTGGCCGCCACCGCGCACGGCCAGCGGGAGGACCGCCGAGGTGGCGAACGCGACGGCCGCCTGCACGTCGGCGACGGTCTTGGGCCGCAGGACGTACGCCGGGCTGCCGACGACCAGGACCGACCGGCTGGCGGCCGCGTAGTCGGCGTTGTCGGGCTCGATGATGTCGCCGCTGAAGTCGCGGCGCAGAATGTCCAGCTCATTGCTCATACCCTCCCGACGAGACAGCGCGGCGAGATGTGACATCGGCGGCTGTGACGCGCGTCTCCCACCACCCCACGGGCCGATTACGCTGGACCTTCACCTTGGGTCAAGCCCCACCATGGGTCTGCCGGGCCGCCGGTCCGGCGCGACGAGGGAGGCGGACGAACGGTGCTCACGATCGGCGAGTTCTCGCGCGCCGTGCGGCTGTCACCACGGGCGCTGCGGCTCTACGACAAGCTCGGGCTGCTGCCGCCCGAGGTGGTCGACGCCGAGACGGGCTACCGGTACTACCACCCCGAGCAGCTCGACCGCGGGCGGTTGATCGCCTGGCTGCGCCGGCTCGGCATGCCGCTGGACCTGATCCGCGTGGTCTGCGACGCGACGCCCACCGCGGCCGCGAAGGAGATCGAACGCTATCGGGACGTCATCGCGTCCGAAGCGGCCACCCGGGACCGGCTCGCCTCGTTCCTCGTCGACCACTTCTCCGGAAGGGCCGAACCCATGCCGACCCCACTGACCATCCGGTACGCCGCGCGCACGGAGCCCGGCGTCGGACGTGACACCAACGAAGACACCGCGTACGCCGACGACCGGCTGCTCGCCGTGGCGGACGGCATGCGCGGCGCGGCCGGCGACCGGGCCAGCGCCGCCGCCGTCGGCGCATTGCGCGACTTGCCCACCGGTGACCTCCTCCCGGCGCTCGCCGAGGCGATCGATCGGGCGCAGGCGCGGCTCGTCGAGATCGCCGCGGACGACCCGTCCGGTCAGGCCGTCACCACGCTGACCGCGCTGGCCTGGTCGGGCTCCCAGCTGGGCCTGGCGCACATCGGCGACACCCGGGTCTACCTGCTGCGGGACGGACAGCTGTTCCAGCTCACCCACGACCACAGCTATGTGCAGTCCCTGGTCGACAGCGGCCGGCTGACCGACGACGAGGCGATGGCGCATCCGCAGCGCGCTCAGCTGATCCGTGCGCTCACCAACGAGGGCGCGGCGGAGCCGGATCTGAGCGTACGCGAGGCTCGGGCGGGCGACCGCTATCTGCTGTGCACCGACGGGCTGTTCGCCGTGGTGGACAAGGACGCCATCCGGGCTTCACTGGGCCGGTCCGTGGCGGTCGGCGACGTCGTGGACGACCTCATCGCCCAGGCGTACGCCGCCGGCGCTCCCGACAACGTCGCGTGCGTGGTCGCGGAGGTCGTCGCGGCCTGACCCGCTCGCGCTGGTTTCCCGCCGGATCAGGGTTCTCCGTCGAATCGTGGGCCAAGATTCGACGGAGAACCCTGATCCAACCCCGGGGAGGGCGGCAGCCGACGTCCACATATGTGGGCGCATGTCCATGCGTTGACGAATGAGCCCCTGGGTGGCAATCTGGGTCGGCCGATCTGTTCGGACGCCTTCCTAATTGATGAGGCGCTATCTCCTGTGAAGGGAGCACGCCATGCCCACCCTCTCCCGCCTGCTGGCCGCGCTCGCCCTCGCCGCGGCGGTGACCGTCACCGGCGGCCAGCTGACCCCGACGGCCGCGGCGGCGGTCACCGGCACCGGCCCGATCACCGGAATCGGCGGCAAGTGCGTCGACGTGGCGGCGGCGAACTCCGCCAACGGAACCCAGGTCCAGCTCTACACCTGCAACGGCACCAACGCTCAGCAGTGGGTGGTCGGCGCCGACGGCACCATCCAAGCCCTCGGCAAGTGCCTCACCGCTGCCGCAGCCGGAACGGCCAACGGCACCAAGGTCCAGATCTACGACTGCGCCGGCGGGAACTCCCAGAAGTGGAATCAGACCGGGACCGCGCTCGTGAACGCCGGATCGGGCACCTGCCTCGACGCCACCGGGCAGAGTTCGGCCGACGGGACCGCGCTGCAGATCTGGTCGTGCAGCGGCAACGCCAACCAGCAGTGGACGCTGCCCGGGACTTCGGCCGGGTTCGTCCACCCTGGAGTACTGGTGAGCCGGGCACAGCTCGACTTCGTCAAGGGCAAGGTGCGGGCCGGCGCGCAGCCGTGGACCACGGCGTACAACGCGATGCTGGCCAGCCGGTACGCGTCGTTGTCGCGTACGCCGGCGCCGAGGTCGGTCGTCGAATGCGGCTCCTACTCGAACCCCAACTACGGGTGCACCGACGAGCGGGAGGACGCCATCGCGGCGTACACCGACGCACTGGCCTGGTACATCAGCGGCAACTCCGCGTACGCGCAGAAGGCGATCCAGCTCATGGACGCCTGGTCGGCGGTGATCACCGATCACACGAACTCCAACGCCCCGCTCCAGACCGGCTGGGCCGGTTCCGTGTGGCCCCGCGCCGCCGAGATCATCAAGTACACCTACTCGTCGTGGCCCAACTCCGGCCGGTTCGCCACGATGCTTCGCACGGTGTACCTGCCCGAGGTGCGCAACGGCTCCAACAGCAACGGCAACTGGGAACTGTCCATGATGGAGGCTGCCGTCGGCATCTCCGTCTTCCTCGACGACCGCACCAGCTACAACGCCGCGGTCACCCGCTACCTGAACCGCGTGCACGCGTACGTCTATCTGACGAGCGACGGCTCGCTGCCCTACACCGTCCCCGGCAGCGGGCTCGACACCAGCAGCGAGATCATCGGCTACTGGCAGGGCCAGTCCACCTTCGTCACCGGGCTGACCCAGGAGACCTGCCGCGACTTCACCCACACCGGCTACGGCATCTCGGCGATCTCGCACGTCGCGGAGACCTCGCGCATCCAGGGCCAAGACCTCTACCCCCAGGTGGGGGAGCGGTTGCGCCAGGCGCTCGGCTTCCAGTCCACCTACCAGCGCGGCGCGGCGGTGCCGTCGTGGCTCTGCGGCGGCTCGCTGAAACTCGGCCTCGGCCCGATCACCGAAGTCGGCTACAACGCCATGCACAACCGGCTCGGTTACGGCATGACCAACACCGAGGCGCTCACCCTCCAGCAACGCCCGGCTGGGACCAACAACCTGTTCGTCGCCTGGGAGACCCTCACGCACGGAGACAATCCAGCATGATCAGCTGATACGCACAGCGCAGCGCGCGAAGCCGGGACACGGCGACCGCCGCGTCCCGGCTTCGATGAATGCTCAGCCGAAGGCCGGAGCGTTCTCCGCGCACCACTGCGCGAAGGCCCGAGCGGGCTTGCCCGTGACGTCCTCCACGGTGGAGACGACGGTGTAGCCGACCTCCGGCGTGTTGCCGTACGCCCAGATCAGGAAGTCGATGATGTCGGCGGCCAGCCCGTCGGCCGCCCACTTCTCCCGCGCCTGCGCCTCGGTCAGCTCGACGAGATCGATCTCGCGCCCGATCGCCTTGCTCAGGATCTCGACCTTCTCCGGAACGGTCAGCACCTCCGGGCCGGTGACCGTGTAGGTCTGCCCGCCGTGACCGTCCTCGGTCAGCGCGGCGACCGCGACGGCGGCGATGTCTGCCTCGTGCACCATCGCGCTGCGCCGGTCGATGAACGGCTCGCTGATCACGCCCGCCTGCACCGCGGGGATCCAGCTGAAGGTGTTGCCCATGAACTCGACCGGCTGCACCACCGTCCAGGCCAGGTCGCTGTCGTGCAACGCCTGCTCGACGCCGGACTCGTCCTTGCCGCCGAGCACGGTCACTCGCTTGACCCCGGCCCGGGTCGCCAGTTCGACGATCTGCGGACCGGTCGTGAGCGGCTGGTAGCCGCCGCCGTCGAAGCTGATCAGGTGCATGGCCTCGACGCCGTCGAACGCGTCGGCGAGGGTGCTGGGGTCGGTCAGGTTGCCGACGACCATCTCCGCACCGGGCAACACGGCCTCAGGATTGCGGGTCAGTGCCCGTACCGAGTGTCCCTGCGAAACGAGCTGGGCGACGATCTGGCGGCCGACGGTGCCGGTGGATCCGGCGATCAGGATTCTCATGCCGCTCACGCTAGAAGGCCATTAGGAACACTTCATTCCTATTGCCGGGAGATCGCAGAGAATCTCGCAGCGACCTCTGCCACGCAGTTTGCGGTGGCCCGCAACCTCGTTGCCGCCGCGTACCGGAGTCGGCCAGGGTCGGCGAGGCAAGCACATCGGCGAACGGAGAAACCCGCATGCTTCGACGGAACCTCGCGCGCCTGCTCCTGACGGCGGCCGTGACGCTCGGCATCTCGGCGGCGGCCGGCGTTCCGGCCTCGGCGCACAAGGTCTACGGCAGCTGGAGCGACAACGACCAGCTCTGCGCGGTGAGCACCTGCGTCAACACCGGCAACCTGGTACGCCTGTGGCAGACCATCCTCTACGCGGAGAAGCTTCTCCCGCAGGCGGACATCGACGGTGAGTTCGGCTCGCAGTCGGCGAACGCGACGATCAACTGGCAGAAGCAGTACAACAGCAACCGCCCGGCCGGGGCGCCCACCATCGACGTGGATGGCTGGGTCGGCTCGCAGAGCTGGAACGGCGCCGAGCGCCGCCTGAAGTACGAGACCTATGACGCGACCTACGACTACTACAACTACGCGGGCGTCACCGGCGAGCGAGTCGTGAACCTCCGCAAGAACAAGTCGACGGGCGAATGGTTCTTCCAGAAGCCCCTGAACATGACCTGGTACGACACTTCGCACGGCAGCTGACCACGTCTCTCCGGCGGGCGTCTCCATCGAGGATCTCCACCGCCGGGTGGTCCTCGCGGAGCCGTCCGCTTCCTACCGTTGCCGCCATGACAGAGAAGGAAGGCAACGGGGTGAACGGCAAATCGGTGGTCGGGCTCGCGGTCGTGGGATTGATCGCGCTGCTGGTATTCGTGGGCTACCGCCTGCTCGTGATGGAATTGATCACGAATCTGCGGCACTGACCACGGCGAGGAGACGTCCACTCGATGAGTACGCGTTCGGTGCTGGCGGCGTATCGGCCGTCATCCTGACGGTCGCCGTGGCGGTGCTCGGTTCGGCGGCGCTCGGCCAGTGGCTGCGGGACCGCCCGATCGCCGATCTCGGGTCCGACGCGGCGGTGGTGCTCGTCGTCGTGGTGCTCGGACTCGTCCGGCGCGACTACCGGGTCAAGGCCGAGCACGCCCGGCTGCTCCTCGAACAGGCGGAGGAGGCTCGCCGCGAGCATGCTCGGGCGGCGGCGCTGGACGAGCGTACGCGGATCGCCCGGGAGCTGCACGACGTCCTGGCGCACAGCCTGGGGTCGCTGGCCATTCAGCTGGAGGTCGCCGACGCGCTGTTGACCAAGCACTCCGATGTGGACGGTGCGCTGGCCCGCGTACGCCGGGCCCGGCGGCTGGCGATCGACGGGCTCGCCGAGGCACGTATCGCAGTGGCGGCGCTTCGTGAGGACGTGCCGCCGCTCGCGGATGCACTCGAACGTCTGGCTGCCGAGCACTCCGGCGGCGGGGCGAACCCGGTGTCGCTCACCGTGTCCGGCGTCGCCCGGCCGCCGGGAGCGGACGCGTCGGTCGCGTTGCTCGGCGTCGCCCGCGAGGCCCTGACCAACGCGGGCAAGCACGCGCCGGGCGCGAAGGTGTTCGTGACGCTCGATCATCTCGACACGACCATCCAGCTGACCGTACGCAACGAGCCCGTGGTGGTCTCCCGGGCCGACGGCGGCGGCCCGAGCGGTTACGGCCTGACCGGCATGGCCGAACGCGTGGCACTGGCGGGCGGGCGGCTCACGGCCGGGCCCGGGGACAGCGGCTGGCAGGTCACGGCGGAGGTCCCGGGATGAGCACCGATCCGCTACGCGTCGTCGTCGCCGACGACCAGCACCTGGTCCGGGAGGGGCTGGTCGCGTTGCTCGGCCTGCTCGACGGGATCACCGTCGTCGGCGAGGCGGCCGACGGCGATGCGGTGCTCACCCTGCTGGCATCGGTCACGGCCGACGTCGTGCTGATGGACCTGCGCATGCCCGGAGTCGACGGGGTGGAGGCCACCCGCCGGATCGCCCGGGACCATCCGGAGGTGGCGGTGATCGTCTTGACGACGTACGCCGACGACGAGTCCATCGCCACGGCCTTGCGCGCGGGCGCTCGCAGTTATCTCACGAAGAACGCCAACCGCGCCCAGATCGCCGCCGCGCTCGTGGCGACCGCCCAGGGCCAGGCCACCTTCGATACCGTGGTGTCGCAGCGGCTCGTCAGCGGATTCGGCTCGCCGACCCCCGCCGCAGAGTGGGCCAATCCGGATCGTCTCACCGCACGCGAGGTCGAGGTGCTGCGGTTGATGGCGTCGGGCACCGCCAACGCCGACATCGCCGCGGCTCTCTACATCGGAGAGAGCACGGTCAAGACCCACGTGAACAACATCTTCGCCAAGATCGGCGCCCGAGATCGTGGCGATGCCACGCGGTACGCGTACCGCCACGGTCTCATCGCGTCGTAGCCCACAGGCCGGTCAACTCCAGGCTGTCGCGGGATGCCAGGTGACGTCAGCGGCATAACTCGACGCGGCGTCGTAAGGCGAGTTGGGTCCACCCTCCGCGGCGAGCCACACCTCGGAGGCGTAATGCCGGATCGCCCGGGTGGCGATGTTGTAGGAGGTCAGCGTCACGTCGGTACCGGCGAGCCGGCCCGGCTGGGCGCAGAAGGTGGCGTCCTGGGCGAAGGTCGCCGTGCCGTCGTTGGCGTCCTTGCGTACGCGGAACTGAGAGTGCCGCAGGAAGTGGCCCGGGAAGTTGCGGGACTCGAACGAGTAGCAGCTGGAGTCGGCCAGGCCGTGGCGTACGACGAAGGTCGCGTCCGCCTTGAGCGTCGCGTCGCTCGCCGCCGTCACGACCTCGGTGTAGCCGAGGCTGTCGCGGTGCCGCAGATAGCGGTTCGTGCAGCAGGCGGTCACCACCTGAAGCGAGACCGCCTGGTCGACGGCGAGTGACGCGGCGCTGCGCCACCACGGCGAGACGACCTGCCAGGTCGTGTCCGCCGCCCACGCCGTCGTGCTGTCGAAGCTGTTCGGGCCGCCGTTCGCGGCGATGTAGACCTCCGCGTTGATGTGCCGCAGGAACCGGCCCGGGAAGTTCTTCGACTCGAAGGACACGCCTTGCGCCGTGTGCCCCGTACGCACGCAGAACGTGGCGTCCTGCGCGAACAGCGCCGAGCCGTCGTTGGCCGCCCGCTGCACCCGGTACGCCGCGTGCCGCAGGTACTGCCCGGGATAGCCGCGTGCCTCGAAGGAGTAGCAGGCCGAGTCGGCCAGCCCGGCCCGCAGCCAGTAGGTCGTGTCCCGTTTGGTGGCGTCGTCGCTGCCACTGGTGACGGGAACCGTTACGCCGAGCGGATTCGGCCGCAGGTAGCGATCGGTGCAGCACGAGGTGGTGGCGCCGAGCGACACGAGCGTGTTGAGCCGTAGCCCACCCGCCGCCGCCTGCACCGCCAGGTTCGCCGTGCGTACCTGGGCGGCGTCCATCTTCAGCACCTGCCGGTCGTAGGTGTAGAACCCGTTGCGCTCGTTCTCCACATCGGTCGGCTCCGTATAGATCGACGCCGACAGTCCGCGGGAGAAGATCAATCCCTGCAACGTGTCGGTGACTTCGGCGTACCGCTTGGTGAGCGTGGCCGAGTCCGGCGTCATCTCGTAGCTGAACCCGGCGCCCGGCTGCCACTCGTGGCCCGGGACGATGAGCCCGAGGCCGCCGAACTCGCCGAGTTCGGCGACCCGGGTGGCGCTGGGCGGCTGGGTCTGGCCGGGGCCGACGTAGATGTGGTCGTCGATCGCGTCGCCGTTGCCGCCGTCGAAGCCGCAGCAGTTGGAGCCGGAGTTGTTGTCCACCAACCGCGTCGGGTCCCAGCTCTTGACCAGGTCGGCGATGCGCGCCGGATCGTATTCGCCCCAGCCCTCGTTGAACGGCTGCCACTGCACGATCGAGGTGATCCCGCGCAGCTGGTCCACCATGCGGTGCAGTTCGCTCTCGAAGTTGGCGCGGTCCGACGTGGACGGATTCGTGCCCGTACGCATGGACGGCATGTCCTGCCACACCATGAGCCCGAGGCGGTCGGCCCAGTAGTACCAGCGCGCCGGTTCGACCTTGATGTGCTTGCGTACCGTGTTGAATCCGAGGTTCTTCTGCTGTTGGAGGTCGAAGGCCAGCGCGGCGTCGGTGGGCGCGGTGTAGATTCCGTCCGGCCAGTAGCCCTGGTCCAGGGTGCCGATCTGGAAGACGAACCGGCCGTTGAGCACCGGCCGCAGGAAGCCGTTGACGACCGCCTTCGCGATGGACCGCATGCCGAAGTAGCCGCCGACGACGTCACCGCCGCCCGTGCCGGTGAGCGTGACGCGCAGGTCGTAGAGGAACGGGTCGTCCGGGCTCCACAGCCGCGCGGTGGGCACCGGAATACGCACGTGCGCGCCGGGTGTGCCGGTGGCGCTGCCGACGACCACGCCGCCGCTGAGCACTTCGGCCAGTACGCCTTGCGCCGTCCCGCCGGCCGTCTGCACCACCAGGTCCAGCTGCCCGGCGACGACGTCGGGCGTGGTGTCGAGCCGGGTGACGTGGGCGGCGGCGGTCGGCTCCAGCCAGACGCTCTGCCAGATGCCGGAGGCGGCCGTGTAGAAGATGCCGCTCGGGCTCAGGCGCTGCTTGCCCAGCGGGATGCCGGCCGCGTCGACGGGAGAGTGGACGCCCACGATGATCTCGTTGGTCCCGCCGGTCAGTGCGTTGGTGATGTCGAGGGCGAACGAGTCGTACCCGCCGGTGTGGCCGCCGACCGACTGGCCGTTGACCCAGACGGCGGCCTGCCAGGTGACCGCGCCGAAGTTCAGCTGCACGCGGCGGCCGGACCAGCCGGACGGCACGGTGAAGGTACGCCGGTACCACATGTAGTTCTCGTGCCGCATGATCCCGGACAGCGCCGACTCCACCGGGTACGGAACGAGGATCGCCTCGCCCAGCGTCTGCCCGACGGGCGGGTTGGTCAGCCCGGTCGCGTGGGCGAACTGCCACTGTCCGTTGAGGCTCTGCCAGTCCGGCCGGGTGAGCTGGGGCCGGGGATACTCCGGCAGCGGATTGGTCAGCGACACCTGGCTGGTCCACGGTGTGCTGAGCGGCGGAGTCTTCGGCACGTACGCACCGTGCGCGGGTATCGCTCCAATGAGGACGGTCGCGGCGGCGAGGATCATGGCCGAGCCGGCGCGGAGGAGTCTGGTCACGATGACGCTCCCGGGGTGATGAGCCGCGACTGCGACGCTGCGCAGGTATCAGCGAGGGGGAGACCTGCGCAGCGTCACAGTCAGGGGAGTGAAGCTCAGGAGAGGGGGAACTTCTGGGCGCCGCTGCCGTTGCAGTCCCAGATCTGCAACCGGGTCCCGTTGGCGGTGTTACCGCTGGGCGAGTCCAGGCACCGGCCCGACTGCGGGTTCTTCAACGACCCGTCCGCCTGCTGCTGCCACACCTGCGCCCCCGTGCCGTTGCAGTCGTACAACTGCACCAGCACCCCGTTGCCCGTCCCACCGGCCACCACATCCAGACACCGGCCCAACGTCCGCAACGCACCACCCGACAACCGCAGCCAATGCTGATCCACCGCGCCCGCCTGACAATCCCACAACTGCACCGCGGCGTTGTTCACCCCGACATCGTCACCGGCGACATCGACACACTTGCCACCCGGACCCACGATCGGCCCACCACCGTTCACCGCGAACTTCTGCGCCGCCGAGCCGTTACAGTCCCAGATCTGCAACCGCGTCCCGTTCGCCGTACTGCCACTGGGCGAATCCAGACACCGCCCCGACTGCGGATTACGCAACGACCCATCGGCCTGCTGCACCCACTTCTGCCCGCCGACACCATTGCAATCCCACAACTGCACCTGCGTACCCTGCCCCGTGCCGTTGCCCACGATGTCCAGACACCGGCCCAACGTCGACAACGACAGATCCGCGTTATGCCGCCAATGCTGATCCACCGCCGCAGCCTGACAATCCCACAGATCCACCGCCGTGCCCGCACCACCGCTGTCATCACCGATCACATCCACACACTTGCCACCCGGCCCCGAAACCGTCCCCGACCCCGCCGGAATCGACCCACCGCCACCGCCACCGCCGCCGGTGAACGGGCTCAGGATGATGCTCGCCGATCGGGGATCGCCGTCGTTGACGAGTGACTCGAAGTTGCCGACGTCGTCGAACGGGAAGGCGTACGCCTTGCCGTCGGTCATGTTCGCGTGAATGATCTTGGCGTACTGGTTGGTCGGGCTGTTCTGGTAGAACTGGGCCGCGTTGGTGCTCGGCTGGGTGTCGATCGTGCCGAGCGTGCCCCGGTTGAGGGCGGCGCATAGCGTACGCGCGATCGGGCCGACGACGAGATCGTTGGGGGCGTTGAGGTTCCCGGCGCAGCCCCACACGTCGGCGCTGGAGGGCCGGTTGAACGACGCCACCTGCGCGCCGGACGAGTTGGTGAAGGTCATCACCGTCCCGCTTGTACGCCCGAAGTACTTGGTGTTCGGCTGATCGGCGAACGGGACGACGGTCAGCGTCTTCGAGGCGTACGCCCCCCACGCGGACGAGATGTAGCCGTCCAGATAGGTCGTGCTGAACAGGCCGGCCCCGGCGGCCTTGCCCGGCGCCAGGACGCGCAGCACGGTCCCGTCCGAGCGGGTGTAGACGGTGCCCGCCCAGCCGGACTGGCCGCGGATGCCGTTGATGACCGTGTCCCGGCCGTTCGCCACGAGGTCACCCGTCCGCTTCGTCACGCCGGAGCTGCCGGTGACGGTGACCGCGTGGGGGATGGCGAACATGTCGACCTGCGAGCTGTTGAGCCAGAGCCCGGCGTCGTTGTAGGTGAACTCGCTCCAGTCGAACAGGATGTTCTGGTTCGCGTCGCCGGCCGCCCAGGGCGCGGGCTGGACGAGCCCGTCGGGGGTCAGGAAGAACTGAAGCTTCTGGCCGAAGGAGAAGTACACCCGGCCGGAGAAGCCGCGCGGGAACCGGATCGTGGTGCTGCCGCCGTTGCCCGGCCCGCCGATCGACACGTCGGGGGCGGGACTGGGCGGGATCTGCCCACCGCTCCACGCGGTGAACGTGCCGCCGGAGTTGACGTAGCCGAGCCGGCCGGACGACAGCTGCACGCCGATCACGTAGAGATAGGTGGCGTCGCCGCGGCCGGTGCTGTTGGTGACCGTGACCGGGAGCAGGTCGGGTCCGATGGCCTGAGCGGGCGCGGCGACGGCGGCCAGCGCCAGGGGAACGGCCAGGGCGGTCGCCGCGAGTGCACCGGCGACCCTTGTCCAGGTACGCATGAAGCCCTCTCCATCCATGACGATCTACTGAGAGCGCTCTCGCATCTCTGCGTACCAGGGCCGACGCTGGAGGAGAGCGCTCTCAGGCTACGGCGCGGCAATCGCGCCCGTCAATAGACTGTCAGCGATCCTTACAGTGCCGCCGCCGACTGGGCGCCGGATCAGGGATCCAGGTCGAATCATGGGACAAGATTCGACCGAGAACCCTGATCCAGCGCCGACATGGGCGAGCCGCCGACACGGGCGAGCCGGCGACATGGGCGAGCCGGCGACATGGGCGAGCGGCGCGGGCATGACAGATGTCATGGGGAAGCCGTGACAGTGCTCAGGTCCGAAGAGCACGCGGGCTGCATACCGTCCGGGCATGACGAACACCGTGACGGCCGATCCGGTGGTGACCGCCCCGGCGGTCCGCCTGACCGGCCTCGTGAAGCGGTACGGCAGCACGGTCGCGGTCGACGGGGTAGACCTGGAGATCGCGGCGGGGGAGGTGCTGGCGCTACTGGGCCCGAACGGCGCGGGCAAGTCCACGACCATCGACATGATGCTGGGGCTGATCGCACCCGACGCCGGGCAGGCCCGGTTGTTCGGCCGCAGCCCCCGGGAGGCCGTGGTGGCCGGGCAGGTCGGGGCCATGCTGCAGACCGGGGCGCTGCGCGACGGGCTGACCGTCCGGGAGACCGTGGCCGAGATCGCCGCGCTGCATCGGCGGCCGGGGCGCGTACCGGAGGTGCTGGCCGGGGCCGGGTTGACCGAGCTGGCCGGTCGGCGCTGCGCGAAGTTGTCGGGCGGCGAGCGGCAACGCGTACGCTTCGCGATCGCACTCGTCTCCCGGCCGGAGCTGATCGTGCTGGACGAGCCGACCGCCGGGATGGACGTGGAGGCGCGCCGCGAATTCTGGGCGTCGATGCGGGCGTACAGCGACACCGGTCGCACCGTCGTCTTCGCCACGCACTATCTGGAGGAGGCCCAGTCGTTCGCCGACCGGGTGGTGCTGCTGCGGCAGGGCCGGGTGATCGCGGACGGGACCGTGGCGCAGATCCGAGCGGCGGCCGGCGGCCGGACCATTCAGGCGGTCGTCCCCGGTGCGGACCTCGCCGAGCTGCGACGGCTGCCCGGAGTCGACCACGCCGACGTACGCGACGACCGCGTGACACTGCGGTGCGGCGACTCCGACCAAGCTCTGCGTACGCTGCTCGACCGGCATCGGGACGCGTACGACGTCGAGGTGACCGCGGCCGGTCTCGAAGACGCGTTCCTGACCCTCACTGAGAAGCCGGCGGAGGAGACCCGATGAACGCCCGTTACCTGCTGCTGGAAGCCCGCGCGGTGCTGCGCGACATCCGGTTCCTCGTCTTCACCGTCGCCATGCCGGCCGTGCTGTTCCTCGTCTTCGACGGGCTGTTCGGCGGTCAGGCGTTCGGCAACGGCACCCAGGCCTCGCCCGCGCTCATGGTCAGCATGGCCGGTTACGGGGCGATGGGCGCGGCCCTGTCGACCGGGCTCACCATCGCCGTCGAACGCGGCAGCGGCTGGCTGCGGCAACTACGCCTGACCCCGCTCAGCGGCTCCGGCTACCTGACCGCGAAGACCACGTTGTCGATGCTGGTCGCGTTGCCACCGGTGCTGCTCGTCTCGGCGCTCGGCGCGACGGTCGGCGACGTCGGTCTCACCGGCCCGCAATGGCTCGGGGTGACGCTCGGCCTCTGGCTCGCGGTGCTGCCGTTCGGCGTACTGGGGGTCGCGCTCGGCCAACTGTCCACATCGTCCAACGCGCAGGCGATGGGCGGCGCGCTGATGAGCCTCCTGGGATTGACCGGCGGCATGTGGATCCCGGCCGAGATCGTGCCGGACTGGATGCGCCACGTCATGCAGGCCACGCCCGGCTTCTGGCTGCGCGAGTTCGGGCTGTCCGCGTTCAGCCCGGTCGCGTCGCGAACCACCGGACTGCTGGTGCTCGCCGGGTGGACCGTCGCCGCCGCGGTGGTGGCCGTCACCCGCTTCCGGGCCGACGTCGCCCGCGCCTGACCACTACCGTGAGCGCGTGGACGGAGCCAGGGGACTGGGCATGGGACGCCGCTGGGGCATCGCGATCGGGGTGTTCTTCACCGTCATGCTGATCCCCGTCGGCGTCGACACCTGGCATTCGCCGCCAGGTCCGCGCCGGGTCGCCGCGCTGGTGCTGCTCATCGCGTACGCGCTGGTCTATCTGATCACGCCCACGGCCCTGTGGCGGCGCGGCGTGCTCGCCAAGCTCGCGGCCGTGGCGGGCCTGATGGCCCTGGTCACGGGTTATGTCACGATCCGCGGCCTGTCCTGGTTGCCCATCATCGGGTACGCCTTCGCCGTGGCCGCGGTGCTCCTGCCGATCGTCTGGGCGGCCGGGATCGCCGCGGTCGTGCTGTCCACCGCCGCGGTCGCGACCGTCGCCGTCCCGGATTCCTCGTGGGAGCCATGGACGGCGCTGCTCATCATCGTGGTGGATCTGCTGCTCGTCGGGATGCTGATGGCCTCGAACAAGGCGTTGTTCGCGGCGCGCCACGAGCTGGCTACTCGCGCGGTCACCGACGAGCGCACCCGGGTCGCCCGCGATCTGCACGACGTCCTCGGGCATACGCTGACGACATTGACGGTCAAGTCGGCGCTGGCACAACGCCTGCTCGGCACGGGTCGACCGGACCAGGCCGGGCAGGAACTCGCCGACATCGAACGCCTCTCGCGGCAGGCCCTGGTCGAGCTGCGGGCCACCGTCTCCGGCCACCGGCAGGTGTCGCTGGACGCCGAACTGGCCGGTGCCCGGATCGCCCTGGCCGCCGGGCAGATCGGCGTACGCGTGACCGGGGACCCGGCCGCCGTCCCCGCTCACCTGCGGGAGCCGCTGGCGTACGTCGTCCGCGAGGGAGTCACCAACGTCTTGCGGCACAGCAACGCCACCACCTGCCGGATCGACATCACCCCGGAGTCGGTCGAGATCACCGACGACGGCAGCAGCGGAGCGGCCGAACCCGGGAACGGGCTGACCGGGCTGCGGCATCGGCTGGCCGCCGTCGGCGGTGAGCTGAGCACCGGACCGGCCGACGGCGGCGGCTTCCGGCTCCGCGTCCAGTTCGGAGCGGCATGATCAAGCTGCTGCTCGCCGACGACCAGGCGCTCGTCCGGGGTGCGCTGGCCACCATGCTCAACCTCGAAGCCGACCTCCACGTGGTCGCCGAGGTCGGCGAGGCGGCCGAGATCGTGGCGGCGGCACGGCGTACGGCACCCGACGTCGCCTTGATCGACGTGCAGATGCCCGGAGTGGACGGGCTGACCGCCGCGGCCGAACTGCACCGGCTGCTCCCGGCGATCCGCATCGTCATCTGCACGACCTTCGGCCGTCCCGGCTACCTCGCCCGAGCCATGGCGGCCGGCGCGTCGGCCTTCGTCGTCAAGGACGCGCCACCGGCGTACCTGGTCGACACGATCCGCCGAGTCCACTCGGGACTGCGCGTGGTCGACCCCGGGCTGGCCGCCGAATCGCTCGCCGCCGGGGCCAGCACGCTCACGCCCCGCGAACGCGACGTCCTCAGCGCGGCGGCGACCGGGGCGACCGTCGGCGACATCGCCCGCCGGCTGCACCTGTCCACCGGCACGGTACGCAATCACCTGTCCGCCGCGATCGGCAAGACCGGGGCGCGCACCTCCGCCGAGGCGGCGCGGATCGCCGAGTCCAACGGCTGGCTCTGACCACACCGGTGCTTCCCGGCGGTCAGAAGCCGGACGGCGGTGCGCACCGCCGTCCGGGGAGTCAGATCGCCTAGTCGGCGACGTAATGGTTGAACGCCGCCGTGGCCAGCGACGCGATCACTCCGGTCAGCACGGGGTCGCCCGTTCGGTGCCACGCCCAGGCCGCCACGGTGGCGGAGGCGAGGCTGATGGTGAGCCGGCGGGTGCTGATGGTCGGGCGGAGACGAGTTGGCTCACCGACGATCTGGCCATGCCGTATACGGTCCGTTACCGTCACCGTACGGTTCCTTTCTGGTTGGTGAGACTGCAAAAGGAATCGAGGCGGCGTCCGAGGTGCAACTCGGGCGCCGTCGTCTTGCGTACGGGAAGATCCAGGTGGATGTCCCAACGCAGGATCGTGCAACGTCCGCCGGACCGTGGTCAATGGACGGATGTCGTGGCGAGATCGCCCGGTGCCGCATTCGCCGCCGCGCGGTGTCCGCCCGCGCGGATTCCTGCCGCCTTGCATAGGTACACGCAGGCTTCGTTTCCGCACGTCGACCCGGCACACATGATCCAATATCGGCTCGGACACATCGATAAAGGACATGTGATACAAACGTGACCCGGCGCCTGTCATTGGCCGATCGGTCCACCGGGGATGGCTGATCGGTGGAGCGGGAGCCCTGGGGCGGCTGCCGCGAACAGCCGCCCCAGGAAAGGGGGAAAGTCAGCAGGTACGCATCACGTAATCGGCGATGTTCGGATAAGCCACCTTGGCCAACCCGCGGAATCCCGTGCCGACCGCGAACAGGACCACGCTCGGATTGGCCCGATCGAGGTAGGCCACCGAGCCTGTCGTCAGGTTGTAGTAGGTGGATTCGACGCGGTTGCGCCAGCCCCAGTCGCCGAGATCCTGGAATCCGCAGTCGGAGAGCCGGCCGCGAGGATAGCCGTAGTTGATCTCGTCGTAGAAGCAGAACCAGCCGTTGGGGCAGTCCGCCGTGAGGCCGGCCGTGACGCTGGGCTGGAAGCTGACGACGAAGCGGCCGCCGTCGTAGGCGACCTCGGTCGCGTTGATCCGTACGCCGCCCGGTGCGGCGGCGAGCTGGGCGGCGATCTGTTGTTGCACGGTCGGCGAGGCCGTCGCCGCCGAGGGCACGGCCAAGGCCGGTGGGAAGCTCAGGAGCAGAGTCATCGCCAGGCGGCTCCCGAAGCGCAATGGGATATGCATCGTGTGCCTCCACACAAGACGCGACGAAACAGGTGAGATCCGTGCGCGCGCGGTACGCGAGGACTGGCCAGGGCCTCGCCACTGATCACCGGGTGACGGCTGAATCACCCACGGCAACCATCTGGCGATGGTAGAGCGCGGGATGCCGCGGGTCTGACACGTCGGCCAGAAAACGACAGGAATGAATACGTGAGGCCGACAGTCACGCAGAGTCGGATGCCGTGCACACAACGAGTAGCGAAAGTGTCGACCATGCGTCAGTGCCGGACACTGTCGGCGCGCAGTGTCAGACAACGGCGTTTTCGGCTGTGTCCTAGGTGGAGGCACTCCCGCCGACACCGCGACTCAACGGAGCGTCCGTGACCAGCCCCTCCGCCGACGAGGACGAGACATGGCAATCCCTGCACCGGCAACTCTCCCGGATCGCAGTCCGCCGGCTGCCGACCGGCCTGCGCGGCCGAGCCGACGACCTCGTCCAGGAGCTGTTCGTCTGGGCGTTCGCCGAACATCCCGGAAAGACTCCGGCCGAGCTGGCCGCCCTGCTGACGGCGCATCTCAGGTACCGCGTGATTGACGAGGTGAACAGAGTGAAGGCGGAGCCACGTCTGCTGGAGCCCGGGGAGGCGCTGCCGGATCGGAGCGACGACGAGCTGCGCTATGACGAGCAGCTGAACGAAGCTCAGCGCGAGTGGCTGGCACTGCACTTCCACACGTTGCCGCACCGCGAACGCAGTGTCCTGGAGCTGACCGTGCAGCAGAAGCTGACCGGCCCGGAGGTGGCGAGCCTGCTGGGGCTCAGCCGCGAGAACGTCTATCAGATCAAATCCCGGACCATCAAGCGGCTGGAACGTCTGGACCCGCCCGCCCTGGACGCAGGAGACCGAGATGAACCCTGATGAGCGGGTGACCCGGCTCCTCGAACTGCACGACCCCGCGCGCGACTACCAGCCGCCGCCGATCGACCTCGCCGCACTGCGGGCGCGTGCGGCGGCCGGCGACTACCGGCGTCCCACCCTGCGCCGCCGGGTACGCGTACGGCTCTTCCTGATGTGGAATCGGCGGCCGTCCGGCGGGCCCGTCCGCCGGACGGCTGTGGTCGTCGCGATCATCGGTACGCTGCTCGCCGTCTTCTCCCCGGGCGCGACGGCCAAGCCGACCACGCCCGCCCTCAACAAGGCGTTCCTCAGCCGGATCGACGACCCCGGTTCGGCGGTGTTGCTGCGGTTGATCGCGAGTCTGTCGCCCATCGGTGTCGCACCGGTGCGACCCGTGACGTATCTGCGGCAGCAAGAATGGGCGATAGACACCACTGCCACGACGTACGCCGAAGCGGCCCAGGTCATCGCCCATGACGTGCAGACCTGGCGTACGCCGGACCAGGCCGGCCGCCTCTGCCGGGTCGTCCTGCCCAGCCAGCCGGCGGGGACCGAACGGGCCGAGCGCACCGCGGCGGTGGACGCCCCGGCGCCGTGTGGCGACCGGGAGACGCCCAACACCCTCAACGTCCCTTTCAGCTATCCCGACGGAGAACCCGTCATCTCGCCGGCGGTAGACACCGATCAGCTCACCGCACAATTCGCGTCCGATCAGCCCATCCGCCAAGGCGACCAGTTCCTGCTGCGGGCGGTCGTGCACGCCTTCCAGTACTACGCGCTCATGCCCGTACAGCGAGCGGCGGCGTTGAGCGTGCTCGCCACGGTCGCGACCCTTCGTTACCGCGGGCCGACCGTCGACCGGGCCGGACGTCCCGGGCAGGCGTTCACCGTCACCAGCGGACCGGGCGAGGGGCAGACCACCGACCTGATCGTCGTCGACCCGGTCACGGGACGGATCCTGGATCACGAGGAGATCGCCCTGACCGCCGGGTCGCGGAGCCTGACGAGGGTTCCAGCGGTCGTCAGCTACACGTTGCTGCTGGCGGCGACCACAGTGGAGGCGGTTCCCTGACCCGGCTCCGGCTTTCAGAACCGGCCGTCGAGGATCAGCTTCGCCGCCACCGTCGTCCCGTCGGCCCGGATCGTGCCGCCGACCGCCTTGGCCCGCTCCTGGGTCTGCGGCGCGAGCGCGATCGCGAGCGCGGCCGACAGGGACTCGAAGGTGGGTGTCGGACCGTCGTGTGCCACGCCGATGCCCAGCTCCGCGACGCGACCGGCCCACAGCGGCTGGTCGGCGAACTGCGGCACCACCACCTGCGGTACGCCCGCCCGGGTGGCGGCCGTCGTCGTCCCGGCCCCGCCATGGTGGACGATCGCCGCGACCTGCGGAAACAGCGCCTGGTGATTGATGTCGCCGACGGCGAGGCAGTCGTCCTGATCGTCGATCGCGGCCAGATCGGCCCAGCCCTTGGCGAGCAGCACGCGACGGCCCTGTGAGCGTACGGCGTCGACGACGATCCGGGCGAGACCGGGCGTTGAGTGCATCGCCATGCTGCCGAAGCCCACATACACCGGTGGCGCGCCGGCCTCCAGGAACGCCGTCACCTCGGCCGGCAGCGGGCGCTCGTCCGGCAGGAACCACGCCCCCGTCTGCACGAGATCCACGTCGGTCAGCTCCGCCCACGGGCACAGGATCGGATCGGCCGCCAGCAACGCCCGCTCGCCGAAGACGTAGTCGCGGATGTTCGCCACCGGCGGCAGGCCGATCGCCGCCCGGTGGCTGTTCTCCGCCTCGCCGTACAAGGCGTACACGAGGTCGGCGTCGCGCTGCCAGAGCGCCTCGAGGTCGTTCTCGTCGACCTCCGGCGCATTTCCCGGGCGCCGGCCGGGCTTGAAGTGCTGCGACGGCAACCCGTACACATGGAAGGCGGCGAGCAGGTAGCGCAGGCCGAGCTGGTCGGCCACCGAACGCGCGCCCGAAGGCATCAGCCCCGTCGCCACCATCGCGTCGCAGCCTTGGGCGACCCGGCCGAGCGTCTCGAACCGGGCGGCCACCAGCTTCGCGGCGAGGACGAACGCGTCGTCGGGCGTCGGCGGCCGCTCACGCGCGACGACCGACTTCACCGTGGGGCCGAGCGGGATGAGGTCCAGGCCCACCCGGGCCAGCAACTCCACGAACTCCTCGTCCGGAGCGGCGCAGAAGCGCACCTCCGCGCCCAGGTCCTTGAGCCGGACCGCCAGCCCGGCCAGCGGCTCGATGTCTCCACGCGATCCCCAGGTCGTCAATACCACGCGCATGTAGCGAATCCCCCAATTCGGCAGGTAATGGCCTCGGTCGATCATTGTGCGCGATGACCCGGGTCTTGCCGCAAGCCCCCACCTGCGGTATACGTTAAAAGTGGCAGGGAGATGTTTCTCCTTGCCATCACTGGTTTCAGCCATTTCGGCCCGCGGGGCCACCCCGACCACACCTTCGCGAGTCACGTACTCGGTGCGTACCCGCTGATCAAGCTGGAGATCGGCGATGGCCGAGCGGGCCGACGTCTCGTCGGTGACGCGGACGAGGGCCGCCTTGAGCTTGTCCTCAGTCGGCAGCAGAGGCGCGGCCTGCGCGGGATTGGTGATGGGCGTGTTCGCCGGGCAGGCGACTGCCAGCCGTCGCGTCCCCTGGCATGAGCGTTCCTACTCAGCTTCCGGCGAGTAGCCGGTGGACCAGGTCGTGGAGGATCGGCAGCGGATCGGTGGACTCCTCGTTGGCGAGGATCGCGATGCTCGCACGCTGCTCGGGAAACCACACCGACAGCGTCTGGAAGCCGGGATTGTCGCCGGGATGCAGGTACGCCGCCTTGCCGTAGACCGTGCCCGTGTAGAGCCCGTACCCGTAGGACTCGGTGGTGATCCCGTCCTCGTCGGTGATCATCGGAACGTGCCCGGCCGCCAGCTCGTGCACGCCCGGCAGGGCGGAGGTGTGGAGCCGGGTGACGAAGTCGGCCAGGCCGGCGGCGGTCGCCCAGACGTCCCTGGTCCCGGGCAGACTCGTGAGATCGTTCGTCGGGACCGGTCGCCCGTCCCGATGACCTTGCGCGATGGTCCGGCCCACGGGCGGATCGCCGGCCGTGATCGCCGTCGCTCCCAGGGGGGCGAAGACGTGAGCGTTGAGGTACTGCGCATAGGGCTGCCCGGTGGCCACTTCGAGGACCCGACCGGCGATCGCGTACCCGGGACTGCTGTAGTGCCACGCGGTGCCGGGCTCGGCGATCAACGGCGCCTGTTCCATCAGCCGCAGCCGTTCCTCGACCGGCATCGCGACGTCGATGTCGAATCCGGGTACGCCCGGCTGCCAGTGCGCGACCCCGGCGGTGTGCGAGAGCAGGTGATGCAGGGTCACCCGGCTGTCCACAGTGGGTAGCCAGCCGGCGACCGGCGCGTGAAGGTCGAGTCCGGCCTCGAGGATCGCGGCGGCGCAGATGTGCTTGCCGACCGAGGCCAGCCGGTACCAGGTCGTGCCGGTCCCCGGTGTCTCGAAGAGCACGTCGCCGTCGACGGTCACCGCGGCGGCGCCTTGAAAATCCAGTCCCATCACCAGCACGGTACGGACTGACGCCTTACGGGGTGGGGCGGGCCTCACCGAGGACCCAGTCGCCGCCGTCCCGGCGGATCGTGCACTCCCAGCCCAGCTCGCGCAGCCGGGCGGTCAGCTCGGCGGGTTCGAGGAAGTGCTTGACCACCCGGAACGTGCTCCCGTCGGTGAGTCGCCGCTCGACCACGCCATCGTGCACATAGGACTCCTTGCCCTGTTCGTCGACGTGTTCGTCGAGGAACAGGACCCGTCCGCCGTCGGCCAGCATGGGGCGCAGCGAGTCCCAGAACGGCCCGAACCGGTCCGGCGGGACATGCGACAGCCAGGCCGAGAAGAAGATGAGGTCGAACCGGCTCTCCGGCGTCCAGGTGAAGATGTCGGCCACGAGGAAGGTCACGTTCGCCGCCGTGACCCGCTTACGGGCGATGGCGAGGGCTTCGGGTGCCGAGTCCACCGCCGTCAGCGAATCGGCGTACGCGGCCAGCGCCTCCGTCCACAAACCAGTGCCGCAGGCGAGTTCCAGCACCCGCCCGGCCGGACGCATCTCCGCGACCAGCCGCGCGATCCGTGGCCGTGCCACCGCGAGATCCCCGTACGCCGTCGCGTCGTACTCGGTCGCCCGGCGCCGGTAGTAGTCGACCTGCTCCGCCAGAACGTCGTCGGTCATCCCGCCATCGTAGATCGCCGGCTCGCCGCAGGCCGCTGTCGCCGGATTGGCTCTCGACCCGGCCCGCCCGCCACGACCAGAGTGCAGGTCATGCAGGTAGCCGTGGTCACCTTCGACGGGTTCAACGAACTCGACAGTTTCATCGCCTCCGCGCTGATCAACCGCTGCCGCAAACGCGGTCTGGAAGCCTTCATCACCACGCCGACCCCGGTCGTCACGTCGATGAACGGAGTCGAGGTCGCCGGCCAGCGGCCGATGGAGTTCGTGACCGAGGCCGAAGTCGTCCTGATCGGCAGTGGCATCAAGACCCGCGACGTCGTCGCCGACGACCAGCTGATCTCCCGGCTCCCGCTCGACCCGGCCCGCCAGCTGATCGGCTCCCAATGCTCGGGCGCGCTGGTGCTGGCCCGCCTCGGGCTGCTGGGCGACATGCCGGCCTGCACCGACATGATCAGCCGCCCGTACGTCGAGGCGTGCGGCGTGACCGTGCTCGACACGCCGTTCCACGCCGAAGGCAACATCGCCACCGCGGGCGGCTGCCTCGCGTCGCAGTACCTCGCCGCGTGGGTGCTCGACCGGACGCTCGGCGAAGACGCCGTCCGGGACGTCATCGGATACGTGGCCCCCGTCGGCGAGAACGACGAGACGGTCGAGCGCGCCCTCCACGCCGTCCGCCAACCGGTTCAAGCACTGTAAAGGCCGTCCGCTGAGACTGCCTGATCGTCGAGGCGCTCGGATCGAAGCTCCACGCAGCTGCTGAACTAGAGAGCGCAGGGAGCGCGGGGAGCGCGGGAAACCGCGGAAGGTAGCGTGCGGGCATGACCGAGCGACGCGCGATTCTCAGCGGTTCCACCTTCGAGGAGCAGATCGGCTACGCCCGCGCGGTGGTCGTCGGGGACTCGATCTACGTTTCCGGGACCACCGGGTTCGACTACGCCACGATGAGCATTTCCGACGATGTGGTGGAGCAGGCCGAGCAGTGTCTGCGCAACATCGGGGCGGCGCTCGCGGAGGCAGGCAGTTCGTTCGCCGATGTGGTCCGCGTGCGTTATCTGTTGCCGGACCCGGCGGACTTCGAGCCTTGCTGGCCGGTGCTGCGTCGCCATTTCCTCGGCGTACGCCCGGCGGCCACGATGCTGGTGTGTGGGCTCGCCGATCCGCGGATGAAGATCGAGATCGAGGTCGACGCGCGCCGCCTGCCCTGATCAGCGGCGGGCTCGGCGGTCCTGTTCGTCGCGGATCAGCGCCACCGCGCCTAGGAGATCGGCGTGGCCGCCGAGTGCGCCGGGGACGATGTGGACGGCGGCTGCCGTCGTCGGGGCGGCGTATCGGACGACTTGCTCGGCCAGCCCGTCGATGAGGTAGGTCCCGGCCGGCCCGAGGCTGCCGTCGATCACGATGGCGTCCGGGTTGAGCATGGTGCACAGGTCGGCGAGTGGTCGGCCGATGACGCGCCCGACGTCGCCGAGGACGCGGCGCAGTCCGACGTCGCCGTCGGCGGCCAGACTCAGCATCGTCTCGAAGGTCAGCGGTTCGGGGTGGGCTGGGGCGAGCACCCGGGTGAGCCCGGGGCCGATCTCGTCGATGAGGCAGCCTCGGCCGCCGCAGGCGCACAGCACCCCGTCGTCGCGGATCTGGATGTGGGCGAGTTCCCCGGCGAAGCCGTTCGCGCCCCGGTGCAGGCGTCCGTTGATGATGAGCCCGGCGCCGATGCTGCGGGGGCCGAGTTTGAGATATACGACGGTGTCCAGCCCTTGCCCGGCGCCGAAGGCGTACTCCCCGAGTGCGCCCAGGTTCGCGTCGTTCTCGACGACGGTGGGCGTACCGGTGCGGCGGGTCAGCGCCCGGCCCGGGTCGTCGCGCAGCCAGGGCACGTACTGGCCGGTCGGGCCGCCGGTCGGGCGTACCGGCATGCCGACGCCGCGCTGGTAGGGCGCCGGCACGCCGAGCACCAGGCTGGTCAGTCCAGCGACGGGAAGCTTCGCCTCGCCGGCGGCTTCACGCAGCATCGCGACACCGGGATCCAGGAGCCCGTCGATCTCCTGCTGCGAGGTCATCGGTGCGACGCGTTCGGCGACCACGTCTCCGAGCAGGGTGGTGATCGCGACTCGCAGCAGTCCGGTCGACCAGACGAGGACGCCGACGGCGGGTGGCGGTCCCGCCAACGCCAGCGTCCGCGCGGGTCGCCCGGCACCACCGGCGGGCGACGGTTCGCTCTCGACCACCAGTCCGCGGGCGATCAGGTCGTCGACGAGCCCGGCGACGGTCGCCTTCGGCAGGTCGAGCCGGCGGCTGAGGTCGCTGCGCCGCAGGCGTTCGGTGTGCGACAGCTCGGTCAGGATGCGGCGGTGGCTGGGGCGCAGCGAGAGGTCGTCCACGTCGCCGATCGTAGCGCTGTTCGGCCGGATCTGATCGAATGGGTCGACTCAGGATTGGCCGACGAACCGAGCAGATCCGGTGTGCCCCAAGACATATGGTCAGGCGGTGCCGACAACGAGCCCTCGAGCCGATTCGATCGAATCCGAACTAATTGAGGTGGAGCCGCCGCGCGGAGGCGTCCGCACGGCGGTGGGCGCGCTGCGCGAACCGGTCTTCCGCTGGTGGTTCTTCAGCCAGGTGCTGTCCGCCTCCGGCGGCATGACCCAGGCGGTCGCCCTGTCCTGGCTGGTGCTGCATCTGACCGCCCGCCCGGTGGACCTCGGCGTGCTCGGCGCGATCACCTGGGCGCCGGTGCTGTTCGGCGGGGCGTTCGCGGGGGCCGTGCTGGACCGGGTCGACACGCGCCGCACGCTGATCGTCACGCAGACGGCCTACGTCGGGCTCGGGCTCGCGCAGGCGGTCCTGGTCGCGACCGGCTCCATGCAAATGTGGATCTTGTACGCCACGGCGGCGCTGACCGGTGTGGTGACGGCGTTCGACGGCCCGGCACGGCAGGTGTACGTCCTGGAACTCGTCGGCCGGCAGCGTCTGGTCAGCGCGGTCAGCCTGCACGAAGTGGTGCTCAACTCGTCGCGGGTGATCGGCCCGGCGGTGGGCGGGCTTATCCTGGCGACGGCCGGGCTCGCCTGGTGCTTCGTCCTCAACGCCCTGACCTTCGTGCCGGTGCTCCTCGTGCTGACGCTGGCGCATCGGCGTACGCGGGATGCGGTGGACCGGGTCGCGCCGTCCCGGGGCGGGGGTGGTGCGAGGGAAGGGATCCGGCAGGTGTGGCGCAGCCCGGTCCTGCGATCGTGCGTACTGGTGGCGATCGCGGGCGGGACGTTGTTCAACCTCGGTGTCGCGCTGCCCGTCCTCGTCACCGACACGTTCCACCTGGGCGGCGCCGGATACGGGCTGATGATGGCGGCCTTCGGGCTCGGCGCCATTCCCGGGGCGCTGGTGGCGGCCGGGACCGGTGGACCGAGCGGGATTCGCGTACGCGTCCTGGCGGTGCTGTCCGGCGTGACCGTCCTGCTCACGGCGGCCTCGCCACGCGCCGAACTGGCCTTCGCCGGCATCGCCGTCGCCGGGTTCCTGTCGATCTGGCTGATCTCTGTGGCGAACACCCTCGTCCAGTTGCGGGCCGATCCGGCGATGCGGGGCCGCATCATGGGCGTCTGGACGATGGCCCTGCCCGGGACGGTTCCCTTCACCGGCCTGCTCAGCGCGGCGGTCAGCCAAGGACTCGGCGCGCGGGCCGGCTTCGGCTTCGCCGGCGTGGTGCTGACCGGGGTCGCCCTGGTGACGTGGCGGGCGCTCGCCGACCGACGGATTGCCTGAGCGTGGTGTCCTCGTCCCCTGCCCGACCGACCCACCGGGCAGGGGACGAGTGCTTGTGGGTATCCCTTACGAGACACCGGCCAGCGCGTCGCGCAAGCCTTTGGCCGCCTTGGCGTACTGGCTGCCGCCGCCCCGATCGGCCACCGCGTCGAGGCCCTCGATCCGATCCCGGCGGCCGAGCGTACGCGCGCACCGTTCGGCGAGCTGCAGGAGATCGGCGGTGCCCACCCGCGTCTTGGGCAGTGCGAGGAGAGCGGGCAGGGCACCGACAGCGATCTCGTACGCCGTGCCGACCGCACCGGCTTCGGCCGTGTCACGCAGCGCGGTGGCGGCCCGGGACAGGACGAGCGAGCCGGCCGCCACACAGTCGCCGAGATGACGCCCGGTAGCCCGCCAATCCACGTCGGCGCCGAAGCCGAGCAGCGCGTCGACCGCGGCGACCCGTTCGGCGGCGTCGGGAGCGGTCATGCCGTAGACGAGGGCGAGCTGGGTCGCCGGTCCCGTCGGCCCTTGATTCTCGGCCAGCAGCGGCAGGATCTGCGCCGCCTCACTGCTGTCACCGCGTTCGGCGGACATCGCCAGCTGCGCCAGAGACCACGCCGCGACGACCTCACGATGCGACGGGAGCGCCGCAGTCCACAGTGGCGCACCCGAGCCCGGGATCCACGGGGAACCTTGGGGCTTCTTGTGTCTGGGCAACGAGAACAACGCCGTCACGACGGGATTCGCGTTCGCCGGAGGCTCCATCGTGACGGCCACCCGCCGGTCCGGCAGCAGGCCGTACCACTGATAACGGCCGCCCTTGCCCTCCTGGGCGTACGCGACGACCACCGGGTCGACGTGCCCGGCGCGGAGCTGCTCGGCGAACGCCTGCCCGGCCGGGCTCGCGAGCCGATCCGCCCGGCGCCGTACGCCGTCGCCCGGGTCGGTCCGGGGCAGCCGCAACAATGCCTGCACGAGATCGGCGCGCCACGGCTGCCAACCGTCCCGTTCGGCCTGCTCCAACCGATCGAGGAGAACCTCGGGATCGAGATGGCCGTTACGCTGCGTCGGCGTCGCCACGAGCCGGGGGACCGGGCTGCGGCGGAGATAGCGCGCGATCGTGGCCAGGCGGATCTCCAGCAACGCGGACGGCGAACGCTCCGGGTCCGCCAGCGGTTTGGCGATGGCGTGGTCGGCCCGCAGCTCGGCGAAGGCCTCCATGAGCCACATCGAGCGGCGCTCCGGCGGTTCGAGGAGGTCGCACACCACCGTGCCGAGCTGTTTCCAGTAACCAGGTGCCCATTGGGCGACCAGATGCGGCCGGTTCAGCTCGATGATCGGGCCGATCGCCGCCGCGAGACCCGCCCGATCCCGGCCGTACAGCTCGACCATGGCCGCCAGGACTCGTTCCAGCGTGACGCTGGAACGATCGCCGCTCATGATCGCCGACAGTTCCTCGGCGACCTCGGCTGGAGTGGTGAGCGGCGGCGGCATCTCCGGCACCGTCGGCGCGACCGGTGGCGCGAGCGGCAGCAGCTCCGGCGTCGCCGGGAGGTCGAGCGACGCCAGGAGATCCGTGCTCCGCGCCGGATGGCGCTTGGCCGCCTTGCGTACCCAGCTGATCTGGGTCTTGATCAGGCCTTTCTCCTTGCGCCGCACGATGACCGCGGTGACGTCGAGCAGCGTGTCGACCTCCAGGAGCCCGGCCTCGTCGGCCTGGCGCAGGCTGCGTTGTGCGAGCCCGGCGACGGTGCCGAGGTCGGCGTCGGCGAGCCCGGCGTAGTCGGCGATCCGGGCGCTGATCTCCTCCGGCGTCACCCGGAGCTCGTCGTGCAGGGTCACGAAGGGCCGCAGGTCGCCGGGCCGTCCGCCGCGCAGCAACCGGGCCAGGCACCCGTTGACCAGCATCGCGCGGATCTTCGGGTCGTCCCCGGCGAGTCGCAGCAGGGCGTGGTTGAACCCCGCGCCGCGGAAGGTGGACTGAAGTTCGCGGCCCATCGTGTCGTCCTCGAACAGCATCGGCAGCAGCAGGGAAGCGTAGTGACCGGTGGTGATCGCGTCGTGCGGGTCCGTCTCCGACCGGATCCAGGCGATCCAGCCCCGCGCGAAACCCGCCGTGACCGGCGGTGCGATGCCGGCCAGCCCGGCGATCGCGTCGACCAGCAGCCACTCGTCCACATCGGCGAGCGCCGAGGTCTGCGCCCACAGCTGAGCCAGCTCGCCCAGCCACGGCACGTCGCGCTGACCGAGTAGGCCGACGGCCATCCGCCGGGGGATCAATCGGCGCTCCCAGCGCAGACTGCCGCGGTTGAGCGCCGTCATCGCGCGCTTCGCGGTCGGGGCACACCCGAGGAACGCCAGGCCCGCGACGGCCGCGTACCCGCCGCGCCAGTCCCGCAATTCCTCCTTCGTGTACGCGACCACGGCGGGAAACGCCGCCTTGCGTTCCTTCTCCGACAACTTCTTCAGAAAGGCGTACGCCAACTCGGTGGACCGCTTGTCGATCGCGCGGGCGAGGTCGGCCGGCACCTCAGCCGTCATGCCGCGACCTCGTCCAGCGCGCCCACGCTGATCAGCGCCGCCAACTGGTGTTTGCACGGTCCCCGGCCACCCCGGTATTTGCCCCACCATGCGCAGGTGCAGCCGGCCGGTCGGCCGTCGGCCATCCGCACCTGGTAGGTGGTCTCGCCGCTGAGCACCTCGACGCGGTCGGCGGACGGCCGGACGGCGCCCGCTTCGATCAGCGCCCGGGCACCGGCCAGGCGAGGGTTGAGCCGGGCGGCGGCATCCGTCCCGAACGGCATCACGCGATGGAAGTACGCGCCTTCGGTCACGTCGAACCCGACCCGTCCCGCCGTCCCGAGCAGCGTCAGCGCCGCGCGTACGCGGTCGGCCGGGAGACCGCACGCCGACGTGAGGCCGTCGACGTCGATGACCGGATCCCAGGCCAGCATCGCGCTCACCAGATCGGCGTCGTCGGCGGTCTGGTCTCCGGTCAACTGGGTCAGCACGGCCCCTTCGCCGGAGAACCCGCGCGAGACCTCCGGCGACAACGTCAGCAGCAGGCGTACGGTCGGGGTCTCCAGCAGCCAGGCACTGGCCAGCGGAGGACTGGCCGGACCGGCGGGCGGGCCGAAGACGGTCAACGTGGTCGCGTGCCGCAGCAGCCCGCGCAACGTCGCGAGCCGGCCGCCGCCGGAGACGCAGACCGCCCCGGCGACCGGGCGAGACGTCAGCCGGAGCGAGCGCCCGGCCGGGACCACCCACATCGCCTTGCGGTCATTGGGCAGCCGACGCAGGAAGTCGGCGGCCTCGGCCGCCCCGATCGTCGCCCGCGGCTCCATGCCGGCGGCGATGACCGCCACCTCGGCGAAGCCGCGCAACCATCGGCCCGGCAACGGAACCTTCCGCTCGACCCGAGTGCCGTCCATCGTGGAAACCGTCACATCGTCCGGCCCGACCGCGAGATGCAACGGATCCAGCCCGGCGATCCGGGAAAGACTCAACCGCAACGGATTGTTGACATCCACATTGGTCGTCCCGTGGCCGGGCGCTTGGCCGTCGAGCCCGGCGGGCAGGACGTCCATCCGGGCGTACACGCCGCAGCAGCCGCTGAACGACTCGAAGCGCAGCATGTCCCGGCTGCCGGTGACGACCGGGTCCAGGCTCGCCCGCGCGGTCGGCTGGTAGTACCGCGTTCGGGCCACGTCGGCCACCGCGAGCAGGCCCAGCGCCACCGGCTGAGGGGTGGTGACGAAGCCCTCGAAGAATCTCGGGTTCGCCGCGTCCCCGCCGGACGTCTGCAGTTGCAGACCGGTGCCGGACAGCTCCGACGGCCGGGCGTAGGCGTAGCTCGCAACGGACATGCGGGGAAGATAGCGGAGACCGCCGACAAACTCGGGGGCCTCCGGGATCTGTCCTAGTAGGACTGCAGCTCGATCAGGACTCCGCCGGGCGCGCGCAGGTGCGCCGTACGCAGATTCGGCCCCCACTGCGGCCGATCAGTCGGCGACGCGACCACGGATGCGCCGTGCTCGACGCACGTCTTGGCGCCCGCGTCCACGTCGGCGACACGGCAGACGAGCATGACCGCATTCTCCGGTCGGGCCGGGGCGTCGACGCCGACGGCGGCCGCCATCAGCTTGGCGTCGAACATCGAGAGCAGGCCCTGTCCGTCGACGTCCCAGCTGGCGTACGGGCCGGACGGGCCGCCGGCGGCCAGCTCCGCCCCGGCCAGTTCGGGCAGGACGGCGGCGTAGAAGGCGTATGCCGTGGCGAAATCGGCGACCAGAAGGCGGGGGTGCAAGGCGTCCATCGCTTCTCCAAAATTAGTGGGTGCGCACCCACTATAGGCCATGGCCTAGTATTGGTGCCATGGAGAAACCGCCGACCCTGCTGGGCATCGACGCGTACCTGCTGTCGCAGAGTGGCAAGGCCGGCCGGAATCGCGTGGCCGACCGGCTGGCGGCATACGGATTGCGGCTGTGGCACTTCGCCGTGCTCGCCGCGCTCGCCGACTTCGGCCCGCACTCCCAGCGCGACCTGAGTCTCCGGCTCTCCGTCGATGTCAGCGACATGGCCAAGGTGATCGATCAGCTCGCCGCGGACTCGCGAATCGACCGCGTACGCGACGAGGCGGACCGCCGCCGGGTGCTGGTCAGCCTGAACGATCGTGGGCGGGACCTGCTCGCGGCGCTTCGGCGCGACGCCGCCGAGGTGGACCGCGAACTGCTGTCGGGGTTGACCGCGGCGGAGCGCAAGCAGCTGCACGCGCTGCTGCTCAAGGTGATGCCCCAGGTGTAGCGCGGTCCTCCAGGGCGCCTTGCGACGATCAACTCCGGGGTCGCGTATGTAGAATCCGCTTCACGTTCGGGTCGCCCGGCCCGGTTCGACCCCTACGGAGGCAGGTCGTGACTGTTCCCGCGGCCACCGAAGCCGCCGCGACGCCGGCGGTCGCCGGCACCGCGGACCGGCTCGGCTCGCGCGTCTGGACCTCCCTGGTCCTGCTCGGATTCGTCGGGCAGCTGGCCTGGACCGTCGAGAACATGTACCTCAACCTGTTCGTCCACGACACCGTGTCCGGCGACCCCAACGCCATCGCGACCATGGTCGCGGCGAGCGCGGTGGCGGCGACCGTCGCCACACTGGTGATCGGGGCGATCTCCGACCGCCGGGGCCGCCGCCGGGTGTTCATCTCCGCCGGGTACCTGGCCTGGGGCGTCACCACCGCCGGCTTCGGCCTGATCACGGTCGGCGGGATCGGCGACGTGATCCCCGGCGGCGACGCGGTGCTGCTGGCCGTGATCGCCGTGATCGCCTTGGACTGCCTGATGTCGTTCATCGGGTCCGGGGCCAACGACGCCGCGTTCCAGGCCTGGGTCACCGACGTGACGCGACCGGCGAACCGGGGCCGGGTGGAGTCGGTCCTCGCGGTCATGCCGCTGGTCGCGATGCTGGTCGTCTTCGGCGGGTTCGACGGCCTGACCCGGGCCGGGCACTGGCGTACGTTCTTCCTGATCATCGGCGGGATGATCACGCTGATCGGCGTGGCCTCCTGGTTCCTCGTCCGCGACCAGCCGACCCCGGTACGCCGGGAGACCGGACTGCTCAGCTCACTGCTGCACGGGCTGCGCCCCTCCGCCCTACGAGCCAACCCGGGGCTCTATCTGGCGCTGTCGGCGTGGTGCGTGTGGGGCGTGTCGACGCAGGTCATCCTGCCCTACCTCATCATCTACATTCAGCGATACCTCGACATCGACGGGTACGCCCTGGTGCTCGCCGTCGTGCTCATCGGCTCGTCCGTCGTCAGCATCGTCGCGGGCCGGTTCATCGACCGGATCGGCCGCATCCGCTTCCTGGTGCCCGCCGTCGCCGTCTACGGAGCCGGGCTGCTCGCCATGTACTTCGCGCGCGGCACCCTCGCGGTGATCCTGGCCGGACTGGTCATGATGTCGGGCTTCATGCTCGTGCTGGCGCCCATCGGCGCCCTCGTCCGGGACTATTCGCCGCCGGATCGGGCCGGGCATGTGCAGGGCCTGCGCATGATCTTCGCCATCATGGTGCCGATGATCGCCGGTCCGTTTCTCGGTGCCGCCGTCATCAGCAACGCGGGGGAGACCTACACCGACCTCGGCGTGGTCAAGCAGGTCCCGACTCCGGTGATCTTCCTGGCCGCGCTAGCGGTGCTGGCCCTCATCGTCCTGCCGATCGTGGCGCTGCGCCGCCGCCACCAGCCTCCGCAGGTCCAGGCATGACGGAGTTGCTGACGCCGTGGGGGGAGAACCTCGACCCCGACAACGTGCTGACCGAATATCCGCGCCCGCAGTTGGTCCGTGACAGGTACCTGAACCTCAACGGCCAGTGGGCGTACGCCATCACCGACGGCGGCATCGCCGAGGGTGAACCAGCGGCGTACGACGGGGTGATCCTGGTGCCGTTCTCGCCGGAGACGCCGTTGTCGGGCGTCGGCCGGCAGCTGGGACCGGATCAGACCCTGTGGTACCGGCGAACGCTGCGGCTGCCGGACGGGTTCCGGCCCGGTCCGGCAACCCGTGTCCTGCTGCACTTCGGGGCGGTCGACCAGACCTGCGAGGTCTTCCTCAACGGCATCGCCGTCGGCGGTCACGTCGGCGGCTACCTGCCCTTCCATTGCGACCTTACCGGCGCGCTCACCGACGGCGACAACACCCTGGTCGTGGCGGTACGCGACCGCACCGACACCGGTCACCACTCGCGGGGCAAGCAACGTACGCGCCGCGGCGGGATCTGGTACAGCCCGCAGTCCGGCATCTGGCAGACCGTCTGGGCGGAATGCGTACCGGAGACGCATGTGCGGCGGCTGACTCTGACGCCCCGGCTGGATCAGGACTGCGTCGAGGTGACGGTGCACACCGACCCCGACGCTCCACACGCGACAGTGCAGATCCTCGACGGGGACGTCGTGGTCGGCACCGCGACGGCCGCGCCGAACCGTCCGGTGTGCGTACCCCTGCCTGATGCGCGGAGATGGAGTCCCGAGGACCCGCATCTCTACGACGTGAGCGTGACCCTCGGAGACGACGCGGTCCGCAGCTATGTCGGCATGCGCTCGTTCGGCGTGGGCCCCGGCCCGGACGGTACGCCGCGCCTGCTGCTCAACGGCGAGCCCTATTTCCACGCCGGGATCCTGGACCAGGGCTACTGGTCGGACGGGTGGTACACCGCGCCGTCAGACGAGGCGCTGGTCCACGACATCGCGACGATGAAGCGCCTCGGGTTCACCATGCTGCGCAAGCACATCAAGGTCGAGCCTGCCCGCTGGTACTACCACTGCGACCGGCTCGGCATGCTGGTGTGGCAGGACATGGTCAACGGCGGCGGCCGGTACCGGCCGCTGGTGGTGACGGCGCCCGCGGTGACGCCGTTGCGCCTGTCCGATCGGCATCATGGCTGGTTCGGCCGCGCGGACGCCGAGGGGCGCGAGCAGTTCCGCACCGAGCTGCGCGAGATGATCGAGCACCTGCGCAACGTCGTCAGCATCGCGGTCTGGGTGCCGTTCAACGAGGGCTGGGGCCAGTTCGACGCCGCCCGGATCGCCGCCGAGGTGACCGCGCTGGACCCGACCCGAACCGTCGACCACGCGAGCGGCTGGCACGACCAGGGCGCGGGAGATCTCCGCAGCCTGCACGTGTACTTCCGGCCCTTCCGCGTCCCGCGCCGCGGGCGTGATCGCCGCGTGCTGGTCCTGTCGGAGTACGGCGGCTACAGCCTGCCCGTCGCCGGGCACACCACGACCCCGCGAGAGTTCGGCTACAAACGGTTCGACGACCCCGAGGCGTTCGGCGCGGCCTTCCGGCGGCTGCACATCGAGCAGATCGTTCCAGCCGTCGGCCGGGGTCTCAGCGCGACCGTCTACACCCAGCTCTCGGATGTGGAAGACGAGGTGAACGGGCTGCTGACCTACGATCGGCGCGTCCTCAAGGTCGCCGAGGACCTCGTACTGGAGGTCAACCGGCACCTCCGCGTCTGACCCTCGCGCGGTGACCGCTCGCTGGGCGGACCAGCCGTTGTGGGCTGCCTGGGTGCGGGCTACCAGCGGTTGTGGGCCTCCTCGGCCCAGCCGACGAGCCCGTCCAGGCTGACCCGGCTGCCGTCGTCGGTCAGCGCCCAGCCGCTGAAGGTGCCGAAACACTGGTGCGTCTCGTTCGCGACGACGGCGAGATTCGTCTTGGCGACCTTCTCGTGGAACGGATGGAAATCGGCGCGTACCCGATCGCCGGTGATCTGCCAGGGACGCAGCCAGTCCGACCGGTCGTAGGTCCAGCGCAGCTCTTCGCCGATCTTGTGCAGGCGGCCGTCGACGAACAGGCCGTTCTCGGTGACCCCGGTCCCGTCGGTCCACTTCCCGCCGAGCTGGATCGCCCGGCCGTCGGCGGCGCCGGCCGCCCAGTTCCAGGTGATCGAGTAGGGCCACTTGCCGCGCCCGTGGTCCAGGACCGCGAACGCGCCCGCGCCGATCTCGTGCGTACGCCCGTGGAGGACCAGCATGCCGTGGACCGGCCGGCCGAGATCCTTGACGGTGTACTGGAACCGCCGGTCGCTCCACGGCACGACGACCCCGAGCGACTCGTGCCCCTCGGGCAGCGGGATCTCGACGTCCAGCCGGACGTCCCGGGCGGTCGCGTGGATCGTCGTGCCGTCCGGGCGCTGCGTGATCGCGATCGACAGCCCGCCGCCTTCGGCTGACGCCGTGCCCTCGCCGCTGCGCGGTGGCATGACGACGCCCCGAGCCAGCGGCACGACGGCGTCCGTGGTGGTCTCGCGGCCGGTCGCCCGGTCCAGCACGTAGACCCCGTGCACGCCGGCGTAGTCGATCGACGAGGCGACCAGGCCGATGATGTGCTCCGGCGTGACGATGCCCCAGTACTCCCAGCGCTTGGCCCGGCCCCAGCCCCGCAGGTTGGCCGTGTGCAGCGGACGCCGGGTCCAGCCCACGGCGGCGCGGTTGAGCCGGCCGTCGGGCCGGCACAGCTCCACGGGGGAGGTCAGCTCGGGCTCGTGAGTCATGCGCGCACGATATCGCCTCATGATCGAGGAGACCGGCCGGGACCAGCGGGATTCGCCGCGGTCGCGGACGCCGTCCGCCACGTGTACGCGCAATGTACAGCGAGACATTGCCATGCGTAATGGCTGTCCCTAGGGTCGCGTCGTGATCGGCGCCGCCGATTCAGGGGAGGAGACCATGAAACTTCGGCGATTCTCGGCCTGGCTGACGACGTTCGGCCTGGCCCTGGCCCTCGCACCGGTGACCGCCGAACCGGCGGCCGCCGCGTACGCCCCCGTGACGCACCCGGTGTTCAACAACCCGTACAGCTCGGCCTCCACCGCCGTCTACGACGAGGTGGTCCGGCTCGTCGACGGCGCGGACGTGGGGTCGATCGTGCGGGTGGCCATCTTCGAGGCCCGCAGCACGGCCATCGGGGCGGCATTGCAGCGGGCGATCGCCCGCGGGGTGGACGTCCGCGTCGTGCACGGTTCCAACACCGGCCCGGAAGGCGGGTCCGACGACTGGACCTACGACTTCCTGCCGGCCCGCAACGACAGCAACGCCGACGCCTCCTGGCACGTCGCCTGCGGGAACGCGCCGGGGTCGGCCTGCGTCGGCACCGGGATCATGCACAACAAGTTCATGACCATCACCTCGGTCGGCGGCGTACGGAACGTGGTGCTGATCAGCTCGCAGAACTGGTGGGGCAGCAGTCCCTACTGGGAGAACGCCATGGTCATCGTCGACAACGCCGGCCTCTACGGCAAGTTCAACGCGTACTTCTCCGACCTGGCGCTCAAGCACAAGAACGAGGACTACTACAACTCCGCCGACGGCAAGCCGGTCTCCTACAACGCCGACGGGACGGAGGCGGCCAGCGGCTACGGCGCGTTCCGCAACTACTTCAGCCCGATCGCCGACGGCAAGGACAACCCCGTCCTGGACATGCTGTCGCGCGCCGACTGCACGGTCCGGGACCTGCCTGACAGCCTCGGCCACAACGGGCGGACCCTCATCCGGGTGGCGATGAACGGCTTCACCCGCTCCGACATCGCCCGGATGCTGGCGTCGCTGGACTCCGAGGGCTGCGTCGTGCAGCTCATCTACCACGTACGCACCGACGGGCTGAACTCCGGCGTCGTCAACGCGCTGCGCTGCTCGGGCGTCCAGCGGTGGTGGAAGCCGACCGGCACCGACCTGCCCCGCAGCGTGCATTCGAAGTGGTTCGCGATCTCCGGCAAGCTCAAATCCGGGGCGTACGAGGAGATCGTCTACACCGGGTCGCTGAACTGGAGCTCCCCGGCGATCTACGACAACGACGAGTCGCTGCTGCGCATCTCGGGCGCCAAGACGTTCCAGGCGTACTTCGACAACTTCTCCGACATCGTGCACACGCCGGAAGCCACGTCGACAACCTCCGACGACTGGCGTACGTCGAGGGAGCCGGGCGGCACCTGCTGACCGCCGCCGGGGTGTCCCAGCGCTGGGACACCCCGGCAGTCGCCGAACCAGCGAGCGAGGAGTTCACCGCGCTCTGGGCGGAGCACGAGGTCGCCGTACGCCGCGACAGCCGGGTGCGTGTGCTGCACCCGGCTGTCGGGCCGATCGAGTTCGACTACGAGCTACTCCAGACTCAGTCGGCCGATCAGCGGCTTCGGCTGTTCACGCCGCCGCCCGGCTCTCGGAGCGTGGACACGCTCGACCTGCTGCGCGTGGTCGGCCCGGAGACCGCCCATCGCCGCCACCGCTGACGGCCGTCAGGCGGTCAGCCCCATGGCCCGCCGCTTGAGCGTGGCGTACTCAGCATCGTCGATCTTGCCGTCGTCGTGGAGTTTGCTGAGGCGTTCGATCTCGTCCGCGGTGGAGTGGACCGCCGCCTCCGGGGCGCGAGACCCCATCATGCCCATCGATCGCAGCTCGTCCTCGGTCGGCTTCGGCCGGGCGATCAGGTAGACCAGCGCGCCGAGGAAGGGCAGGATCACGACGAACGCGATCCACCCGGCCTTGCCCCAGCCGGACAGGTCCTTGCGCCGGAACACGTCGGCGAAGACCGCGATGAACATCCAGATGAACATGAACCAGAAGAAGAATACGAGCATCGACCACAGAACGTCGCCGAAGTCCATCGTCATCGACCTCTTTCCTACTCGACGACCTGCAACTCGTGGCTGGTCGTGTTCAATCGCCGGCCGCCGGACTCGGTGACGGTGACGATGTCCTCCAGGCGTACGCCGAACCGGCCGCGCAGGTAGATCCCCGGCTCGATGGAGAAGCACATGCCGGGCACGAGACCCTGCCGCTCCCCTTCGACCATGTACGGCGGTTCGTGCGTGGTGACGCCGATCCCATGCCCGGTGCGGTGGATGAAGTATTCGCCGTACCCGGCCGCGACGATCACCTCGCGGGCGGCGCGGTCGATGTCCTGGCAGGCGACTCCGGGGCGGACCGCCTCGAAGGCGGTCTGCTGCGCCTCCCGGACGATCGCGTGGACCCGGGTCGCCTCGGGATCGACGTCGGGTCCGACATGGACGGTACGCGTCGTGTCCGACCCGTAGCCGGCCATGAGCCCGCCGAAGTCGAGGACGACGGTGTCCCCGACGCCGATGATCCGATCGCCGGCCTCGTGATGCGGGTTCGCGCCGTTCGGGCCGGAGCCCACCACGGTGAAGTCCACTTGTTCGTGGCCGTGTTCCCGCAACAGCGCGGCCAGGTCGGCGGCGACCTCGGTCTCGGCCCGCCCGGCGAACCGCGTCTTGATGATCTCGCCGTACGCCTGATCGGCGGCCGCCCCCGCCGCGGCCAGCCGGTCGAGTTCGTGGCCGTCCTTGACCGCCCGCAGCATCGGCAGCGCGGTGGTGATCGCCGCCAAACCGATTGCTGGACGTGCCGTCAGCAGCCCCAGCACGTGCAGCGCCCAGGCCGAGTCCGACACGCACAAGCGGCCCTCATCGGGTAGGAGAGCGGAGGCGGTCGCGTACGGGTCGGTGGCGTCCGACCAGTCCCGGAAGTCCATTTCGCCCGCGGCCGGAGCGGCCTGCGCGTCGGGGACCTCCAGTTTCGGCACGACCAGCTGCGGCCGCCGGCCGGGCCGCAGGACGAGGACCGTCAGGCGTTCGGTGATGGCGGTCGGCTGGTAGCCCGTCAGCCACACCAGGTCGGGACCCGGCGTGACCAGCACGCCGTCGAACCCGGCGGCCTGCGCCTCGTCAGCGGCCCGGCGCATCCGGGCGGCGTAGTCGTCGGCGGTGAACTGGGCGGACATCAGCGGTGCTCTCCCTTCGTCGGTGTCGGTCAACCGGCGAGAATGCGCTGCTTCTGCTGCTCGAACTCGGAATCGGTGAGCACGCCCTGAGCCTTGAGCTCACCGAGCGTCTTGAGCTGCTCCAGCTTGTCCGGAGCGGCGGCCGGCGGTGGCTGCTGCTGAGCCTGCGCCGCGGCCTCCTGCTGGGCGTACTCGTACTGCTGCTGTTGCTCCTGCGCGGCCCACCGGCCGGCCTGCCGGCGCGACACCCGGTTGGAGACGGCCGTGGCCGTCCCGGCGACGACCGCGGTGCGGGCGACTCCTCGAAGCAGTCCCATGATGTCTTCCTTTCGACGGAACGGATCGGTCAGGCGGCGGCTTCGGCCGCGGCGAGCAACGCCTGGACCGGGATGCGCCCGGACGCGACCATCTGCGCGCCGCCCCGGCGCCAGGCCATGGCCAGCGGCGCGGCCCAGGTGTTCTCGTAGACGATGATTCCGGCGGCGTTGCCCGGCTCGATGACGTCGGCCGCCTCGCGAAGCTCGTCGTCGCCGAGCAGACCCGAGGACGCGCCTTCGAACACCGCGAACTCGGCGGCGCCCTCGGCGTCGAGGTCCTCGATCTTCAGCGCGCTGATGGTGCCGTCCGCGTCCCTGCGCAGGAAGGCCAGGTCGAGTACGCGGATGACGCCCCGCTCGACGAGATCCAGCAGCAGCGGAATGCCTTCGCCGGTCATCCGGTTCCCCGGGAACTCGATCACGAGGTAGTCGACCGGTCCCATGGTCTCGACATCCATACTTCTCTACTCCTTCGTGGTTGCGGCGGACGCGAAGCGTTGCAGGAACAAGGCTTCGGCGAGCGCCATGTCGGCTATCTCCTGGGGATGCACGCTTTCGTTCGGCGCGTGCATCAGGGTCTGGGGTTCTTCGACGCCCATGAGGATGATCTCCGCACCAGGGCACGCGGCGGCGAACACGTTGCACAGTGGAATGGATCCGCCCTGGCCCAGCATGGTCATCGGCTGCCCGAAGGCGTCGGCCATCGCCTCCCGGAGCGCCGCGTACGCCGGGCCACCGGTCGCGGCGCGGAACGGTGCGCCGGAGGCCTCGGGCGCCACGCTCACGCGTACGCCCCACGGTGCGGACGCCGTCAGATGGTCGGTCAGCGCCGTCAGCGCCTTGGCCGGATCCGTCCCCGGCGGGATACGCAGGTTCAGGCGGGCGGCCGCGTGCGGTTGCAGTGCCGCCGCTGATCCGATCACGGGCGGGCAGTCGATGCCGAGGATCGACACGGCCGGCCGCGCCCACAGCATGTCGGAGACCGAGCCGGTGCCGAGCAGGCCGGCTCCGTCGAGCACGCCGGCGTCGGCGCGGAACCGGTCGTCCGGATACGGCTCGCCGTCCCAGAGCTGGGTGTTGTCCAGCCCGGCGATGGTGGTGTCGCCGTGCTCGTCGCGCAACGTGCTCAGGAGGCGTACGAGGGCGGCGAGCGCGTCCGGAGCCGGTCCGCCGAACATTCCGGAGTGGACCTCGGTACGCAGCGACTCGACTGTCACCACGACGTTCACCAGCCCGCGCAGGCTCACCGTCGCGGCCGGGCGGCCGACCGCCGCGTTGCCGGTGTCGCAGACGAGGATGGCGTCGGCGGCGAACAGCTCGGCGTTCGGCGGCACGAACTCCTCGAGTCCGCCGGTGCCCTGCTCCTCCGACCCCTCGACGATCAGCTTCAGGTTGACCGGCAGCTGATCCCCGAGCGCCCGCAGCGCGGTCAAGTGCATGACGATGTTGCCCTTGCAGTCGGCGGCCCCGCGGCCGTACCACCGCCCGTCGTCGCCTTCGGTCAAGGTGAACGGCGGCGTACGCCACGCCTGCTCGTCCAGCGGCGGCTGCACGTCGTAGTGCGCGTACAGCAGCACCGTCGGCGCGGACGGGTCGCCGCTGGGCCGGGTGCCGTAGACGGCGTCGCTGCCGTCGGCCGTGGTGACCAGCCGGGCGTCGGCGAACCCCTCGGCGCGGAAAGCCTCCAGGACCCAGGCGGCGGCCTTGGCGCACTCCTCCGGCGGGAACTGCCGCGCGTCGGCCACCGATCGCATCGCCACCAGGCCGGCCAGGTCGGCCTTCGCCTGCGGCATCAACGCCTGGATTCGGTCTCTCAGCTGCTCGGTCATCGCTTCACCACGTCGTCGAACTTGAGGCTGTCGGCGTACTGCTGGAAGTCCGGCAGCTTGTCCGGGCAGTAGACCTTCATGATCGCGAGCTGGCCGCGTACCGCCAGGCTGTCGCTGATGACCGGGCGCGCACCGGGACCGCCGGCGCCGTTGGTCATCATGGCGTTGAGCGTGGCCTTGCGCAGCGCGCTGGCCGGGTCGGCGCAGACCGCGCCGCCGTCCTCGCCGAGGACCGTGACGATCTGGTCCTTGCTCGGAGCGGTGTATCCCGCGGCCGTGATGTCGCTGATCAGCTGGTCCGCCTTGGCGTTCGCCGACGCTGAGGCCTTGGCCGTGCGGAACACGCCCAGTGCCACGATCGCGAGGATCAGGAAGATCGCGCCCAGCAGGACGTAGGTGATCCAGCGTTTCGAGCGGTCGCTCATGTCGACGGTGGTCATGACACCGGCACCTCCTCGGCCTCGGCGGTCTTCCACGACGGCTTGCGCAACTTGTAGAACAGGTACGGCACGAGCAGGCCCAGGCCGAGCGCGCCGCCGCCGACGATCAACAGGTAGACCCCGGAGTTGCCGGACTCGAACTGCGACGGCGGGATGAAGCCCACGAGCAGCGCGGCCAGCGAGGCGGCGAACCCGACGCCGCACAGGCCGACGAGCATCGGCGCCCGGTAGCCGCGCGGGTGGTCCGGCTGGGTGCGGCGCAGGCGGATCGCGGCGAGGAACATCAGCAGGTACATGATCAGGTAGACCTGCGTGGTGATCACGGAGAAGATCCAGTACGCGCTGGAGACGTCCGGGATGAACGCGTAGAGCAGCGCGATGACCGTCGTGATCACGCCCTGGGTCACCAGGATGTTCTGCTGTACGCCGAACTTGTTGAGCCGTTGCAGGAACGGCGGCAGGTAGCCCTCCTGCCGGGAGATCATCAGCAGTCCCTTGCTCGGCCCGGCGAGCCAGGTCAGCATGCCGCCCAGCGACGCGGTGACGAGCATGATGCCGATCACCGGCGTCATCCACTGCGCTCCGAAATGGGCGAAGACCGCGTCGAAGGCCTGCATGACCCCCGCGGTCAGCGACAGCTGCTCAGCCGGGACGACCCAGCTGATGGCCAGCGCCGGCAGGATGAAGATGGCCAGGACCAGGCCCATCGCCATGAACATGGCGCGCGGGAACTCGCGCCCGGGGTTCTTCAGCGACGAGACGTGGACCGCGTTCATCTCCATGCCCGAGTAGGACAGGAAGTTGTTGACGATCAGCACGAGGCTGGCCAGGCCGGTCCAGGCCGGCAGCAGGTGCGCGGCGTCCATCGGGGCGGCCGACTCGTTGCCCTGGCCGAGGAAGATCGCGCACAGGGTCAGCAGGATCGCGCCCGGGATCAGCGTGCCGATGGTGAGCCCGGCGCTCGCGAGCCCGGCGACACCCTTGGTGCCGCGCGAGGAGATCCAGACGCCGGACCAGTAGCAGACCATGATGACGGCGGCGGTCCACAGCCCGTTCGACGCCAGCGCCGGGTTGAACACGTACGCCAACGTGCTGGCCACATAACCGAGCAGGCTCGGGTAGTAGAAGATCGTCATGGCGAACTGGCACCAGACGGCGAGGAAGCCCAGTGGCTTGGACAGGCCCTGGCTGACCCAGTTGTAGACGCCGCCGGTCCAGCCCGACGCGAGTTCGGCCGAGACCAGGGAGGTCGGCAGCAGGAACACGACAGCAGGAAGCAGGTAGAGGAAGACGCAGGCGAGGCCGTACATCGCCATCGTCGGCGCTGCCCGGAGACTGGCCACCGAACTGGTGGTCATCAGGGCAAGCGCCACCCACGTGATGTACGCCTTCGCCGGCGCCCGCGTCACCGCCGCTGATTTCCCGGCGGTCGGCCTGGCCGGCACATCCATCGCACTCATCTGACAACCCCCGTGACACGTGCGGCAGGACCGTCCGCCGCGAGGAATCGCGTAACGCTGTGATCACTCTCGGCTATCTGCCGGGGGCGGATCATCACCCGGCCCGGGTAGGTTTTGGGCGCGTACGCCTGTCGGCGCCGGCCGGCGGAAGCGGACGGCACGGGCGGAGTGCTCGGTCTGCTCCAGCCGCCGCAGCAGCCGGCACAGGGCATCCGCGTCGGCGGCGGTCACCCGCAGGACCGTGACCAGCCGGAAGCCGGCGATCGGCGTACCTGAGACCGCCTCGCGCAGCAGCGGCCCGACTCGGCCGGACACGGTGACCTCCACGGCGGTCATGCGCCCGTGTCGTCGGTCGTGCGTACCTCGACCAGGTCCAGTCCGAGCGCCTGAAGCTGATCGAGCAGGCCGTACAGGGCGGACTGATCCAGGTCGGGACCGTAGAGCACGGTCCGGATCTCGGGCGGCCCGACGGTCAGCCCGGGCAGCTCGGCCAACAGGCGATCGTCGACGGAGCCGCTCACGTGAATCTCATAGCAACGGTTCGGCACGGCGCACCTCCCTCGGCCTCAGCCTGAGGTCGGCGCCGGGTGCCGCGCCTCACCCGCCGGGGGTACTTCCCGCCGGGCTCGTCGGACTCCTCGGTCGCTTGGCGCTGGATCAGGGATCCCGGTCGAATCTTGCACCAAGATTCGACCCGGATCCCTGATCCAGCCCTGGGGTCGGGGGTCGGCGGGGATCGGCCGGGTTCAGAGGAGGCGCAGTTCGCGGGCGCGTTCGACGGCTTGACGCCGGTTGGTGACCGCCAGCTTGCGGTAGACCGCCTTCAAATGCGACTTGACCGTGTTGACCGACACGAACATGCACTCGCCGATCTCGATGTTGCCGCGCATCGTGGGCAGATAGCGGAGCACGGTCAGCTCCCGCTCCGTCAGCTCCTCCAGCAGCGCCGGTGCGGACGAGGCGTCCACCAGCAGGTCGATGCGCCCCGACCGGGACTTCGACGGCGTACGCAGGAAGGGCAGTCGCAGCCGTTCGGGCGCGGCTAAATCCATCGCATGGCGGCGGGCGTCCTCGGCAGCCGTCTCGTCGTGCCGGTGATCCTGAACGGCCGCCTGGACGAGCCAGGCCTCGACGGCGGCGACCGACGTCGGCTCCTCCGCCAGGATCGGCTGCAGGAGTTCCTCAGCCTGCCGGGTCCGGCCGAGTCCCAGTTCCGCTTGAGCCAATCGGATCTGCTCGGCGGGGAGCAGGTCGTCGGCTCGGCCCCGCAACTGTTCGGCGACCGTGGCGTAGTCCTGTTCGGCCAGGCGGGCGTCGGCGTCGACGAGGTCCATCCAGTGGCGCAGCAACGGCGTACCGGTCTGGGTCTCCGCCGCCTCGGCGCGCAGCCGGGCGACCGACGCGGCGGCCTTCGCCCGGGAATCGTTGGCCAGCAACAACTCCGCCTCGGTCAGGCGTACGGCGAGGTGGGCACGATGGTCCATCATGGACTCGCTGGCCGCCAGGCCCAGCACCACATGCCGGGCGGCCTCGTCGAACTCGGCCTGCTGCAGGCTGACCTGGGCCAGCGCGAGGTGCGCGGTGGGGGTGTCGCCGACCTCCCGCAGCGCCGACTCCGCCCGGTGCCGTGCGGATTCCAGATCGCCGTTACGGGCGTCGAGCACCGCGAGGTGGCTCAGGCAGAACGTGCGGACGGCCTCCAGCCGCTGGCGTTTCGCGCTCGCCGCAGCCGCCCGCAGCTGCCGCTGCGACTCCGCGGTCTGCCCGGTCCACATCAGCTCCACGCCGAGGTGGGTCTGCGCGATCGGCTCGTACCGGGCCGCGGCCGGCGTACGGGCCGACGTCGCTTCACCGAGGCGGCGGACAAGGCCCCGCACCTCGGCGACATCGCCCGCGCCACCGGTCCGCAGCACGGACGACGTCATGCCGAGCAGCCTCAGGGCCGTCTGCCCGGCCTCGGCGACGTCCGCGGGCAACCCGCGCAGATGTCGGCCGGTCGCGTCGATGTCCGCGCTGAGCGAGGCGGCGTCCCGCTCGTACGCGTGCCGGGCGGCGTCGTGCAGCGCTTCGACCAGGGGATCGCCGACGCGTCCGGCGGTCTCGCGCAACGCGGCCATGGCGGCGTCGCCCTGCCCGGCCAGGATCTCGGGGATCGTCATGGTCAGCAGCACCCGGACGCTCACCTCGGGATCCCGGGACAGCAGTGCATGCCGGGTCGCCTCGGCGACGTCCCCGGCCGCGGCGTACCAGGCGGCCGCCCGGCCGTGCTGATGGTCGCGCAACGCGCCGTCCTCCAGCGACAGCTGGTGGTAGAGCATCTCGCGCAGCAACGGGTGGTACGCGTACTCGCCGCCGTTGCTCGTCGCCCGGATCATGAGCTCGTCCTCGCGGGCGAGCCGGGTCAGCAGCCCGTCGGTGGCGCCGCCGCCGAGCGCCTCCGCCAGCGATCCGGTCAGTCGTTCGGCGACACTGGTACGCAGCAGGAAGCGGCGTACCGGGTCGGGCACGCGGCTGAGCACCTCACCGGTGAGGTACTCCATGACGGTGCGTTCGTCGCCGGTGAACCGCGCGATTCCCTGATCGACCGCCTCGGGCTCCAGCGACATCGCCGCCAGGCGCAGGCCGACCGCCCAGCCGTCGGTGCGGTCGAGCAGCGCGCGTACCTGCGGTTCGGACAGCCGTAGGTCGTACTGGGCGAACAGCCGGGTGACCTCGCCCGGATCGAAGGCGAGGTCGCGGGCGCGTACTTCGGACAGCTCACCGCGCAGCCGCCACCGATGCAGCCGCATCGCCGGATCCGCTCGGCTGACCAGGACGACCTGGAGCTGGGGCGGGGCGTGCTCGATCAGCTCGCGGAGCTGTTCCAGGACGCCGACGTCCCGCAGGTGATGCAGGTCGTCCACGACCAGGATGGTCGGCGAGCCGATCATCGTGACGGTGCGCCGCAGCCGATCGAGTTCGGCCTTGCCGGCTCGGGTGACGGGCGGCGGCCCGGCGGTGTTGGCGAGGTCTCCGCCGACGGTCTCCGGTGACACGACGGCGCTGAGCAGCGCGTGCCGGGTCTGCCACCAGACGTGGGCGGGGGTGGCGTCGCGGGTGACGGTGACCCAGGCGATGCGCTCGCCGAAGCCGCGGCGCTTGCACCACTCCGCCACGGCGGTGGTCTTGCCGCTGCCGGCCCCGGCCGTCACCAGCAGTACGCGGGCGTGCCGCAGGCGGGCCGACAACAAGTCCCGCACTCGGGGTCGCTCGATGGGAGAGGGCGACTCGGGAATGCGCGACGACCAGGCGTCCATCGCGCTCACCCCCAGTTTTCGCGGTCACTCGCAGAGCGCCGGATCCCTCGCTGCCGACCTCGTCAGAATAGGTCCGGCCGGTGGTGCTGCGGGCCGGTTCAGCCGCAGTTCAGGGCCCTCGCCGGGCTAGGCGGCCGGGACTTCGGCGCCGGAACGGGACGACTGGGCACGAGCCGCCGGGGCGTGCAGCGTGTGCGTTGTGCCCGCCGCCGCGGTGGCGTAGTCCAGCGGTCGCGGCTTGCCCGGGCGAAGCCGCCCGATCAGCAGGGCCACGAGGACGCCCAGGACGCACCAGATTGCCATGGCGATCGCCGTACGCGAGACGCCGGCCGCGAGCGCGCTGGCGGTGGAGTCACCGGCCGCTACCCGGTGAGCCGCGACGCCGGCGTAGATGGAGGCGACGATCGCCGTCATGACCGAGGCGCCGACGTAGCGGGCCATGTTGGACACGCCGGACGCCGCTCCCACCTCGTCCGGCGAGACGACGGCGGTGGAGATGGACGAGGCCGGGCCGTTCTGGAGGCTCATGCCGACGGCCGACGCCACCAACGGGATGACGAACGCGGCGTATTTCCAGGTGTCGTCGACGAACGCGAGCCAGACGAACGCCACCGTCATGATGACGAACCCGGAGACGATCGTCGTCCGCGCCCCGATCTTGCCCACGATCGGCGTGATGAGCGGTGCGAGGATGACGGCGGCCGCCGCGACCGGCAGCGTCGCCAGCCCGGCCTGCAGCGCGCTCATCCCCAACGTGGCCGGATCCTGGAAGTAGAGACTGATCACGTACATGATCGCGTTCAGTGTCCCGGACCCGATGAGGATCGACACGGTCGCGCCGACGAGCACCTTGTTGCGCAGCAGCCGCAGATCGAGCAGCGGCGCGGCCCGTCGCTGCTCGACGACGACGAAGGCGACGAGAGCGGCGACGGACAGGACGAGGCAGCCGATCGTCCGGCCGGACAGCCAACCCCACTCCTGGCCCTTGCTCAGCGCGAAGATGAGCGCCGCGAGCGTGAGGGCGATGAGCAGGGTGCCGGGGAAGTCGATGGAGCGGGATCGGTTGGGATCCCGCGATTCGGCGGTCCGCGCCAGGGTCAGCGGGATGCAGGCGGCCGCGATCACGGCGTCGATCCAGAACAGCCCCTGCCAGCCGGTGACCTCGACGAGCAGCCCACCCACCAGAGGACCGGCGGCCGCGCCGATGGCCGACGCGGCGCCCCACAACGTCACGGCGCGTAGTTGCTCCTCGCCGGTGTTGGCCGCCGACAGCAGGCTCATCCCGCAGGCGAGGATGGTGGAACCGGCCGCGCCCTGAATGCAGCGGCCCGCGATCACACCGCCACCGCCCTGCGCGAGCGCGATCATCGCGCACGACGCCACGAACAGCAGCAACCCGCCGAGGAAGATCTTGCGACGGCCGAACACGTCCCCGAGCGCGCCGGCTGTCACGATGGTCGCCGCGCCGACCAGGGAGTATCCGGTCACCGCCCACTGCAGGGTGGAGACGGGCGTACCGGTGTCGTCGGAGATCGCCGGCAGCAGGATCGCCACCGCGGAGGTGTTGGCGTTGACGACCAGCGCCGAGACGCAGGTCGCGAGAAGCGTCCCGGAGGAACCGCGGCGATCCGTCACGTCGATCCACCTCACTCACAGCGATGGCAGCGCAGGACCAGGAGATCAGCCGGAGACAAGATCCGGTTCACCCGCGGCGGGTGAGGGTCGCGAACCCCGGTCGCGGCGATGATCGGGGATACGAGGGGGTGGGGGTCGTGGTGGTGGAGAGCAGGCCCGGCGTGATGGCCACACCCGGCGGGCCGGCATACGCCCGGTCGTACGCCGACGTCGCCGCGGCCGCCGGAGTGCGACCCGAGCAGGGACTCAGCAGCAGCGAGGCGCAGGCTCGGCTGACGAAGTACGGCCCGAACCGGTTGGCGGGCGGGAAGAAGGAGTCGGCGCTCGCCGCGTTCGTGCGTCAGTACCGCGACTTCATGCAGATCATCCTGCTGGTCGCGGCGATCGTGAACCTGATCGTGACCAAGAGCTGGTCGACGACGATCGTGCTGGCCGGGCTGACCGTGTTCAACGCCGTCATCGGACTGCGGCAGGAGGCCAAGGCGGAGGAGAGCGTCCGCGCACTGCAACAGATGATGAAGACGATCGCCCGCGTACGCCGGGACGGGCAGGCGGTCGAGATCGACGCCGAGCAGCTCGTCCCCGGTGACGTCGTCCTGCTGGAGGCGGGGAACCGGGTGCCGGCCGACGGCCGGGTCGGCGTCGCGGCCACGTTGGAGATCGAGGAGGCCGCCCTGACCGGGGAGAGTCTCCCGGTCGGCAAGACGGTCGACGTGGTCCCCGGCGACGACGTCGCGCTGGGCGACCGCACCTGTATGGCGTACATGAACACCTCCGTGACCCGGGGCCGCGGTGAGCTGGTGGTGACCGCGACCGGGATGGACACGGAGATCGGCCACATCGCCCACCTCCTGGCCGGCACCGAGGCGGGCAAGACCCCGTTGCAGAAGCAGCTCGACGGCCTGTCGAAGATCATCGCGACGATTGCCGCGGTGGCCCTGGTCTTCGTCGTGGTGCTGGGGCTGATTCGCGGCCAGTCGTTCGACACGCTGTTCATCACCGGCGTGGCCCTGGCCGTGGCGGCGATCCCCACCGGCCTGCCCGCGGTCGTGACCGCCCTGCTGTCGATCGGCACCCGGGACATCGCCGCGCGAAACGCGATCGTCAAACGGCTGCCCGCGGTCGAGACGCTCGGCGCGACCTCGGTGATCTGCTCGGACAAGACCGGCACCCTGACCCTGAACAAGATGACCGCACGGGAGCTGGTCATTCCCGGACAGCAACGGTTCACCGTCAGCGGCGAGGGTTACGGCACCGAGGGCAAGATCACCCACGTCGGCGGGTCCGACTTCGAGCTGGACCCGTATCTGCTGCCGATGGCGTTGTGCGCCGACGCCGTGCTGGACGGTGAGAACCTGATCGGTGACCCGACCGAGGGCGCGCTGATCGTGCTGGCCGCCAAGGGCGGGCTGAACATCTCCGAGACCCGCGCCGGCTTCCCGCGCGTCGCCGAGGTCCCGTTCGACTCGGACTACAAGTTCATGGCGACCTTCCACGAGATGACCGACGACACCGGCAAAGCGGTGATCCGCTGCTACGTCAAAGGCGCGCCGGACGTCCTGATCGCCAAGGCGTCGTCCTACCGCGACCCGTCCGGTGCGGTGGTGCCGGTCACGGCCGAGAACAAGGCGCTCGCATCGGCGGCGAACGACCGGATCGCCGCCGCGGGGGAGCGGGTCATGGTGGTCGCGCAACGCGACTTCGACCCGGCCACGTTCGACCCGGCCGCCGATCTCCTTCCAGAGGTACGCGACCTGACGTTGCTGGCGATGGTCGGCATCGTCGACCCGCCGCGGCCGGAGGCCAAGGCCGCGATCGCCGAATGCCGGGCCGCCGGCATCCGCGTACGCATGATCACCGGCGACCACGCGACGACCGCCGCGGCGATCGCCCGGGAACTCGGCATCGAAGGCCGCGCCCTGACCGGCGCGCAGTTCTCGGCGATGACCGACGACCAACTGCTCCAGGAGCTGCCCGGCATCGGCGTGATCGCCCGGGTCGCCCCCGAGGACAAACTCCGCCTCGTACGCCTGCTGCAGGAGAGCGGCAACGTCGTCGCGATGACCGGCGACGGGGTCAACGACGCACCGGCGTTGAAGGCGGCCGACATCGGCGTCGCCATGGGCATCACCGGCACGGAGGTGTCCAAGGAAGCCGCCGTCATGATCCTCACCGACGACAACTTCGCGACGATCGTGGGCGCCGTCGAGTACGGCCGGTCCCTCTACGACAACCTGCTGAAGTACCTGCGCTTCCAGATGTCCACCCTGGTCGCGTACATCGCGATCTTCCTGGCCGCCGGGGTGCTCAACATCGCCGCCGGTGCGCCGTTGAACCCGATGCAGATCCTCTGGCTCAACATGGTCATCGACGTCCCGATCGCGATCGCGCTCGGCTTCGACAAGCCGACGGCCGGTCTGATGGAACGGCCGCCCCGGCCGGTCGGCGCACCCGTGCTGTCCCGCGCCAACTGGATCCGGCTCTGCGTACAAGGGGCGGTCATGACCATCGGGTCGCTGGTGGCGTACCAGATCGGCGACGGGCAGGGCGGACCGGTGCTGGGCGCGACCATGCTGCTCACCACGCTGTCGCTGTTCCACCTCGTCGGCGGTCTGTTGTCGCGGGACCAGGTCGGCACGATCTTCGACCGGTCCGCCATCCCCGGCGCGCAGCAACTGCGGCGGTACGGCATCGCACTGGTCGCGATCATCGCCGTGACCGCGTTCGACATCCTCCACCGCATCTTCGGCACGACGTCGCTCGGCGGCCGGGAATGGCTGATCAGCATCGGGCTCGCCGCGACCCTGCTCGTCGTCGAGGAGCTGATCAAGGTCGTCGTGCGCCGCGGTGCGCGTACGCCGGAGGCGGCGGCCGTTCAGGGCGGCCGGGTGCCCCGAGCCGCTTGACCCAGCTGACTAGGACGCTCTACGCAGTGTGGCCACCCGGTCGACCCGGTTGGTCCAGATGACACCGCTGTAGCCGGCCGGCAGCCGTTTCCAGTCGTCGGCCGAGTCGAAGCCCTCGGAGAACCCGCCGTCACCGGCCACGAGCACGACCCGGGTGTCCTTGGCGGCCATCCGGTCCACGAACTTGACCGGCCAGCCCCACAGATAAGGCGCGTACGCCTCCGGGATGTGCAGCTGCCGGTGGGCGCAGGCGTCCGGCACGTATCCGGTCGCGCCGACGGCGATGTACTTCAGCAGGCAGTCCTTCATGATCGCTTTCGACATGACGCGTACCCGCGGGAGCCGGGCGGCCAACGCCGCGATCGGCTCGTCGCCGCCGTAGACACTGATCTTGGTCAGCCGCTCGGCGGGCACCGTCGCGAGGTATGCGGCCAGGACTTCGCCCTCCGTCGGTTCGCCGCTCTTGACGTCGATGAGGAACTCCCGGTCGGGGAACGCGGTCAGCACGTCCTCAATGGCCGGCATCTTGCCGACGCCCTTGCCGCGGAACGGAAAAGTCGCTCCACCGTCGGCGGTGTAGTGGTATCCGATGTCGAGCTTCTGCAGGTCGGCGAGAGTGTGATCGCGGACCTTGCCCGTGCTGTTCGTGCGGCAGCCCAGTTCGTGGTCGTGGAAGACGGCGATCCGGTCGTCCTGGGTCACCTGGATGTCGAACTCCACGATGTCGGCGCCCGCGTCGAAGGCCGCGCGCATGGACTCGATCGTGTTCTCCAGGTACGGATGCTCCGGCGGGTAGATCACCTCGGCCGTGCAGGTGTCGCCGTCGACGCTCCCGACGTCGAAGGTCTGCGCCAGCCCACGATGAGCCAGCAGCAGCGGCGCGCGGCCGTCGTCGCCCGCGAGCCACGAGCTGTTGTTGACGTACGCGGCCGCGACGAGGGCCAGAACGCAGGCGAGCGAGATGAGGAGGATGCGGCGGCGACGGGAGCGTTTCTGTGCGTGCACCGAAGCAGTGTCCCAGCCTTTCCGTGGAGCTTCGTTCCGTGGAGCGCCGAACACGCCCGCGTAAGGAAGGCGACCGGAGGACCCCTCGGGTCTGCTTTCGACGGCACAATGTCGCCATGTTCATCGAGACGACGCCCGAGCAGGCCGCGACCGGTTCCACTGCCGAGTATTACCAGCAGCAACGGGCCGCGTGGGGATTCCTGCCCAACTACGCCGGCGCGTTCGGTCACCGTCCGGACGTGGCGCAGGCGTGGAACGCGCTCAATCTCGCCATCCGGGGCGGGATGGATCGCCGGCGGTTCGAGATCGCCACGATCGCCGCCGCCCGGGCGCTGCGGTCGACGTATTGCACGGCTGCCCACTCGAAGTTCCTGCGGGACGTCTGCGGCGACGAGGCTTCGCTCCGCCGCATCGCCGAGTCGCCGGACGGTGAGAGCCTCGACGAGCAGGACCGCGCCGTGTACCGGTTCGCGACGAAGGTCGCGACGGATGCCGCGTCGGTGCAGCAGGGTGATGTCGACGAGTTGCACGCCGTCGGGCTCGCGGACCGCGACATCGCCGACATCGTGTACGCGGCGGCCGCGCGTAGCTTCTTCACCCGGGTGCTCGACGGGCTCGGGGCGCAGCTCGACGTGGAGATCGCCGAGGAGTTCGATCCCGAGTTGTACGCGACGATGGTGGTCGGCCGGGAAGCCGCCGCCTGATCGGAGTACTCGGTCGCCAGGCCGTATTCGGTTCGCCCGGCGGCTGGTCGACCTGACAGGATGCCGCGATGGCGTACAAGATCCGGAAGGCCGTGGCCGACGACGCGGCGTTCCTGGCCGAGATGCTGCTGGCGGCGTTCGACTGGCGGGGCACCGGCCGGTTCACCTTGTCCGAAGTCCTTGCCCGGCCGGACGTCGCGCACTATGTCGCCGGGTGGCCGCGCTCGGGTGATCTGGGTGTCGTCGCGGTCGACGAGGCCGGCGTCCCGGCCGGGGCCTGCTGGCTGCGGTACCTGCCGGCCGACGATCCCGGCTACGGCTGGGTCGCCGCCGACGTCCCGGAGATCACGCTCGGTGTGGCCGACGCCCACCGGCGTCGCGGGCTCGGCCGGATGCTGCTGCGCGAGCTGCTGGTCGTGGCCCGCGAGGCGGGCATCGCGCAGCTGTCGCTGTCGGTGGAGCCGGACAATCACGCACGTGGCCTGTATCTGGCCGAAGGCTTCGAGGTGGTCGGCGGGGACGGCGGAGCGGAAACCCTCAGCCGCCGTCCCTGACGTCCGGAGTGGTGCGGTGTGCTCAGCAGAACGGTGCGACCGGGACGGTCGTGGTGCTGGGCAGCCCGGCCGGCGGTTCGCCCGTGAACGCCAGCCGCATGTCGGTGTAGAACTCGTTGCCGCACAGGTGCTGCGGGGCGCTCAGCGTGACGGTGACCGGGATGCTCACCGTGGCGCCGGTGGCGCAGTTCGGGTCGCACAGGTTGACCGTCGCGGTGCCCGTGCCGGAGACGGTGCCGTTGCTGGTGCTGTCGGACCAATTGGTCCAGGTCAGGTCGGACAGCTTCAGTGAAGAGTCGACGGAGACCGGCGCGGTCGTCGGTGCCACGGCGGCGGATGCGGGAGTCTTCCCGTTCGCGGCGAGGTAGATGGCCTGACCGTCGGCGGCCGAGGCGGACATGGCGGACGGGACGAGACCGGCGGCGACGATCGTGGCGGTCGCGATCGATGCGGTGAACAGCTTCCGTCGCATGGGGGTGCTCCCTCGCGGTTGTGCGGGTCAAGACGACTACGGCGAGTATTCCCTCGGTTACAGCGACTCGTCTACCGTACTTTTCGCCAGGATGGAGAAGTTTCGACCTGTCCGGAGGTTTTCACCCGTATTTTCTGTCCTGTCCCCGGTATAAATTCGCCGCACATTGCCGAATATCCGGTTCAGCCCCCGCTCACGGCTGGTCCGTCTGCACGATGTCCACCGAGATCTCCACCGCAGGGACCGTCCCTCGGTTCTCCAGCCAGTGCAGGGTGTCACGGTCTTCGGGCCAGCCGACCCCGGGACCGTAGTCCGTGGTGGTGCCGTCCCGATGGTCGGTGATCGTCCCCTGGAGCACGTAGACGGTCCCGGGCCGGCCTCGATGGTCGTGCAGCGGGCCGAAGACGCCGCCGGGTTCGATCGTCACCATACGCATCCGAAGCTGCCGCCCGGCCAGGCCCTCGATCTCAGGCCCGAGGTCCACCGTGGCCAGTAGCTCCACCGACACCCCGCTCGACGGCGGCACCGCCTGTTCGTCGCTCACTGTGCTGTCCTCTCCGCCGAGGTATGCCGGCCGCGACCGACCCGGTTCGATTATCGGGCCTGGTCAGCGTCTCGACGGCGAAGTCTCGCGAGTCGCGTGAAACGGCCCGGGCCGCAGGGTCGATGATGCAGGGATGAGAGACGTTCCGATCCGCGACGACATGATCCGGCTGGGCCAGTTCCTGAAACTGGCCGGTGTCATGGACACCGGCGGCGAAGCCAAGTCCGCCATCGTCGCCGGCGAGGTCGCCGTCAACGGTGAAGCCGAAGTGCGTCGGGGCAGGCAGCTCCACCGTGGTGACGTCGTCGAGATCGACGGTGAACGCCTTCGGGTGGCGTAGCGGGGTTAGGCGTACGCCGGGCTGCTCCGTTGCGCCCAGCGCACGACGACCGGCATCACCAGCCCGACGATCACGAACACTCCACCGAGCAGCAGCCAGCCCGGCGCACCCCAGCTCAGGCAGAGCACCGCGACGACCGACGGCGCGACCACGTTCACCAGGCCGGTGCCGAGGCTGGCGACCCCGGTGTACTGGCCTTGGGCGTACGCGGGAACGAGGCTGAACCGCAGCTCCATCGAGCCGGCCGCATGCCACAGTTCGCCGACGGTGTGCACCGCGACCCCGCCGGCGATGAGCAGAGCGGCGGCCCAGCCCGGCAGTCCGGCGGCGGCGGCCGTCAACGCCATTCCGGCCAGGAAAGCCAGGCCCGCGCGGCGGATGGCGTGCGCTCCCGGGATGCTGCCGTCGACGGCCCGGCCGGCGCGTACCTGGAAGAGCACCACCAGCGCGGTGTTGAGGAGGGTCGCCGCCCCGACGAGCCACCGCGGCGCGGACGTATGCCCGACAATCCACAATGGCAGGCCGAAGACCAGGACCCGACCCTGGATCGACATGATGGCGTCAAGAACAGTGAAGACCACGTAGCCCCGGTCGCGCAGCGCCAGCCATCGGCCGACGGTCGACGGCCGTTCGACCGGGGCGACCGACGGCAGGCGAACCGTGATCAGGGCGCTCGCCACGAAACTCAGCGCGTTGCCCACGACGACCGCCAGATACGCCGACCGGGTGTCGAACTGCACGGCGAACCCGGCCGCCACCGCACCGAGCGCGGCGGCCAGGTTGGCGACCGAGCGCAGGTACGCCCGGAACCGCGGCAGCTCGGCGTCGCCGAAGCGGCGTACCAGAGGTGCTCGCGCGGAGACGCTCGCGGTGCGAGCCAGCTCGCCGACGCACAGCGCGACCAGGAAGACGCCGAACGAGCGGGCCGTGACCAGCGCCGCCATCGCCGCGGCCTGCACGCAGAGCGTGACCAGATAGACCTCGCGCGGCCCTCGGCGGTCGGCGAGATGCCCGACCGGGATACCCGCGGCGATGCCGACGATCGCCGCGATGCCGAGCGCGGCGGCGACCTGCGCGACCGACAGACCGACCACCCGCGTCGCGAACAGCGCCGAGCTGACCATGAACATGCCGCTGCCGAGCATGTTGACGAACGAGGACAGCGCGATGACACGCTGCGGTCCAGCCTCGGGGAGCGCGGCCCGGATCAATCGCGACAAGATCAGCACGCGGTGCAGGCTAGCGGCCTTGCCGCCCTGCGGGGAGTCGGTTCGTCGCCCGATACCGCGCGACGGCCCAGGCTGCTAACTTACTTGTACGCGATCAGCCGAGACAGACCTCGTCGCCCGGAACGGGTTCTTGCTACGAGTTGCCGACTTCGATCTCCTCTGCCCAGGCGAGAAGTCTGATAACCATCGCTTCGACCTGGTCGGCATTGAGCTTGTACGACTCGAACGCTGAAGCGGGAAGTCGCGTGACAGCCTGGAGGGCCTCAGCGAAGATCCCGGCTTCGAATCCTGGGTCATGGTCTGCGGCCATCTGCTGCAGTTCGGGCCCGGTGTACCGACCGTCTTTCAGTACTCCATACACGTCGATGTAGTCACGCACCGCGGCCCGCCCGAACAAAGCGCACAGCTTGTTCGCCGCCGCATCCACCGGATGCAACACCGGACCGATCGCCAGTGGTACTGGCGGAAAAGCGCGCCAGTCCACTCCGAGCTCGACAGTGCTGCTCTCGCCGGAGGCGGGGTCGGCGACTCCCGGCGACTCGAGCCAGGCGCTCATGAAATGGATCCATCGATCTCAAGCCGCTCCGGGCAGACCCGGGAAGCGGGATTCCCATAGATCCCGGACCTTGCGAGGCAACCAGAGCCGACGCCACACCCGGGCCAGGGTCGCGCCGTCGATGAATGCACGTAGATCCTCCACCCGCATCGACTCCCGGAGGACGACCTCATACATGAGGTTGCGTTGACGAGGATCGGACAGGTCGTAACGGCCCTGCTCAGACCAGTCCAGACGCGGTGGCAGCTCGACCACCCCTGTGGTAGGTCCGGTCAGCTCTTCCAGCGAATCCGGCACCGTATAGGGTCGGCCATCTTCGTACAAAGTCCGTGGCTGCACCATATGAACATTATCTAGCATCCGTGCGTCGCCACTCCAGACCTGCCGCGCGAGGCGGCAATTGTCAAGTATTCGTGCGGCTTCTGGGATCTTCCCGCCGCAATCAGGACATAAACCGGATGCCTAGATCATTTGGATGAGTCGGGTGTCGCGGTGCGCGGCGGCCTGTTTACTCGGGCGTGGTCTTGCGTCAAGATCGTTGAAAGTCCGGGTTGGAGGCGGGAGATGACCAGGGAGGCAGCGACAGGCGAGCTGTTGTCCGGCGCTGCCGCGGTGTCGCCGCCGGCGTTGGTCGGCCGTGACGAGGAACTGGCCCGGCTGGGCGAGGTCGTCGCGACGCCCCCGGCCCTGGTGCTGATCGAGGGAGAAGCCGGGATCGGCAAGACCCGTCTCCTGGAGGAGTTCCTGGCCGCGGCTGGCGGTGGGTTCACTGCTTTGACGGCGACCTGTCCACCGCTGCGGGAGCCGTGCACGCTAGGCCCGATTGTGGACGCGGTGCTGGCGACCGGCATCAGTACGCTCGCCCCGCTGGAGCTGAGCCCGTTGGCGGGGGCGCTGCGTCCCTTGTTCCCGGAGTGGGCGCAGGAACTGCCGCCCGCGCCGGAACCGGCCGAGGACGCCACCGCCGCCCGGCATCGTGTCCTGCGCGCATTGGCCGAACTGGTCGACAAGCTGGGCGTCACGTTGCTCGTCATCGACGACGCCCAGTGGTCGGACGACGCGACCAGGGAGTTCGTGCTGTTCCTGGCGAACCGGGAGGGCGCTCGTCTCAGCATCGTGGTGGCGTATCGGCCGGAGGACCTCGTCGAGGACTCCTGGCTGCGGAGGCTTTCGGCGCTGTTGCGGCCGCACCGTTCCCGGCTCCGGCTCGTGCTGGAACCGCTCGGCCAGGCCGAGACGGCGGCGTTGGCGATGTCGATGCTGGCGGGGGAGGCGGTCTCCGACGGGTTCGCGCGCCACCTGCATGTGCACACCGACGGTGTTCCGCTCGCGGTCGAGGAGTGCGTACGCCTGATGGCCGGCCGGGGCGACGTCATCCGGCACGTGGGTGTCTGGAAGCGGCTGCCGCTGGAGGAGATCATCGTGCCGCCGACGGTGCGGGACACCGTCCTCGAGCACGCGGGTCAGCTCGCGCCGGCGACGCAGGCCGTGCTGCGCGCGGCGGCCGTCGTCGCCGAGCCGGTCGCCGAGCGGCATCTGATCCAGATCAGCGGGCTGGCGCCGGAGGAGTTCGAGGCGGGTGTGGCCGAGGCGATGGCGCATCGTCTGCTGCACCAGCGGGACCGGCAGCGGTTGTCGTTCCGCCACGTGCTGGCCGGCCGGGCGGTCTACGACGCCATCCCCGAGCGCGAGAAGCGCACGCTGCACGAGCGGGCCGGCCTCGCGCTCGAAACGCTGGCGCCCTTGCCGTTGGCCCAGTTGGCGAACCACTTCCGGCACGCCGGCGATGGCGAACGGTGGCGCAAGTACGCCGGGCTGACCGTCGACGTGGCGGTGCAGACCGGCGACGAGGCGACGGCCGGAGCGGTGCTGTACGACCTCGTGATCAACGGCGATGTGCCGGTCGACCAGCTCTCCGCGCTCGTCGACCGCCTGCCGCTCGGCGCGTTGACGGGAACGACGCGGCTGGCGGACGTCGCGCAGGTGTTGCGACGGCGGCTCGATCAGCCTTTGTCGGACCGCAGCGTCGAGGCCGACCTGCGATTCCAGCTGGCCCGGATCCTCAACGACCTGGAAGACTACGGCGGTGCTCGCTCCGAAATGGAGCGTGCCCTGCCGCATCTGGCTCGCACGGACGTGTCCGCCGCGCTGGCCATGCTGGTGCTCGGCTGGCCGCGCGGGCGTTCGACGGTGTCCACCCATGTGGCGTGGCTGGACCGGGCGGCCGAACTCCTGCCCGGACTTGAGCGGTCGGAGCGGCTGCGCATCGTCGCCGGACGGGCGGCCGCTTTGCTGACCTTGGGCGTCGAGCGTGGCTGGACGGAGGCCCAGGAGATTCCGGCCGAGGCCGGCGCGGGCCGGGATCGTCGAGTCATCACCGGCGGGCATCTCAACGTCGGCCACGCGGCGCTCCGTTGGGGAAGGTACGCCGAGGCGAGCCGATGGCTCGGGGCCGCGCGCCGGTTGGCGGAGGACAACGAGCAGTCGCGGCTCGAAGGTCTGATCCTGGGCTCGCAGCTGCACCTGGACTGGATGACCGGCACCTGGGACGGGCTCGCCGAGCGCGCCGCGACGCTGGCCGGGGATGAGAACGTCCCGCCGGTCAGTCGGCTGGAACCGGCCCTGATCGGCGGCCTGCTGCACCTGGCGTCCGGGCGTCCGGCAGTCGCCGCAAAGGAACTTGAACACGTCATGGAGACGGTGCGAGGCTTCGACGCCTGGGAGTTCCTGGCGGAGGCCGCAGCGGCGCTGACCCGGATCAGGCTGCGGGAAGACCGTCCCGACAAGGCGTTGGAGTCCTCCGACGAGGCCTGTGCCATCATCGTGGCGAAGGACATCTGGATCTGGGGGACCGAGATCGTCCCGGCGCGCGTACGGGCGCTGGCGGCTGCCGGGGCCACGGCGGAGGCCCGGGATCTCCTGGCGCGGTTCGAAGCCGGTCTAGCGGAGCGGCCTGTGCCCGCGCCGTTGGCGGCCGCCGCGGAGTGCCGTGCCGTGCTCGCCGAGAGCGCCGGCGAGTACGCCATCGCAGCGGACCTGTTCGAGCAGACGGCGCTCGCCTGGGCCGCACTGCCTCGGCCGTATGAGGCCGCACTGGCGCAGGAACACCAGGCGTCGAATCTGCTGCGGGCGGGGTCCGAAGCGGCCGGTCTGGAGCTGCTCACCGATGTGCTGAGCGCTTTTGCGGCACTCCCGGCGAGCGGCGACGTGGACCGGGTCGCCCGGACACTACGCGAACACGGGCAGCCGGTGCCGCGTACCTGGCGTGGGGGTCGCCGCGGCTATGGCACTGATCTGTCTCCGCGAGAACTCGAAGTGGTCGCGCTGGCCGCTGAGGGCCACACGAACCAGGAGATCGCCCGCCAGCTTCACCGCTCGCACCACACCGTGGCCAGCCAGTTGAAGTCGGCCATGCGCAAACTGGGCGCCGGGTCGCGTACCGGGTTGACTGCCAAGGCGATCGCGGCGGGTGTCGTGGCCGAACCGGGATCCACCACCGGCCCCTGATGTTGTTTCACCAGCTCTAGGTATCGCGATCGCAGGCTGTCCTGATCAGGATGCAGAGCATGCCAGATCGTGACGACGACGACCAGAACCAGCTGACGACGCCTCCGGAGGACGGCGTACGCGAGCGTGCGACCGCACGGCCCGCCGACGAGCAGCCGCGAGCCCGGCCGGGCGGCGACCCGGACGGCCACCCCCACGACCACTACGTGCCGCTCTAGGCCACCCCGAACCCCCACCCCGAAAGAAGATGAGGAACCCCCATGCCTGTCTTCCCCTCCCATCGGCGGAGATCCGCCGCAGTCCTGCTGGCGGTGGCGGCGACCGCGCTGGCGGTGACGGTCACGGCACCCGCGGCGGCCAGCCCCACCGCGCCCGGCACACCATCCACTGTGTCCAAGAACAAGATCCGTCCTGACCTGCGCAAACAGCTGGAAAGCCGGGATCGCACCGACTTCTGGATCGCCTTCGCGGCCAAGGCCGACCTGTCGAAGGCCGCGTCGATCAAGGATTGGAACGCCCGCGGCACGGCGGTCGCGGTGGCGTTGAAGCAGACCGCCGCCGAGAGCCAGCGGTCCGTCCGCGGAACGCTCGACTCGGCCGGCGTCAAGTATCAGAGCTTCTGGGCCACCAATGCGATCAAGGTGACCGGAGGCAAGCGTGCCCTCGTCGAGGCACTGGCGACCCGAGCCGAAGTGGCGTCCGTGTCACCGTCGTTCAAGGTCGAGCCGCCCAAGGTCACGACGTCCACGACCGCGCACACCTTGAGCGCCGTGGAGTGGGGAGTGGCCAACATCCAGGCCGACGACGTGTGGGCCGAGTACGGCGTACACGGTGAGGGCATCACGATCGCCAGCATCGACACCGGCGTCCAGTACGACCACCCGGCTCTGGTTCGTCAGTACCGCGGCAACAACGGCGACGGGACGTTCGACCACAACTACAACTGGTTCGACGCCGCCGGCACCTGCGGCGCCACTCCGTGCGACGGCCACGGCCACGGCACCCACACGATGGGCACGATGGTCGGCGACGACGGGGCCGGTCACCAGATCGGCGTCGCCCCCGGCGCCAAGTGGATCACCGCCAACGGCTGCTGCCCGGACGACACAGCGCTGATCGCGTCAGGACAGTGGATGCTGGAACCCACCGACCTGGCCGGGCAGAACCCCGACGCGAGCAAGCGCCCCAACATCGTCAACAACTCGTGGGGCTCCACCACCCCGAGCGACGAGCCGATCCTGGAGGACATCAGCCTCGCGTGGACCGCCTCGGGCATCTTCGGCATCTTCGCCAACGGCAACTCCGGCCCCGCGTGCCAGACCAGCGGCTCACCGGGCAGCCGCGTGATCAACTATTCGGTCGGCGCGTATGACGCGACCAACGCGATCGCCGACTTCTCCTCCCGGGGCTCCGGTCAGGACGGCGCGATCAAGCCCGACATCTCCGCTCCGGGCGCGTCGATCCTGTCCAGCCTGCCCGGCAACCGATACGAAGCCTGGGACGGGACGTCCATGGCCACCCCGCACGTCGCCGGAACGATCGCGCTGCTGTGGTCGGCGGCCGGGGCGCTGGTCGGCGACATCGACGAAACACGTGCCCTGCTCGACGGCACCGCCATCGACAGTCCCGACAGCCAGTGCGGCGGAACCGACGGCGACAACAACGTCTTCGGCCAAGGCCGCCTCGACGCGCTCGCGCTGCTCAAGTCCGCGCCCATCGGCGCGGTCGGGCGGGTGGGCGGAACCGTCACCGACACGGCCGGTACGCCGATCGGCGGAGCGCGGGTCACCATCACCGGACCGGTCAACCGCCAGCTGAGCACCGCCGCCGACGGCACCTTCCTCTCCGGAGTCCTGCCGATCGGGACCTACACGGTCAGCGTGAAGAAGTACGGCTACGAGGAACCGAGCGTCAGCGCCCAGATCAACCAGGACGCGACGACGACGCTGAACGTCGAACTCGTCGCCCTGCCCTTCACAACGGTCAGCGGCACCGTCACCGACGGGTCCGGCCACGGCTGGCCGCTCTACGCCAAGCTCACCATCGACGGCTACACCGAAGGCCCCATCTTCACCGACCCCGTCACCGGCCGCTACAGCGTCCGCCTGCCCGCGTCGACCGCGTACCAGGTGCACGTCTTCCCGCAGTACGACGGCTACGCCACCACCGACCGCACGGTGCGGCTCGGCGACGCCGACCTCACCTACGACGTGTCGCTGACCGCCGACGCGTCCAGCTGCACCGCACCGGGATACCGGTGGAACGGGGCCGGCGAGGACTTCACCGGCTGGACCAGCCCCACGGACGGCTGGACCTCCTCCGGTCAGCCCGCGTGGCGCTTCGACAACCCCGGCTACCGCACGGCGCCCAACGACGCCGGTGGCCGATTCGCGATCGCCGACCCGGCGTACGCGGGCGCCAAGCGCTTCGACACCACGCTCACCTCACCCGCGTTCGATCTGTCCCGGCAGGACAGTCCCCAGATCGCCTTCGACACCGCGTACTACGGCACCAGCAGCCAGCGGGCCGACGTGGACGTCAGCGTCGACGGCGGCAAGACGTGGACGACCGTGTGGCAGAAGACCACCGGCAACACCTTCGGCCGCGTCACCGTCGCGCTACCGCAAGCCGCGCACCGGTCCGACGTCCGTCTCCGGTTCCACTACCAGGGGCGCAACGGCACCTGGTGGGCCCTCGACAACGTCTTCGTCGGTACGCACGCCTGCGTCGTGGCCGACGGCGGCCTCGTCCTCGGATACGCCAAGGACACCACCGGTGCGCCGGTGTACGCCACCGTCGCGCGTACCGGCAACCCGCAGGAGTCCGCCACCACGGTGACCACCCCGGTCGACCCGAACGTCGGCGACGGCCTCTACTGGCTGTTCAGCAGCGCGACCGGGCCGACCGAACTCACCGCCACCGCCGCCACCTACGCCGGAGCCACCGCGACGGTCTCGGTGGTCAAGAATGCGATCGTCACCCAGGACTGGACCCTGACCAGGGCCGGTGGCTGACATGACGACCTTCACCTCACGAAGGAGCCGCCCCGTGATCCGGGCATACCGCAGACTTCTGGTCGCCTCCGCGACCGTCCTCCTCACCGTCAACGCCGGAACCACCGCCCTCGCGGACCCGGCCACGGACCTGACCACCACCGCCCCGGCCACCACGTCGGCGACCGGCAACAGTGGACTGTCGATGCCGGGCCTGACCGCGACCACCTACACGACCACCCTGATCACCGGGGACAAGGTCACCCTGCAGCAGACCGGCGGCCGCTACACCGTCACCGCCACGGCGGCTCAGCGCGCCGACGGCAGGATTCCCGCCGTCGACGTCCGGGCGAAGTTCGGCGCGGACTCGAAGACCACCAGCGTCATCGCCCTCCCGGCCGACGCCGGCGGCCTGGTCAAGGCCGGTGTGGTCGACCGCAACAGCTTCGACGTCCTCTGGCTGGCGAAACGATCCGCTGCCGGCGACACCTCGCTGCCGATGACGGTCAAGTTCGGCCCCGGGCTGGACGTCGCGGCGCTGACGCAAGCCGCGTCCGTCCTGCCCGGATCGTCCATCGCCGCGACGCACCAGGACACCGGCACCGTCGACCTGCGCGTCGACCCCGGCCAGGCCGCTCAGTTCTGGGCCGCCGTCGCGCCTTCCGGCTCCGCCGGAGATCTCACCGACCATCTGGTACGCGGTGTCACGCCTCAGCTGGCGCACGGCGTACTGGGCCTCTGGCCGACCGGCCACCGTTCGCCGGTGATGGCGCCGCAGACCGACACCGGCCAGCCCGAGTTCGACGTCACCTGGATCATCACCGCGCCCAGCCGCGCGGACCAGCAGCTGTGCGGCACCATGATCGCCACCATGTGCCTGTTCGCCGAGCCCAGCTTGGCGCAGGTCGGCGGGTCGGCCGTGGGGACGCCGTTCGCGTTGCAGGGCCTGCGCTGCGTGGCGGTCGACCCCTGCACGGGCTATGCGGCGACGTTCCGGGTGCCGGCCGGCGTCTACGAGGGCGGCGGGCTCATGACCTTCCGCCTCGCGGGCGTCGACCAGATCTTCAACGTCGAGGTGCCGGAGTTCACCGTCGACCGCGATATCACCCTCCAGACCGACGGCGACGTGGCCCAGCAGCTGACCGTCGAGACCCCGCGTCCGAGCGAGACCTACAACGGCACCCTGCTGACCTACCGCAGCTTCGCCAACGGCGTCGGCGGAGTCTCGATGGTGTTCACCATGTATGGGCACGCCAACTACTGGGCGGTGCCCAGCGCCCCGATCACGGTGGGCAGCTTCCACCTGGGCCAGAACTGGGTGCTCGGCGAGCCCTTCGTCCGCATGAAGGTCGTCAAGCCCACCAAACGGCCGCTGGCCGCGATTCAGGCGGGCAACATCCTGCAGGCGAGCCAGTCGTTCGCCCACTTCACCGGACGGCAGACCGTCGAACTGGTCGACGGCGGCCTCGGCCGGGCCGAAGACCTGGCCAAGATCGACGCGCGCGGCAAGCTCGTGATGCTGCAGATCGACGACGACAAGCTCGGCGGGATCTGCGACATCGGTACGCCCGCGCTCGACCGGGCGAAGGCGGCCGGCGCGGTCGGGGTGCTGGTCGACCCGGTCGCCAGCAACGGGCCGTGGCCGACGATGGTGTGCAACTACCTGCCGATCCTGCCGGCCTGGTGGACGCAGCCGTCGCAGGGCCGGCCCGAACTCCCGTACGCGGCGGTCACCCACGCCGAGGCGCAGCAGCTGCTCGAAATCATGCGTACGGACACCGTCAAGATCGAGATCACCGGTTCGTCGCCGATCAGCCCGTACATCTACAACCTGCACCTCTACCAGGAAGGGCAGATCCCCGCCTCCCTGCACACCGTGCTCACCGACAGCCAGCTCGCCGAGGTGCAGACGACGCTGGCGGGGACGCCGACCGAACCCGACCCGATGACCTTCTCGGCCTTCCGCAAGAACGAGCACGTGACGGGCGGCGTCATGTTGGTCGGCCTCACGGAGGGCATCCGCTACACCACCTACCAGGGGCCGGTCGCGCCCGACCTCGTCCGAGTCCAGCAAGACTGGTCCAACCGTGGCACCGTGGAGGTGGTCGACCGGGCCGGCCCGATCCGCGCCCAGCAGTGGGGGACCGGACCGCTGGTGCCTGGAGCGCCCGAGCTGTCGTCCAAGGTCTTCGAAGCCCGGCCGGGTGACTTCGACGGCGACGACTTCTACACGACCGTCACCGTCTGCTCGTTCTGCCGGCAGGGCAACACGTTCTATCCGCTCCTGCACCTGGTCACCGGGGCGAGCCCGAGCATCGTCAACGGCGCGTACATCTTCGCTCCGGAGAACCTGCACATGTACGCCGACGGGCAGGAACTGGCGCAAGGCACGGACTTCCTCTGGGGAGCCGTCTACGACCTGCCCGAGGAGGCGAAACGCTACGAGCTGACCGGCTCCAGCAACGGCGGAGCCACCACGACCAAGTGGGGCTTCACCTCGTCGGCGCCGACCACGGAGGCCCGGCAGCAAGGAACCTGGTGCCCGCAGGGGATCGGCGTCCTCTGCCACTCCGAGCCGCTGCTGTTCCTGCGATACGACGCCGGGCTCGACGCGACCGGGACGGTCACCGGCGGCGGTAAGCACGAACTGAAGCTCACCGCGTACCACCAGGGCGTCCACAGCGCGCCCATCGCGAGCCTGGAGCTGTCGATCAGTCTGGACGGCGGGACCACCTGGCAGCAGGTGAAGGTCGCGGCCAAGGGCGGCGGCGACTTCACCGCGAGTTACGTCCTGCCGAGCCGCACCGAAACCGGTGGGACGGTCAGCATCAAGGCGAAGGCGTCCGACACCGACGGCAACACCATCGAGCAGACGGTGCTCAACGCCTACGGCATCAAGTGACCGAAAGGGGTGCGAAGGCCTGGCGGCCTTCGCACCCCTTTCACATCTGCGGTCAGTACACGAACGGCCAGCCGGCTGAGTCGTAGCCGATGCGGTTGATGCCGAGGTACGACGCGCCACTGTCCGCGTAGTAGTGGTAGAAGAGCACGTCGCCATCAGCGTCGGCGATGACCGCCTGGTGGCCGGGGCCGTGGATCGAGCCGTGCCCGGCCAGGACCTGCGTGCCGCCGCCGGAGGTCATCGGCGTTCCGGCCCGGTCGGCGAACGGGCCGGTGACCGACGTCGACCGGCCGACCATGACGCGATAGGTGCTGGACGCGCCCTGACAGCACAGGTCGAACGAAACCCAGAGGTAGTAGTAGCCGCCGTGGTGGAAGATGAACGGCGCTTCGACCGCACCGCTCGCGGTCGTACGCGTAGCCAGGGCGCGGACCGCGGTGTCGGTGGTCGACCGCTTACCGGTGGCCGAGTTCAGCCGGATCATCTTGATGCCGCTCCAGAACGATCCGAACGTCAACCACCACTGACCGGCGTCGTCCACGACGAGGTTGGGGTCGATCGCGTTGTAGGTGACGGCGCTGCTGCTCTCGATGATCAAGCCTTGGTTGGTCCAGGAGCCCTGCAGCCCGGTGGTGCTGGTGGCCAGGAAGATGGCCGAGTGCTGGGACCCGAACGTCGACGCGGCGTAATAGAGGTAGAACCGGCCGTTGCGGAAGGAGATGTCCGGAGCCCACAGATTGGCGCTGCCGCCGGTGTACGCGGTCGTCCAGGACGCGCCGTTGGGCCACACCACGCCGGCGTTGGACCAGGCGGTGCGGTCGGTCGACGTCTTGAGCGACAGGTTGTTGCCGGTGGCGGCCAGAACGTAGGTGCCGTTCGGTCCCTTCACCACGCTGGGGTCGTGCGTACCGGTGCTGCCGGTGACCGTCCCGGGATTGGGATAGGAGGCCGGCGGGGTGGTCGGCGTACCGGTGACCGTGGGGGTCGCGGTCGGCGTCGAGCCACCCAGCTTGGTCAGGAGGAACTGCTGGTTGGTGCCGCCGTTGTCGGTCCACTGCACCAGGTTCGCGCCGTCGGCCGTGGATCGGGCGTTCACGTCGAGTGCCTTGCCGCTGTTGCGGTTGATCAGCTTGACGTAGCCGCTGTCGGTGTCGACGACGGACCACTGCTGGTTCGTGCCGTTGAGGTCGGTCCACTGGATGACGGCGGCACCGTCCGTAGTGGACCGGTTGGACACGTCGACCACCTTGCCGCTGTGCCGCGCGCGCAGCCGGTAGAAGCCGCTGCCGGAGTCGACGAACTGGAACTGCTGGCTCAAGCTGGCAGGGTTGACCGTCTGCTGGATGATCCCGGCGCCGTCGGCCGTTGAGGAACCGGCGACGTCCACTGCCTTTCCGCTGTGCCGAGCCGTCAGCCGATACCACGCCGACGTGTCGATCGTTGCCGCCTCGGCCGGCTGCCGAACGACGATGAACAATCCCATGACAGCGAGGGCGCTGGCCAGAACAGTCGAGACGGCGCGGAATCGCCACCGTCGGGACGCGGGTATGCCGATCATTGGTGCCTCCAGCCTTGCCAGGAGCGCAGCGACCGACAGCGCTGTCCGGGATCGCCCACGTTCAGGGGAAAGGGCGCGGCAGCAATGTTCGCGCTAACATCGACATCTGTCAAGGCGCGGTGCATCGATCCGCGAAAACCGGTGGACCGGCGTCGCTGTGCGTCATTACCGTGCACTGGAGCCGATGATCTAGACAAGGACGAGCCGTTGTACCACCTGTGAGACCTCCCAAGCGCTGTTATCTCGCGTGACGCCGCGTGCGTCGCGCTCCTTCCTGCTGCGGACCTCTCACTGAAACTGGGGTATATCTGTGCTCACCACCTGGGTGGTCGCCTTCGCCTGCCCGCCGATCGTCCTCCGCCGATGCCGCTCCTGCGCGGCCTGGGGCACTGCCGTTCCGTGCATCGGCTGCGACAACGCCGCCGGGCTCACTGTGTCGGAGCGGATGAACGCACGACTTCACGCGACCCGATCTGCTGGACCGGCGGTACGCCAACGCTGCCGGCACGACCGCCGAGCCGCTTCCGCGTCCGCTCACGCGATGGCGCAGTCGCAGCGCCACCGATTGGGGCAACACCTGGCACTGCGGCACCGGCGGGTCGGCTGACCTTGCACTGCGGCGAGCGCGGCTGGGCCGCTGGCCGGTCCGGTTCGGCGATCCCGCTGAACCGGACCGGCGCCGCCGGGTTCGGGCCGACAGTGGGGTGATTCCGGCGAGACCAGCATTCCGGACCGGCGTCGCTGGTTTCCCGACACGCGGGGCGGCTACCTCGACTTGGATCATCGCCTGCCGCCATGATCGAGCTGTCGGTCGTCCCGCGACGGCCACGAGGACGCGGTGACGGCAGCGGCAGCCGACTGCACGCGTGACGTCCCGGGCGGCGAGCCTGGTCACCCATGTGACCTACCGCGTGCTGTCCTGACCGCCTCTACGAAGGGAAGACATCGTGGCGGAGCTACTCGTCGACTTCATCACCTCGCTGGACGGCTACGGAGCCGCCGAGGGTTGGCCCGGGCTGTGGGGCTTGGGTGGTCCCGAGTACCTCGGCTGGCTCGAAGACCAACCCGAAGCCGGCTACACCCTGCTCATGGGCGCCAACACGTATCGCGCGATGTCTGGCCTCGCCGCCGAAGGGGAGCCGGGCACCGAGTCGCTGGCGGAGCTGCCGAAGATCGTGTGCTCGTCCTCGCTCACCGAGCCGCTGGTGTGGCCGAACACTCGGCTGATCTCCGGAGACGCCGTCGAGGCGGTCCGCAACCTGAAGGACAGCGAAGGCGTCTCGCTGCGTACGCTGGGCAGCCTCGCGCTCTGCCGTTCCCTGCTGAACGCCGGTCTCGTGGATCGCTTCCGGGTCGTCGTGTTCCCCGTCGTCAACGGACGGACCGGCTACGACCGGATCTACGACGGCTATCCCGAGGTACGCCTCGATCTGCTGCGTACCGGGACCTTCGACGGCCGGCTGCAACTGCTCGAGTACGCGCCCACGGTCCTCGACGGCCCGCCCGGCGCCTAGTCATACCCGGCCGGTGGCGGGAGTTGTCAGGACGCCACGGGTGACCATCCGGCTGACCAGAGCGAGGAGTTTGCGGGGGCGGCGGGGCTGCAGGTGCGCGCCGGCGAAGTTGCTCAGGCCCGGCACGACATAACCACGGTTGCGCTTGAGCGCCTGGAGCGCCTTGTCCACCACGAGGTCGGCGGTGACCATCCGGCCGTTGACGGCGGCTTTGCGGGTGCCGATGACCTCGAAGAACTGCGTCTCGACCGGTCCCGGGCACAGCGCCAGGACCTTGAGGCCGCGGTCACGGTACTCGCTCCACAATGCGAGGCTGAAATTCAGCACGTACGCCTTCGCCGCGCTGTAGACCGCGAAGTACGCCGCCGGCTGGAAGCCGGCCGTGGACGCCACGTTCACGACCGCCCCGCCGCCGCGGCTGAGCATGCGTGGGACAAGTGCGTGGGTCAGATCGGTCAACGCCACCACGTTGACCATCACCTGGTCGTGGTCGCGCTCGGCGGAGATCTCCTCGAATCGGCCGCAGGTGCCGAAGCCGGCGTTGTTGACGAGCAGGTCGACGGTCAGGCCTCGTTCGTCCAACTCCCGCGTGAGCTGCCGGGCGGCGTCCGGCTGGGCCAGATCCTGCCCGAGCACCTCGACGCGTACGCCGTGGGCCTGCCGGAGCTGTTCGGCGAGCTGCTCCATCGGCGCCATCGATCGTGCGGTCAGGACGAGGTCGTGTCCCTCGGCGGCGAGCCGCCGGGCGAAGGCGGCGCCGATGCCGGAGGAGGCGCCGGTGATCAGAGCGGTGAGGCGTGCCATGAGGAACTCCTATGGTGAAGGGCTTCTGCGATTCAACGTAGCCGTTCTCAGTCACATCTGCAACACCATGTTGCAGATAGAGACGCAAAGGATTCTTCGTGTACCATCTTTGGCATGACCGCGACTGGACGGCGCCTTCGTGCCGACGCCGAGCGCAGCGTGCAGGCCATCCTGGAAGCCGCCGAACGGGTGCTCAAGGACGACCCGGCCGCCACCTTGGAGCAGATCGCCGAGGCCGCCGGAGTCGCGCGTACGACGGTCCATCGGCGGTTCGCGAGCCGGGACGCGCTGGTGGCGGCGCTGGCGGAGTCGGCCTGGCGGCAGATCGCCGGGGCGGTCGAAGGTGCGCGGCCGGCGACCGCGCCACCGCTCGTGGCACTGCACCAGGCGACGGCGAACATCCTCGCCATCAAGTCGGGCTGGACGTTCGCGCTGGGGCAACCGGCCGCCACCGAGGAGATCGCCCGCCTGCAGGACGCCGTCTTCACCGCCTGCGACCAGGTCTTCCGCCGCGCGCAGCAGACCGGGGTCATCCGGGAGGGCGTCGACCTGGCCTGGGCCCGGCAGGTCTACCTGGCGCTGATCGACGAGACGGTGCACGGTCCAGCGGGCGGGGGAGATCCGGACGCCGCGGCGACGCGCATCCTCGACACCCTCTTCCACGGCGTCGGCTGAATCGCCCTGACGGCGATCGTCAGTGCCGCTCGGCCGCCGACCCGGAATTCACCGAACCGCGTACCGCCGCCTGCTCGGTTTTCTACAGTGAGGGGCGTGTGGCGACCGCCGCCGGTCGTGAATGGGGGGTGGGGTGTGGAACAACCCCGGAATCTGCAGGTGGAGATCCTCGACCGGGTCGCCGTCGACGACCTCATCGGGAAGGTGCGCAGCGTCGCCGAGCACCCCGGCGCGGCAGACGAAGTACGCCGATGGCGGGCCGACAACGGCCCGGAACACGCCACGCCCAAGGCCACCTCGTTCGTCGTCGTAGGTGCGACGCTGATGTTCCTGCACCCGTGCCCCGACGGTGTCATCCTGCCGTTCGCGGCATATCCCGACGGTACGACGAAGGTGTACACCGACGCCGACCACGCCGGCGAAAGCTTCTACCGCGAGGACTGACGACACCGCGAGGAGGTGAGGACCGGACGGATCCGGCCCTCACCTCCCTCAGCGATGCGATCAGACGCAGGTGTTGCCGGAGTACCGGCAGTAGTAGCTGCTGTCGACGCAGTTGGAGCTGCAGGTGTAGTAGCGGCGGTACGCGGCCGTGCCGGAGCAGTAGCAGAACGCGCCCCACCAGTGCGAGCCCGGGTCACACGCGCAGGGACCCGCCTCCGCCTTGACCTTCGGCACGATCCTGGTCAGCAGGCGATCAGCGACGGCGTTGAGCAGGGTCATCGACCTCTCCTTCCCCTTGATGGACTGTTCGCACCGACGGTAGGGAAGCGGGATACAGCCGGGCGCACATCGCGGGCACATCCCGTTCGTGATCTCCCGTTCGAAGTTGATCGTTGTTACGATGTCGCTCTGCACCGGGAGGTCGATCCGATCTGGAGCTCGCGTGGCGCACACCTTCAGCCTGCTGGGCCCACTCTCCATTCACCATGACGACCGTGTCGTCACCGTCGCCGCCGCCAAACCGCGTGCGCTCCTCGCCTTCCTGCTGCTGGAGGCGAATCGGCAGGTGCCGACCGAGCGACTGATCACGGAGTTGTGGGGCGAGGAGCCGCCGAGGTCGGCGACGGCGAACCTGCGCACCTACATCGCCGGGCTCCGGTCACGGGTGGAGTCGCCGAGTGCGGAGATCGAAACCGTACGCGACGGCTATGTCCTGCGCTGTGCCGCGGACGCGTGCGACGCGGAGGTGTTCCGGCGTACCGTCAGCGACGGTCGGCACGCCCGCGCCGCCGACGACCTGCCCGAGGCGCTGGCGAAACTCGATCAGGCCATGGACTTGTGGCGGGGGCGGGCACTGGAGGACGTACCGCTCGGCCCCCGGCTCGTCTGGCACGCCGAGCGGCTCGAGGCCGAACGGGTCGAGGTCTTCGAGGACTCGATGCAGCTACGCCTGGATCTCGGCCACCACGCCGAGGTCCTCACCGCGATGCGGCGGCATGTCCAGATCCATCCGCTGCGGGAACGGGCGCATTCGCTGCTGATGCTGGCGGCGTACCGGTCGGGAGACGTGGCGGGCGCGCTGAAGTCGTTCATGGCAGCCCGGTCGGTCTTGCGTAACCAATTGGGCATCGAACCCGGCCCGGAGCTTTCCGCTCTCCACCGGGCCATTCTGCGGCGAGACCGCGACCTCGCCGCGCCGCCCGTGGCCGCAGTACGCCGCGAGGCGCCGCTGCGTGAGGTGACCCCGCCGCGACAGCTGCCGGCGGCGCCGGGGACCTTCGTCGGTCGGCGCGAGGAGATCGCGACCGCGCTGCGGCTGGCGCGCTCGGCCCCGGCCGTCGGGCGACCGAGACTGGTCGCGATCTCCGGCCGAGCCGGGGTCGGCAAGTCCGCCTTGGCCCGCCACATCGCCCATGAGCTGGCCGATGAGTTCCCCGATGGGCAGCTCTACCTCAATCTGCAGGGCGCCAATCCGGATCTGCCCCCGATTCCGGGCACGGTCGCCGTGCACCGCCTGCTGCAAGGCCTGGGCGTTCCGGCGGGCGACATCCCGGCCGCACCGGCCGAGGCTGAAGCGCTCCTGCGGTCCACAGTGGCCGACCGCTCGTTGATGATCGTCCTGGACGACGCGGCCTACGCGCACCAGGTGATGCCGCTGCTCCCGGCAGCACCCGGCTGTCTCGTCCTGATCACCAGCCGGGCGATGCCGATCGAACTCGACGGCGCGGCGCACATCCGGCTCGCACCCCTGGATCCCGACTGCTCGGCTCAGCTGCTGAGCGAGATCACCGGCGCTGAGCGGGTCGCCGCGGATCTGGCGTCCGCCCGCGCCGTCGCCGAGCTGTGCGAGCATCTGCCACTGGCGCTGCGCGTCACCGGTGCCCGGCTGGCCGCCCAGCCGCATCGGACGCTGGCCGATCTGAGCGTACGGCTCGCTGACGAGCATCACCGCCTGGACCTGCTCGAACTGGGCGAAGCCGGCGTACGCTCGTCGCTTCGCGTGACGCTCGACCAGCTGCGTACCTCGGGCGATCCGGTGGACGTGGCCGCGGCGACGGCGTTCACCCGGCTCAGCGCGGCGCACCTCGCGACCTTCTCCGACGTCCTGGTGGCCCGGGAACTCGGGCTCGACGCGGTCGCCGCGGAAGGCGTGGTGGATCGGCTGGTCACCTTGCATCTGCTGGAGCCCGCCGGCCCGGGGCGTTTCCGAATCCTGGATCTGCTGCGGCTGGTGGGCGCGGAGGCCTGCGAGGACGGCGCGGCGGTCATGGGCCGGATCTACAGCTATTACGCCGCGACCGCGTGGCACGCGGTGTATCTGCTCCGGCCCGGCATTCCGCCGCCTCGCACGGATCTGGACAGCGGCGTACGGCCGCCGGATTCGGACGCCGCGGCGGCCTGGCTGCACGCGGAGATGTTCACGATCCTGGGTGTCGCCCGGCGCTGCGCCGACCGGCCGGATCTGGCCCATATCACGATGGACCTGCTGCACTGTCTCACCAACTACCTGCCCTCGCGGGGCCATTGGGCCGTCCTGGCGGACCTGTCGGACGCCGGGTTGACCGCCGCGGAGGCCGTCGGCGACGCACGCGCCCGGGGCCTGGCCCTCTCGGCGCTGGCGTCCGTCGACCGCTCGCGGGGCGACTTCGAGCTGGCCCTGAACCGGCTGGCGCAGGCCTACGGGATCTATGTCGAGGCGGGCTACCGGCCGGGCACCGCCGCCGTGCTCGACTGGCTGGCGCTGGTGCTGACGAATCTAGAGCAGCCGCAGGCCGCCATCGGGTGTCTGCAGCGGAGTCTCGGCATCCACCTCGATCTCGGCCGCACCGCCCAGGCGGCGACGACCCTGCACAACATGGCCGAGGCGTACGCGCAGCTCGGCCGCTATCCGGCGGCCGAACGGCTGCTCCGGCGCTGCCTGCCGATGCGCCAGAAGGCGTCCGATGTCCTCGGCGAGGCGTGCACGACAGTGGTCACCGGCCTCGTCCGGGCGCTGCGAGGTGATCTGCGGGACGCGGCGGCCTGGCTGGACGCGGGATTGGAGCAGGCGACCAGCAGCGGCTATTCGGAGATGGAGTGGGAGGCTGCCATCACCCGCGCCTGGGTACGCCTGGCCGCCGGTGACCCGTCCGGAGTCGACGACTGCAAACGGGCGGCCGACGTCGCCCGTCGCCTGGGTGATCGTTACCGGGTCGCGCTGGTGGACGCGGTGCACAGGCGGACCGTCCCGGATCTCGTCCGCGCCTATCGAGGACCGCGATCGTTCCTGGTGGAACGGCTCATCTTGGGTGCGGATCCGTCGGCCGCCGGGCGGGGCCGGATCGCGACGCCGAGCACATGGCCGACCGGGATGAAGCCGACCGACCGCGAGTCGTAGCCGCGGGTCGGCGAGTCGCCGAGGATGACCACCGTGCCCTCCGGCACCACAGCGTCGCCGTGATGCGCCGGCGGGAGAGCTGCGGGCACCGGATCCCCGGCCACCGCTGCCACCCGTTTGATCAGCCAGCGCTGGTCGGGCGACGGCGATGACCCCTGCGCGTCCGCTGCGGCCGGTGGACGCCGGACCACCACGACGTCGCCCACGCGCAAGCGCCGGTGCGACCGCCGGATGAGGACGACCTCACCGGGGGCATAGGTAGGGCTCATCGACGTCCCGTCCACCCGCACCGAGACGTAGCGCCGACGCAGGACCACAACGGTCGCGGCGAGCACAACTGCCACCAGCGTTGCGGCGACGACGGGACTCACGAGGGAATGCCGATCATGCCCGCCGGTTCGTCCTCGGCGAACCCCTCGGCCTGCAGCCGGAAGAGCCGGGCGTACTGCCCTTCGTGTGCCATCAGTTCGGCGTGCGTACCCTGCTCGGCGACGACGCCGTCGGCGAGCACGACGATCAGGTCTGCGCCGCGTACGGCGTTGAGGCGGTGCGTGATCAGCAGGCTCGTCCGTCCGGTACGCAGCACCTGCAGACGTTCGTGGATGGCGTGCTCCGCCTCGGCGTCCAATCCGGAGCTGGGCTCGTCGAGGATCAGCAGATCGCGGTCGCCGCGCATCAACGCCCGAGCCAGTGCGACGCGTTGCCACTGCCCGCCGGACAGCACGACGCCGGTCGCCGGGTCGTCCCGGTCGGACTCCGAGGTGAAGATGCGGGTGAGCAGCGTGTCATAGCCGTGGGGCAGGCCTTCGATCGCCTCGTGGACGCCCGCCGTCGCGGCGGCGCGCTGAATACGCGGCCGGTCCGCGATCGCTGAGACGTCGCCGAGCCCGATGTTCTCCGCGGCCGACAACTCGTAGCAGGTGAAGTCCTGGAACACTGCGGCGAGCCGGGTCCGCAGCTCGTCGACCGGCAGGTCACGCAGGTCCACCCCGTCCCATGAGATGCGGCCGCGTACCGGATCGTAGAAGCGGCACAGCAGCTTGACGACGGTGCTCTTGCCCGCCCCGTTGAGTCCGACGAGCCCGGTCGAACGCCCCGCCGGGAGCGTCAGCGTCAACCCGCGGAGCACCCACGGTTGGTCCTCGCCGTACCGGAACCACACGTCCTCGAAGACGACACCCTCGTGCAACGGCGGGACCTGCCGGGCCTCGGGCGCGGTCGGCAGGTCCGGTCCCGCCTCCACCACTTCGCGATAGTGCCCGAACAGCAACAGCGCGCCGTGCCCGGCGCCGAGCCCGCCGATGATCGACCCCAAGCCGCCCTGCACGCCGGCGACGGCCGCCACGAACAAGGTGAAGTCGCCGATGGTCAGGGTGCCCGACCGGGCGGCGAGAATCGCCCACACCGTTCCCGCGCCACCGACGAACGCGCCGACCAGCGAGACGGAAGTGTGATTGAGCAGTTCCCGCCGATCCATCGCGCGGTGGCGGGCGTTGATCCCACTCAGCTCCGCCGTCATCCGGGACCGGAACAGCGGGCCGAGGCCCAGCAGGCGTACCTCCTTGGCCACGGTCAGGCTGGTGAGCAGGTTGGCGAAGAAGAACTCCCGCCGCATCGGCTGACCGAGGTCGAGTGCGAGCCGACTGCGCGCACGGCTCAGACGCAGCTCCGTCACCAACGTCGGCACGGCCGCGACGACCACGATCACCAGCGCCCACGGGCTGATCGCGCTGAGCGTGACGACGAATCCCACGGTCACCAGCAGGCCCTGGGCCACCGTCAGCAATCCGCCGAGCACCTGGCTGGGACCACTCGGTCCGGCATCCGCGGCCAGTTGCAGCCGGTCGTGGAAGCGCGGATCCTCCAGCCGGCCCAGTCCGGTCAACCGCTCCACCGCCCCGAAGAGGCGGTCGCGGGCGAACAGGGCGACCCGGCGGCCGAGTTCCGCGTCGGCGTACTGCAGGAAACGGGGCAGCAGGGCCAGGAGGATGCCGCAGAAGGCGAGGCCGATGGCGGCCGGCACGACAGGAGCGCCCGCCGGTCTCGCCAGCGCGTCGATCACGATCTTCATGAGCCAGGCCGCGGCCAGCGGAACCGCCGAAGCCACCACGGTGAGGGTCAGACGCAGCAGGACGGCTTGAGGAGCCGCACGCCAGGCGACCGCGGCCGCGGCCGGCAGATGCCGTACCGTGGCCGGCTCGCCGGGCGACCGCTGGCTCACACCGCCTCCGGCAGCGGTACGCCATGCAGGTCGAAGCCGCTGAACACGATCGTGGACGAGTCGAGCACGGCGAAGGCCGGATAGCCCTGTACGCCGAAGGCCCGGCCCACGGGCCCCTGATCCGCCTCGGCGACGACCCGTGCCGCACCGGCGAGCTTGGCGCGCAGGTCCGCCGTCTCCTGGAGGTCGCCGACCGCCACCGCCACGACCTCGTCAGGGCCGCCGGGCATCTGGGCGGCGAGTGCCACGAACTCCGGCAGCCGCTCGGCGCACGCCGGGCAACTGGGAGTGAAGAAGCCGACGAGGGTCGAACGGCCTGCTCCGCCGACGTTGATCTGCGCACCCTCGGCGGTCGTGGCCGTCAGCGCCGGCAGCTTGGTGCCGGCCGGGTGCATCACCCCACCGGCGGCGTCCGATCGGTTCGTCAGCTTGGTCAGCATCTCGGTGTGCTCGCGCAGGCGGCGGATCACGCCGAAGTTCAGGAGCAGGCTGAACACACAGAGGACGGCGGTGATCACGACCGCGACGGCGAGCAGCGTCATCGAGTCTCCTCCACACACGACGGATGCCGCGACCGGCATCGGACGGAAACAGTTGGCCGAGGGGTGCGCCGTGACGTTAGGCAGCCCGCGTACAGCAGGGTGCACATTGCACGCACATCGACGTATCGTGCCGATCCATCCATCGGCGGGAGTGTGCCGAGGTCAGTGGGCGTGAACAAGGCTCTTGCCGACCGGTTACTCATATACCGGGCACATCGAATCGATCGTTACACCTTTACGGCTACGAAGATCGATTCTACGGTGGGGGACATTCTCTCGAAGCGGCCATCGGCGTAATCCACAGTCGGCTGCCTGCCCCTCACCGGAGGTCCGAGACATGCGCGTCGCCCGAAGCTGGTTCACCAGAGCGGCGCTGCCGCTGCTCGCCGTCACCATGGCCGTCGCACCGGCGCCGATCGCAGCGATGGCAGCGCCTGCCGCGGCGTCGGCCTCGACGGCGGGGACGCCGACACCGGCCGACGTTCTGAGCCTGCTCAGTGGACTTCCCGTGGACGCCACTGGGTTCGGCGCCGAATCGAGCGCCGACGGCACACAACCGCCGAGCGGTGTGTCCCCCGAGGTACGCGCAGCCCTGGACGACGGCGGCACCGCCAACGTCATCATCCGGTTGCGTACGCAGCCAGACTTGGCCGCGATCAACCGGCGGGCCGCGGAGGAGGGCCGGACGGCCGCCGAGACGACCCGTCGGCAGCTGACCGTCGCGAGTGCGTACATGGGTCGAGCGGCGGCCGAGCGGCAGATCGCCGACGCCGCGCGAAGCGCCAAGGCGCGTACGGTGCGTGACGGCATGCGGCAGACCGCCGAGGCGACCCAGCCGGGCGTACGCCGACTGCTCGCCACTCATGAGCAAGCGGGCCACGCTCGCGGCGTCAAGCCGTACTGGATCTTCAACGGTTTCGCCGCCACTGTGGACCGCCAGGCGCTCGACGCGCTCGCCGCCCACCCCGACGTCGCGAGCATCACCCCCGACGTCGAGATCCGGCAGGAGGAGCCCATCACGCCGGCGGCCGGCGAGCCGCTGCTGCCCAGCTGGAGCCTGGAGTCGATCAACGCCCCGGAGACGTGGGGCGAGTACGGCGTACGCGGTGACGGTGTCGTCGTCGGCATCATGGACGGCGGCGCGGACGGCGGCCACCCGGCGCTGCGGAACTCGTGGCGTGGCCTCACCGGCGATCCGGCAGCGAGCTGGTACGTCCCGACCGGCGAGAACTATCGGACGCCGGGCGACGGCGGCGGTCACGGCACCCACGTCACCGGCAGCATCGTCGGCTCCGCCCCGGGGGAGCTGACCGGCGTCGCGCCCGGAGCGCAGTGGATCGCGGCGAAGATCTTCCGCGACTCCGGCAGCACGACCGAATCGATCATCCACGACGCGTTTCAGTGGATGATGGCTCCCGGCGGCGACCCGTCCGCAGCGCCCGACGTCGTCAACAACTCCTGGGGCGCCGACGCCCCTAACGCCACGACCTTCTGGAACGACCTGCTCGCCTGGGAGGCCGCGGGCATCGTCGCGGTGTTCGCCAACGGCAACAACGGCCCCGGACCGGGCACCGTCGGTTCGCCGGGCAGCTATCCGCACGTCATCGGCATCGGCGCGACCGACCAGCAGGACCGCGTCGCCGGCTTCTCCAGCCGCGGCCCGGTCACCTGGGACGGCGTCACCCACATCAAGCCCGACGTCAGCGCACCGGGTCACCTGATCCGCTCGACCTGGCCCCGGCAGCTGATCGCGTCCGGGTACAACACGATCTCGGGCACCTCGATGGCCACGCCGCACGCCACCGGCGTCGTCGCCCTGATGCTCTCGGCCAACCCCGAACTGACCGTCGCCGAGGTACGCCAGATCCTCACGGGCACGGCGCGGGTCGAATCCCACATGGGCACGGTGCCCAACAACGCTTACGGCACGGGGATCATCGACGCGTACGCCGCGGTCACCCGGGCCGCGCACTCCGGCACCGTCACCGGCCGGGTGACCGGGCCGGACGGCAAACCACGGGCCGCCACGGTCACCGTCGCGGGGGAGTCGACGACCTCCGACGCGCAGACCGGCGCCTATTCGCTGGTGGCCCCGGCCGGTACGCAGGACGTCACCGTCAGCGCGTACGGGTTCGTGACCCAGCGGGGCAAGGTGACCGTCGCCGTCGGCGAGTCGATCGCCCACGACGTGTCGCTTGCCGCCGCGCCCAACCGCCGAGTCGTCGGCACCGTCACGGGACCGTCGGGTGCGATCCGAAGCGCTCGTGTCACCTTTGCCGGCACCCCGCTCGACGCCGTCACCACCGACGCGAACGGCCGGTTCGAGCTGACCGTCGCCGAGGGCGTCTACTCCGTGCGAGTGGCCGCGGCCGGCTACAGGCCCGCGACGTCCGAGACCACTGTGGACGGAGACGAGGACGTCCGGTTCGCACTGGCCGCCCTGAACCAGCCGACCGCACCCGGCTGGAGCCAATACCAGAACAACCCCGTGCGAGCCGGCCTGTCCGGTGACCCGATCGCGGGCCGGACGCTGCAGCCGAGCTGGAACGCCGACGCGGGCAGCCCGGTGGTCTTCGCCAGCCCGGTCATCGCCGACGGCCGGGTGTTCCTCGGTTCCGACGCCGGTCGGCTGACCGCCCGGGATGTCGGAACGGGACGGCAGTTGTGGGCCTTCCAGACCGGCCAGGCGCTGCGGGGAAGCCCAGCGGTGGCGGGCGGACTGGTGTTCACGGGCGGTGGCGTGACCGGCGGCATCCACGCCCTCGACGCCGCCACCGGCAAACTGCGCTGGCAGGTGCCCACCCCGGACCGGTTGACCGTCTACACCGCTCCGTCGGTCGTGGACGGCGTCGTCTACGCCGCGACCGGGCCGACGCAGAATCGCTCCGACACGGTGTACGCCCTCGACGCGGCCACCGGCCGGCAGCTGTGGGCCACCGATGTCGGCACGTCCGTCTTCGCCGGCCCAGCCGTCGGCGGCGGGCTGGTGATCGTCGGCAACGCCGACGACGGCCAGCTCATCGCCCTCGACGCGACGACCGGAGCCCGCAAGTGGACCTACACCCGCAGCGCTGACTACTTCATCGGCGGCGCGAGCGTCGTCGGCGGCGCCGTCTACGTCGCCACGACCGACGGCAACGGCGGCGGCAGCATGCTGGCCCTCGACGCCGCGAGCGGCGCGCTGCGGTGGGAGAACAGCACCCACGGCGACGGCCAGGGCAGCACGCCCGCGGTCTACGGCGACCTCGTGATCGCCGGATCGCACGGGCTCGGCTTCGTCGCCGCCTACGACGCGACGACCGGAAAGGCGGTCTGGCACTACGGGATCAACGGCGCGGTCAGCGCTTCCGTGCTCGTCAGCGGTGACGGGTACGTCCTCGGCGGCTCGCAGCTCGACCGGCGGATCTGGGCGCTCGACGCGGCCACCGGCGACCTGGTCTGGCAGGCCACGACCGGCGCCAACGTGACCACCACCCCGGCGTACGCCGAGGGGCTCCTGGTCACCGCGGATTCCAACGGTGACCTGTACGCGTACCACCCGACTGGAAAGATCACCGGCGTCGTCACCGGGCCGGACGGCCCAGTCGCCGCCACGGTCCGCGTACAGGAGACCGGTGCGCAGGTCGCCACCGATCCGGCCACCGGGCGCTTCGAGCTGGCACATCAGCCCGGCCGGGTGACGGTCACGATCGCCGCGTACGGGCTGGAGAGCCAGAGCCGGGAGATCGTGCTGATCGCGGGCGAGACCACCACGATGGATGCCGGTCTCGCCGCAGTCGGCACGGGCGCGATCCGGGGCGTGGTATGCGACGAGGCGGGCAAGCCGCTCGCGGGCGCCACGATCACCCTCGAGTCCACCCCTGTCGGCCCGGCCACCAGCGACGCGGCCGGCGAGTTCACGCTGGGCCAGGTGTCGGCCGGCACGTATCGCGTCACGGTCTCCCGCACGGGCTACGCTCCGCAGTCGCGGTCGGTGACCGTCGTGGCCGGGCAGACCATCACGCTCGACACGACTCTGAAGCGGTATGACCTGGCGGTGATCGGCGACTACGAGGGCCGGATCGCCGCCGAGCTCACCGCCCTCGGCTACTCGGTCCAACCGGCGACCTATGCCGAGGTGACCGCCCGCGCCGGCGACTTCCGCGCGGTCGTCGCCAACGGAAGCAGCGGCAGCGATCCCGGACCCGACGCGTTCCGGGCCTTCCTCACCGCGACCGACGCGGCCGGCACCAGCGTCGTGTTCCTGGATCAGTGGTCGCTGGGCTACGGAGCCATCAACCACTTGACCAAGCACACCGGCGATCCGCAGGCGCTCCCCGGCGACTTGAACACCACCGGGCGCATCTCGGTCGTCGCCACGACCTCACACCCCCTGACCGCGGGCCTCGCCCTCGGTGAACGCACCGAGATTCTCGCGCCGCGCGGCGCGTGGTCGGCCTTCACCGGCTACTCCGGCACCACGGTCGCCACCCTGAACACCGACGAGGCCGGTGACGTCGGCAGCGCCATCGCCTTCGAGCCGCGTGGCACGGAAAACACACACGTGCTGATCGGTTCGCTGGCCGCGGCTGCCTCCTGGGGGGTCCCGGCCGAGGACTGGCTCCCGGCGGCACGCACCATTCTCCACAATGCCATCGGGTACGCCATCGACGCGCGCTACGCAGCCGTCGAGGGCACGGTCACCGATCCGTCGGGCGTACCTCTGGCGGGTGTGACCGTGGCGGTGCCCGCGACGGGTGAGCGGACCACGACTGCCGCCGACGGCACCTACCGGCTGCTCGTCACCCCCGGCACACCGACGCTACGGTTCACTCGGGTCGGCAGCACACCGTTCGAGCAGGCGATCACGGTGGCGGCGGGCGACCTGGTCACCGTCAACCCCACGCTGACCGTCTCCGGGACCGGCGGCGTACGCGGCGTGGTCACCAGCGGGCGTGACGGCTCGCCGGTGGGCGGTGCGACCGTCGTCGTCGAAGGCACCGACCGCACGGCGACCTCGGCAGCCGACGGCGGCTACGCCATCGACCTGCCCGTCGGCACGTACCAGGTGCGGACGAGCGCGGCCGGCCACCTGAGCAGCACGGTCACCGTCGAAATCCGAGCCGGCGTCGAGACTGTCTCTGATGTGGAGCTGACCGCGGCCCCCCGGGTCGGTGTGCTGGGCGACTACTCGGGCGACAGCGTCGTCGCGTTGATGCGCGCGAACGAGATCGCCGCGGAGCCGATCGCCTGGACGGATGCCGGTCGGCTGTCGCAGTTCGACGTCGTGGTCTTCAACGACCCGACCGACCCCGGCGCGGCCGTGTTCACGCAGTTCCTCGCGGCCATGGACGCGGCCTCCGTCAGCGGGGTCTTCCCCGACGACCGGTACTCCAGTGACGGCGGTGCGCGCCTGCTGCGCAAGTATCTCGCCGACCCGGCGGGGACGCTGCCCGTCAGCGGCGAAGGCATCCTCTCGTACGCCTCGACCGTGGCCGGGCACCCGCTGTTCGCCGGTCTGCCCGAACGGCCGGAGATCTTCCGGGCCGGCCGGACCGCCGCCGCGATCGTGGGCTACTCCGGTACGCCGCTGGCCGACGTGCACTCGGAGACGGCCGGCCGGCGGGGCGTCGCCGCCGCCTACACGGTGCGTACCACGGGCAGCGTGCATCTGGTGCTCGGCGGCTTCGCCGGGACGGTCCTGCAGGGGCCGAAGGACGACTGGACGCCCGACGGCGTCAAGCTCTACCTCAACGCGATCCGGTGGAGCGCCGCGCCCGGGTTGGGCGGGGCGACGGGCCGGGTCGTCGGCGTCGACGCGGCGGCGCTGCCGGCGACGGTCGAACTGGTCGGCACTCCGCGCCGGGTGACGACCGACGCCGCCGGTGAATACACGTTCCCCCTCGACCCGGGGACGCACCGGCTGCGGTTCAGCTCGTTCGGCTACGCGCCGGTCGAGCGTGAGGTCACGGTCGAACGCAACGGTCTGGCCCGGGTGGACGTCGAGATGCAGCCGGGAACCGTCGGCGGCCTCGCGGGGACCGTCACCGCGCTGACCGAGATCGAGGCGAACGGCGCCACCGCCACCGCCGGACCCGTCGACGGGGCGACGATCACGCTGGTGGGCACCACCGCGCGCACCGTTACCGACAGCACCGGGCACTACCGGCTGCCGCTGGTCGAGCCGGGGTCGTACGAGCTGGAGGTGACGTCGGCGGGCTACGTGCGTACGCGGATCCCGGTGACCGTGACGGCCGGCGTGGAGACCACCGCCGACGGCGTCCTGCGTCCGTCCCCGGCGGTCGGCGTCCTCGACGACTTCGAGGGCCGGCTCACGGCATACCTGACCTACTGGGGCTACGAACCGCGCTCCATCGGCTGGGCGGACACCGCGGCGCTCGGCGACCTCGACCTCGTCATCGGCAACATGGCGACCTACACCGGCACCGACCCGGGCGCCGCCGGGTGGGCCGCCTTCGACGACGCGCTCAACCGGTCCGGCGTACCGGCGTTGTGGCTGGACCAACTGGGTCGCGGCTCGTTCCGCTACTTGAAGGCGTACGACGGTGATCCTGATGTGGAAGGCGAGGGCCGCAACGACGGCACCGTGACCGCGCACGCGACAGTGCCCGGCCACCCGCTGCTCGCGGGCCTGCCGACGTCGTTCGAGCTGACCGCGCCCAACAAGGAGTACTCCTGGTTCGGCGAGTTCAGCGGGACCACCATCGCCACCGTGACCTCCGACGACCCGACGGCGGGCGGCGGACTCGTGGGCGTGCGGCACCGTGGCGCGCGGGCCGTCGACGTCCTGCTCGGCGCACTCTCGGTGAGCACCTACGGGTACCCGGGCTACGGTGACCACCCCGGCCTCAACTGGTCCGGCGGCGCAGAGCGGCTGCTGCGTAACGCCCTGTCCTACGCGCTGGACACCGACGGGCTCGGCGGCGAGGTCCGCGGCACGCTGCGGGCCGCGAGCCAGGCACCGCTCGCGGGCACGGTCAAGGTCGCCGAGACCGGTGAGACGGTGTCCGCGCGGCCCGGCGACGGCACGTTCGTCGTGACGCTTCCGGTCGGCCGGTGGACGCTGCAGGCGTCGAGCTTCGGGTACGCCGACAGCACGACCGTCGTGGACATCACCGCGGGCGGAGTCGTGACGCTGCCGATGACTCTCACAGCTCGCCCGGCCGGAACCATCACCGGCGTCGTCACGGGGCCGGCCGGAGCCGTCGCGGGAGCGAGCGTCGCCGTCGTCGGCACGCCGTTGACCGCGACGACCGCAGCCGACGGTTCTTACACGATCGCGGGGGTGCCCGCCGCCGCCTGGACCGTGCGGGTCACGGCGGCCGGACATCAGGTGGCCACGCGGGCCGTCACGGTGGCCCCCGACGGCACCTTGTCGTTGGATGTCACCCTGATCGCCTCGCATCGCGTGGCAGTCGTGGCCGACTCGTCGAACGCCATCACCGGGCTGCTGCAGCGGGAGGGTTACGCCGTCGAACAGGTGACGGCGGCTCAGCTCAGCACCCTGGTACCCCGGGTGAGCGAGTTCGACCTGATCATCGTCAACGGGACGGTGTCCAGCTCGTATCGTCCCGCACTGCTGCAGGTGATCAACGCCGCGGCGGCCGGCAGCGTCTCCACCATCTATGGTGGACAGTGGGGCGGCGCCGCCATCGGAGCGCTGTCCGACGTCCGCGACGATCCGGCCGACGTGGCCTACGACTTCGAGCCCGGCGACATCGCGTACGTCGTCGGCAAGCCGCACCCGATCTTCGCGGGCTTCCCGGTCGGCGAGCCGGTGGTGGTGCTCAGCAACCCCGGCGACAACCAGCAATGGCTGACCTACTCGGGGTACAGCGGGACCACCGTCGCCGACGCGCGATCGGCGACGGCCGACCTCGGCAACGCCGTCGGTTACCGGTTCACCTCGGCGACGAGCGTCGAGGTGCTGCTCGGTGGCCTGTCGGCCGGCTCCTACGGACGACCGGGTACGCGATGGACGCCGGCGGCGGAGCAGATCTACCTCAACGCCGTGGCGTGGGCGGTCGACGCCCGACAAGCCGCGATCGCCGGGGTGGTGACCGACGCCGACGGCGCCCCCGTGAACGGGGCCCGTGTCACCGCCGTCGAAGCCGGTGCCGGCACGGTGACGGCTGCGAACGGCGCGTACACGCTGGGCCTCACGGCCGGGACCCACACGATCCGGATCGAGGCGTTCGGGTTCGTGACGGCCGAGCGGTCGGTGACCATGCCGGAGAGCGGGACGTTGACGCTCGACATCACGCTGGCGCCGCTGCCGCGAGGCGGCGTCTCCGGCACGGTCCGGTCGACGAACGGCTCGGTGATACCGGCCGCCACCGTGTCGGCCGAGGGCATCCAGCCCTGGTCGGCGACCACCGACGCGTCGGGCACGTTCACCGCGGATCGACTGCTCGAAGGCGAGTACACGGTCACCGTGTCCGCACAGGGTCACCTGCCGGCGACGGCGAAGGTGACGGTCACCGCGGGCAAGGTCGCCCGGCTCGACGTGACGTTGCAGCCCTACGACGTCGGCGTCCTCGGCGACTCCAGTGGAACGCTCGTGGCGTTCCTACGCGCCAACGGTGTCGCGGCGACGGAGCTGACCTGGTCGCCGGACCTCGACCTCGACGGCTTCGACACCGTCGTGGTGAACGGCGGGACGCCCGACAAGGCCACCTACGAGGCCGTGGTGGCCGCCGCCGACGCAGCGCAGACGAGCCTCGTCTACACCGGCACGTGGGGGGTGGACCGAGGCGGCCTGCGGCTGCTCGAGCGGTACACCGGCCGCGTGTCCGTGACGGCGCAAGGCTACGGCGAGGGCGCCGTGACGCTGGGCGGCTTCGAAACCGGGCATCCGTTGTTCGCCGGGCTCACCGATCCGGCCGACCTCATCGTCTCCGGCGGCTACTACAGCGTCGCGGGCGGCTACGCCGGCAAACCGCTGGCCGAGCTGTCGGTCCGGCGCGCGGACGGAACGGTCGTACGCGGCCTGGGCGTCGGCTTCGACTGGCGTACGGCCGGAAGCGTTGAGGTGGTGCTGTCCGCGAGCGGCGTGACCGAAGCGGTCGGGCCCCAGCTCGGCTGGACCGAGGCTGGGAAGCGTCTGCTCCTCAACGCGGTGCAGTGGAGCCGAACCGTGTCCATGCCGGTCCCGGCGTCTCCGGTGGTGACCGCACCGGCGGTGACGCTCGACGACTCGATCACCGTGTCGGGCACTGCCGACTGGCCGTCGACCGTACGCCTGCGCATCGGCGCGACCGAGGTGGCCACAGCGGTGACGGCGAAGGACGGAACGTGGTCGGCCAAGGTGCCGCTGTCTCTCGGCAGCAACGCGTTGACGGCGACGGCGGCGAACGCGGCGGGCACCTCCGCCGCGACGACTCCGGTGATCGTCCAACGATGGCAGCCGGTCTGGACCGTGCCCGGCGCAGGCCGTTCCCGTCCGGTGGTCCTGAAGCTCGACGGCGTCACGCCTGGGCACGCCCCGGCCGACCGCGCGATTCTGGTGGTCCGCGACGCACTCGGCGCGGAGAAGGCACGCCTGTCGCTGAAGTGGACCGACGAGCAGTCCTACCTCGCCGTGCTGAAGGACTTGCCGTCCGGCACGTATTCGCTCAGCGCGGAGCTGACCGTCGGCGGCACCACCGTCGTCGCCGACGGTCCGGAGGTGACGCTGCCGTGAGATCGTGACCGACGAATACCCGATGGGTCGCCGAGGACGTCACTCGAATCGGCGACCCATCGAGGCATCGGCCCGACTTCATGCCGCCGGAGTGTCATCCTCAGCAGATGCGCCATGACCGCGCCCTGATGAAGGCGCAGCGATGACTGTCGAGTCCCGCGCCGGGGCGGTGCGAGTTCATCCGCTCGCCCGGACCATCGGCCTGACCGGCCTGGTGGGCACCGTGGTGCTGTTCGTTGCCCTAAGCACCAGTACGCCGGGCGAGCCGCCGACCGACGCCACGACCGCGGCGGCGGCGGACTTCCTCCGTGGTCTGGACGGAACCTGGGTTCGGCTGGGCGAGGTCGTGGCCGACATCGCCATGTTCGCCGTGCTCTGGTTCATGGTCGGTTTCGCGCTGCTGCTGCGCCGGGTCGAGGGCGACCTCCCGTGGCGGTCCACCATGGCGGGGCTGTCCGGCCTTCTGGTAGCGGCGTTCGTCATCCTCGACTCCAGCGAGGAGGCGGCCAGCCATCGGGCCGCCGATCTCGATCAAGGGCAGCTGGCGTACGCCTACGACGTCACCACGATCGGGTTCACCAACATCTGGTTGCCCCTGGGCGGCTTCGCCCTCGCCTGCGGGTGGGTCATCCTCTCGTCCGGCGCCCTGCCACGGTGGCTGGGATGGTGGGGCGTCGTCAGCGGGATCGGTCTCGCCCTCGCGCAGTTCGTCTGGGAGATCCCGATCTGGTTGATCCCCTACGCCGCCTTCTGGATCTGGCTGCTGACTACGTGCGTACTGCTGGTGCGCCGGCCCGCTGGGGGAGTGGACGGGGTCACGCGAAGGTGACCCCGGTCAGCTGCTCGGAGACCGACCACAGCCGTGCCGCGGCGTCGGGGTCGCGCAGCGTCCCCCACGGCTTCTGCTCGCCGGGCGGGCCGCCGGCGTTCCCCGGCCACTGGGGACCGTAGAAGGCACCGTCCTGGGCGTCGACCGACGTCGCGGCGAGCAGCGCCGGCAACGTCGCGCCGCGTGGCATGGTCCGCTCCTGCGTCGACTGAAGATGTGCACGTGTCATCCCTGACAACGATGCTCCCCGGCGGATCGTCCCTCACCGGACCGACATCCCGGCGTCGCTGCCCTCGTCTGGTTAGGGTTTCGAGATGACGACCAGCACCATCGAGGTTCAGATCAACCTGTTCTGCCGCGATGTCGACGCGTGTCTCACCTTCTACACCGGCCTTGGGCTGGCGGAGGCATTCCGGGCGCCGGCCTCGGGTCCCATCGAGCATGTCGAGGTCGAAGCGGCTGGCGTCCGGATCGGCCTGACCTCGGCGCGGGTCGCCAACGCCCTGATGGGGCTGGGGGTGGACGCTGCGGGTGGCAGCCCGTCCACGGAACTGGTGCTGTGGTGTGAGAACACCGATGCGTTCTTCGATCGGGCGTTGGCGGCCGGCGCGACGAGCGTCGTCGCCCCGACCGACTCACCCGACGGACGTCTCCACTACGCGTGGGTCCGCGATCCCGACGGCCACCAGGTCAAGTTCGTGCAGAAGCGCTGACCCGGCCCGCGTCGTCGGATTCCGCCCCGGCTCCACCGGCATGGATCATGCGGTCGGGGTGGTGACGCAAACCCAGTCGTTCTGCGCGGGCGGGTTGTACGCCGAGACCCCGGCCGCGGTGTACGCGCGTACCTTGAAGCACATGTAGGTGCCCGGCGCCAGACCGGTCCAGTCGTACGTGGTCGTGTTCGCGCCGACGCTTCTCGACGTGTCGCCGTTGATGACGGTGAAGCCGTTCTCGTCCGTCGAGTTGTCCGTCCATTGCAGACGGATCGTGCTCGCGCTGATCGGCGTCGCCGTCAGGCTCGTCGGCGCGGCCGGACCCGAGCCGGACTGCGTCGTGGCGCAGATCCAATCGCTCTGGGCGGCCGGATAGTAGGCGGAGACCCCCGAGGCGTTGTACGCACGTACTTTGAAGCAGGTGCGGGTGTCCGGCGTCAGCCCGGTCCAGTCATAGGTCGTCGTGTTGGCGGCGACGTTCTTCGACGTGTTGCCGTTGATGACGGTGAAGCCGCCTTCGGCGGTCGACTTGTCCGCCCAGCGCAGGCGGATCGTGCTCGCGCTGATCGGCGTCGCCGTCAGGCTCGTCGGCGCCCCGAGCGGAGTCGCTCCGCCGCCGGAAACCGGGCTGGCGACGCTGGACCGGGGCGCGGGACTCGTCCCGCCCGTGCTGGACGGTGAACCCGTGGCGTTGGGGCTCGGCGGCGTACTCGTGGCTGGGCTGTTCGCCAGAGGACTCGCGGTGTTCACCCTCAGACCGTCGCCGAGGCTCTCGGCCTGCGGGTCGTCACCCTGGCTGAGCAGCACGCCGGCCGCCACCAGGACGGAGACGACCAGCCCCGCCGCGATTACGACGAGTGTCCGCCCGGTGGAGCGCCGGCCGGCGGCGGGCTGACTCGGCGTCGGTATCGTGACCATCGCCTGGGGACGGGGCGACGGCACATCGGACTCTTCCAGCGCCCGCCGCGCCTCCTGGGCCAGAGCCGCGCCCGAGGGCCAGCGATTCGCCGGGTCCTTCTCCATCGCTCGTTCCACGATCGCCCGTACGCCGGCCGGCACGTCCGGCGGCAGCGGCGGCGCCTCGTCGTGGACGTGACGCAGCGCGACCTCCACCAAGTTGTCCCCGGCGAACGGCAGCCGACCGGCCAGGCACCGGTACGCCACGATGCCGAGCGAGTAGATGTCCGACGCGGGTGTGGCCGGACGGCCCAACGCGCGCTCGGGAGCGATGTACGACGCGGTGCCGATCAGCGATCCAGGCGCGGTGTGCCCGGCGGCGCCGGACGAGCGGGCGATGCCGAAGTCGCCGACCAGGACGCCGCCGTCCGCGCGTACCAGGAGATTGCCCGGCTTGACGTCGCGGTGGGTGACGCCTTTCTCGTGGGCCGCGTGCAGCGCCTCGGCCGCGTCGGCGACCAGTCGCATCGTGGCCTTCGCGCTGAGCCGCTCGACCCGGGCCAGCGTCTCGGCCAGCGACTCGCCGTCGATGTACTTCATGACCAGGTAGACGCCGGCGGCCGGGTCGTCGCCGAAGTCGTACACCTCGACCACGCCGGGATGGCTGATCGTGGCCATGACGCGGGCCTCGGCCCGGAACTCGTCGACGAAGCTCGGCTCGTTCGGCGGCGCGTCGAGCAGGCACTTGACCGCGACGGTGCGGGCCAGCACGAAGTCGAAGGACTTCCACACCTCACCCATGCCACCGCTGCCGACGCGCTGTTCGAGCTGATAGCGCCCGGCCAGCACCATTCCCGCACGGACCACTGCGACCACCTTCGGCAGGCTGCTGGATCGAGCAGACCAATTGTCAACTCGCAGAGGGTACGCCGTCGCGCGCTTACTCGGTGGCCGCGGTGCGGACGGTTCCCAGACGTTCGAACGGGCCGGGCTCCGCGCTCGGATTCGGCGGTGCGCCGAGATGGCGTACGCGAAGATCGGCCATGAGTTCGTCGAGGAACGCCGGACCTCCGTCGCGTAGGAGGTGCTGCCGTCGGCGGAGTTCGTCGTCGCCGGAGCGCCAGTCGAGACCCCAGTTGCCGAGGGCGTAGAGGATGGGAAGAGTCTGGATGCCGGCCTCGGTGAGGCTGTAGCGGGCGCGCTGCCCACGCGCTGCGGTGCCGCGCGTGAGGATCCCCGCTTCGACGAGGCGGACGAGGCGATCCGCGAGGATGTTCGACGCGATGCCCTCGGCCGACCCGGTGAGCAGGGCCCGGAAGTAACGGCGGTCGTCGAAGACGACGTCCCGCAGGATGAGCAGCGACCAGCGGTCTCCCAGCACCTCGACGGCGGCGCCGATCGGACACCCGGACCGTGATTCCACGATTCCTCCTTGACGGCTCGGTCGCCCTCACTATAGTGGTTGCAGAACGCAATCACTTGGAGGTGGGCATGGGACGTCTCATCTACTCGATGAACGTGTCTGTCGACTTGCGGATCGAGCAGGTGCCCGGCGACAACGGAGCCGGCGAATGGCTGCGCATCGACGAGGAGTTCCACCGCGAGGCGAACGCGCTGGCGCGGGAGGTCGCGCTCATGGTTCACGGCCGGGTCTTCTACGAGATCATGGAGGAGTACTGGCCACGGGCGGGGGACGACGCCTCGCTGCCGGACTATATGCGGGAGTACGGCGAGATCTGGACGGCCAAGCCGAAGGTGCTCGTGTCTCGCACCCGCCAGGAGGCCGAGTACAACACCCAGATCATCGGCGAGGACGCCCTCGGCCGGCTCGCCGTCCTGCGGGCGCAGACCGACGGCCTCATCAGCGTCGGCGGCGCGACCCTCGCCACCCAGTTGCTGCGGGCAGGGCTGCTCGACGAGCTGCTGCTGTGGACCCATCCGGCGATCCTCGGCTTCGGTCGGCCGCTGTTCGACGACTATGACCGGCCGATCGACCTCGAGCTGATCGAGCAGCGAGCGTTGCGATCGGGCGTCACGGTGCACCGTTACGCCATCAAGGATGCGAAGGAGACGAACCCGTGCTGACGCGGATCGCGGAGGGCGTACTGGTCCACGAGAGCGACTTCGTGCAGAGCAACGCGATCGTCATGCAAGGCCACGCCGGCGTGCTGCTCATCGACGCCGGCCTCCAGGACCACGAGATGGTCTGTCTCGCGAACGATCTGTCGCAGTCGGGCCAGACTGTCGTGGCCGGCTTCTCGACCCACCCGGACTGGGATCACCTACTGTGGCACCCGCGGTTCGGCGACGCGCCCCGGTATGGCACGGCCCGCTGTGCCGCCGCCGTGGCGGAGCAGCTCTCCGACCCCGATATCAAGACGAAGATCATCGAACACCTGGAATCGACCGGCATAGCCGAGCAGGTGCCGCTGGACCTCTACGGCCTCATCACCGCGCTGCCCGCCGGGACGGCACAGATCCCCTGGGACGGTCCCGAGGTCCGGATCATCGAGCATCGAGCGCACGCGCCGGGGCATGCGGCGCTGCTGATCGCCGAGCGCCGCGTACTGGTCGCCGGCGACATGCTGTCCGACGTCCTGATCCCGATGCTCGACCTCGAGGCCGAGGATCCGATCGAGGACTACCTCGCCGCGCTGCGGCTGCTCGACGGCGTCGCCGGCGATGTCGACGTCGTCGTCCCCGGCCACGGGTCCGTCGGGGTCGGGGAGGCGCACGCGCGTATCCAGGCGGACCGGGCGTACGTGCTCGCGCTCCGGGAGGGCGGCGTGCCCAATGACGCGCGGGTCGGCTCGTCGGCCAAGCCCGGCTGGGAGTGGGTCAGCGATGTCCACGACGGGCAACTCCAGCGGCTCAAGGACAAGCGCTAGCGCGACGGCTCGCCGCGCCAGCGCTCGCGCAGCCCCTCAGCAGCCGATGCGGCTGGCGCCCAGGGCCACCTCGTCGAACCACAGCGTGTCGGCGCCGACTCCGTAGCTCTCCCAGCCAAGGCGGAAATCGGTCAGGCTAGGCCGCCAGTTGGTGCGGCTGAGCCATTGCTGATCGATGTCATGCGTCGGTACGCCGTCCTCGTGCAGCCCGGCCACCTCGGTGCCGTTGAGCCAGGTCTGCATGGTTCCGTCGGCGCCGCTGACCTTGAACTCGACGCAGTTCCACGAGTTCACCGGCAATACCGCGGACAACGCCACACCGGCCGGGCTCTGCTCGGGCAGCGTCGCGTCGTCGGACTGGCGGTTCCATTGCAGGGCGCCGTTCTGGCCACCCATTCGCAGGTCGCGGTTGCCGTCGGCGGAGTCCTTCAGCGCCACGAAGGTGACATGCGAGGCCGGGAGCGCGGTCGTGTGGCGTACGTAGAAGCGGGCGTACCACACGGTGCCGGTCAGCGTCGCGGTCGATCTGACGAAGACGTGATTGCAGTAGCCTTCCGTTCCGCTGATCTTCAGCGACTTGCCCCCGCGGTACGCCGTTGTCGTGTCGACGGTCGCGGTACCCGTGCCCTGGCAATCCGGGTAACTCACGACCCATGCCCCGCTGGGCGTACCACCGGCTTGGCTCTCGAAGCCCTCGCACAGGGTGAGGGTTCCGCAGGAGCTGGAGCTGGGCGATCCCGACGGCGACGCGGACGGTGAGATGGACGCGGACGGTGACGAAGACGCGGAGGGTGACGCCGACGCGGACGGTGAGGCCGACGGGCTGGTCGGCACCGTGCCGCAGGGAGCGCCGTTGAGCAGCAGCGCCGTGGGCGTGGGATCGGCGCTGGCCCAGGTCCCCTGTACGCCGAACTCGACCGTGGCGCCCGGGTTGATGTCGGCGTTGTACGCGAGATTGGTGGCGGTCACCGCGGTCCCGGATTGGGCGACGGTCGCGCCCCACGCCGAGGTGATCTTCTGATCTCCGCCGTAGGCCCAGGTCACCGTCCAGCCGTGGATTGCGGTGCTGCCGGCAGTGATGTCGACGTAGCCGACGAATCCGCCGGGCCATTCGTTGACACGGTACGTGACTTGGCATGCTGTCGCGGCGTTCGCCTCGGGGGCGGTCGCGACGAACGTGCCGGCCAGGCCAACGGTGGCGAGGACGGTCACGGCGAGCGCGCCGATGGTCCGCGATGATCGTGTGATGCGCATGGGCGATCCTTTCGAGTGGTGGTGGAGACACCACAATGGACTTTATGTGCTGATGAACGTCGATGTATGGCCGTCCCGATGAGTGGACGTGCCCCGGATGCCCATCCTGTTACTCAGCGCAGCGATCCATGACGCAGCGTCACCGGATATGCGAGGTACCCGCCCTCGCGGTCGTTGAATGTGAGGAATGCCCGATTCGCGCTATAGGCCAGATAGACGATGTTTCGGGGGTGTGATCGACGCGACGATGGATCAGGCGACGAACACACGGAGGGATGAGCGATGTTCCACCTGAACCTGGACACCATGTGCGAAGCGCTGTTCGCCTCGCACGTGCAAGCTTCCGACCGCCCCGACTCGCGGCAGGTCACCGCGGCGATCACCGGGGTACTCGACCAGTTCGGCCCGCAGTACTGCGCCGGGCAGGTGGCCCAGGAGTTCGGCGACCACCCGGAGTCGGCCGCCGCCCGGATGCGCTGGGTCCGCGAGACCATGGCGTCGGGTCTGCGTTCCTCCGTGCCCCTCGTCTGGTACGCCGAGCGCGCGTGACCCGGCGTACCAGCTGAGGCGTACTAGCTGAGGCGTACTAACCGGGCGGGCGTCAGCTGCAGGCGACGCCGTTGAGCGCGAAGCCGGTCGGCGCCCCCGTGTTGCCGGTATGCGTGGCCTGGTAGCCGATGCCGACCGAACCGCCGGCGGCGATGGTCGAGTTGTAGCCCGCGTTGGTCGCGGTCACCGCGCCGCTGGCCGGGCTGTAGGTGGCGTTCCAGCCCGAGGTGATGGTCTGTCCGCTCGGGAGGGTGAAGGTCAGTCGCCAGTTGGTGACGGCCGAGCCGCTGGTGTTGGTGATGGTGAGGTTGTTGGTCAGCCCGGTGTTCCAGGCGCTGACCGCGGACGTCACCCGGCAGCCGCCACCGGTGGGCGGCGGGCTCGACGACGGAGCTGAGGACGACGGCGATGTGGTCGGCTGGGACCCGTCGGGCGCGACCGCCCGTCCGGTCGTCGGCGAGATCATGCCCGCGCACAGGTTGCGGCTGGCCAAGCCGGCCGCGATCTGCGGAATGGCGGCGACCGTGTTCGCCGGCCAGTCGTGCATCAGGATGATCTGACCGTTGGTCAGCCGGGCGTTGGCCGCCACGATGGACGCGACGCTGGCGTTGTTCCAGTCCTGCGAGTCGACGTCCCAGATGATCTCGGTGAGGCCGTACTGCGCCTCGACCGACTTCAGCGTGCTGTTGGTCTCGCCGTACGGCGGCCGGAACAGCTTCGGCGCCGAGCCGGTGATCTGCTGGATCGCCGACTGCGTGTTGCCGATCTGGGTCGACATCTGGGCCGAGCTGAGCTGGGTCATGTGCGGGTGGTCCCAGCTGTGGTTGCCGATCCACATGCCCGCGTTCTTCGTCGCCTGGACGAGCGACGGATTCGCCTGCACGTTCTTGCCCTCGTCGAAGAACGTGGCGCGCAGGCCGTTCGAGGTGAGCGCGTTGAGCAGGTTCTGGGTGTTGCCGGGGGTCGGGCCGTCGTCGAAGGTCAGCCCGACATAGCCGCTGCACGTGGCCGCTTGGGACGGAGCGGCGGCCAGCGTGAGGACGGCGACGGCGCCGGTGACGGCCGCCGCTACGGTGGCGGCGATGGCGAGGATCCTGCGGGCCGGGCGAGGTGTGGAAACCATGGCCTCTCCTTGCGTACGGCCACCGGGTGGAGACCGGCGGCCAGGTCGATGAGGGATCATTGAAACATCCCCATCTTTTGTTCCGCAACATTTCGGATCCAGGGCCGGTGTCACCGCCTCATCGGCGAGCATCTGTGCACGTCGGAGCATGGTCGTGACGCCGAAACTTTCGGAGCCGGTCCTCCATGGCGGCCGGTCTAGCTGGCTGCTTCGGATCAGCGACGCTCGCTAGGATGCGGCGATGCCGACCACGCCACCGGACCCCGACGAGGAAGGCCTAAGCCTCACGCAGCGGTGGGCGGCCGAGCGCGTACGCGGCCGTGAGACGGTGCTGCTTGTCCTCGCGGCCGTCGTGGCCTGGCCGTTCGTCCTGATCGGCAAAGGTCTGTACGCGCTGCGGTGGATCGTCCTGGGTCCGTGGGAGCTCGTGCAGATCCTTCGCTACCTGCGCCGAAGCCGCGACGAATAGGGGCGACGGCGATGAGGCTGCGCCTGCGGGAAGCGGCGTGAGGGCCACCGCTGGGTTGCCCTCACGCCGGATGACCGCGGCCTGGATCTGGTGCGGGGTCAGCGGCTCCTGCCCTTGAGGGTCCGCTCGTAGTCCTGGAATCGAGCCTTGGCGATCGCCGCCCGGTCCGGTGAGCGCAGCACGATGCCTTCCGGCCGCCCGGCGGCGTCGTCGTCCAGGGCGACGCGCGTAGAGGGCATCCACTTGTCGAGGAGGGCCTTGGTCTCTGCGATGTCGGTGGGCAGCTCCGTCGCGTCGATCTCGAAGAGCCGCGGAGTCAGGTCCAGCCCGGTGTCTTCGGCGGTACGCCGCAGGGTCGTTTCGCCGAGGAACTGCTGCCCGCCCGCGTCACGCCACGCGGCGACGCGCTGCGAATCCCAGCCTGACATCTCCCGATGGTCGCCGATGACCGCCACGTCGAACAGCCGGTGCCCGACGCGCTTGTCACCCGTGTACTGCTTCGAGGCAGCGGTGACCTTGCCGCCGTAGACCTCCAGGTAGTAGACCACGATGTGGTCGTCCTCGACGGCGGGCAGGTTGTCGGCGATCGGGCGCAGCGCGTCGACGATGCCGAGTGCCGGGTTGCCGATCAGATCGCCCTGCGCGTAGAGCAGTTCCTCGCGGCTGCCGAGCAGATAGGTGCCGTCCGGCAGCAGGATGATCCGCGAGTTGGTGCCGTCGACCTTCTCCGTGCCGATGACCAGGCTGGGAAAGGGTACTGCCTCGTCGAGCAGTCTGCCGTTGCGCGGGTCGAGGCTGTGGTAGGTCGGGATCGACGGGTACTTGGTCATCGAGTTGATGGCCGGGAGGTTCGAGGTTCGGACGGCGAACGTGGTCACGGCGGCTCCTTCCGACGCGGGCGTCGATCATCGTGCGGGCTGGACGACTGAGCCGCAATCGAGTTAACCGACGTCCGACCGGGCGAGAGTCCGTCAGGCCGCGCGTTGAGCCACTCCGTCGAGAATGAGGTCGAGGCCGAGCAGGAAGTCGGCGTCGGCCAGATCCGCGTCCGGCGCGTTGGGCGTTCCGAACACGGCGGACGAGAAGAGCTGCGCTGCCTGCGGGAAGCGTTCTGCGTCCACCAGCCGGGCGAGAGCCTGCCCGTACGCGCGCTCAGCGGCGGCTTGCGCCTGTCCTTCGGCTCGTCCGGCGGCCAGCTCACTGCTCTGCCGCACGAAGTGGGCGACGTAGCCGCCGATCAGGGACATCACTCCGACCTTGTGTGCCCAGTCCAGGCGGGTACGCGCCAGGATCGCCAGGGCGCTTTCCATCCAGGCGATCTGATGCGGGCCGGCGGGCGGGCCGGAGACGGGTATCTGGGTGGCCCACGGGTGCCGCTGAAGCACCGCGCGCTGAGCCTGCGCCCATTCGCGGAGGGCGGTACGCCACGCGCCGGCGGTGATCGGCGGTGGATCGCCCAGCGCGAAGTCGACCATCAACGTCAGCAGCTCGTCCTTCGAGCCGACGTACCGGTAGAGCGACATGCCGGTGACGCCGAGGCTCTTCCCGACGTTGGGCAGGGTCACGGCGACGAGGCCTTCGCCGTCGGCGATTCTCACCGCCTCGGCGACGACCGCGTCGACGTCGAGCGTCGGTCGACGGCCGAGGCGGGACGGCTCCGCCAGCCGCCACAGCCGCCGCAGCGCTGCGGGAACGTCTTCGCTGATCATACGAAGCACATCATGTCAGACAGCATTAGTTTGCGTGTGATAGTTTCTCAGAGAAATTAATCGTCCCTGGGGAGGGCACACGTGAGCATCGACGCCATCTTCGAAAAGACGACCGCGATGCCGGTTCGCGGTCCAGCGCCAGCCACCGAACGGGCGCTGGCACCCGACCTGGCCCGGGGTGCGATGCTGTTGATCATCGCGGTCGCGAACGTGGCGGGAGTCGTCTTCGCCGGGGAGCCCGGGGTCGATCCATCGCCGGAGGGCGTCGACCGGATCTTGACCTTCGCGCTCTTCGACCTGGCGCATGCGCGGGGCTATCCGGTCTTCGCGGTGATGTTCGGCTACGGCGTCGTCCAGCTCGCCCGCCGTCAGGAGCGCTCCGGCGCGGCACCGGCCCGGGTCCGGTCGATCCTCCTGCGCCGCAACGCTTGGCTGCTCGTCTTCGGATTCGTGCACGCCGCGCTGCTGTACTACGGCGACTTCCTCGGCGCGTACGGGATCGTCGGGATGGTCATGACACTCGTCCTGCTTCGCCGGGGAGACAAGTTCCATCGGATCATCCTGGGCCTGTGGGCGCTCTACGCCGTGGAGGTCGTCGTCCTCGGCGTGATCGTCGCCCTGAAGGTGTCGGCCGGCTCGACGGGCTCCGCTCCGCTACCGGTGGGACGCGTCGACTCGCTGACCGCCACCACCTATCTCCTGTCCATGCTGGACCGCCTCGCGGAATGGCCCGCGCATACCGCGACCGTCCTGCCCTTCATCCTCATCACCTGGATGGGGATGTGGGCCGCACGCCGCCGGATGCTCGAAGAACCGGCGCGCCACCGCACCTCGCTGCGCTGGATCGCGATCGTGGGGCTGGGCATCGCGGTCCTCGGCGGCCTGCCTGCCGCGCTGTCCGCGGCCGGATGGCTGCACACCGGCGAATCGACCGCCGAACTGATGATGATGTTGCACGGTGGCAGTGGAATGTTCGCCGGATTCGGCTACGTCGCGGCGTTCGGTCTGATCGCCGCGCGCGTCACGCGCCCAGGTGCGGTGGTCAACAGCCTGGCCGCGCTGGGCCGGCGCTCGCTGTCCGGCTATCTGTTCCAGTCGGTCGCCTGGCTCGTCCTGCTCCTGCCGTTCGGCTTGGCCCTCGGTACGCGGTTCGCCACACCGACGATCGCCGGATTGGTCATCGCCACCGGAGTGTGGCTGACCACGGTCGTACTCGCCCGCTGGCTCGACCGCAGAGGGAAAGCCGGCCCAGCGGAATTCGTCCTACGGCGCCTTGCGTACGGGCGACGGTGACGCCAAGCCCCTGGTAACGCGTCATGGGGCAAGGTCGCGGCCCGGGTAGCGATCGCCATCCGGGCCGCGGTGCCGGCTCACGCCCCGGAACGGGTGCTTTCCCGCGCCACGAGTGTGAACGGCGTGACCACGTCCTGCGGCTGCCCGGAACCGTCCTGGAGGGCCGCCCGGACCAGGCCGACGGCGGCTTCGGCGATAGCGGCCTTGTCCGGTGCGATCGTCGTCAGCCGGGGTGCGCTGTAGTTGCCCTCGTCGACCCCGTCGAAGCCGACGACCGCCACATCCTCCGGTACGCGTAACCCTCGATCCCGCACCGCGCTGAGCGCACCGATGGCGAGCATGTCGTTGAAGCAGAACACCGCGTCCGGCGGGTCGGCCAGATCGAGCAGGTGTCGCATGGCGACGGTGCCTTCGGCCCGGCTGTAGGCGGCAGCCGGGACGATGAGGGCCGGGTCGGGAGTGATGCCGGCCGATCGCAGCGCCGACTCGTAGCCCCGCAGCCGCAGAGCTGCCGTGCCGTGCGGGCCGGGCTGGTCGCCGAGGGCGGCGATCCGGCGATGTCCGAGGTCGAGCAGGTGACGTGTGGCGGCACGGGCAGCGGCGACGTTGTCGATGGCCACGTGATGGACCGGCGCGCTCAGCGCTCGTTCGCCGAGCAGGACCAGGGGAGTGCCGGGTGCGGCTTCGGCGAGGTCGGTGGGCCGCAGCCCGATCGGGCTGAGGATGATGGCGTCGACCAGTGATCGGTGCGCCGCGTTGATGACCGTCAGCTCCCGGTCGCGCTCGCCGCCGGTCTGTTCGATCAGGACGGTCCAGTCGTGCTCGGCGGCGGCGTTCATGACCAGTCCGCACAGCTCGGCGAAGTAGGGGTTGGCCAGCTCCGGCACCGCAAGGGTCAGAAATCCGGTGCGGCCCTTGCGAAGGTTGCGCGCGCCGATGTTCGGCACGTACCCCAGGAGGTCGATGGCCTCCTGGACGCGCCGCCGGTTGTCCTCGGTGACGAACGAGTATCCGTTGACCACGTTGGACACCGTCTTGACCGACACGCCCGCACGGGCGGCGACGTCCTTGAGGGTGGCAACCATCGATCAACCTCACTCACGATCCGAGGAGCGGGGGGTCCGGGGACTTCAAGGTACAACGTTGTAACGATTCTCGCCAAGACCTCTTTACAACGTCGTTCCAACGATGGAACATGTCTGCAATCTCCCCCGAGCTGGGACGGAAGGTCGACCCCCAATGAGATCACCTTTGCGAGCACCTTGGAAGATTGCCGCAGTCCTCACCGCCGGCCTGCTGGCCGTCGCGGGCTGCGGTTCCGGCGGCGACGACAGTTCCGCCGACGGCGTCGTGCAGCTCAGCCTCTGGACCGGGTTCACCGGTCCCGACCGGCCGGCGTACGAGTCGCTGGTCAAGCAGTTCAACGACACGCACCCGAAGATCAAGGTCACCATGGACGTGCAGCCGTGGGACGCCATCGGCCAGAAGCTGCCCGGCGCCTGGGCGACCGGTCAGGGACCCGATCTGGCCACGCCCAACTTCGACCCCGGCGTGCTGTTCACCTACGTCAAGACGAACTCGCTGCTGCCGCTGGACGAGGCGGCCGGTGACGGCGACGGCAAGCTCAACACGTCGCTGTTCCCCAAGGCGGTGACCACCGCCTTCACCATCGACGGCAAGCTGTACGCCGCCCCGGCCAACATGGCGACGCTGGTGCTCTACTACAACAAGGCGATGCTGACCGAGGCCGGCGTCAGCGAGCCGAAGACCGGCGACGACCTGGTCAACGCGGCCAAGAAGCTGACCAAGATGGACGGTGGCAAGGTCACGCAGTACGGCATCTCGCTGGCCGACCACGCGACCATCCAGATGTGGCCGATCCTGCAGTGGATGAACGGCGGTGACATCGTCGACGCCAAGGGCTGCGCCACCGTCGCCGAGCCGGCGAGCGTCCAGGCCCTGCAGACCTGGGCGGATCTCGTCGCCAAGGACAAGGTCAGCCCGGTCGGGCAGACCGGAGCCGACGCCGACACGCTGTTCTCGGCGAAGAAGGCAGCGATGGAGATCAACGGCCCCTGGGCCGCCGCCGGCTTCAAGTCCGCCGGGATCGATCTCGGCATCGCCGCCGTGCCGGTCGGCGCGGGCGGCCCGGTGACTCTCGCCTCGACGGTGCCGCTGGCGATCGGCAAGTCCACCAAGCACAAGGCCCAGGCGCTGGAGTTCCTCGCCTGGTGGACGGGCAAGACCGCGCAGGCCGCATTCAGCGACGCCTCCGGGTTCCCGCCGGTACGCACCGACGTGACGCCCACCAACCCGATCGTGGCCCCGTTCGCCGCGCAACTGCCGAACGCACGGCTCTACCTGCCAGGGCTGCCGACGTCGGCCAAGATCGACACCGACGTCTACGTCCCGCTGATCGGCAAGATCACCCGGGGTGAGCCGGTCGGCCCGGCGGCGCAGTCCGCCGCCGAAGCCATCAACAAGATCACCGGCTGCAAGCCCTGACCCGATCGGGTCTGGTCCACCGACGTTCCGCGGCAAGATCGTCGGCTGCCGACAATCAAGGGCGTCACAGCTCCTTGAGCGTCGGCCGCCGACGATCAAGAACGCGCGGATCGCCAGAACGTCAGCCGCCGCCGACGATCACCGCGACCGAACCCGACCAAGACCGTCCGGAAGGCACGCATGACCACCGCCACCATCCCCTCGGCGAAGGCGAGACGCCGGCCGCGGTTCAACTCGGCGTACCTCTATGTCGCGCCCAGTCTGTTGCTCATCGGAGTGTTCATCGCCGAGCCGATCCTGCGGTCGGGCTGGATGAGCCTGCACGACTGGACCGTCGGCGAGGACACGCACGCCTGGGTCGGCCTCGGCAACTACACCGAGCTGTTCGGCGACGAACGTTTCCGCAACGCCCTCGGCGTCACCGGTCTGTACACAGTGGTCGTCACTGCCGGGCAGGTCCTCGGCGGGCTCGCGCTCGCCTTGTGGCTGCGGCGAACCACCTGGCTCACCGCGATCCTGCGGTCGGCGTTCTTCTTCCCGACCGTCGCCTCGTTCGCCGTGGTCGGGGTGGTCTGGAAGTTCCTGCTCGATCCGCAGGTCGGCCTGATCAACGGCTGGCTCGACCGGGTGGGCGTCACCGGCCCCAGCTGGCTCGCCGACACCGGGCTCGCGTTGCCCACCGTGATGGCCGTCGGCATCTGGAAAGGCGTGGGCTTCTCCATGATCGTGCTACTGGCGGCGCTGCAAGGCGTACCGGTTCCGCTCATGGAGGCGGCCACCTTGGACGGTGCGAACCGCTGGCAACGACTGCGCGCGGTCACCCTGCCGGAGATCCGGCCCGCGCTGCTGTTCACCACCGTCATCTCGACGGTGACCTCCCTGCAGCTGTTCGATCTGGTCTACGTCATGACCGGCGGCGGGCCGCTGTTCCACACCGAATCGATCGTCACCTACCTGTATCAGCGCGGCTTCGTCGAGTTCCGGCTCGGCTACGCCAGCGCCATCGCCTGGGTGCTGTTCCTGCTCATCCTGGCGGTCTCGCTGATCCAGCTGCGCATCGCGAGGAGCGACGATGACCAGTGAGACGCTCGCGCGGGTCGAGGCGCCCGCCTGGCTGCCGGGCACGCTGCGGTTTCTCCAGCAGATCATCCGGTACGCCTCCTGGGGCGTGCTGATTCTGGCGGCCGCGGCCACCGTCCTGCCGTTCGTCTGGATGATCGGGGTCGCCCTGCGTACGCCGGCCGACCTTTACGCCGATCCGGCCCGGCTCTGGCCGGGGGAGTGGAGTGTGGCCGGTTTCCATGCCGTGCTGACGCAGCTGCCGTTCGCCCGGCTGGCGTTCAACACGTTCGTGTTCGCGGGCGGCACGACGATCCTGCTGGTGTTCCTCGATTCCCTCGCCGGGTACGCCCTGGCCCGCTTGAAGTTCCGGGGGCGGCAGGCGATTTTCATCGTCATCCTGGCCACGCTGATGGTGCCCTTCCAGGTCACGATCATCCCGGTGTTCCTGACCTTGTTCGACCTGGGCTGGCTCAACACCCTCCAGGGCCTGATCATCCCGCGGGCCACCAGCGCGCTCGGGATATTCATGCTGCGCCAGTTCTTCCGTACGCTGCCCGCCGAGCTCGACGACGCCGCGCACATCGACGGGGCGAACAGCTTCCAGATCTACTGGCGCATCGTCCTGCCCCTGGCCAAACCGGCCCTGGCGTCGTTGTTCGTCATCCAGTTCATGGCCTTGTGGAACGACTTCCTGTGGCCGCTGGTCGTCTCCAGCACCCTCGACATGCGGACACTGCCGTCCGCGTTGACCCTGTTCTCCAGTCAGTCCGGCGTCGACCATGCCGCGTTGATGGCCGGGGCCGCCATCTCCCTAGCACCGCTCGCCGTCGCGTTCCTCGTCGCCCAGCGCTTCTTCGTCCAGGGCATCGCGACCACGGGACTGAAGTGACCGGAGCTGAACTGATGACCACCCGCAATCAGATGGGAAGTACCGCCGTGCTCACCTGCACCGTCACCCTCGATCCCGCCTTCGGCATCGCACCGGTCGACCCGCGCCTGTTCGGCTCGTTCGTCGAGCACATGGGCCGCTGCGTCTACGGCGGCGTGTTCGAACCCGGCCACGCCGAGGCGGACACCGACGGGCTGCGGGCCGACGTCCTCAAGCTCGTCCGCGAACTGGGCATCACGGTCGCGCGCTATCCCGGCGGCAACTTCGTCTCCGGCTATCGCTGGGAGGACGGCGTCGGCCCGGTCGCCGACCGGCCGCGCCGGTTGGACTTGGCGTGGCGGTCGGTCGAGACGAACGCGTTCGGGCTCAACGAGTTCATGACGTGGACGCAGCGGGCGGCCGTCGAGCCGATGATGGCGGTGAACCTGGGCACCCGGGGCATCCAGGAAGCCTGCGACCTGCTCGAGTACGCCAACCACCCGGGCGGCACCTACTGGTCGGATCTGCGGCGCAGGCACGGCGTCGCCGACCCCTACGGCATCGAACTCTGGTGCCTGGGCAACGAGATGGACGGCCCGTGGCAGGTGGGCCACAAGAGCGCGGACGCGTACGGGGCGCTGGCCGCCGAGACCGCCAAAGCCATGCGGCAGGTCGATCCCAGTGTCAAACTGGTCGCCTGTGGCAGCTCGAACGACCGGATGCCGACCTTCGGCGCCTGGGAGGCGACCGTCCTCGACCACACCTTCGATCACGTCGACTACATCTCGCTGCACGCGTACTTCGAGAAGCATGGGGACGACCGGGCCTCGTTCCTCGCCTCCGGGCTGGCGATGGACCGGTTCATCGACGGCGTGGTGGCCACCGCCGATCACGTCGCAGCCAAGAAGCGCTCTCGCAAGAAGCTGCAGCTGTCGTTCGACGAGTGGAACATCTGGTACGAGAGCCGGTTCGCCGGCTACACCAACCTCGAGTGGGCCGAAGCCCCGCGGCTGATCGAGGACGAGTACACCGTCGAGGACGCCGTCGTGGTCGGCTCGCTGCTGATGAGCCTGCTCCGGCACGCCGACCGGGTCGGGGTCGCCTGCCTCGCCCAGCTGGTCAACATCATCGCCCCGATCCGCGCCGAGTCTGACCGTCCCGCGTGGCGGCAGACGATCTTCCACCCGTTCGCGCTGACCGCCCGCCACGCCCGGGGCACCGTCCTGCGGGCCGAACCCCGTACCTCCACCTACGACACCGCGCGCCACGGCGACGTCCCGGTCGCCGACGTCGTCGCCACCCACGATCCCGAGACCGGCCAGGTCACCGTGCTGGCCCTCAATCGCAGCGAAAGCGAACCGGTGAACCTCACCGCCCAGCTCCGGGCGCTTCCAGGGCTGCGGGTCGTCGAGCACGTCGTGCTCGGTGGCGACTCCGCCGAGCTGCTCCACACCAACAACGCCGAGGACCCCGACCGGGTCCAGCCGCGTACGAGCACCGACCACACCCTGACCGACGGTGAGCTCACCGCCGCGCTCCCACCGGTGTCCTGGACCATGCTGCGCCTCGCACCCACCGCCTGACCGTCAGGCGTACCCCCAGCGAAGGAGTCGCAATGAACCGTCCCCTTCTGCGCATCCTCTCCGTCATCGGCCTCGTCGCCGCGGTCGCGGTCGTTCCCCAGCCCGCGGCCGCCGTCGGCGCCAACGTCATCTCCGTCGACGCGAGCGCTCCCGTCGGCGTCGTCCAGCCCGGCGTCACCGGGCAGATGATGGAATGGGCGTCCGACGACATGAACGGCGCCTGGGCCGAGCGCGTCACCGATCGCTCGTTCGAGCGGGATCAGGTGACCGCCGAGCGATCCACCCTCTACGACGGCTTCGGCGGCTCTGCTTTGGACAGATCGAAGTGGACGCCGATGAGTCTCGACACCGCACCGGCCGGCACCGTCAGCGTGTCCGGCGGCTCCGTCGCGGTCACCGCCGCGACCGGCGGCCGGTTCGGCATCATGAGCAACCCGATCCCGGAGAACCGGTACGCCACCTGGAGCGTCGAGACGAAGATCGTCTCCTTCACGGGGACCAACGCCATCCTCGACATCTACGGCGGAGCCGGAGCCGGCGACTTCACCCACTTCGCCGAGTTCGCCATCGAAGGCGGCGTCCTCAAGGTCTTCGCCGACGGCCAGCCCACATGGACCGGGGGAGCGGCCGCCACGCCCGCCACCCTGCGGGTCGACGTCTCCGGGCTCGGCGGCAGCGCGCGTACGCTCAGCTTCTATTACAACGGCACGCTCGTGCGGACGATGACCGGCTTCACGGGGATGCCCGGCGGCTATCGGGCCTTCCTTTACGGCTGGTCCGGGACGGTCACCGCCGACTACCTCACGATGACGCCGGACGGCACCTACGACGGGTTCGACGGCAGCAGCCTCTCGCCGCGCTGGACCCCTACCCGGCTCGAAGGCGCGACCAACGGATCGGTGGCGGTCGGCGGCGGCGCGCTGACCATCACCGGTGGCGCGACCTCCCGGTACGGCGTCCTGTCGGACTACATCCGCAACAGCTCGACCGACTGGACCACGATCGACGCCCGGCTCACCGGCGTCACGGGCACCAACGGCCTGCTCAACATCTACGGCGGCGCGGGGGCGAACGACTTCACGAAGTTCATGGAGTTCGGGATCGACGGCGGCGTCGCCAAGGTCTTCACCAGCGACGGCACCGGCAACTTCACCGGCTCCGCCGTCAGCCTTCCCGCCACCTTGTCCGTCCAGGTCAGCCCGTACTGGTCCAACGGGCGGCTGTTCCGCTTCTACGTCAACGGCACCCGGGTCCACGAGCTGTGGACGCGGTTCGACGTGCCCGCGCCCGACTTCCGGCTGTTCCTCTACGGCTGGGGCACCTCCACCACCACGTGGGACTCGATCGGCGTACGCCAGGTGCACATGAACGACCGCTGGGACAACCACTTCGAGGGCGGACCTGGGATCAGCGGGGCGTGGACGAACTCCACCCTGGCCGGCGGCTGGGGCACCTCCAGCATGTCCAACAGCCAGATGGTGATCAACGGCGCGGCCAACAGCCGGTACGGCATCATGTCGCAGCCGGTCTCCGAAGGCGACGTCTACGACTACACCGTCGAGGCCAAGCTGGACTCGATCAGCGGCACCAACGGATTGCTCAACATCTACGGCGGCAGCGGCCGCGGCGACTTCACCAAGTACGTCGAGTTCGGGGTCGAAGCGGGCACGCTGCGGGTCTTCGGCGACGGCGTCACTCCGTGGACCGGACCGGCCGTCAGCCTCCCGGTCGTGCTGCGGATCGAGGTCGGCAAGTGGACCGGCGGCTCGCGTACGGTGGACTTCTTGGCCAACGGCCGCCTCGCGTACAGCATCACGACGACGGCGGTGCCGAACGGTGACTACTCGGCCTTCCTCTACGGCTGGGGCACCTCGGTCACCAAGTGGGACTACCTGACCTGGTGGCGTACCGACGGCTGGACCGAGGACGGGTACGCCGACCAGGCCGTCTACAGCCAGGACCGGGCCGGCTTCAACGGCACGTACGCCCAGCGCATCGACGTCACGCAGCACACCACCGGCCGAAAGGGCATCAGCCAGGGCGCCATCGCCGTGACCGGCGGTCGTGCGTACCAGATCAGTGCTTATCTGAAGCAGACGGCCTTGAGCAGTCCGGTGACCGTGACCCTGGGGCCGGATGTGGGGGACAGCGCGGGTTACCCCGCGTACGCGACCACGACGTTCTCTTCCGTGACCGGCACGTGGACGAAGTTCACCGCGACCGTGACCCCCACAACCACCGACCCGTACGCGAAGCTGTTCCTCGGCACGGCCGGGACGGGCACACTGTGGATAGACATGGTGAGTGTCATGCCGTTGAACGCGGCGGAGGTGACGCTCGGCGGCTGGCGCAAGGACTTCGTCGACGCCTTGACCGCGCTGAAGCCCGGCGCGATCCGCTGGCCCGGCGGCATCATCGCCGACAGCTACACCTTCACCGACGGCATCGGGCCCCGTGACAGCCGCCCGCCGATGCATTACAACCAATGGGATGCGCTGTGGCTGACCAACGATGTCGGCACGGACGAGATCCTGGCGTTGGGCGAGGCGCTCGGCATCCCGGTGTATCTCAACGTGAACTGGGGCCGAGGCACTCCAACGCTGGCGGCCAATTGGGTCGAGTACGCCAACGGCAGCACGGCAACGACCTATGGCGCACAGCGGGCCGCCAACGGCCGCAGCACCCCCTGGAACGTACGCACCTGGGAGATCGGCAACGAGGTGTGGGGTTCCTGGACGCCGGGCTGGACCACCGCCACGAACTACGCGGCCAGTTACAACACCTACCGCGACGCGATGGCGGCCAAGGACTCCACGATCGCGTTCATCGCCGAAGGCGGCGACGGCACCAACAACGATCAGACCTGGAACACGACGGTGCTGGGCGCCTCCGGCAGCCGGATGGACCACCTGTCGGTGCACTACTACAGCCCGCAGCCGTTGCCGGCGAACTACGACAACCTCACCGTCTACCAAGCCTCGGTCGGCGCACCGGCGGTCATCGGCGACCGCATGGCCACCGCGACCGACACCCTGCTCGCCAGCGGCGGCGGGCGCGACATCAAACTCGCCGTCACCGAACACAACGCGATGTACTTCAATGAAGAGCACCGCCGCACCCGGACGCTCGAAGGCGCGCTGCAGGAAGCCGGGCTGCTCAACCTGTTCATGCGACGCTCCGACGCCAACGAACTCAACGGCGCGTCGGCTCTCGTCAACTTCTGGGACGGCTCCGCGATTCGCCTGGCCAACCGCGGCACCTTCGTCACGCCGGGTTACCTGGCGCAGCAGCTTGCCGCCACGCAACACGGGCCGCTCCTGCTCAGCACCACTCTCACCGGCCCGACCTACAACGCCCCGGCGCTCGGCAACCTGCCCGCGCGCAGCGGCATCCCGATGCTCGACATCACCACGACCCGCTCGGCCGACGGCACCAAGCTCTACCTCTCGGTGATCAACCGCGATCCCTCGGCCGCGCAGACCTCGACCGTCAACCTCACCGGCGCGGGCACGATCAGCTCCACCGCGAGCGTCGCCACCGTGAACTCGGCCGGCTACCTCGATCAGAACACTTGGCAGAACCCGACCCAGATCCAGACCACCACCAGCACCCTCACCGGCGTCGGGTCCACTTTCGACTACACGTTCCCGGCCCACTCCTACACCGTCATCACCGTCACCACCGGCGCCGCGGCCGTCACCGGCCCGTCGATCATCGGCCGCGTCACGACCACCGGCGGCGCGCCGATCTCCGGAGCCACGGTCGACGCGGGCGGCGGGCTCACCGCCACGACGAACGCCGCGGGCTACTACCGCATCACGGCGCCCGTGGGCACCTACACGCTCACCGCGTCCAAGGCAGGTTTCACCACGAAGGTACGCACAGCGGTGGAAGCGTCGTCCGTCGGTGCGTCGCCGCTCCCGATCCGGCTGAGCTGACACCATGGCGACCGCCGCGTTGGTCTTCGCGGCGGTCGCCGTCCCTGGTGGACAGCGTTATGAAGATTAGCTTCTTGACCGGATGGCTATGTGTAGGTAACTTTCGCACAACCACAGCCGACCGGTTGGAGGAATCTTGCAGCGCAGAACTCTTCTCGCCACCGGTGCCGCAGGCGCCTTGGGCGCCGCGATGACATCGGCCGCACCAGCCGCCGCCGCGCCCCCCGCCCGCCGCGTCGACACTGGACTCGACCGTCTCGTCGCCGACGACTTCGCGACCCTTGCCGGGCGTCGGGTAGGCGTCCTGTCCAACCCGACCGGCGTCGACTCCGACTACCGCCATCTCGTCGACCTCATCCACGAATCCGGCCGAGTGAGCCACCTGGCCGCCTTCGGTCCCGAGCACGGCTTCCGCGGCTCGGCTCAGGCGGGCGGCAGCGAAGGCACCGGCATCGACGCGCGCACCGGCATCACCGTGTACGACGCCTACGGCGCCTCGCAAGCCAAATGGCAGCAGATGCTGACGGCAGCCGACGTGGACACCCTCGTCTTCGACATCCAGGACGTCGGCGTCCGCTTTTACACCTACATCTGGACCATGTACACCTCGATGGTCGCGGCGGCCCGGCTGGGCCTTCGCTACGTCGTCCTCGACCGCCCCAACCCGATCGGCGGCAAGGCGTACGGCCCGCTGATGACCGCGCCGTACACCTCGGGCGTCGGGCTGAAGGAGATCGTGCAGCAGCACGGCATGACCGTCGGCGAACTGGCGCGCTACTTCAACTCCGTTTTCCTCCCCGCCGAAGCGGGCCGCGCGGTCGACCTCGAAGTGGTGGCCCTACGCCACTGGAAACGCACGATGTTCGCCGCCGACCTCGACCTCCCCTGGGTGATGCCGAGCCCCAACATGCCCACCCCCGACACCGCCCTGGTGTACCCGGGCACCGGGCTGTTCGAAGGCGTCTCCTCCATCAGCGAGGGACGCGGAACGACGCGCCCGTTCGAACTCATCGGCGGCCTCGCGACCGACTTCGACTACCACTGGTCCGACCGGCTCAACGCCCGCGAACTGCCCGGAGTGCGATTCCGGGAGGCGTACTTCGTCCCGACCGTCGCCGGCCAGCACCCGCCGATGCTCAACCAGCTCTGCGCCGGCGTCGAGGTGAAAGTCGTCGATCGGGCGGCGTACGACCCGATCCGGACCGCCGTGGCGATGCTCGTGGAGGCGCGCAAGTATCCCGCGTTCGCCTGGCGCTACGACTCGTACGACCCCGTGCGCCCCTACTGGGTCGACAAACTCACCGGCTCGACGCGGCTGCGTACGATGATCGACGCGGGCGCGGACGTGGACGATGTGGTCGGAGCCTGGTCGGACGAGCTGACGGCGTTCGAGCAGCAGCGCCGGCCGTTCCTGCTCTACTGAGGGTTCCGGCCGGCGAGCCGGCGTGAGCGCCGGTCACGGCGTGACGTCCACCAGCACCTTGCCGACCGTGCCGCTCTCCACGGCCCGGTGAGCGTCGGCGGTACGCCGCAGCGGGAAGCGGACCAGCGGCAGGCCGTGCTCCACGCCGACCGGCAGCGCGCCGTCCTTGACCGCTGCGGCGACGTCCTCGACGGCGCTGGCGCGCGCCTGCGGGCCCGCGGTGTAGAGCACCAGGAATTGCAGGCGCGTGTTCAGCACCATGTTCTGCCCCACGTTCAGCTCGACCGCTCGCCCACCCAGATTGGCATAGGTCGCGATGGTGCCGCGGTTACGCAGGACGGCTAGGTCGAGGGGCAGGTTCGCACCGAGCGCCACCTCGGCGACGATGTCGACGCCGTCCGGGGCGATCGCCCGGATGGCGGCGGCCGGGTCGTCCTCGCGATAATTGATCACGTGGTGGGCTCCGGCGGCGGTGGCCAGCTGCGCCTTTTCCGGGCCGCTGACCGTGCTGATCACGGTGGCGCCGGCCCATCGGGCGAGCTGGATGACGGCATGGCCGACCGCACCGGCCCCACCGGCGGCGAGCACCACCGTGCCGTCGAGTGCGCCGGGGTGCAGGCGGCGTGGCCCGTCCTCGGCGACCGTCAGCGCGCGGTGTGCGGTGAGCGCGGGTACGCCGAGCGACGCGCCGAGCTGGAAGCCCACCTCGTCGGGTAGCCGCACGGCCTGGTCGGCGGGCAAGACGGTGAACTCGGCGGCGGTGCCGGTGGGCCGCCCGGCGGCGGCCATGAACAGCCACACACGCTGCCCGACCCGGCCCGCGTCGACACCCTCACCGACGGCGTCGATCACACCGGCGCCGTCGAGGTGCGGGGTGATCTCTGCGAATGCCTTGCGGTGGGCGATACCGGACCGGGCCTGCGAGTCGGTCGGGTTGACCCCGGACACGGCGACCCGGACCCGAACCTCGCCGGGTCCAGGCGTGGGCTGGTCACGATCGACGAGCTGCAGGACGTCGGGGTCGCCGTTGTCGCGGTAGATGATCGCTTTCATGATCCCGTCCAAGGTTCGATCTGCATCGTACGGTTCGATTCAGATCGAACGGTACGATGCGAGTCGAACATTGCGCAAGAGCTGACTACGCTTCGACTTGTGACCGAGGTGACCGAACCCGCCATCGAGACCGTGACGATCGACGTCGTCCTCAGCGCGCTCGCCGATCCGGTCCGGCTCACCTTCGTGCGGGCGCTCGACGCCGCCGGGGACTGGACCTGCGGCAGCGACGTCCTCAGAAACACCGGCGTCACGATCGGAAAGTCCACCCTGTCGCACCACATCAAGGTGCTGCGCGATGCCGGGCTGATCCGCACGCGCGTTGACGGCATCCGCCGGCTGGTCACACTGCGGTACGCCGAGGTGGAACAACGCTTTCCCGGACTGCTGGCGATGCTCCGTGAACAAAGACCTGACCGTGCCGCCGCAAAGAAGCGGCCGCTCAGCAGCGCCTGAGCGTCTCCGGCGGCGTCACCTGCGCAACAAGGATGAGGCTCCCGGCCATAATGCGGCGTGCCCGAAGCAGGCTACGCTGGGCCGCGTGACGATCAAGCTGAGCGATGAGGCGCGACGGCTGTTCAACCAGCCGGTCTTCGCGATCCTGAGTACCGTCGGGCCGAACGGCGCGCCACAGTCCAGCGTGATCTGGGTCCGTACAGACGGCGACGACGTGCTGTTCTCGACGATCCGCGGCCGGCTGAAGGCGCGCAACATGGAACGGAATCCGCGGATCAGCCTGTGCGCGTACGACCCGGAGGATCCGTACTTCTACGTCGAGATCCGGGGCACGGTGTCGATGGTCGAAGAGGGCGGAGTCGAGTTGATCGACGAGCTGTCCCGGGGATACGACGGCGTGCCGTGGAAGGTACGCCCGGACGAGACGCGTCTCGTGTGCCGGGTGACGCCGACGAAGGTCATCGAGCATCAGACGTCCCAGAGCAAGAAGACGCATTAGCGCGTCGCGCCTGCCGTCCCGGCACGGGCCGCATACATGTCGTACGCCGGTCTGATGATGGTGCGGTTCCGTGTCGGACTGGCCGGGAGGGGAGCGGGCACGGCCGTGGATGAGCGTAGTCGCGGACTTCTCGATGCCGCTGTAGGCGAGCAGCTTGTGGCTCATGGCCGTGTTCTGGTGCCGTGGCGAGCGTATCCGGAGATCGGTCGATACAGCATCGGCTGGCGCATGGGCGGCGGCGAGTGGCACCTGATGGTGTGGTGGCACTGGTGGGAGTCCGCCGCGATGGACGAGGCTGCGAGGATCGCGTTCTTCCGGGGCGACGAACCGCCGCATGAGTGGCTGGACTGGGCAGCAGGGCAGATCTGGCCGGATGAGGACTTCGGACCCGCGGGTGTACGCCGCCTGGCGGAGCATGGCATTGGTGCACGTCCGCTGCTGTTCCTGGACGTCGACGGAACCCTGCTGCCGTTCGCCGGGGCCGGGCGGCAGCGGGACGACGAGCCCAACCCGCTGCTCGCTGGTCTCGACCCCGAGCACGGTAGGCGCCTGGCTGCGTTGCCGTGCGATCTTGTCTGGGCCACAACCTGGATGGCTGAAGCGAATGAGGTGCTGACATCCCGGCTCGGCCTGCCGCAGCTGCCCGTCGTCGACTGGCCCGACGAAGACGAAGACCACGGCCGGCTGCACTGGAAGACCCGCTACCTCGTCGAGTGGGCGATGGGGCGACCGTTCGTCTGGGTCGACGACGAGATCACCGACGCCGATCGAACGTGGATCCTGGCGAACCACTCGTCGTCCGCGCTCGCGCATCGCGTTGATCCACGCTACGGGCTGACCGACGCCGACTACGACGTCATCGAACAGTGGCTGATGACGAGCCAGACATCGCCCATCAGCCGACGCTGATCCACACCGGAGAAGCCACATGGGCGCATCGAGTTGGCTGGCCTCCAGTCCCATCAACGTGGAAGTGCGCGTGCACGTTCTTGACGATCTGGAAGGTTTGTCGCCGCGGGCGCAAGCGTTCCTGGACCGTGTCGGCTGGCGTACCCCGGTCGGCAACGTGCGGTTGCCGACGGACTATTTGCGTCTGCCGGATCGATCAGGGCGATGGGTCCTCGCCCCAACGGAATTGATTGTGCGCCGGGAAGGCTTCGCAGATCGGTTCGGCGGTCTGCGGTACGCCGTGCGACGAAGTGCCGTGCTCAACGGACAGCGTGTGGAGACGGTTCGCCACTGGGAATTCGACCTGAGCGAGTGGGTTCGCTGCGAGCCCGACGGCTGGTCGTTCGGGTGGACCGGGGAAAGGGTGTCTTCTCCCGCCCGGTATCTGGTCCATACCGATCGCCGGTTCGGCGTGACTCTCGGCGGTTCGTTCCTCGAAGTCAGCCCGTCGATCTATCACTTGGTCGAGGCGCATGCGTTGATGGACGAATTGGCCGACTGGTATCCGGTTGCCGAGTCCGCGTTGGAACCATGGGCAGCCGGGCGGCACGCTGACCTCAGTACCGATCAGGCTTTCGCATTGGAGCCGGTCCCGGAGGCCTCCGGACCATGTGACCGCTGGCTGCGCTCAGAAACCGTTACCGTTCGAATGTTCGACCGCTGGGCCGACGCGCAACCTCGCCCGACCGGGGTCATGGCATGGACCCGCTACCCGTCGGGTTGAACCGGGCAGCCTTCGATGCCGTTCGGCGAGATCGGTCCGCACGGCGCCGCATGTCGCTCGTCAGAGATTCGGCGAGGAGCGTCTGGTCAGCTCGGCTAGCCGGTCTTGGAGGAACCGTTGTTCGGGCTCGGTCTGGGCGAGTTGGAGTGCCCGCTGGTAGGCGTGGTGGGCCTCGTCGAGCCGGCCGGATCGGCGGAGCAGGTCGGCTCGGGTGGAGTGGAAGTATCGGTAGTGCTCCAGGTCGAGGCGGTCAAGGATGGCCAGTCCGGCTTCGGGCCCGCTGATCTGGGCCACGGCGATGGCCCGGTTCAGCTCGACGATGGGGGAGCGGGTCTGCCGGGCGAGCCGTTCGTACAGTGTGGCGATCTGTGGCCAGTCGCGGGGCTGGTGGAGGTGCAGGTCCGCGATGGCGGCCTGGATCAGGTAGGGCCCGGTGCGACGTCGTGCCACGGCCCGTTGCAGCAGCGCTCGGCCCTCGTCGATCTGCTGCTTGTTCCACAGGGCACGGTCCTGCTTGTCGAGGGGAACGACCTGCCCCGCGTCGAGCCGGGCCGCTCGGCGCGCGTCGTGCAGCAGCATCAGTGCCAGGAGCGCGAGCGCTTCGCCCTCGTCCGGCATCAGATCGGTGAGCGCCCGGCCGAGGCGGATCGCCTCGGCGGCGAGGTCGACCCGGCCGCCGCCCCAGCCCTCGTTGAAAATCAGGTAGACCACGGCGAGTACGGCTGCCAGCCGATCGGGCAGCTGATGGTCGGGCGGTACGGCGAACGGTATGCCTGCGTCGCGGATCTTGTTCTTGGCTCTGGTCAGCCGCTTGCTCATCGTGTCGAACGGGACGAGGAACGCCAGCGCGATCTCGTCGGTCGACAGACCGCCAAGGGTGCGTAGGGTCAGCGCCACCTGCGCGTCGAGGGCGAGCGCCGGGTGACAGCAGGTGAAGATCAGCTCCAGTCGTTCGTCCGGAACAGCGACGCTGTCGTCGTCCATGAGGGTCTCCGGCCCGGCCTCGAGGTCGCGGGCGAGCAGCTTCGTCTTCTCCGTCAGGACTTTCTGCCGGCGGAGGTGGTCGACGGCGCGGTTGCGTGCGGTCGCGATCAACCAGCCGGTGGGGTTGGCCGGTTCCCCGTCGCGCGGCCAGCGTTCAGCGGCGATGGCGAAGGCCTCGGCGGCTACGTCCTCCGCCAGTTCGATGTCGCCGAAGATCCGGATCAGTGTCGCCAGTACGCGGCCCCAATGGTCGCGGAAGACGGCGTCAAGCGCCACCGAACCGCCCCTGGATGATGGGCCGTAGCTCGATCGCACCAGCGGTCCTGGTGGCCTGGAACTCGTGGGCGATGGCGAGCGCCGCGTCGAGATTCTCGGCCTCGATGACGATCAGGCCGGCCAGGAACTCCTTGCTATCGATGAAGGGTCCGTCCGTGAGCAGGGTCTCCCCATCGCTCTTGCGCAGCGTCGTCGCCGACCCCGCGGCGTGCAGACGAGCCCAGCCGACGACGTATGGCTGGTCGAGGGCGGCGGCGACCTGGCCTGGAACGGGGCGCGTCGCCCGGTCCAGATCCTCCTCGGCGTCGAAGATCAACAGTGCGTACTGCATCGGTCCTCCAGTCACGGGTGGTGCCGCTTCGAATATCAGACGAGCGGCGTGCCCGCAGACGGACACCATCGCCGAGAAATCTTTGCCGCTGGTGGTGTCCGTCCAGCGTCCGGCTGTTCGTCAATGCTCCAGATCCGCCCGCCGAGGCGGCCAGCCACAGCCGGCCGACGTCCTCGTCGCCGCCTGACCGAAGGATTCACCCATGCCCGACATCCTGCACCGCATCAGCATCGACGCACCGCAGCAGCGAGTGCACGACCTCATCGCCAGCACCGACGGCATCGCCCGCTGGTGGACCGGACGCCCACTCGGCGGCGAACACACCGTCGGCTCGCGCTTTAGCGTCTACTTCCAGGAGACCGACCGGCCCGCCGCGGTCATGGAGGTCACGACCGACACGGTGGACCAGGTGGTATGGCAGGTCACCGGCGGCCCCGACGCCTGGATCGGCACCCGGATCACGTTCGCCTTGTACGCGACCTCCCGCGGCGGCACCACCCTGCTCTTCACGCATGCCGACTGGCGGGAACCCAGCGAATTCATGAGCGGTTGCAGCACCAACTGGGCTGCGTACCTCATCAGCCTCAAAACCGGCTCCGAGAGCGGTGCGTTCGGGGCATACCCGGCTGGTGAGATCAGCCGGTGGGAGTGAACGCCGTCCACGGAAGCGTCGCGACCTCGGTAGGGCTCACGGTCTCCAGGGACTCGACACCTCGACGATCGCACTCCGCTCGGCCGACTCCTGTATCGCCGCCATGACGTCCACGATATGGGCCGCCAGCTCGCCGGTTGCCTGGTGACGTTCGCCGGTGCGGATCGCCCGCGCGAGATCGCACACACCGATGCCGCGCCCGTCGTCCGCCTCTGGCACGGGGATGTCCGTCCACTCCGGATCCCCGGCGCGGCGGATCTGGACCGGCCCGGTGAACTTGTTGGGGTTGGGGACGGCAAGGGTCGCTTCGGTGCCGGTGATCTCGAAGAAGGCCTGTCGCGACAGGGGCGAGTCGAAGCTGAAGACGACCGTGGCGACTTGGCCTCCGGCGTACTCGAGCAGGGCCGTGACGTGTGTGGCGACCTCGATGGGAAAGGCGTGCCCGGCGCGCGGCCCCTGCCCGATGACTCGCTCGGCGAATCCCTTGCGAGCCGCGGCGCTGACCCGTGTGACCGGTCCGAACATGACGGCCAGAGCGGTCAGGTAATAGGGCCCCATGTCGAACAGCGGGCCGCCGCCCGGCCCGAACAGGAACTCCGGATCGTGGTGCCAGCGATGGGGACCCGGCCCCTGCATCAGCACGATCGCTGACAGCGGGTCCCCGATCACGCCGTCGCTCACTATCCGAGCCGCTGTCTGGAGACCGGCGCCGAGGAACGTGTCGGGTGCGCCACCTGTGAGCACTCCGGCGGCGGAGGCCTGCGCCAGCACCTCGGCCGCCTCGGCGGGCGTCGCGGCAAACGGCTTCTCTGTGTAGACGTGCTTGCCGGCCCGGATGGCCGCAAGCGCGACCGGTGCGTGCGCGGCGGGGATTGTGAGGTTGACGACGAGCTCCACGTCAGGATGGGTCAGCACCGTCGCGACGTCACCGTGCACTGGCACGGCATGGTCGAGCGCGACCTTGGCGGCACGGTCGACGTCGATGTCGGCGCAGGCGATGATCTGGACTTCCGGCCGCGCCGCCAGGGTGGTGAAGTATTGATGGCTGATGGTGCCGCAGCCCACGACGGCGACGCCGACCGGCTTCACGGCAGCTCCTTGAGGTAGGAGACAGACGCGGCGAGCGCCTCGAAGACGTCGCCCTCGCAGCGATCCAGCTCCACGATGCGAAGCGCCTTCGGGCTGGCCGCCAGGATCTCCGGGATCGGCAGGGTGCCGGACCCGACGGCGGTCATGGCGTCGTCGACCGTGGCCGGCCCGTCCTTGACGTGCAGCAGCCGCACCCGGTCACCCAGGTCGTGCAGCAGTGTGGGCACGTCGGCGCCGCCTACGGCCGCCCAGTACACGTCGACCTCCAGCGCCACCTCGGGTGGCAGCAGCGCGGCGAGCAGCTCCAGACCGGTTTGGCCGCCAGGGCGGTTGGCCAGCTCCCAGTGATGGTTGTGGTACGCGAGCTTGAGTCCCAGGGCGGTCAGCGCATCCGCCACCTCGGCCAGGTGTTCCGCCGAGCGGGCGACGCCGGCCGCGGTGGCGAACTCGGCGTCGGGAATGGCCGGCACCACCACGGTGTCGGCGCCGATCGCGTGGGCCGCCTCGGCCACTTGGGGGCGCAGCGGGCCCAGTGCCGGGCCGTGGAGGGAACTCGCGGCCAGGCCGAGGTCGTCGAGCAGGCGGCGAAAGCCGGACGCGTCTCCGTTCAACAGCCCGAAGGTCGGCTCCACCAGGCCGTATCCCATTGCTGCCAGGCGACCCAGCACGTCGGCCGGACTGCCTGCCTGCAGGGCGGAGCGGACGGAATACAGTTGCACGCCGATGTTCACTTGCCCGCCTTTCTGCGCGGCGGCGCCGCGACCGTCGTCCCCTCGGACAGCTCGCATTGGATTCGAATCTGGTCGGGCTTGGATCCCGGCGCGTCGAGCCGGCGCAGCAGCGTGCGTACGGCGGTGGCGCCGATGAGCCGGCTCGGTGTGTGTACCAGGGTCAGGGCGGGGTCTGGGGAGAGCACGTTTTGCCGATCGCCGTGGTCGCCAAGCCCGACCAGGCTCAGATCCTCCGGGATGCGCAGGCCCTCGGCGAGCGCTACCTGGTAGATGCGGTGAATGACATAAGACGATTCGGCGATGACCGCCGTCGCCCCCGCCTCCCGGGCGAACCTTAGGACCTCGGCCTCGTCGGCGACGCACACCGCATCGGGCAGGTCGGGATTGGGCTCGCCGAAGACCACCGTCTGCGCGCGGTCGCCCAGCCGGTGCCGCCGCCGGGCCGCCTGGAAGCCGACCCGCCGTTCCACCACCGTCTCGTGTGTGCGGCTTCCGGCCACCAGCAGCATCGTGCGATGTCCCAAGGCGTGCAACCGGTCGACGACCATCTGCGCGGCGGCGGTGTAGTCGGCGGCGATCCAGGAGACTTTCGGCCCGGCGGCGTCGCGCCGGCCGATCATCACGAAGGGATAGCTCTCCTCGGCCAGCCGCCGGATCTCGTCGCCGTCGATGCGTCCGCCGACGAGGATCGCTCCGTCCGCCAGCTCGAGCAGGTTGGTGTTGTGGTTGAAGATCGACCGCTCGCCGGCGTCGTTCCGCGCACCGGTGAACAGCAGCAGGTTGTGCCCGGTCTGCTCCGCCTCCTCTTCTATACCGAGCAGGAACTCGTAGTAGAAGTCCCGGCTCTCCCAGGGGAAGAGGCGTTGATAGGTGAACGCGCCGATGAGCCGGTTACGCCCCCCGGCCAGGCTCTGGGCCGCCGCGTTGGGGACGTATCGCAGGTCCTGTATGGCCTGCCAGACCCGGGCCCGCGTCTGCTCGCTGACTCGCAACGTGTCGGCCTTGTTGTTCACGACGGTCGAGACGATGGCGGTGGAGACGTTGGCCGCACGGGCCACGTCCTGCTGGGTCACCCGCCGCCGGCCGGCCCTTTGGCGCTCACTCATGCATGCCTACCTGCCCTTGGCGGTCGCCGGCTCCATTCCGGAGACCCGCGTGCATTGACAACGTCATGGGGTGAGCCTAGCATCCGCTAAAGCGCTTTAGCCACGGGTGGAAGCGCTTTAGCAGCACGCAGGTGTTGGAGGCGGGAGGCTGACAGATGCAGATCGAAACGCCGATCCTGGTGGTGGGAGGCGGCACCGGAGGAGTCGCCGCTGCTCTCGCCGCGCTCCGCCTCGGACAGCGGGTCGTGCTGACCGAGGAGTCCTCGTGGCTCGGCGGCCAGCTCACGTCCCAGGCGGTGCCGCCGGACGAGAACCTCTGGATCGAGACGTTCGGCGGCACCAGCAGCTACCGCACGTTGCGTAGAGAGATCCGGGAGTATTACCGGCGCTACTATCCGCTGAGCCAGTCCGCACGGGCGGAGGACGCTCTCAGCCCGGGTGCCGGGCGGGTCAGCCCACTGTGCTTCGAACCCAAGGCGGCGCTCGCCGCGATCGACGGCATGCTCGCGCCTTATGTGACCTCCGGCCGGCTGACCGTCTTGACCGGTACGCAGCCACAGCACGTCACGACCGACGGTGATCGGATCACGTCTGTCACCTTCGCATCGGAGGACCTGGACACGGTCACGGTCGTCGCCGACTACGTCCTTGACGCGACGGAGCTAGGCGACCTGCTGGAATTGTCAGGCACCGAGTGGGTCACCGGGGCCGAGAGCCGGACCACCACCGGGGAACTGCACGCCCTCGAAGGTCCGGCGCAACCTCTTGACCAGCAGGCCATCACGTGGTGTTTCGCCATGGATTACCGGGACGGCGAGAACTGGACGATCGACCGCCCGGAGGACTACGACTTCTGGCGGAGCTACACGCCCGAGTTCTGGTCGGGACCACTGCTGTCCTGGACCGACATCGTTCCCATCACCCTCGAATCCAGAACGCAGCCGCTCGTCGCCGAATCGGCCTCCCTCACCGGCGGTCACGCGATCGACCGCTGGACATACCGGCGGATCCTGTCGGTCCGCACCCTGGAGCCGGGCTTCCTGACGAGCGACATCACACTCGTCAACTGGCCGCAGAACGACTACTTCCTCGGCCCGTTGATCGGCGTCGACGCTGTTCAGAAGCAACAGAACATCGACGCCTCCAAGCAATTGAGCCTGTCGCTGCTCTACTGGATGCAGACCGAGGCGCCGCGGCACGACGGCGGCACGGGCTATCCAGAGCTTCGGCTTCAGTGGCTCGCCCAGCGTCCCTACATCAGGGAGGCCCGCCGCATCGTCGCCGACCTCACCGTCGTCGAGGAGCATCTCGGTGTCGAAGCCCGCGAGACTTCGGGCCGGCCGACCGGCTCGGAGATCTTCGACGACTCCGTCGGCATCGGTTGCTACCGCATCGACCTGCATCCCAGCACCGGCTCGGGCACCCCGCGCACCTATGTGGACATCGCGGTTCATCCTTTCCAGATTCCCTTGGGCGCGCTTCTTCCGGTGCGGATGGAAAACCTCCTGCCGGCCGCGAAGAACATCGGCACCACCCATATCACCAACGGTTGCTACCGAACGCACCCGGTCGAATGGAACGTCGGCGAAGCCGCCGGAGCCCTGGCCGCGTACTGCCTCGCCACGGGGCAGCCACCGCGCGCGGTACGCGGCAAACCGGACAACCTCGCCGACTACCAGCGGATGCTGACCGGGCGCCTCGGTGTCGAGGTCGCCTGGCCGGACCGGGTTCGCAAGAAGATCGTCTAGCGCCTTCGCTCCTGAACTTCGACCTTTCTGGAGTACCTCCATGCCTAAGAACGCCACCGTTTCCCGCCGGACGATGCTGCGGATGGCTGTGGTCCTGCCCGCGCTCTACGGCGCTACCCGGGCGAGTGCCGCCGCCGCCGCGCCGAGCCAGGACGCCACGGTCGTCCGCGCCTCGCAGTTCGGCTTCGACCCGGTCGACGCCACCGGCGCCTTGACCGCCGCGCTGGACAGCGGCGCCGACGTGGTCATCATCGACAACGTCGGGCAGGACTGGATCACCCGCCCGCTGTGGATTCAGCGCGACGGCCTCACCGTCATCCTCGAGGACGGCGTAGTGCTGCGCGGTCTGCCCGGGGGCTTCCCCGACACCCGCGACGGCATTTGGCGCATCCACGAACGCCGCGACGTCAAGCTCGTCGGCTACGGCGCGACCTGCGTCATGAACAAGCCCGAATACGCCGGCGAGTGGCGAGCGATCGTCCGCACGGGCACCAGCGAGTCCGTCACCATCGAGGGGATGACGCTGCGCGGGGCGCCCGGCGACGGCATCATCCTCGGCACCGGATCGAAGAATGTCACGATCCGCAACGTCGTCTGCGACGACAACAAGCGCAACGCGATCAGCGTCATCGCCGCCGACGGGCTGCTCATCGAGGGCTGCGCGCTGATCAACACCCAGGGCACCGCACCGGAGGCGGGCATCGACTTCGAACCCGACACGCTGTCCCAGCCGATCCGGAACGTCGTCGTCCGTGACACGGTGTTCGCGGGCAACCGGAAGTACAGCTTCGAGATCAATTTGATGCGCTATCGGCCGGAAAGCACCCCCGCATCCGTTCTCGTCGAACGCTGCTACATGGGGCCTACCGGCGATGCGGTCGTGCACGTCCAGCCCGGCGCTCGCGGCCCGGCTGAGCAGGGCACAGTCGTCTTCCGCGACTGCGTCTTCGACGCCGGCGACTCGCCCGGCACCGTCAACATCTACGGACAGCGCGGCTACGACGGATTGCGTACGACGTTCGAGCGGGTCGCCTTCACCGCGCTGCGAGACACACCCCGCACGGATCCGTTCGTCAAGATCTGGTCCGGTCTGGTCACCGTCCTGCCCGAGTACGGAAACGTCCAGTTCGACGACGCCGTACTGCAGGGGAACCTCGCCGGGCCGTTCCTGGCCGGCGTCGAGGGAGCCGGCGACCCGACGCTGTGCAACGTCCAGGGCGACATCTGGGCGGTCAGCCCGCAGGACCCGATCATCGACACCGCCGGGGTCACCAAGGACGTCGCGCTCGACGTCCAGCCGCACAGCGGTGCGGCCACGGTGGTGCTCTATGCCGATCGCCGGGTGGTACGCCCCGGCGAAACCGCGACCGTAACGATCCGGCGACTGGGCGACGATCTTGCAGCACCGCTGGTCGTAGGCTATGGCCTCGACGGCTCCGCCCGCCACCGGGTCGACTACGACGGCCTGAGCGGTGTGGCCGTGATCGCTCCCGGTCACCGCGAGGTGACCGTCCCCGTGCGGTTCCGGCCCAACGCGGCGGCACCGGCCGACCTGAACTTCATCCTGCGCCCGCTGCCGGGCACCACCGTGTCCGGCCGCGACGGCGTGACCGTCACCCTCACCGCATGAGCCCGCACGAGACGAAAGGCAACAGACAGATGACCGACGACGCTCACAGACTGAACCGCCGCTCCGTGCTGACGCTGGGCGCTGCCCTCGGCGCAGCGCTCACCACCAACGCCCTCGCCGGCTGCGCCACCTCCTCCGGCAGCGGAACCGGCACCGGCGCAGCCGGCAAGCAGGCCGCGGTGACCGCGGAGAACCCGCTGGGCGTACCCGCTGACAAGCCGCTGGAGACCGTGATCTTCAAGGGCGGCTACGGCGACCAGTACGTGCTCGACGCCCAAGCCGTCTACAAGCAGCGCTTTCCCAAGGCGGAGATCAAGCACACCGGTGGCCAGGACCTCGCCAAACAACTGCAGCCGCGGTTCGTCTCCGGCGACGTGCCCGACCTGATCGACAACTCCGGCTCCGGCTCCCTCGCCTTCACCCCGCTCGTGGACAACGGCCAGCTGATGGATCTCAGTCCGCTCCTGGACGCACCGGCGATCGACGGCGGCGGCAAGACCGTCCGCGACACGCTGCTGCCGGGGCTCGTCGAGCAGGGCTCCTTCAAGGGCAAGCCGCACGTCCTCTACTACACCTACACGGTGCACGGCTTGTACCACAGCAAGTCGTTGTTCGCCGCCAAGGGTTGGACCTATCCGACGACCTGGGCCGAGATGCTCGATCTCTGTGCGGAGATCAAGACAACCGGCATGTCGCCCTGGACCTACCAGGGCAAGACGCCCAGCTACATCCTCACCCCGTTGATCATGATGGCGATCAAGGCCGGCGGAGCTGACGTCCGCAAGGCACTGGACAGCCTCGCGCCGAACAGCTGGAAGCAGCCCGCGGTCCTGGCCGCCGCGCAAGCCATGTATCAGCTGGCGGAGAAGGGCTACATCATGCCGGGCACGTCGGGCCTGACGCATGTTCAAGCACAGACCTACTGGGCCAAGGGCCGGGCGGCGTTCATCCCCTGCGGTTCGTGGCTGGAAAGTGAGCTGGGCGAGGTCACCCCGAAGGGCTTCGACATGGTGATCGCCTCCCCGCCGTCGCTGGACAAGAGCGACGCCATGCCGCAGACGGCCATCCGCGGCATGGGCAGCGAGGGCTACATCGTGCCGTCGGGGGCGAAGAACCCGTATGGCGGGCTGGAGCTGCTGCGCATCCTGCTCTCGCCGAACGCCTCGAAGAACTTCACCAAGCAGACGCAAACCCTGACCAGCCTCGCCGGATACACCCCGGAGCAGGCCGGCAGCGGGTTGCAGTCGATCCGCGACGCGCTCGCCGCGTCGGGCACCAACACCTTCTACTGGCGTTACGGCACCTGGTACGCCAAGCTCCAGCAGGAGGCGTCCGCGGCCACCAGCGCGCTGATGACCAAGGAGATCAACCCGGACCAGTGGGCCGAGCGCTGCCAGAAGATGGCCGACACGCTGCGCAACGACTCGTCCGTGCCGAAGTACGAGGACGCCTGATCATGCGTGCGGGAAGTCGCGGCTTCATCGTCTCCGCCCTCGCGGTGCCGGTGATCCTCTACTGCGTCCTGGTGGTCTCGCCGTATGCCCAGTCCTTCTACATCTCGTTGACGGACTGGAACGGCTTGTCACCGCAGAAGAACTTCGTCGGCCTCGCCAACTACACGCGGCTGATGCGAGATGACGTCTTCTGGACCTCGTTGTGGCACAACGTGATCGCCGTCGTCGTCATCCCGATCGGCACGCTGGTGCTCGGACTGTTCTTCGCCACGATGATCCGGGTCGGACGCTACCGCGCTCGCGGCGGCACGCTGAACGTCCGCGGCGGCGCGTTCTACCGAGTGGCCTACTTCTTCCCGCACGTGCTGTCGATCGCCGTCATCGGCGTACTGTTCGCCAACGTCTACGACCCCACGCCGAGCGGGCTGCTCAACGGCCTGCTCGGCGTGGCCAAAATCGACGCGGTGAACTGGCTCGGCGACAAGTCGACGGCGTACGGCGCCATCCTGGCCGTCATCGTGTGGATGTCGGTCGGCTTCTATGTCGTCCTGTTCACCAGCTCGATGAGCGCGATCCCGGTGGAGTTGTTCGAGGCGGCCCGCCTCGACGGCGCCACCCGCTGGCAGACGTTCTGGCGGCTGACGCTGCCGCTGATCTGGGACACCGTCCAGGTGGCAGGCGTTTACCTCGGCATCCACGCCCTGGACATGTTCGCCATCGTCAACGTCATGTCGGCGGCCGGCGGATCGGGCGGGCCGGACAACGCCACCCAGGTCCTGGGGAACTACCTCTACCTCACCGCCTTCTCCGACAGCGAGTTCGGCTACGCCACCGCCGTAGGCGTCGCGCTGTTGCTGCTGACCTTGCTGTTCGCCTGGGTGTCGCTGCGGCTCACCCGGCGTGAACGCATCGAGTATTAGGAACCGCCATGAGCCTGAACGCACCTTCGGCGCCCGCCGTCGACGAGGGGAAACCCGCATCGCGGGCCACTCCCGCCGGCGTGAGGCGCGCTCCCGCGGGCCCGGCGAGCGACCGGAGCCTCCGTGGCACGGTTCTGAACGTCTTCACCCACGGCATCCTGCTGACCTGGGCCGCGATGGTCGTGCTGCCGCTGGCGTGGGCGGTGCTGTCCTCGTTCAAGACCAGCGACGAGGTGCTCGCCAGCCCGTGGAGTCTGCCGGCCACCCCGCGGTGGGAGAACTTCGTGGAGGCATGGACCACGGCCGAAATCGGCCGCTACTTCGTCAACACGGCCGTCGTGGTGACTGTCGGCTCGGCCCTGACGCTGAGCATGGGGGCCCTCGTCGCGTACGTCATCGCCCGCTATTCGTTCCGCGGCAATCGCGCCGTCTACTACCTGTTCGTCCTGGGCATGACGTTTCCGACGTTCCTGGCGATCGTCCCGCTCTTCTTCGTCGCCCGCAGCCTGGGGCTGGCCGACTCGCTGATCGGGCTCGCGATCATCTACTCCGTCTACAGCCTGCCGTTCGCGGTGTTCTTCCTGACCGCGTACTTCCGCACGCTGCCGGCAGCGATGGCCGAGGCTGCCTTCATCGACGGCTGCGGACACTGGGGAACCTTCCTGCGGATCATGCTCCCGGTCGCCCGGCCCGGGTTGGTCAGCGTAGGGATCTTCGTCGTCCTCGGCCAATGGAACCAATACCTGCTGCCGCTGATCCTGCAGTCCAGCCCGGACAAGTATGTGCTCACGCAGGGCCTGGCCAACCTGGCGGTCAGCCAGGGCTATGCCGGGAACTGGAGCGCGCTGTTCGCCGGCCTCACCATCTCGATCCTGCCTGTCCTCGTCGTCTACCTGAGCTTCCAGCGCCAAATCCAGGCCGGCATGGTCGCCGGCGCGCTCAAGTGATCCCCTTCAATCCGTGAGATGTGCCCCCACACTCGTCCGAGTCGTGAAGGAAGAGCCTCCGTGTCCACCAGACCTGTCGCCCGCCGGACCGTGCTGATCGGCGCGGCCGCGCTGGCCGCCGCGACCTACCCGCCCAGAGCCGCCCTCGGCGGCACCAAGGCGATGATCCGCGGCTACATCCATCTCAATGACATCGTCGTCGAAGCGAGCCCGGACGGCGTGCCGACGACGGTCACCGGGCCTTCCGTACGGTGGGGCAATCCCCTCAACGGCCTGACCGGCACGATTCCGGTAGGCACCTATGGCTGACGCCGAGACGGCGCCAGGGTTCAGCGCGTTCCTCGACGGAATGTGGGATCCGTCGCTCCAGGTTCAGCACAACGTCTATCGCCGGACGAGACAGCGGCTCGCGGCCGGACGCGCGGCCAACGACCAGCTGCTCACACCGGACGACGTACGGCGGCGGCAAGGAGAGCTTCGCCGCCTGGCCCTGGACGCGCTGGGCGGGGACCTGCCGGGCGACCGGCGGGTCCCCACCGCTCAACCCGCGGGCTCCGTGTGGGGGGACGGATACCGCGTCGACAAGCTGCTCGTCGACGTCGGCTCCGCAGTCCTCATCCCCGCCAACCTCTATCTGCCCGAGCCGCTCAGCGCACCGGCCGGGGCCGTACTGTTCCTCTGCGGACACGCCGACACCGGCAAGGCGGCATCGCGCTACCAGGCGATGTGCGCCCGGCTCGCCCGCGCGGGCCTGGTCACACTGACCTTCGACACCATCGGGCAGGGCGAGCGCAAGAGTTACCTCGACTCCGACGGCCGCGAGATCATCCCGGCCAACGTGCCGGAACACTCGCACGCGGGTGTGCAGTGCTGGTGGGCCGGAGACTCCATCGCCCGCTACTTCGTCTCCGACGCCCGACGCATGCTCGACTACCTCGCCGCCCGCCCGGAGGTCGATCCCGATCGCATCGGCGTCGCCGGCAACAGCGGCGGCGGCACCCTCACAACCTGGCTCATGCTGACCGAGCCGCGGCTGGCGGCTGCGGCCCCCAGTTGCTTCATCAGCTCACGGGAGCACTATCAGCGCTCCGGGCAAGCGCAGGATCCCGAACAGATCATCCCCAGCGGCGCCCTCAACGGCCTCGATCACGAGGACTTCCTGATCGCGATGGCACCGAAGCCGACGCTGGTGATGTCGGCGAACTACGACTTCTTCCCCGTCGAGGGAGCGGTGCGAACGGTGGCCCGCGCCCAGCGGATCTTCGACGTGCTCGGGGCGCCGCCGGACACACTCCAGCACGTGCGCGGCGACCACGACCACGGCCTGCATCCCCACCTGGCCACCGCGGCGGTCCGCTTCTTCGCACGTCATCTCGGCGGGCGGGCGGTGTTCCCCGAGAACGAGCCGCCGCTGCTCAGCACCGCAGATCTGCGCTGCACGCGTACCGGCCAGATCGCCTGGGACGCCCCCGACAGCCCACGGGTCTTCGACCTGAACCGTGAACGGCTGGCCCAGGCCGACCCCGGCGAAGGCCTGTCCTGGCTGCGAGAACGCCTGAAGTTCGGCCGCGAGCCCGGTCCGGAGTTCTACCCACGCTGGTGGCCGTACCGCAGGCCGGGCGTCCGCAAGGCGTTCTGGTGGCCGGAGCACGACATCATCAACGCCGCCGTCGTCTTCGACCCACCCGGCCCGGCCGAGGGCATCGACATCCTCGTGCTCGACCGCGGCACCGACGACCTGCCCGCGTATCAAGCCGCCTGCGAACGCGCGGCCGCCGCCGGCCGGCACGTCGTCGTGCTGGACGTGCGGGCGACCGGCTCGTTACGAGCACATCAGATCAACGAATTCGGGTTCGAGGCCACCTACGGCACGACGTTCAAGTTGGTATGCGACCTGATCGGCCTGGGCGACAGTCTCGGCGCGGCCCGCGTCCACGACGTACTGCGGGCAGTGGAGTTCGTGCGCTCCGAGCCCAGCCTCGGCGGGCCCGGGATGCCCGTCCGGCTCGTCGGCACCGGGCACGGCGCGTACCTGTGTCAGCTCGCGGCAGCGCTCGAACCCCGAATCGAACAACTGGTCTGTCTCACGCCGCCACTTGATCCCGTGGCCGTCGTCAACACCCGCTTCTACGGTCCGGAGCGTGATCACCAGTGTCTTATCCCGGGACTGGCCAAGAACTGCCCACAGCAGGATCTCGACAAGGCGCTCGGCGACCGCCGCTCGCCCGCCGACAGCTGGTTCAGCGCCGTGGCACCGCCGGTCACGCAGCCATAGCGCGGCCGGCGCCGACCACGCGCCGAATGCGGCGGAATCAACGGTATCCGGCTTGCCGGTACGAGCCTGCGGGCGGCGCCGAAATGCCGCACGTTCGGTTGGCCGGCCCTAGACTGGTCTTATGGCTGAAAGCCGGACGCCGCTGGACGACGGCACGATCCAGACACGCCTTGATGAGCTCCCGGACTGGCACGGCGACCGGTCGGGCATCACTCGTGTGGTCGAACTGCCGTCCTTTCCGGAGGCTATCGCGGTCGTCGATGCGGTGGCGCAGGTCGCCGAGGAAATGGACCACCATCCGGATATCGACATCCGCTGGCGGACGCTGACCTTTCACAACGTCACCTACACCGAGAACGCTGTGACGGCGCTGGACCTGGAGCTGGCCCGGCGGATCGACGACGTCGTCGCCCGCCACAGCGGCTGACCCGTCTCAGCGCCACAGTCCGGTCAGGTGAGGCCGTCCAGATAGCGGTGGGCCCGCTGGGCCGCACTCTGCGCGATCACCGAGGCCAGCCCCGCATGGGTTGCCGGGTCAAGCAGCTTTCGCAGGTGCGTCTGGTCGAGGAGGCCGGTCACGCGGGGGTCGCGGCTCAGGATCTCCAGGAAGTCTTCGCCGGCCACGGCAGCCCGCATCGAGTCCTCGTGGACGATCACGTGCGCGTGGTCGCGTCCTACGACGTCGGCCAATGCGATCATGATCGCCTCGGAGGAGATGAGGCCGCCGCTGAGGCTGAGGTTCCGGCGCATCCGTTCGGGGAAGACCGCCAGTCCGGCCAGGATGTGGCGTAGCCGCACGAACAGGTCTCCCATGGCGATGAGGGACCGTTCCAGGATGTCGGTGAGCAACGCGGTGGCCCCGCCGTCGGCTTCGTGCGGATGGACGAGGGCCTCGACGGCGATGGGTGCGAGGGCCCGGATCTCGGCCGACAGCTGGAGCACGTCGTAGGTGAGCTTCGGGTTCCGCTTGTGCGGCATGGTGGAACTGCCGATGGAACCGTCCGGCACCGGTTCGCTCAGCTCGCCGAACTCGGTCTGCATCAGCGACGCGACGTCGGCGCAGACGCGAGCCGCCGCGGCGGAGGTCAGGGCCAGCGCGGAGGCGTACGCCGCGAAGGGGTCGAGCAGCGCCCGGGACGGCACCGGCATCGGCTGGAGTCCGAGGTCTTCGGCGATCAACTCCTGGACCTGGGGTCCTTCCTGTCCCAGGGCGGCGAACGTCCCTACTGCGCCGCCCATCATGACCGTCAGGCAGGGCTGGATGGCGGCTTCGGCGCGTTGGTGCGCCCGGACGAGTTCGTCCAGCCAGACCGCGGCTTTGAAGCCGAACGTGATGGGCACCGCGTGCTGACCGTGCGTACGCCCGGCCATCAGCACGTCGGCGTTGTCCTCGGCGAGGTCCGCGACGATGGCGACGACCTCTTCGTGCAGCCGGGCGACGATCGCGTGGGCTTGCTTCAACAGCAGCGCGTGACCGGTCTGCATCACGTTCTGGGAGGTCGCCCCCCAGTGGACGTAGCCGCCGGCCTTGTCGCCGGCGACCCGGACCAGTTCCGAGATCAACGGCATCAGCGGATGCCCCTGCTCGGCCAGCGCACGGCGTACACGATGGGTGTCCATGCGGCTCAGGTGAGCCGCGTCCTCGATGACCGCGGCCTGTTCGGCCGGGACGATGCCGACCTTCGCCTGGGCGCGCGCGAGGGCCGCCTCGACGTCGAGCCAGGCCTGCCAGACGCTCTCCGTCGTGAACAGCGAGCGGATGCCGGCGTCCGGGAGGTTGTAGTCGGTGAACCGGGTCGCTTTACCCGCCACCTCGGCGATGGTCGGCACGGTCGGATGCGGTCTGTCAGGCGTGGTGCCGGCCGTCATTGTGTGTCATACCCCCATGCGGCGCCGCGGTCGGCGCCCGTGTTCGAGCCGATTCGAAACGACCAGGATGATGAAGATCAGGACGATCTGGAGCGTGCCGTACGCCGACGCCGTGCCGAAGTCGGCCGCGTAGATACGCTGGTAGATCGCCACTGACAGTGGGGCGAGGCCTACCGGGTAGACGATGACCGAGGCGACGTACTCGCCGACGCCTTCGACGAAGGCCAGGAGAGCGCCTGCTACGACACCCTTCGCGATCAGGGGAAACACGACGGTGCGCAACGCCCGCAGCGGTGATGCGCCCAGAGATTGCGCGGCCTCGTCGATGGACGGATCGACCTGCGCGATCGCGGCGCCGGTGGAGCGGAACACCAGCGGCATGAACCGGACGAAGTAGGCCACCGGCAGGATCGCGATCGAGCCGACGAGGACGAGCCCCAGCGACGACGGCGAGTCCCCGCTGAACGCGGAGACCAGGTTGATGCCGATGACCGTGCCCGGCAACGCCCACGGCAGCATGACCGCCAGGTCGAGCAGCGAGCCGCCGCGCCGGCCGGGCCACCGGGCGATGATCCAGGCGGCCGCGACGCCGATGACGACGGCCGCGATGGTGGCGATGAGGCTCGTCTGAACGCTGACGTTGATGGGGAGGAGGCTGGCCGGATCGGTGAAGATCCGGGTGTAGTTGGCGAACGTGTAGTCCGGCGGCAAGACTTGGATCGTCCATGCTCGATCCACGGAGAACGACACGAGCACGATGACCGCGATCGGCGCCAGCAGCACGAGACTCAGCACGACGCTGCCTGCGAAGGCGAACGCGGATCGGATTCCCCGCACCTGGGACCGTGACCGCTGGACACCCTTGGACAGGCTGCGGTGAATGCGCCGGCCTTGATACCACCGCATCAGCAGCAGGAAGCCGATCGAGACCACGGCCAGCACGGTCGACTGCGCGGCAGCGAGCTCGTACATGCCACCGGTCCGTGTGGCGACGATCTGCATCGTGAGGGTTTGCACGTTGTACAGCTGAGGCGCGGTGAACGAGCCCATGGACCGCATGAAGGTCAGCAGCCCACCCGAGACCAACGCCGGGGTGAGCATCGGCAGCACGACGGTCGCCCAGACTTTCCAGCGTGGCGCGCCCAGGCTCTGTGCCGCTTCCTCCATCGACGGGTCCATCCCGGACAGTCCGGCCGCCACCGTGAGATAGAAGTACGGATACATCGTGAAGGTATGCACGAGCAGGACGCCGCCGACGCCGCCGACTGATACGGCGCCGGCATTGACGCCCAGGATCTCGTGCGCCGCCCGCGGCAGGATGCCCGTTTCGCTGAAGAGCAGGACGAAGGACACCGCGCCGATGAGGGGCGGCAGCGCCATCGGCAGCACGGCGAGCACCTCGAGCGCTCGGCGGCCCGGGAACTGGAACCGGGTCAGCAGCACCGCCAGCAGCGTGCCGACCAGTGCGCACAACACGACGGAGGCGAGCGAGATGCCCACCGACAACACCAAGGCCGTCCGGGCGCTGCCGGAGAAGAACGTCCCGTAGTTGCCCGACAGCCCTCGCCCGTCCGCGCTCGACACCGCCGTATGCACCATCGGCACCACGACGAAGAAGGAGATGACCAAGAAGACCGGCAGCGTCAGCAGGTAGATGAACCGGTCGCCGGCGGTCAGCCGTCGCCGCGGTCGTCCGCGCCTCGGGTTGGCGCCGGCCGGTGTGGCCTCAGCGGCCGGCGGCGCGAGGTCGGTCGTCGTCATTGCGGTATCAGCCATGTGCTGCCCTCATCGATCGCTAGTCCGACGCGCTGACTCCGCTCGGGACCGATCTGCCGGTCGGGGACCGACACGACGACGGTGGTGTCGCCGACCTCGACGGTGGCGGTCAGTGTGGCGCCCAGGTACTCGACCCGGGTGACGACCCCTTGCAGGTGCGCCTCGGATTCGGCCACCAGCCGGACGGCCTGGGGGCGTACCGACAGTTCGGCTTGTGCCCCGATGTCCACCTGCATGCTGGGGGAGCGCGGCACCGTGATGACCGGGGCGCCCCCGGCGAGCGATACCTCGGCCGTCTCGCCGCCCACCGAGACGACCGAGACGGGCAGGACGTTGCTGCGGCCGATGAACCGGGCCACGAAGGAGGTCGCCGGCTGACGGTAGATGCGGCGAGGCTCGTCGACCTGGTGCGCGCGGCCGTCGGCGAGGACGGCGATCCGGTCGCTGATCGCCATCGCCTCCGCCTGGTCGTGCGTGACGTAAACCGCGGTCGTGCCGCTGTTCTCCTGCACCTCGCGGATCTGCGTGCGGGTCTCCTCCCGCAGCTTGGCGTCGAGGTTGGACAGCGGTTCGTCGAGCAGGAGCAGGTCGGGCTGGATGACGACCGCGCGTGCGAGGGCGACCCGTTGCTGCTGGCCACCCGAGAGCTGGTCGATGGACCGGTCGCCGAGGCCCGTCAGCCCGACCATCGACAGCGCCGCAGCCACTCGCTCGTCCCGGCTGTCACGCGCAGTCCGCCGGATCTTCAGCCCGTACGCCACATTCTCGGCGACCGACATGTGCGGGAACAGCGCGTAGTTCTGGAAGACCATCCCGACGCCACGCTTGTGCGGCGCGAGGCCGGTGACGTCGCGGTCGCCGAACCAGATCGAGCCGCTCGTCGGTGCGACGAATCCGGCCACCATCCGCAACAGCGTCGACTTGCCGCAGCCCGAGGGCCCGAGGAGGGTGAAGAACTCACCGGCTCGGATCGTCAGATCCGCGGAGATGGCGGGCTCAGCCTCGGGCGAGGCAGCGTAGGTCTTGCTCACCCGGTCGAGTCGAATCGGGATCATGCGCGCTCCCTCGCACTTGGCCTGGGGTGGCCGAGGTCAGCCACGGTTCTTGATGTGGTCGATCCAGTACTGGATCCAGGTTTCGGTGTTGGCAGTGACCACCTTGCTGTCCACCGGCAGCTCCGTGTAGGTGAGGTTGGCGAGCCACTCCGGCTTGTCGGTGATCGGGACGGACGGAATCTGGAAGGCGTTCTTCGCCAGCCAGGCCTGAGTCTTGTCCGACAGGAGGAAGGTGGCGAACGCGTCAGCTCCAGCGGCGTTCGGACCGCCCTTGACCTTCGCGACACCGTCGAGGTTGACGGGAGCGCCGGAGGCCGGGACCTTGATGGAGAACGGCGCGCCCTTGGCCGCCTGGGCGAGGATGTCCTGCTGGTTCCAGATCGTCAGGGGCGCTTCCTGCCGCTGGAGCCGCAGGTAGAGGTCCGATGGGTTGGCCGCGTAGTCCTTGGTGTTGGCGTCCAGCTTCTTCAGGAAGTCGTAGCCGGCGTCGGGCGTGGACGTCTTCGCGTACTGCTGGTAGATGAGCGCGGAGAAGACGCTGCGCATCGTGCCCGACGGGGCGACGTCGCGGATCAGGATCTTGTCCTTGTACCTGGGCAGGATCAGATCGGCCCAGTCGGTGGGGACGTCCGCGGGCTTCAGCATGTCGTGGTTGTACGCGATGAGCTGGAGTTGCTGCTGTTCGGCCAGCCAGGCGTCGCCGGTGCCGTGGAACTTGGCCGGCACCCGGTTCAGGATGTCCCCGCCGAACGGCGTGAGCAAACCCTTGCCCGCTGCGCCCTCGAACTGTGAAGGCGTGCCGCCCCACCAGACGTCGGCCTGTGGGCGGGCCTTCTCCGCGGTCACCCGGTCGGCGACCTCCTGCGCGCCGAGCGTCAGCAGCTGCACCTTGTATTCGGGGTGCGCCGCCTGGAACTCCTTGACGACGTAATCGGTGATGTTGCTGGGACGAGGCGAGTACACGGTGACCGTGGTCTGGCCCGGCGACTGCGCCGAGCTGTCGGACAGGCCGCAGCCTGCCGCCGCGAAGGCGGCCACCGCCGCCAGAGCTGACAGAGCGGTGAGCCTCGGTGCGAGCCGCTTCATGCCTGCCTCCTTCAACGTGCTCAGGACGGGTGTCGACGTCGCGTGGTGGGCGCTCCGACCTCGTTGGTGGATCGATTCACCACGCCGGGCACGAGACAACCAGGCGCACTCGGTTGTGTCAAGAGCGTTGCTCAGATGACGGGCCGGTGAAGGCCTTACCGGATCGACGATGCAGGCTTTCGAACCTTAGGGTGGTCGCCGCACGACTCCCGCACGATGAGCTTGGGTTCGGCCAGATTGGACCGCACCGTCGGCTCCTCACCGGAGATCACCGCCAGCAGCGCCCGCGCAGCCGTCTCGCCGAGGAGCCGCCCGTTGGTCGCGACGCTCGTCAGCGATGGCACCGAGGCCTGCGCGGCGGCGACGTCGTCGTAGCCGATGATCCGTGTGCGGCCCGCCAGCCCTTCGTCGTACAGGGCCCGGGCGACGCCCATCGCGATGCTGTCGTTGTGGCAGACGACTCCGTCCGGCAGCTCGCCGGCGGCCAGCTCGTGCCCGGCCCGCATTCCGGCCGCCACGGTGGCTTCAGTGGTGACGTCGGTGAGAGTGACATCGGCGCCCGATTCAGCGACCGCCCGGCGTACGCCGTCGAGCCGGTCGATCCGGGCGACGCCGAGCGTAGGTCCGCCGATGTAGGCGATCGAACGGCACTCGTGTGCGCGAATGAGGTGGTCGGCCGCCAGGAATCCGCCCCGCACCTCGTCGGAGCCGACATACGGTTCGGTGGCCCCGGCGACGTAGCGGCTCAGGAAGACCGTGGGCACCTCCCACGAGTGAATCGCGTCGACCAGGTCCTCGCCGCTGCCGGTCGCCGGGATGATCGCCAGCGCAGCCACCTGGTGCTCCCGCAGCATCCGCAGCAACCGCGCCTGCTGGTCGAGCTGGTCGCGTGTCGACACCATCAGCGACATGTAGCCGCTGTCGGTAAAGGTCGACTCGACCCCGATCAGGACCTCCCCGAAGAACGGACGGTCGATGTTGGGCACGATGACGCCGACGGTCCGGCCTTTGCGCCGCAGCGACGCCGCGCCCTCGTTGTAGACATACCCGAGTGTCTCGATCGACGCCAGCACCCGCTCCCGGGTGGCCGTCGACACTCGTCCCGTGCCGGTGATGACGTACGAGGCAGTGGTTCGTGACACCCCCGCGTGCCGAGCGACGTCGATCAAGGTCACCCGTCTGCCCATGCGATCACGCTAGCAGGCACCGAGCACGTGTCGCGCGCCCCGCCGCCGTGCGCGGCGGCCTGCGCCGGCACCGCGCCCGCGAGCCGGATGTCACCGCCGCCACCCGGCGCGAGAAGGGGCCGAAGGCCGGCCGGCCACCGACCTTCGACCCCGGATCTACTCGGCGTCAGACGGCACGGACGTGGAAGATCGCCAGTCGGGCGTTGTGCGAGTCGACGTTCATGTCGATCGTCTTGGTGGTGTTCAGGGTGATCTGCACCGAACCGTTGCCGGGCAACCAGTGCAGGCGGTCGATGCCGGTGCCGAACGCCTTCTGCTCGGCGGCCAGGTCCGAGGCGGTGCCGAAGTCCGGGCGGTTGGTGTCCGCGCCCCAGATCACCAGCCTGCCCGCGTTGTGATGGGCGAGTGCCCTGGCCTTGTGGATGTCCCGCATCAGCCACCACTCGTCGCGCAGGTCCGTGCGCTGGTCGCCGTTGAACGCGTTCGCGATGTAGTGGGTGTTGAGCACCGCGAACTCGACGGCGGGATAATCTTGATGCCGGACGACGACCTCGTTGAACCAACGGGGTGGGGTCACACCGGTGATGCCGCCATGGGCGCGCTCGGTCCGGCTGGACACGACGATCCACGGCCTGCCGACGCAGATCGGAATCCGGAACGACGTCTCGTGGCGCAGGAAAGCCTTGGTGTAGAGCGGCCCGAAGTAGTGGTCGATCATCTCTTCTTCGCCGGAGTCGCCTTCGCTGATCTCCTGGAAGCAGACCAACGGCCGGTTGTCGCCGTCGGCGTTGCGTACGGCGTCGAACGCGGCGTCCCGGGCGCCGAGGTTGTCCCGGCCGACGTTCGCCGTGATCACCGGCAGCCGGAACCAGTCGGTCGCCGCCGATGCCGTGCCTGCGCCCGCGACGGCGCCGGCGAGCACGCCTCCGCCGATCGCGAGTGCCTTACGCCTGCTCATCTTGCTGGTCATAGTCGGACTCCCGTCAAATGCGTACATGGAAACGAGGGGGCTGGGAATGTTCGCCGGCCATCCACGCGCTTTGCCGTGGGCTGCTCCACCCTGAGCCTTACGAGGCGGCCGTCGGGCAAGCGCGTGGATGGCGGGTCCGTCATTCGACGTAGAAGCCGCCGGAGTCGAGCTTGAGCTCGCCGATGATCGGGTGGCGCTTGCCGGTCGCGGTGTCGTACCAGGCCCAGACGACGCACCGGCGGTTGCCTTCGGTGTAGAAGGCCGCCATGGCGCCGGGGCCGGTGTGGTTGCCGGGCAGTCCGCGGTACGGCCCGAGCCCTCCGCTACCGGTGTAGCCGAAGTAAGGCTGGTTGGCGCCGTCCTTCAACAGCGTGCACCGGCTGGACGGGATCGGGCTGGTGCCGCAGTCGGCGATGCCGGTCGCGTACCGGGCGCTGTTCCAGTTGTTGCCGGAGAACAGCAGGTAGTAGTGGCTGGCGCCGCCGACGAAGATCGACGGATTCTCGATGACGTGGGTCTCGCCGGAGTCGTTGACGGTGTCCCAGACCAGGTCGGTGCTCTTCAGCGCGTCGCGACGGGTGCTCCAGAGGGCGAAGCCGTCGGAGCCGACCTGCACGATGGAGATCCCGGTCTCCGGGTACGAGGTGATGGCGTCGTCGCGGTAGGCGACGTAGAGCTTGCCGTTCGCCACGAAGGGATTGGGGTCGATGGCCCACCGGCCGCCACTGGGACAGGCCCATTCGCCCTTGTTGGTGAAGGAGCTCTTGGCGCCGCCGGAGGTGGCCAGTCCGATGCACTTCTGGCTGGTGCCGGCCTTCGTCGCCGCGTAGTACATGTAGTACGTGCCGTTGAACTCTGCGACACCGGGCGCCCAGACGGCGCCGTTGTCGACGGCCCATGAGCCCGGGCCGGAGGGCAGCGCGTCGCCGGCCACGCAGTCGGACATGCCGACCGTGTCGCCTGATCCGTGGTTGAGGAAGGGCACGTACAACGTCACGCCGGTCTGGGCGCCGCAGCGGGGGCCGGCACCGGAGCCCACGGTCGTGCCGTAGGTGACGTAGGTGCCGTCCTTGGCTTGCACGGTGCTCGGGTCGGCCAGGCTGAACGACGACGAGCCGGTGGATGCCTGGGCGGCGGTCGGCCCGTCGGGTGCGCCGAGCGCGACCGCTCCGGTGACCGCCAGCACCACTGCCAATGTGGCCGCGAGCAGCGATTTCTTCCGTGGTCTGGTCATAGATCCTCCTTCTTCGAACCCGGGGGTCCTCGGCCCGGGTACGCGAAAATCCGTAACATCTTTACCGGCACGGATGGAAAAATGGAACCACGTCGAACGACTTTCCATCAAACGATGGAAATTTCTCGAAGTTTTGCCAGGTCCGGCGGATGCCGGTGGACGAGGTGCGTTCTGCCCCTTGATTAATCGATTCACCAACCGCACACTTTCTCACGAACTCTGGTCTGGTGCCAGCGCTCGAGAGGAGTCCGTTATGGACCGTCGTCGCCGTCGTATGCTTGCCGGCCTGCTCCTCAGCGCGGTGATGCTGGTGGTCACCACGATTCCGCAACCGGCGACGATATTCGGCCCGGTGGATGTGGAGGTGAGCTGGCTGTGGTCCTGGCTGACCGCGCCGTCCGCCTTCGCCGACGGCCATCCGATCGGCCCCGTGCAGGAGAGCGGGACGGCGGCCGGCAAGGGTCACTACGTCGAGTACGCCGACACGAAGGCGTCCGGCGGCGCGGGCCGGGCTCCGGACAAGACGCCCGCCGAACGGCAGGACGGCCGGGTTCAGCAACTGACCACACCGGACATCAAAGGTTTCGAACCCGGCCGGAGCGTACGCAGCGCGAAGGACTCGACGGCGGGCTCGGATCTGTTCGTGAACCCGGACGGCTCCTACACCCGTGAGGTGTCTCAGGGCACCGTCAACTTCCGGGACTCCACCGGCACCTGGCAGAAGATCGACGCACGAGTGACGTCGGCGGGGGAGCGGCTGGGCCAGCAGGCGAACCGGCTGGGGCTGCAGTTCGCGCGCCACGGCGATGATGAGCGGCTGGTGTCGGCGTCGTTCGACGGTCTCGGGTTCGGCTACTCGTTGCGGGGTGCGGCCGCTGTTCCGGCGCAGGCCGGGGCGTACTCGGTGACCTATGCCGGCGTGTTGCCGGGGACCGACCTCGTGGTGGAGTCGCGGGAGAGCGGGGTCAAGGAGTCGATCGTGCTTCAGCAGCGAAGCGCTGTGCACGAGTGGGTGTTCCCGCTCCGGCTGGACGGTCTCGTTCCCGCCCTCGACGCGAGTGGCGGTGTCCTGCTCACGGATGCCAAAGGCACCGTCAAGGGCCGCATCCCGCCTGGCCTCATGCACGACGCCAAGTTCGACACCGCCAGTGGCGAGCTCACCACGTCGAACGCCGTCCGCTACGAACTGGTCGAGGTCGACGGCGGCGTCGGTCTGAAGGTGATCGCCGACGAGCAGTGGCTCAACGCGCCCGAGCGCGTCTACCCCGTGACGGTCGACCCGACCGCGGAGTTCATGAACACCTCCGACACCTACATGTACTACGGCAACGACGTGGACCACTCGGCTGAAGACAACCTCGCGGTCGGCACCTGGGACGCCGGCACGCACCGGGGCAAGGCGCTGATGGCCTTCTCCGGTTTCGGCGGCACGTTCAACGGACTGCGGATCACGTCGGCCCGGCTGTACCTGTTCCTCACCTGGCAGGGCAGCTGCACTGCGCAGCCGTACTCGGTCCACCGGGTCAATGAGTCGTGGTCGCAGAGCACCGTCCGCTACGGCGCCGTCGACTACTCCGGCCCGGCTTACAGCGCGGAGATCGGGCGGCAGACGCCGACGAGCTATTCGCAGGCGTGCGCGAACACCGGAGGCGACCGGACGGTCGGCGAGTGGACGAGTGTCGAGCTGGACAAGGCGACCCTCGACGGCTGGCTCAACGGCACGATTCCCAATTACGGCCTGCTGGTGAGCGCCAACCCCACCCAGACGACCGACTTCAAGCGGTTCACCTCGCGCAACGGCCCGTCCGGTGCGGTCTGCGACAGCCATACGTGCGCACCGTTCCTGTCGGTGTCCTACACCCCGAACAAGGCTCCGCAGATCGATTCGCAGTATCCGCCGCGGGATTATCAGGCGACATCTCTGACGCCGGAGTTGCTGGCCCGGGGGCACGATCCGGATGTGTGGCCGAAGGCGATGCAGTACAACTTCAAGGTCAACGACGCGTCGGGTGCGCTGGTGGCCACGTCGGGGTGGACCAGCTCGTCGAGCTGGACCGTGCCCGCGGGCAAGTTGCAGTGGTCGAAGACGTACTACTGGTGGGTCGTGTCGTACGACGGCTGGGCGACGAGTCCGGATCCGTTGAACGTGGCGTACTACTTCCCGTTGTCGACGCCGCCGCCGCAGCCGCTGGTGACGTCCGGGCTGTCGCAGGATGGCGGCGGTCGCGGGTTCGAGCCCAGCGTGGGCAATTACACGACGGAGGCGATGGACGCCCAGGTCGCCACGGTCGGTCCAGCGCTGGCGATCCAACGGTCGTACAACAGCCGCGATCCGCGTACCGGGTCGGCGTTCGGCGCGGGCTGGTCGACGGTGGTCGACGCCGACATCATCGAGCGATTCACGACGGCGAACGCGAAGACGGTGGTGATCACGTATCCCACCGGCGTCGAGGTCGCATACGGGCGTAACGCCGATGGGAGTTTCACTCCGCCGTCGGGCCGGTTCTCGGTGCTCACCGCGGTCACCGGCGGCTACTCGCTGCTGGACAAGGACGGCACGACCTATCTGTTCACCCGGCAGGTCGCGGGGACGGCCGGCTCGAACGCGGCGTACGGGCTGACGTCGATCAAGGATTCGGCAGGTCGGGCGCTGTCATTGGCATACAACGCGAGCGGACAGGTCGGGACGATCACGTCGGCTTCCGGGCGGGCGCTGCATCTGACGTGGTCGACGCCCGCGGGGGCGAGCAAGGCGCACGTCGCCACGGTGTTCACCGACCCGGCCACCGCCGGGGACGCCAGCACGGTTTCCACCTGGGTGTACGCGTACAGCGGCGACCAGTTGACGAAGGTGTGCCCGCCGAGCGACGCCACGCACTGCACGACCTACGAGTACGGCACCGGGTCGCAGTACCCGACGGCATTGCTGGATGCGGGTCCGCACTCGTATTGGCGGTTGTCTGAGGCGGCTGGTGCGACCAAGGCGGCGAGCACTGTGCTCGACAACGGCGGCACCGACGCCGCCACGTACGCCAATGTGCAGCTGGGCCAATCGGGGCCGCTGCCGGGGTCGGCCGCCACCGCCGCCGCGTTCAACGGCACCTCCTCCTATGTGGAGGTCCCGGGCAAGCTGGTGACCGCGGCGAGTTATCAGTCTTTGAGCATGTGGTTTAAGACGACCACGCCGGACTCGGTGTTGTTCAGCTACCAGAAGGACCCGATCACCGCCGGCACGACGGCGGGCAACTACACGCCGGGCATCTACATCGGCAGCAGCGGCAAGTTGCGGGCGGCGTTCTGGACCAACGACGTCGGAGCGGGCATCGTGTCGGCCAACCCGGTGACCAACGGAGCTTGGCATCATCTGGTGCTGGCGGCGGCGGGAAACACGCAGACGCTCTACCTCGACGGGCAGGTTGTCGGTAGCCGGAGCGGGTTGATCACGCTGGTGGACGCGTACAGCGCGACGCATGAGTACATCGGGGCGGGCTTCCTCGGTGGCGCTTGGCCGGATCAGTCGCACCAGTCGGGCACGTCGAGTCAGGGGTACGCGAACTACTTCACCGGCACGATCTCCGACGTGGCGCTGTTCGACCGGACGCTGACCGCCGCCGATGTGGCGAGCCTGCGTGGCACGGCCGCGGCGGCCGCACACCCGTTGACGAAGATCGTCCGCCCGTCGGGTGCGACTGCGGCCCAGATCACCTACCACCCGGTCAGCGGGGTCGTGACGCAGGTGATCGACGAGCACAACGGCACCTGGAAGATCAGCACGCCCACGGTTTCCGGCTCGTCGCAGATCTACGCGGCGTCGGTGCTGTCCGGCGGCCCGGCCGACTATCTCCGGATGAACGAGACCGGCGTCTCCGAGGCAGTCAACGAGGTCAACGGCGGCGTCGCGACCTACAACACGGTGACCCTCGGCTCCGCCGGCCCGTTCGCCGACGCGACGGCGGCCAAGTTCAACGGAACCACCTCCTACGTCGAGCTGCCGGCCACCGAGGTCCCCGGAACCGCGCCGAACTCGGTGTCGATGTGGTTCAGCATGCCGTCCGGATCGACCAAGGGCGGCGTGCTGTACGCGTACCAAAGCATGTCCATGGACGACGTCGACGCGGCCGGCAGCTGGGTGCCGGCGCTGTATGTCGGCGTGGACGGCAAGCTGCGTGGCGGTTTCTGGACCGGCAGCGCCGCGAACGTCGTGACCACCGCGACGTCGGTGGCCGACGGCAAGTGGCACCACGTGGCTTTGGCGGCGAGCAGCACCAGCCAGTCCCTCTACCTGGACGGGACGCTGGTCGGAACCCGCAACGCGACCCGGGTCGCACCCTCTACCGCGCCCGCGTACGCCTACCTGGGTGCGGGGAAATGGTCGTCTAGTTGGGCGGGGTACGACGGGGACTCGTCGGGCTACTTCCCCGGGTCGATCGGCGAGTTCGCGTTCTTCGCGTCGCAGGTGAGCGCGGCGCAGGTCGCCGATCAGGTCGCGGCCGGCAAGAACGCCACGGCGAACGCGGCAGGCGCGGCCTTGGCGAAGCGGATCGTGGTGACCGATCCGCTGAACGCGACGACGACTTATCTGTACGACGTGGACAACGGCAACCGGCAGGTGGCTGAGATCTGGGCCGACGGCGGGTCCGAGCGGCAGACGACCTACGGCTACAAGGACGGCTTCCTGCGGACGGTCACCGACCCGAACGGCAACGTGACCACCAGCGAGCACGACGCGCGCGGTAACACGATCTCGGAGCAGACGTGCCAGGACCGGTCGGCCGGGAAGTGCTCGACGGTCTACTACACGTACTACTTGAACGCGGCGTCGCCGGGCGATCTGCGCAACGATCAGCTGACGGAGATCCGGGACGGCCGGTCGGCCAGCGCCACCGACAACACGTATCTGACGAAGTTCGAGTACGACGCGCTGGGCAACAAGGTGAAGACGACCGACGCGCTGGGCCGGATCGCCAAGGTTGACTACACCGACGGGACGACGGTCGCGGCGGCCGACGGCGGCTTCGCCCCGGCCGGTCTGCCGTGGCGGATCACCTCGCCCGGTGGTCAGGTGCAGACGACGACCTACTTCGCCAACGGTGACGTCGCGCAGGTGACCGACCCGGCGGGGCTGGTCACGAAGCTCGGATACGACGGCCTGGGCCGGGTGGTGTCGAAGACCGAGATCTCCGACGGTTACCCGGCCGGGCTGGTGACGCGCGTGGTCTACGACAAGCTCGGGCGCATCGTCCAGCAGACCGATCCGGCGACGACCAACCGGGTGACTGGAGCCGTCCACACCCCGGTGACCACGACGAGCTACAACTTCGACGGGCAGATCACTCAGCAGACGGTCAGCGACGCGACCGGCGGTGACGCCGCCCGGACGTTGAAGAACAGCTACGACGCGTTGGGTCACATCGCGACGGCGACCGACGCCACCGGCAAAGTCACGACGTTCGGCTATGACCTCTACGGGAACATGACTCGGGAGGTCGACGAGACCGGGGTGGAGACCCGGTACGCGTACGACGCGAACGGGCATCTGCTGACGACCACGCTCGTGGGTTACACCGGCGATCCGAACAGCCCGAGCGCTGCGGTCGACCTGGTGACCGAGTCGCGGGCGTACGATCCGGCCGGGCGGCTCGCCTCGATCACCGACGCGATGGGTTTCGTCACGGCTTTCCTCTACACCGACAACAACCTGCAGGTCGCGGTGATTCAGAAGAACGCCGACGGCAGCCAGGCCTACATCGCCGAGCAGACCGAGTACGACGCGGCCGGCAACGCGATCCGAGAAATCACCAACAACAACGCCACCGAGACCAAGTACACGGTGGACGCCGTCGGCCGCGTCACCGACGAGACGCTCGACCCCAACGGCGTAGCTCGTAAGACGCAATATTCCTACAACAACGACGACCAGGTCACCGCGAAGTGGTACGGCGACTACAGCGGCTACTTCGGCATGGTCGGTAGCACCTACGACACCGCCGGCCGGATCACGTCTGACTTCGTGCGTTCGTCCGGACCGCTGTCACCGGCCGGCTGGTGGAAGCTCAACGCGACCAAGGGCACCAACGTCGTCGACAGCTCCGACCACGACTTCACCGCGACTGCGACGAGCGGTGTGACCTGGTCCGGCGGTGCTGCGACGTTCAACGGCAGCACCGGCTGGGCCACCACAGCCGAACGCGTCCTGGACACCACACAAAGCTTCACCGTCATGGCCTGGGTCAAGCTCTCGGCGAACTCCGCTGTCCAGTCCGTCGTGTCCCAGGACGCGACCGTCAACTCCGGCTTCGAACTGCAGTATCTGAAGACGGAGAACCGCTGGTCGTTCACCCGGAACCTGACCGACACGACGGCGGCGCCCTCAGCGACCGCGCGGTCCACCGCCGCACCGACACTCAACACCTGGACCCACCTCGTGGGTGTCTACAACGCCGCCGACGGCAAGATGACCCTCTACGTCAACGGCACGGCCGAGGGCACGGCCACCGACACCACACCGATCGCCGCCGGCGGATCGCTGGCGATCGGCCGCTCCAAGTACAACGGGGCGACCGAAGCGCCGTTCAGCGGCTCCATCGCTCAGGTGCAGGTCTACCAGCGACCCCTGCCGGCCTCGGATGTGTCCAAACTGTACGGCCGAGGATGGTCGGAGGTCCGGCCCCTCGGCGACGTCATCAGCAGCACCACCTACACCTACGACCAGCGTGGGCTGAAGCTGTCGGAGACCGATCCGCTGGGCAACACCGAGTACTACGAGTACGACGAGTCCGACAATCTGGTCGTGACGACCAGCGCCACGGTCAACGCCGAGTCCAACGGCGGCATCCCGGTGTCGTCGCGGCCGGTCACCACCACTGGATACGACACGTTCGGCGACGAGGTCGAGCTGCGTGACCCGGATGGCAACGTCACCGTCATCACCCGGGACGCGTCCGGCCGGCCCACGTCGACCAAGCTGCCGTCGTACACGCCGCCGGGCGGGACCACGATCACCGGTGCCACGGTGTCGCGTACCTTCGACGGCTCCAGCAACATCACCTCCACGACCGACGCGCTGGGCAAGGTCACGACCTACACCTACGACCAGTTCGGACGGCTGTCCAGGGTGGTCGAACCCAACAGCGCGATCACGACCTACGCCTACGACCTCAACGACGAGCTACTCAAGACCGTCGACCCGCTGGGGGCCCACACCCAGTCGACCTACGACTACCTCGGGCGCAAGGTCACCGACTCGCGGTTCGAGCGGTCCAGCTCCAGCACGTTCACCACCTTGTACGCGTACAGCAGCGCCGGGTTCCTGCAGAAGGTGACCCAGCCGTCGGGGTCGTATGTGTCCTATGCGAGTAACGGTGCCGGTGATGTGATCACGCAGACGGACGCGGCGGGCAATGTGACGAGGTTCGCGTACGACTATCTCGGGCGGCGGGTCGGGGTGAGCGCCCCGGACGGGTCGCGGCGGTCCGTGGTCTACGACGAGCCGGGCAACAACGTGATGACCAAGGCGTACGACTCGACCGGTGGGTTGATTTCGACGATTTCGGCGGCGTACGACGCCAACGGGAACATGGTGTCCACCACGGATGCCTTGGGGCATACGACGACGTTCGTGTATGACGCGACGGGGATGGTGACCGGGGAGACGCAGCCGATCTCGGCGTCGGCGTCGATCACCACGTCGTTCGGGTATGACCTGCAGGGTCATCGGACGCGGTATACCGATGGGCGGGGTAACAAGCATCTGTCCACCTACAACTCGTGGGGGCTGCTGGAGTCGCAGAGCGAGCCGGCGACGTCGGCGAATCCGAACGATCGGACGTGGACGATCTCGTATGACGCGGCCGGTCGGGCGGTGAAGCAGACCCAGCCCGGTGGGGTGGTCGTCAGCAACACCTATGACACGGTCGGCAACCTCACCGGGCAGACGGGTGCGGGGGCCGAGGTCGCGACCGCCGACCGGACCTTCGGCTACGACCTGGCCGGGCAGCTGACGTCGATGAAGGCGGGTACGGGGACGGACACGTTCGCGTACAACGACCGGGGTCTGCTCACGTCGGCGACCGGCCCGTCGGGTGTCTCGTCGTTCGGCTACACGCCGGACGGTCTAGTTGCGTCGCGGACGGACGCGTCCGGGACGAGCAGCTACTCCTATGACACGGTGGATCGGGTGTCGGGGGTGACCGATGCCTCGACTGGGCAGACCGTGTCCTACACCTATGACGGGTTGTCGCGGGTCACGAAGATGACCTTCGGCACGGGGGACTATCGCAGCTTCGGCTACGACAACGC
>NZ_JBFAHM010000016.1:0-183335 GCF_040654195.1 Hamadaea sp. NPDC050747
GGTGGGGTGGCTGTCTTGGTAGCTCCACACCTACCCGGAGGTCCTCACCCTTTCAAGATCCAGTCACCAACGTCCGTGGACAGAACACCTAGATCGACTCCCGGGCGTGGCCGATTCCTTCAAGACGGCCGGCGCGACCCTGCATACGGTGGGTGTATGAGCACTGCACAGGTACAGCGGGCGGCCGAGTTCATCTGGCTGACCGGGCGCGTACTCGATCAGCGACGGCTGGAGCACTTCGTCTCCGAGAGCCAGGCCACGAAGGAGGGCGTACTCGCCGCACTGGCGGGCTTCGCGACCCCCGACGGCGCATACGCGTACGGCCTGGAGCCGGACATCAAGGGCCCGGTGCCGCAGCCGATCACGGCCATGACCGCCTTGCGGCTGCTGGACGAGATCGACGCGCTGGACGAGGCGCGTGCGGCGCCGATCACTCGCTGGCTGGGACGGCAGGTCACGGCGGACGGTGGTATTCCGGCGCTCCTCCCGGCGACGCACGACTACCCTCGTCCGCCGTGGATCGAGCCGCCGGCCGAGCCGCTGGGCAGCCTGCTGCCGACGGCTCGCATCGCCGGGCTCCTGTTCAAGCACGGGGTGACCGCGCCGTGGCTGCCTGCCGCGACGGAGTTCTGCTGGGCCGCGCTCGATGCGATGACCGCCACCCATCCTTACGAGGTCCACTGCTGTGTGGTCTTCCTCGATCACGCGCCCGATCGCGGGCGCGCGGCGAAGGCCGCCGACCGGCTCGGTGAGCTGGTTCGCGACCAGGAGTTGTTCCAGGGACGGCGGGTGGTGCCCGGCTATGCGGAGACCGAGTTCCACTACGCGTACGACTTCGCGCCGACGCCGGACAGCGTGGCGGCCCGATGGTTCACCGAGCCCGAAATGACGTCCAGTTTGGACAAACTGGCCGCGGATCAGCGAGACGACGGCGGCTGGCAGATCTCGTGGCGTCGCTGGGCGCCGACGACGGAGAGCGAGGCTCGGCCCGGGTTGACGATCGAACGGCTACGCACGCTCCGGGCGTGGGGTCGCCCGGCCTGACCAGCGGCGTACCTCCCGGCTCAGGTGCGCCTGGTCGGCGTAGCCGGCATCGTGCGCCACCCTCGCAAGGTCGCCGCCGTCCGCGGCGGCCCGACTGGCCCGGCCGAACCGCAGCACCTGCTCCAGCGTCTTCGGCCCGTATCCGACCGCCGCCACCAGTTTCCGGCGCAGGGTGCGTTCCGCGACGCCCAGGTCCGCGGCCAGGCTCGGCACCGTCGGCGGCTCCGCCTGATCGAGCGCCCGCGCCGCGGCCATCACCAGCGGCTCGGGCGCATGCCGCGGGACTCGCCCGGCCAGTGCCCGCGCCAGCACGCGGGCGACCTCCGGTCCGCGTTCCACCAGCTCCATCAGCTGGTACGCCGTCGCACCCCACAGCTCCGTCAAGTCCACCTGCCGGTCCGTCAACGCCGAGACCGGCGTACTGCCGGTGAGCAGGCCGGCCGCCCCCGGCCGGAGCCGGACGCCGGAGATCGTCGTACGCGGGGTCAGCACCACCTCCCGGGGACGGGTGTCCGGCCCGACGACCTGCAGCCGTTCGTCCATCCAGATCAAGTCGACGCAGCCGTCCGGGACGATCAGGGCCGAGACGCCGGCCGCCTCGGGTACGCGACGCACCCAGGCGCACGCGACCCACGGAGTGAGGACTCCGAGGTGAACCGGTGTCTCGGCGTACATGATCCGACGGTAACGCGGCCTCAGAGGTCCCGCCGCTGGAAGGCCAGTCCGGCGAGCCCGAGGATCAGGAGCACCCAGACTGCCGCCCAGCCCAGGTACGCCCCGGTCAACGGGGCCTGGCTGACCAGCGGACTGCCGAGCATCTGCGGTCCGAGCAGGGCGGGATCCTGGAAGGCGTACATGGCGCCGTGCCAGAGCCCGTCGGTCGGCAGGATCATCTGCGAGACCGAGCCCACCCGCGCGACGCTGTCGTTGTGCAGTGCCTGGCCGATCCCGCCGACCACGCCCGCGACCCAGGCCGCGCCGAACAGTCCGACCGCGACGATCCCCGACGCCATCGGGGAGATGGCGGTCGACAGCAGCAGCCCCAGGGTCAGCAGCGCCGTCGTCTGCGCGGCGAGCAGCAACAGTCCCACGGCGGGCTGCGGCGGGGCGTAGCCCACGGTGAACCGGACGATGAGGAGTTGGGCGAACCCGGCCACGATGACGTATCCGCAGCCGAAGACGACCAGGCCCAGCCACTTGCCGAGCAGGACGGCGAAACGGCGTACCGGCCGGGCGAGGACGGCCAGCGCGATGCCGGACTCGATCTCCCCCGCCAGCGTCGGCCCGGCGAGGAACGCCGTGCCGAGCGCGGCGATCAGGCTCAGGCCGAACATGACCAGGTTGAGCACCACGCCGCTGGCGATGCGAGCCTCACCGCTGGTGAGCCCACCGAACTCGGCGTCGATCCGGGAGAATCCCCAGCCGCTCAACGACAGCAGGATCACGGTAAGGACGGCCAGCGCCCGGAGCACCCGTCGCCGGGCGACCTCACGCAACGTCAGCGCGGCGACGGTCAGGACAGTGTGGACGATCATCGGGGCTCCTCGCCGTTCCCGGTACGCAGAATGTCCAGCAGGCGCTGTTCGAGACTGATCCGGCCCAGGTCGACCGCGTGGACGCGTACGCCGAAGCCGACGAGCGCGGCGACCAGGTCCGGCACGACCGTGGCGACGTCGGCGTCGCCCGGCAGCTCCACGGCGTATGCGTCGCCGCTGCGGACGACGCGGCCGGTCTCGGCCAGCCGGGCGTACGCCGCCTCGTCGACGTCGGCGAGGCGCAGCCGCAGTTCCCGCTGACCCAGCAGGTCGGCGAGCGTGCCCGCGGCGGCGACCTTGCCGTGATCCAGGATGACGACGCGGTCGCAGACCCGTTCGACCTCGCCGATCAGGTGGGAGTTGAGCAGGACGGCGACCTGCCGGGCCTTCAGCTCCAGGACGATGTCCCGGACGTCGGCGCGGCCGAGGGGGTCCAGGGCGCTGGTCGGCTCGTCCAGCACCACCAGCTCGGGGCGGGCCACGAGGGCGAGGGCGAGCCCGAGCCGCTGCTGCATGCCCTTGGAGAAGCCGCCGACCCGGTCTTGGCGTCGATCGCCGAGTCCCACCCGGCCCAGGCACTCGTGCTGCTCCCGGACCGGTACGCCGATCCCGGCCAGCCGGACGTGCAGCGCGACCACCTCGGCGGCGGTCAGCCAAGGCTGGTAGCGGAACAGTTCGGGGAGGTAGCCGACGCGGGCCCGGGCCGGTGGCTCGGCCGCCGACCGGCCCAGCAGCAGGATCTCTCCGGCGTCCGGCCGGACGAGGCCGAGCAGCGACTTGATGACGGTGGTCTTCCCGGCGCCGTTCGGCCCCAGCAGGCCTAGCACCTCACCCCGGCCGACGCTGAACGAGACGTCGTCCACGGCAACCCGGCGACGGTAGCGTTTGCGCAGGCCCGAGCACCACACGGCGGAGGTGGCGGGCGATTCGACGGCCGGCTCGGCGGCCGTGGCGGAGGCTGCGGTCACGGCGGTCACCGGAGTCCCCGGGCGACCGCGAGCACCTCGTCGGCGCTCACCGATCCCGCGACGGCGGTGATGACCCCGTGATCCACCCAGACGACCGCCGCCACCACCCCGCTCCGGGCGGTGAGGACGGTGGCCGGTACGCCGCCGATGTCCGCGGTGGCGCTGGTCATCGCGTCCGACGAGACGAGCAGCGGCAGTGTCGTGCCGTCGCCGGAGAACGTCCGCAATTGCGCGGCGACGTCCTGGGGCAGCAACGACAGCGACAGCAGGTAGTCCCGCGCGGTGGCGAACGGGATCCCCGACGAGTACGCCGTCGGCGCGACCATCCGCGCCACGATCAGCGACGGCACCGAGCCGTTCGTGGACCAGATCGCGGCGAGCCCGGGTCCCGCGACCAGCCGGAACTGGCTGCCGTCCAACCCGGACGGAGGCGGCGGCGCACTCTGACCGGCGGCCGCGGCGGTCTGCGCGGTCTTCGCGGCGGAGAAGGTGAACACCGCACTGGCCCGGCCCCCCGCTCGATACGCCGGTACGCCCGTCACCCCATTGGGCAGCGTGGTTACCTGCGGAACGGTCAGGCCCGTGGCCGCCTGCGCCGCCGCGGCGTCGGCGACTTCGCGTACGCCGGGCTTCTCCGTGACGGTGAGGTCGCCGAAGCCGCTCAGGTCCGGCAACCGCACCAGTTCCGCGCCGGACACGCTGACCGGGGCGATCTGTTCGGTCCGGAAGATCGGCAGCCAGTCGGTCGCAGCCGCGACTCCGGCCCCGGCCAGCAGCGCGACGACGCCCGCGACGGCGATCACCGGGCTCCGCAGTGCCGTCCGCCATCGCACGATCCGGCTTGCCCGGACCGGTTTCACGGGTGTCCCGCGGGACAGCCGCTGCCAGCCCCGTTCCACGTCAACATCGACGTTCACGGCAAGCGCGGCTTCGGCCAGGACGGCATCCCGCCGCAGGGTGACCACTGTGGACGCGCAGGCCGGGCAGTCGTCGGCGTGCCGGCGGTCGGCTTCGGGCACCCCGGACGGCTCGTCCACCAGTCGGCGCAGGACGCCTTCACTCGGATGACGCATGACGGTTCAGCTCCTTTCGCAGTGCGGCTTCGGCCCGGCGAACCGTGGTGCCCACGCTGCCGGGCGACAGATCCAGCGCGGCCGCCACTTCGGCGTAGCTCAGCCCGCTGTGCCGCAGCACCAGTGCGACAGCCTGCTTTCGCGGCAGTCGCGCCAGGGCCGACCGCACGCGGCGGCGCTCGTCGAGGGTGACGACGTCGTCGGCGACGTCCGGCGCGGTGAGGTTGCCGACCACGGCTTCCTCCCGGCGTACGCGCCGACGCCGCGAGCGCAGTTGGTTGAGCGCGGTGTGGGCTGCCGCGACCGACAGCCACCCCACCGCCTCCTCGGCCGGGACGGTCGTCCGCCCGAACGCGAGGAACACCTCCTGCGCCACGTCCTCGGCCTCGTCCCGGGCGCCGAGCACCCGGGCGGCGACCGCGACGACCCGGGCGTACGCCGCCCGGAAGACCGGTTCGAGATCCGGCCGGACCGCTCCCGATCCGGCCGGAGCGGGCGTCGCGGTCGGCGCCGGGGCCGGACCAGCCGGTCCTCGATCTGCCAGCGCCACGCCTCGCTCCATATCTCCGAAGCACCGCCGGGACTCGGGATGTGACATGCGTTCTCCCTAGAAGTAGCATGCATAGCAGTGCGATGCATAGTAGTTCTAGGTATAGGGGCTGACAACAGCAGGCGGTGCACTGCGTCACACGCGGAACCTTCGGCGTACCAGCTGTCTCTGGAGGGGTGACATCCGAGAACCCTGACTGGAAGGACGGCCGTGACCGAGACGTTGCCGATCGATGGCATGCGCCTGAGCAGGCGGCTGGCCGCCTGTGTGCTGGGCGCGGACGCCCTGGTGCATGTGTACTGGCTGACCGGGGCCACTTGGCCCGCAGCCGACGAACATTCGTTGTCGCTGGCGGTGCTGGGGTTCGCGGTGCCGTTCACCGCGCGGACCCTGATCCCGCTGGCGCTCGCGCTGTCGGTGGCCGCCGTCGCGCTGTGGCGCGGCACCGGGCGCGTGGCCAGGTTGATCGCGCTGGCGGTCGCGGTGGGCACGGCCGTCCAAGTGCCGCCCCGGCTCGCGTGGGCGGTGGGTCTCGGCCTGCCGACCGCGGAACCGCCGTTCTACTGGCTGAACCTCCTGCTCTACCTGCCGCTCTGCGGACTGCTCGCGGTGATCGCGTTCCGGGTCGCCCGCGGCGGTACGCCGATGCGGATGAGAGCCTTCCTCTCGTGATCTCGGAAGCGGAGCTGGTCCGGCAGGCGCAGGCGGGCGACACCCTTGCGCTGGCACACCTGCTGGACCTGCTCACGCCGTATGTCGGACGCGTCTGCGGAGCGATCGCGCTCGACCGGGGCCCGGACGCCGCGCAGGAGACCCTCATCTCCGTCTTCCGGGGACTGCGCGGTCTCACCCGGCCGGAGGCGCTCCGGGGCTGGGTCCGGGCCATCGCCGTACGCGAAGCCGTGAAGATCGCCCGCCGCGACGGCGGAGTACCGGCGGATCTCAGTTCCGTGCCCGCCCGAGGCGATCCGCAGCTGGCCGCCGACGTCCACGACGTGTTGCGCAGGTTGTCACCGGAGCATCGCGCGATCCTCGTGCTCCGGGACCTGGAGGATCTCGACGAGCAGACCGTGGCGGCGATGCTGGAAGTACCGAAGGGCACCGTGAAGTCCCGGCTCGCCCGAGCCCGGGCGAGTTTCCGAAAGGCGTGGACGGCATGACCGGCATTCCACAGTGGCCGATCGCGGCGGTGGACGAAGTGGCCCGGCTGCGGGCCTTGGCCGCCGGCGTACGCGGGGCCGCGGTGACCGAGCGAACCGTCGGCGCGCCGCTGGACGAGGTCTGGGCGGTGCTGTCGGACTTCGAAGGCGCCTTCGGCCTCATCGAACCGGACATGCGCCGCGTACGCGTCCTCGCCCGCGACGGGGAACGCGTCGAACTCCTGGCTCACAGCCGATGGGGTTTTCGCGCCCGGCTGCTCGGCGTCCACCGGCCGGGCTGGTTCTGGGCGCAAAGCCGGTTCCTGCTCATCGGCATGGCCGCCGTCGCGCAACCAGATGGGCGTACCCGGGTCGCGTTGACCGGCGGCATCCGCGTTCCCCGTCGGGCCGCGCTGGTGCCTCTCGGCGTACGCCGGGCGGCGCGTGGCGCCTTGGACCGGCTGGAAGGGCGGCTCGGTGCCACACTTTGAGTCATGGAGGAGACGCCGACCGCCCGGCAGAAACGGGTCTGGGACAAGTCCGCGCCGAGCTACGACCGGCAGATCCAGTTGTTCGAGCGGATCTGGTTCACCGGCAGCCGCGAGTGGCTCGGCGAACGGGCCGGCGGCCGGGTGCTCGAGGTCGCCATCGGGACTGGGCGCAACCTGCCCCATTACCGGCCCGGCGTGACCGTCACCGGGATCGAGTTGAGCCCGGCGATGCTGGCGTACGCCCGCCGCCGGGCCGCCGATCTCGGCCTCGCCGCTGATCTCCGCGAGGGCGACGCCGAGCACCTGCCCTTCGACGACGCGTCGTTCGACACCGTGGTCTGCGCTTTCTCCCTGTGCACCATTCCGAGGCCGCCCGCCGCCATCGCCGAGATGCGCCGCGTCCTGCGACCCGGCGGCGACCTGTTGCTGGTCGACCACATCGGCAGCACGTGGCCGCCCATCCGGGCAGGTCAGTGGCTACTCGAACGGCTCACCATCCGCGCCGCCGGGGAACACTTCACCCGCCGCCAGCTTCCGCTCGTGCGGGCGGCCGGATTCGAGATCGTGGAGGCCGAGCGGCTCAAGGCGGGCTCGGTCGAACGCATCCACGCCCGCCGCTGACCGCCCCCGCACTCCCGTGATCATTGTGTCAGCCATGTCGTTTCGCGCGGCGAAATGCCCGTTGAAGCATGGCTGACGCGATGATCACACGGTGGCGTAGAGCCGGGCGAGGTCGGCCACAGTAGCCGCGATCCGCGCCCGCAGCGTCACCGGTTCGAGCACTTCGATCACCGGCCCGAGCCGCAGGAATTCACGGGTCGCGTGGCTTTCGGACTCGATCGGCAGCCGGGCCAGCAGCCATCCGTCCGGTTGCGGCTCGCCGGCCGCCGCGGCGTCCGCGACGGCCTGGCCCAGGAAATGGCGCAGGTTGTCGGCGGCCGCCGGGTCCACTCGCACCAGCGCCTCGCCCCGGTGCAGGCGCGCACGGAAGTCCTGGATGTGTTCCTGCCAGTACGCCGCCAGGTCGAACCCGGCGGGCCAGTCGAATCGCTCGGCCCGGACGGTCAGCGTACGGATCTGGCTGACCCGGAAGGTACGCACACCGCGCCGGGCGTGCGCGACGAGGTACCACTTGCCCGCCTTCAAGACCAACCCGTACGGCTCCAGCCGGTGCTGGGCCACGTCCTGCCAGTTCTCGTATTCGGCGTCCAGGACGTGCTGCTGCCAGACGGCGTCGGCGACCTCGGCGAGAAAGGGGCAGTTGTCGGCGTCCTGGTACCAGCCGGGCGTGTCGAGGTGGAAGCGCTCGCGCATCCGGGTGGCTCGTTCCCGCAGCGTCTGCGGCAGCGCTGCGGTCAGCTTGAGCTGGGCGGCGGCGACCGCCTCGGCCAATCCCAGCGCGGCCGCCGCCCCGGGCAGCCCGGCCAGCGGCAGCCCGCGCGCCTCGTCGGCGGTCAGCCCGGTCAGCTGGGTCTGATACCCCGCGACCAGGTGGTAGCCCGACGCGTCGGCGTAGATCGGGATTCCGGCCGTGCTGAGGGCGACGGTGTCGCGGTAGACCGTGCGAACCGAGACGCCGAGTTCCGCCGCGAGCTGGGCCGCGCTCAACCGGCCCCGCGACTGGAGCAGCAGCAGGAGGGCGACTAAGCGATCGGCGCGCACGATCTCAGTTTCCTCCGGACCACTGACAGAACATGTCAGGGGTACGCCCCTAGCGTCGCTGACATGAGGAATACGGATTTCGACTTCCTGACCGGCGCGTGGACCAGCCGCCAACGGCGCCTGGTCAAGATCCTCGCCGGCAGCGACGAGTGGTACGAGTTCGACGCGACCCTGGACTGCCAGGTGCTCCTGGACGGCAACGGGGTCTTCGACGTGCTGCGCTCACCCGAGCGCGACCTCGAAGGCGTCACGCTGCGTCTCTACAACCCCGAGGAGCAGGCCTGGCGGATCTGGTGGGCGTCCAAGACGTCCGGCGGGATGCTCGACGAGCCGGTCGTCGGCCGGTTCACCGACGGCGTCGGCACCTTCGAGTGCGACGACACCTGGAACGGCCAGGACATTCGGGTGCGCTACCGGTGGACCGCCGTCGACCCGGAGCACCCCCGCTGGGAGCAGGCGTTCTCCGCCGACGGCGGGCAGACCTGGGAGGTCAACTGGACCGCCTCGTTCGCTCGGCGTACTGGCTGACGGCGGCCCAGACCGCGGCCGGCGCCTCCTCGGGGGCGAAGTGACCGGCGTCGGGGATCAGGGCGCAGTCCAATTCGGTCGCCCCGGCGCTACGCAGTCCGGCCGCGTACGCGTCGAGGCCGCCGGGGTCGTGGTCACCGCGCAGATACAACAGCGGGGTGCGTACAGGGGCGGTGTCGGCGTTGTCCTGAACGTCGTCGGGAAATGAGCGATACCAGGCGAACCCTGCCGCGAGGGCGGCGTCGGACGCGTACGCGTCGGCGTACGCCTGGCGGGTTTCGGGAGTGATCCGGGTGGGGTCGGCCGCCAGCGCGTCGTAGAAGAAGTCGAAATACGCGCGCTGGCGGCCACGCACGAGTTCCTCCGGTAGCCGGGGAACCTGGTGGAGGCCGAAGTGCCAGATCCGGGGATTCCGCTCGACCTCGGTCCAGGGATCGACGCCGGGAACGGCGACGTCCATGATCACTGCGCGGCCCAGGTCGCCGAACATTCGCCAATACGCGTACGCGATCATGCCGCCGACGTCGTGCCCGACGAGCGTGACGTCCCGGAGTCCGAGCCTCGTGACCAGGTCGTGCACCGTGCGGGCGAGGTCCCGCTTGGTCTTCCCGGCTGGTCCGGTGGACTCGCCGACCTCCGGCAGGTCGAGCGCCAGGACGCGGGCCTGCCGTTCGGCAAGGGTCATCAGCGGCCGCCAGGCCAGCCAGGTCTCGGGCCAGCCGTGCAGCAGCACGACCGGTGGGGCGTCGATCGGGCCGGCCTCGACCAGGTGGATCGAGGCACCATCGGCAGCCGAGCCCACGGACAGGTGAGCGTGCCGTTCCTCCATGACTCAGGCAAATGCCCGGGACGGCCGAGCCGAAACATCGGCCGTCCCGGGCGGTCACGGTGAGGTCACCAGACCGGCATGACCACCCGGCCGCCGACCAACGACAGGTCGAAGGTTCCCGAGTCGAACCAGCCGGCCGGACCGGTGTAGGACCACCCGCTCAGCCAGACGTGATAGCGGAAATCTGAGCCATAGTCGTACGCCGTGATGATGTCGTCGCGGCCGTCGTCGTTGGCGTCGCCGACCGCCATCCGGTTGCCCACCAGGCTGAGCGTGTAGCCGGAGGTCACCTCCCAGTCCGGGGTGGCGAGCGTGAAGTGCGCGTTGGCCGTCGTCCAGCGGAAGAGCCGGGAGTGGCTGCCGCCGTAGGAGTAGAACAACGCCGGTTCGTCATCGCCGTCGCCGTCGAAGTCGCCGACGACCATCCGGTCCGCGACGGCGTTCAGGTCGAACCCGCCGGACTGATACCAACCTTCCGGTCCACTGTAGTCAGTCGCGCCGGTCCACACGTGGAACCGGAAATAGGTGCCATAGGAGTACGCCGTGATCAGGTCGTCCCGGCCGTCCTGGTCGACGTCTCCGGCGGCGAACCGCCCGGCGACGTTGGCCAGGTCGTAGCCGCTGGACGCGCTCCAGTCGCCGGACGTCGTCTTGGTCAGCGAGGTCCCGTCGGACAGCAGCCGGTGAATCCTGGCTCCGGTCGTCCCGGCGACCGCCTCGAACAAGGCGATGTCGGTGCAGCCGTTGCCGTCGAAGTCTCCGGCGGTCATCCGGGCTCCCACCGACGCCGGCGCGACGGCGGCGGTCCCCCAGACCTTAGGCCCGGCGGCGATCGCCGTGCCGTCCCAGACGTCGAACCGCAGCGCTCCGCCGGTGTCGTAGCCGACCGCGATGTCGTCCACCCCATCACAGGTGAAGTCACCGCTCACCATGCGGTCACCGACCCTGGCCAGGTCATATCCGCTGCTCTGCGACCAGCCGGTGCCGATCTGGAACGCCGCTTCCGTGGAGTTCCACCGGTACGCGGAAGCGCTGCCACCGCCGCCGTACAGCATCGCGGCTCCGGCCGGTCGTCCGTACCACTGGGTCATGATGAGGTGGTTCTCCACATGCCCGTCGGGCATGACGACGGACTGGGTGGCGAACTTCCGGCCGCTGTTCGCGGCGGCGAACAGCCCGCCCTTCGTGCCGGCCGGCGCGGCGTTGGCGAGCGTGGTGGGGTTGAGCTTGAGGAACGTGCCGACCGCGGTGCCGTAGAGGTAGCCGTCGCGCGGGTCGAAGGTCAGGTTGACCGCACGCGGGTTGAAGCTCGTGCTCCAGGCGTAGTCGACCAGCGTGGCGCTGCTCAGCACCTGGCGCGTGCTGACGTTGAAGCGGAACGCCTTCCCGGCGGTGAGCCCGATGAGGACGTTGGGATCGGTACCGAACGCCAAACCGTTGACACCCAGCTCACCCGCGAGCGGCGTGGCCTGCCACAACTTCGTCCCCGTCTCGACGTCGAGGGCGAAGATCTTGCCGGGGCTTTGTCCCGCGATGGTGCAGCAGTTGAGCGTGCCGCCGTAGAGGATCCCGTTCTGATAAGTGAGCGCGCTGATCTCGCCCGCGCCGGCGATGCCGTTGAAGACCCGGATGGCGCCGGTCTCCGGGTCGTAGAGGGTCACCGCGCCGTCGGTCTGCGAGTTCTTCGGGCTGGTGCCGATCGCCACGTACTTGCCGGCCGAGATCACCGTCCAGGGTCGCTCCTGGCCATAGGTCTGCAGGTCGAACAGCTTGCGCGGATTGGCCGAGTCGAACGGCAGCGTCGGGTCGTACTCGTAGAGCGCGCCGTTGGGGTAGACGCCCAGATACAGCTTGCGGCCGTGGCTGGCCATCCCCTCGACCTGGTGCGCCCAGCGGTACTCGTGCCACACCTCGGCGTCGGGGTCGTACCCGGCGAAGCCGCCCGCAAAGTAGCCGCCGAGGTACGCCCAGCCGTTGGGGCCGATACCCAGCGACCGCAACGAGGTCAGCACGGGCTGGAAGCCGACGTCCACCCAGTTCGAGACCGATCCGGTGCCGGTCACCAGGTCGTACCGGAGGATCGAGCCGTCGGCCTGCCCGGTCACCACCGTCTCGTGGCCGTTCGCCGGGTTCACCACCCGCTGGATGCCCTTCGGCGCGCCGGCCGAGAAGCCGGTGTGCGTCACCGCGCCGGTGTCGGCGTCGTAGCCCACGATCTCGCCCGACATGACGAGGTAGGTCAGCCCGTCGCTGCCCTCGTCGGAGACGGTCGGGCCGGCGTACCCGGGGATCTCGCGGACCCACTGCTGGGTCACGAGGTTGTAGAGCCACGCCTTGGCCGACGACGTGCCGCCGACGAAGTAGACGTAGAGGTAGTCGCCCGCGTCGTCGAGCTGGTAGGTGTACATGTCGGACGGTACGCCGGCCGGCAGCGGGATGTCGGTGCTCGTCCCGGTCGCCGGGTCGTACCGCACGAACTTCGTGAACTGGCCGAGGCCCGCGTAGACCTGGCCCCGGGCGTACTCGACCGAGCGGACGTACTTGTAGGTGTCGCCGTAGCTGGCCCTGGTCGTCCAGTTCGACCCCGGCGACCAGCTCGTCAGCAGTCCCGCCGGAGCGGGCTTGGTGAAGCCCTGGAAGGTGCCGACCCACAGGTTCCCCTGGTCGTCGGTGTCGCCCTCCCAGAGGAAGCTCGTCCCGGCCGACGGCGCGCCCAGGTCGGCGAGCGTACGCCCGGTATAGGTCAGCCGGAACGCGTGGCCCTGGCCGTACGTGGTGACGTACACGTACTTGCCGTCCGGTGTGACCGAGACGCCCCAGGCGCCTTCGGCTCCGCCCAGCGGATACCGGGCGACCATCTTCCCGGCGAACGGGTCGACCTCGGCCAGGTACGCCGGATCGCCCTCGGCCGGAGCGCCGCTGATCGCCAGCCATGTCCGGACCTTGCCGTCGGCCATCCGCGCCGTCTCACCACCCGCCGCCGTCACCCCCTTGACCGGCGGGCGGCCCAGGTCGATCGACTTCGGATACGGGCCCGCCGCTTGGGCGGGCCGGGCCGAGATCGCGCCACCGGCGACGGCGGCGACCACGACCAGCAGGAGTGCCGACAGCGCGGCAAGGAATGAACGACGTCGATGACGAAGCATGGTCCGGACAATATTCCGGTCTAGACCGGTAGTCAATGACCATCATCTGTCTCTGCGCCCCACGCCTCCCCGGCTCCCCACTCTCGGCGCTGGATCAGGGTTCCGTGTCGAATCTTGGCTCAAGATTCGACCGGGAACCCTGATCCAGCGCCCCCGAACCACTGCGGCATGATCGCCGCATGAGCGGCATGAGTGGACGCGCGATTCTGGTGACCGGAGCCTCCCGCGGGATCGGACGGGCGGTGGCCGAGGCGTTCGCCCGGGGCGGCGACCGCGTGGCCGTCCACTATCGAGGGTCGGCCGACCAGGCCGAGCAGGTACGCGCAACGCTGCCGGGCGAGGGGCACGTCGTCGTCCAGGGCGACCTCGCCGACCCCGACGCCGTACGCACAGTGGTCGACGGAGCGGCCGAGGCGCTCGGCGGGCTGGACGTCCTGGTGAACAACGCGGGCGCGTACGCACCCCATCCGGTCTTCGAGACCACCTACGACGAGTGGCAGGACCAGTGGCGGGCGATGCTGTCCACCAACCTCGTCGGCCCGGCCAACGCGATCTGGTGCGCCGCCCGGCACATGCGCGCCAAGGGTGGCCGGATCATCAACGTGAGTTCGCGTGGAGCCTTCCGGGGCGAGCCCGAGCATGTGGCGTACGGGGCGGCCAAGGCCGGGCTGAACTCGCTCACCCAGTCGCTCGCGGTCGAACTCGGCCGCCACGGGATCGCGGTGGCGGCGGTCGCGCCCGGGTTCGTGGAGACCGACATGGTCACCGAATACCTCGCCTCGCCCGCCGGAGCGGCGATCCGCGCCCAGAGCCCGTTCGACCGCGTCGCCCGGCCCGAGGAGATCGCCGCCGCGGTGCACTGGCTCGCCTCGCCGCTCGCCGAATGGGCCTCCGGCACGATCATCGACCTCAACGGCGCTTCCTACCTGCGTACCTGACACGCGCATCAGGCGGCGGCGAGCCGGTCCGCCGCACCCGGATCGTGGGCCGGCAACACGACCAGGTCCGGGTGGCTCCGGCGCAGCTCGTTGACCATCGCCACGGTCCGGCGCATCGTCTTCCGGACGCCGACGCCCGGGATCTCCCCGGCCGCGAGCAGGTCCGCGTCATAGGTGAGGTCGCCGACCATCAGCAGCGGCGCCCGGCCAGGGCGGCGTACCAGCAGGGACTGGGAACCCGCGGTGTGCCCGGGAGTCGGGAGCACGGTCAGGGCGCCGTCGCCGAACAGGTCGTGCCCGGTCGTGAACGGCCCCAGGTCCGCGTCGCCCAGCGCTTCCGGGGTCACTCGCTCCCAGCGCAACCCCGGCACGTCTATATGGGTACGCAGAAAGCCGCGTTGCGCCGGGAACGGCTTTCGCATGTCGTCCCATTCGGTGGCGCCGACGAGGATCCGGGACCGGGTCAGCTCTCGAAGTCCGCCGATGTGGTCCTGGTGCAGATGGGACAGGATCGCCGTATGCACGTCGCCCGGCTCGTGCCCGAGGCGTCGCAGCGAAGCGGCGAGTGTCTGGGCCGGCGTGATGTCGAACTTCGCCAGGCGGTCGTAGAGATGGCCGGTCGGCCCGCCCGGGAAGTACGCCGGATCGGTAACCGAGGCGATGTCCTGCCCGGTGTCGAAGAGCACCACACCTTCGGGGTGCTCGATGACGTACGCGTTGATCGGCCGCGGCGGCGTCCAGCTGCGCGCGGTGACCATGAGCCAGAGGTAGGTGGGCTGGCGGGTGGGGCCGACGTGTTCCGGACGGATCTGGACGCTGCCGGTGCTGATCACGGAAACCTTCATGCGGATTACATTACGCGTCATCAGATGTCGTGTCATACATTGCCGGGAGAGTGAGACAGTCGTCACAAATACATGTCGTGTAATCTAATGCTGTGACACCCGTTGAGGAACTGCGCTACTTGATCCTGGCCGCGCAGCGCGAGGGCAACCGGCAGCTCGCCCAGGCGCTCCGCCCGCACGGCATCACGCCGGCCCAGGCCGAAGTCCTCCGGCTCTTGGCCGACCGCCAGCCACTGACCCTGTCCGGCCTCGGCGAACTCCTCGTCTGCGAGAGCGGCACCAATCCGAGCCGCCTCGTCGACCGGCTCGTGAGCGCCGACCTGGTGCGTCGCGTACCGGGGGAACAGGACCGGCGGCAGGTCGAGCTGAGCCTGACCCCGGCAGGCGCCCGGCTCGCCCGCAAGGTCGCCGGGGTCGAGGACGACCTGCACCGCCTGCTCGAATCGGCCGGCTCGGCGCGCGAACTGGCCACCGTCGTCGCCTTCCTGCGTACGCTGGTCGACGGGCAGCCCGCCGGGGACGCCGTCGCTCGCCGGAAAAAATCTTCCGAGTAGAGGCAGCCGCGATGTAGAGAAGACCGATCCGGCTCCGACCCAGGCACGAAACCGAAGGCTGGAAGGAGCCGATCATGCGCAAGGTCATCTACTGGGTGCACACCTCGATCGACGGGTTCGTCGACGGCCCCAACGGCGAGTTCGACTGGCCCGTGATGGGGCCGGAGCTGTCGGCGTACTCCGACGGACTGGACAAGCGAGTCGACACGCTGCTGTTCGGCCGGGTGGTCTGGGGCATGATGTCGAGCTTCTGGCCGGCCGCCGAGCAGCTCTCCGACGACCCGCACGTGGCGAGGTTCGCGCCGTTCTGGCGGGCCACCCCGAAGATCGTCCTGTCCCGCACCTACGCCGGCGACGACTGGACGTCCGCCGTCGTCGAGGCCGCCGCCGTGGCCGAATTGAAGCAGCAGGAAGGCCGGGACCTGCTGCTCACCGGCGGCATCGGGGCGGCCGCCGCGCTGACCGCCCACGGACTGATCGACGAGTACCACATCGCGGTGCACCCGGTCGTGCTCGGCGGCGGCCGCCCGGTCTTCGCCCACCCGGCCGACCGGCTCAATCTCCAGCTCGTGGACTCCACCGTCGCCGACGGCCGCATCGTGGTGAACCACTACGAGCGCGCCTGACTCACTCGCGAAAACGATCTCCGGAGGCTCGCGTACCTCTCCGCAGCCCGGTCAGGTATCCCACCCGCCGGAGATCATCACTCCTAAGATGCATCGTGGGCTTCTTCGGCGCGTACCTGCTCGACACTCCGCGGAGCTACTTCGGGGACGACACTGCGTCCGCTCCGTCGGACGTGGACCGTGAAGCCGGCGCGCTGGCCGACTGGTGGGCCGGCTACCACGGTGTCACCGATCGCGCGACGATCGCCGAGCAGCGAGCCGCCCTCGCCGGCATTCTCGCCGCCGACCACGATTCGGAAGCCGAGGACGACGAGATCGACATCTCCGAGGAGGATCTCTTCGTCGAGCGGAAGGCCGCAAGATTTCTGCGGCTCCCGGGGCTGAGTCGGCCGACGGATCTGCCTGATGAGTGACGGGAGCGGTCCACGACGTCCGGCGTACCAGATCACTCCGGACGTCGTGGCGGTCGTGGCCGTGCGCGGGACCGAGCTGCTGTTGATCCGCGAGTTCCGGCCCGCGGTCGGCGAGCGGGTCCTCCAGGTACCGATGGGCAAGATTCCGGCCGGGACCGACCCACGCGAGCAGGCGCTCGCGGAGCTGGCCGAGGAGACCGGCTTCGGCGCGGGCCGCTGTGAGTTCGTCGCGTGCCTGTTCTCCGCGCCCGGCTGGCTGACTCAGCGGATGCACGTCTTCCGGGCCACGGACCTGGTCGAACTCGCGGAACGGCCGGTCGGCGATCCGGACGAGGCCGACATCGAAGTTGTGCCGATGCCGGTCGCGGACTTGCCGAAAGCGATGGCGGGCGGCGTGCTCCGGGATGCCCGGAGCATCGCCGCCCTCACGGTGGCGTTGCCGCTTACAGCGTGACGACGACGCCGTGGAAGGTCACCACGAGGTGGCCGTCCGCGGCGTAGGACCAGCCCAACGCGCCGCTGTAGGTGGTGCAGCGGGAGCCGTTGGCGCCGCTCCAGAACTGGTTGGAGCTGTCGGAGTCGCCGATGATCCGGTCGTTGGTGCCGCTGCTGAACCGGCACGACGTGTTGTTCCGGAACACCGAGGTGCCGGCGTCGAAGTTGAAGTTGCGCTCGCCGTTGTCGACGCTCACGTTGTTCGAGATCGTCATCGAGCCGGGGTTGCTGTTGTAGGTGAAGCCGTGCTTACCGTTGTGGTACGCGATGCTGCGCCGCACGATGTGGTTCACGCCGATGTCCTCGCCGCCGAGCTTGTAGCCGTTGCGGTCGCCCGCCCCGGCCTGGCTGCCGTCGCTCAGGGTGCCGTTGTTGTAGGACAGCGAGTCCTCGATGGTCACCACGCCGATCGGGCCGGTGTCGGTCTTCGTGTACAGGTCCCAGCCGTCGTCGATGTTGTTGTGCGAGACGGCGTACCGGAAGACGTTGCCGGAGCCGACCGTCAGCTTGGCGGCGAAGCCGTCGGCGTCTTCACCGTCGGAGTCGGCGTTGTCGTGCGACTCGGCGCTGAGGATCAGGTTGTTCGCCGGCCATTGGGACTGCGGGGTGTCCGAGGCGATCCGGGACAGCTGCAGACCGGTGTCGTGGTTGAACCGGGTCACCGTGCGCTCGATGATGTTGTTGCTGCCGCCGACGAAGATGCCGTTGTCCCCGGCACGCTCGACCACGATGCCGTAGAGGCGCCAGTAGTTGCCGTTCAGCGCCAGCCCCCGGTTGGCCGGGTCTTCCGCCTGTGCCGAGAAGTTCAGCACCGGCGTCTCCCCCGGGTACGCCGACAGCGTCTTGCGGGCACTGGAGGTGCCACTGTTGGCGGGCGCGATGGTCACCGTCGACGAGTAGTTGTAGGTGCCGCCGCGCAGGTAGATCGTCCCGCCCGCCGCGATCCGGGTGAGCGCCGACGTCAGCGTCGTCGGGTTGGACTGCGTACCGGCTGCGCCGTCGGTGCCGCTCGGCGACACGTAGATCGCACCCGTCGTCGGGCTGGTAGTGGGGCTCGGGCTCGACGTCGGTGAACTGGTCGGACTGCCGGTCGTCGCGCTCGGCGACGGCCCGGCCGAGTCGGTCACCACGACGTCGTCGAAACGGGCGCTGGCGTAGTAGGTCGCCACGCCGATCTGGCCGCTGGCGTACTGCGTGTCGGTGGCGGTCAGCACGGTTCCGCCGTTGACGGTGCCGCGCAAGGTGGTGCCGGAGACCTGCAGGCTCAACGCGTACGTCGTGTTCAGCGAGAAGGTCAGCGACGCGGAGGCCAGGGTCGTGGAGGAACCGCTGACGAGCTTCTTCAGCTCGACCGTGTTGTTGCTGCGCAGCGCGAGATAGTAGTAGCTCGTCGACGACTGCACCCGGGCCAGCACCGCCACGAAGCGGTTGCTGCCGTTGACCGCGGTCGGCTTGACGTTCACGGTGACCGTGTAGTTCGTCCAGCTGCTCGTGCCGGCCCGGGCGCGCGCGTCCGAGCTGGTGCCGCCCTGCTGGTACGCGGGCGTGCCGTCGGTGACCACCGACCAGGACCCGCCGCTGGTGGTCCAGCCGCTGGCGTTGCCGTCGTTGAAGTCGTCGCTGAAGAGGGTCGCCGCGACGGCCGGACTCGACAGTCCGATCACGACGGTCGCTGCGGCGGCGAGTGAACCCATGATCGCGGCCATGGGTGCTTTCCATCGGAGGAGTGGGCGCATCTCCGTTCGCCTTTCCGGTGCTGGCTTGTCTTGCCTGATGAGGGATCGAAATATGTTCGAAACAGGCTCAGCCTAGGGAAAGCGCTTTCCGAAATTCAAGGTTATGCGTTTGCAGGTTTGTTGCAGGTTCTGGTCTTGCGCTCGGCGGTCCAGGCCAGGGCACTCAGCAGTTCGAGGCGGATCAGGCCCGCACCGCCGAGCTTGATGAGCCACCAGTACGGGGCGAAGCGCCGGCGCGCCTCCGAACTCGTGGGCTGCACCCGCGTCTCGACGACGACCTCGGTGCCGCTCCCCCGAGCCGTCAGGCGCACCGACATCGCCGCCTTGGCCCAGCCCGGCTCGGTGAAGCCCGTGAACGCCGCCGGGTTCGGAATCGGCGCCACCGCCGGCTTGAGGCGCCAGAACTTCGCGACCGCGCCGCGTACCTGCTCGACGCCGTCCACCGTGGCCAACGTCGGCGGGCCGGAGCGCAGCCGCTTCGCGCCCAGGGTGCGTACGCCCATCAGCAGCCCGGTCACCGGCAGCCGCCACCGCGGGATCTCGTCCAGGCTCGCCCAGACCGTCGGCGGGTCGGCGGCGATGGTCCGGCTGTAACGGGAGCGGAACGCGTACTCCGGCAGCAGCTCGTCCAGCAAGGTTACGGAACCGCTAGTTTCGGAACTCATAGTTCCGTATGATGGCACGGTGACGGACGAAGCACAACGGGGCGGCCGCCCCCGCGACGCCCGGGTGGACGCCGCGATCCTGGCCGCCACCCGCAGCCTGCTCGCCGACGTCGGCTACGGCGCCCTGACCATGGATCTCGTCGCCGCCCACGCCAACGTCGGCAAAGCCGCCATCTACCGCCGATACGCGGGCAAGCAGGACCTCGTGTTCGCCGCGGCCGTCCACGGCCGGACCCTCGACCCGCCGCCCGACTCCGGCGATCTGCGGACCGACCTGCGCTGGCTCGTCGGCGGAGTGGCCCGCAGCCTCAGCAGCCCGGAGACGCGGGCCGCCGTCCCGGCGCTGATCGCCGACATCACCGCCGACGACGACATCGCCGACCGCTTCCTGCGTACCTTCGTCGCCGAGGAACGGGCCTACGTCGAGACGATCCTCGACCGCGCCGCCCGCCGGGGCGACCTGCGTACGCCGGCCGACGCCGAAGTGGTGCACTCGCTCGTGCTCGGCTCGATCTTCGCCCGGATCTACCTGCTGCGACGACCGGCCGACAAGGCGTACCAGCACGAGGTGACCGACCTGCTCACCGCGATGCTCCAGCCGAGATGACCCGCATATTCGTGATCTGCCGCTAAGCCGACCGGCGATCTTGAGAAAATGAGCACGTGGAGGCATCGCCCCGGCATCAGGCAGCCGCGATCTACGGCACGATCATCAGCGGCTCGGTGATGGCCGCCGCCCCGCAGGACTCCGTGCTGACCGTCGTCGTGCTCGTGCTCGTCACGGTGTTCGTCTACTGGCTCGCCGAGCGGTACGCCGACCTGCTGGGCGCGTACGCCCACGGCCACCATCTGACCCGGGCCGACGTCCGTCACTCGCTCAGCGAAGGCCTGCCGTTGATCCGGGCCTCCTACGCCCCGCTGATCGTGCTCATCGTGGCGGCGCTGCTGGGCGCGGACACCCCGGCGGCGTTGACCATCGCGATGGGCTTCACGGTCGCGTGGTTGTTCCTCATGGGTTTCATCGCGGGACGGCGGCGTGGGGTGACCGGGTGGCCGCTCGTCATCGTCACCGGGGCGGCGGGCCTGTTCGGCGTCGTCCTGATGGTCCTCAAGCTGTCCCTGCACTGACGACATGCGCTGACGACATGCGCTGACGGCATGCACCGACGACCGCGCGGCGGCGGCCGATAGCATCACCGGTCGACACCCCCTCTCGCGATGTGAGGCCCCTCGTGATCTCGGCACGTCTGCGGTACTGGTTCGACAACCTGATGTCCCGGGGCACCCCCGCCTTGACCGGCCTGCTGGGCCTGGCGACGGTGGGATTGGTGGTCGTGCTGGCCGGCATCGTGCTGGTCCTCACTCCGTCCGCTGTGGATGGTCCGGGCGACGCGCTGTGGAAGAACTTCCTGCACGCCCTGGACGCGGGGACGATCGGCGGCGACGACGAGAGCAAGCCGCTCTACGTCGCGCTGATGTTCGTCGCGACGGTCGGCGGCATCTTCATCCTCTCGGCGCTGGTCGGCGTCCTGACGACCGGCCTGTCCGACCGGCTCGCCGAGCTGCGAAAGGGCCGTTCGCAGGTCATCGAGCGCGGCCACACGGTGGTCCTCGGCTGGTCCGACCAGTTGCCGACGATCATCCGCGAGCTGTCGCTGTCGGAGTCGGGACGGACCACCGTCGCGATCCTTGCCGACCGGGACAAGGTCGCGATGGAGGACGAGCTGCGGGACAAGGTCGGCGACGCGGGCGACGTGCGTTTCGTGTGCCGGACCGGCAATCCGGCCGATCCCGCAGATCTGCGTATCGTGCGCCCGGAGGAGGCGCGCGTCGTGATGATGCCGTCGCCGGCCGGTGACAGCCCCGACATCCAAGTGGTCAAGTCACTGCTCGCGCTGCGCCAGCTCGACTGGCCCAAGGGCCGGCCCCCGGCGGTCGCGGTCATCCGCGACACCGGCAACATGCCTGCCGCGACGCTCGCCGGCGGCGCCGAGGTCACCATCATCGACGCCGAGGACATCACGGCGCGCCTGCTCGTGCAGTCGCGGCGGCACCCCGGCCTGTCCGCCGTCTGCACCGACCTGCTCGGCTTCGAGGGCGTCGAGCTGCACATGCTCGCCGAACCGGCCCTGTCCGGGCAGCCCTACGCCGCGATTCTCCAGCGGTACGCGACCAGCACCGTCGTGGGCGTACGCCACAACGACGGCCGGGTCGAGGTGAACCCGGACGCCGGGACGGTCCTCCAGGACGGGGACGAGCTGATCCAGCTGGCCGAGAACCGGTCGGCGATCCGCCTGGCGGCCGAGCCCTACCTGCCGAACGCCGAGACGATCAGCGTCAACGGCAAGAGCACCCCGGTCGCCGACGACACCCTCGTGCTGGGCTGGAACGACCGGGGGCCGACCATCGTCCGGCTGCTCGACCGCTACCTCACCGAAGGCTCGACGCTGCACGTCGCAGCCACCCGGCTCGACGTCGACACCACTGTGGACGGCGTACGCCACCTGTCGGTGAGCACGTCCCGCTGCGATCCGACGAACCGCCGGGCGCTGGAGGCGCTGAACCCCGCGAGTTACGAGCACGTCGTGGTGCTGGCCGACGACGAGCTGGACGCGGCCCAGTCCGACGCCCGGAGCCTGGTGACCCTGCTGCATCTGCGGGACATCAAGGAACGCGGCGAGGCGTCGTACGCGATCGTCGGCGAGCTGAACGACGACGCGAACCGACGGCTGGCGCAGGTGACCCGGGCCGACGACTTCGTCGTGAGCCAGAAGATGATCAGCCTGCTGCTGACCCAGCTGGCCCGCAACGGCCACCTGAGCGCGGTCTTCGCCGAGCTGTTCGAGCCGGGCGGCTCCGACATCTACCTCAAGCCGGTCGACGAGTACGTCCGGCCCGGCGTGGAGACGACGTTCGCCACCGTCATCGAAGCGGCGATCCGCCGGGGCGAGACCGCCTTCGGCTACCGCCGCCACGACCTGACCGATCAGGCTCCGGCCTTCGGCGTACGCCTGAATCCCGACAAGGGCGAGGCGATCACGTTCGCCGAGGCCGATCGGATCGTGGTGCTGGCGCGCAGGTGAGCGTAGCGTCGGCGTATGCGATGGGTCTGGCTGATTCTGGGCATCCTGCTGGTGCTGTCCGGCGCTACCTGGACGTTGCAGGGTGTGGGCGTGCTCGGCGGCAGCAGCATGACCGGCGAGTCGATGTGGGCCGTGATCGGCCCGATCGTGGCCGTCGTCGGCCTGGTGCTGATCTGGCTCGGCCTGCGTAAGCCGACCTCGCCCAGCTGAGCCCCTAACAGGGGCCTAACAGCGGCGGTTCGGGTCGTGTTAGCGGCCGCTCCGTAGAACTGCTCGCATGACTCAGAACATCGTCGTCGACGGGCTGCGGAAGCGGTTCGGCTCGAAGCAAGCGCTGGACGGCATGACCTTCGCCGTCGACGCCGGTCGGGTGACCGGGTTCATCGGGCCGAACGGCGCGGGGAAGTCCACCACGATGCGGGTCGTGTTGGGACTCGACCGGCCCGACGGCGGGGCCGCGCTGGTGAGCGGCCGCCCGTATCGCACGCTGCCCCGGCCGCTGACCCAGCTCGGCTCGCTGCTCGACGCCTCGGCGGTGCAGCCCAGCCGCACCGCCCGCAATCACCTGCTGTGGCTCGCGCACTCCCAGGGCCTGGGCGTACGCCGGGTGGAAGAGGTGATCGAGCTGACCGGGCTCGGGAGTGCGGCCCGGCGGCGTGCGGGCGGGTTCTCCCTCGGGATGCGCCAGCGGCTCGGCATCGCCGCCGCGCTGCTGGGCGATCCGCGTACGTTGATGCTCGACGAGCCGTTCAACGGCATGGATCCCGAGGGCATCATCTGGATGCGCGGCTTCCTGCGGGAACTGGCCGGGCAGGGCCGGGCCGTCCTCGTCTCCAGCCACCTGATGAGCGAACTCCAGGACACCGCCGATCACGTCGTGGTCGTCGGACGTGGACGGGTGCTCGCCGACACCACCGTCGCCGAGTTACGCGCGACGATCTCGGACGGTCGGGTCAGCGTACGCACCGACGACGAAGCCGCGGCGGCGGTGCTGACCGCGGCGGGAGGTTCCGTCGCCGTCGCCGAACCGGGCGTGCTCACCGTGGTCGGGCTGCTTGCGCCGCACGTCGTCGCCGCGCTGACCGCCCGTCAGGTGGAGTTCTCGGAGGTGACCGCGCATCGAGCCACCTTGGAGGAGGCGTACCTCGAACTCACGCGGGACGCCGTCGAGTATCGCGCGGGCGAGGTGGCCCGATGAGGACCCTGCGCGCCGAATGGACGAAGTTCCGCACCGTACGCGGCTGGGTGCTGGCGATGATCGTGGCGTCGGCTGCGATCGTCGGCCTGGGCGTCCTGCCGGGCATGCAGGGCACCTGCCGAGCGGACTGCGGTCTGCCGGTCGGGCCGGGCGGCGAGGAGGTCACCGACGCCTTCACCTTCCTGCATCAGTCGCTGATCGGCGACGGAACCATCACCGCCCGGCTGACCTCGATGACGGGAGTTCTGCCGGTCGACCCCGACCCCAGCGCCGAACAGTCCGGCGGAACCGGGCCGAGCGCGGCGAACGGAGCAGCCGACGGCCGGCCCGGTCTGGTCCCGTGGGCGAAGGCGGGCCTCCTCCTGAAGGACGGCACCCGGCCGGGTTCGGCGTACGCGGCCGTCATGCTGACCGGTGCGCACGGCGTACGCCTGCAGTACGACTACACGCACGACGTGGCCGGACCGGCGACGACACCGACGCCGCAGTGGTTGCGGCTGACGCGTACCGGGGACGTCGTCCGGGCCGAGGTCTCCGCCGACGGGACGAGCTGGCAGACCGTCGGCACCGCCGAACTCGGCGGGCTTCCGGCCACGGTGGAGGTCGGCCTGTTCGCCACGTCTCCGCAGTACTCCGCCGCGACCAGCGGCGCGTTCGGGATGTCGGGCGCTTCCGGCGGTCCCACCCAGGCGACCGGCGTCTTCGAGAACGTCTCCCTCAGCGGCACGGCGAGCGGAGCTTGGCGCGGCGAGAAGGTCGGCGGGGCTGACGACAGCGCGAGCGGGACGTCGGACGACAACGGGCGCTTCACCGTCAGCGGCTCCGGCGACATCGCACCCGCCGTCTCCGGCGCCGCCGGGCTGGGCGTCACCATCACGCAGACCCTCGTGGGCACCTTCGCCGGGCTCATCGTCGTGGTCGTGGTCGGCACCATGTTCATCACCGCCGAATACCGGCGCGGCCTCGTGCGTACCACGATGGCGGCGAATCCACGGCGTGGCCGCACGCTGGCCGCGAAGGCCGTGGTGCTCGGCGCGGTCACCTTCGCCACGAGCCTGCCGGGGGTGGCGGCGGTGGTCATGATCGGGCGGAAAGTCTTGCGCGCCAACGGTGTTTACGTGCACGCGGTCTCCACCGCGACCGAGATCCAGGTGATCGTCGGGACGGCGGCGGTGCTGGCGGTGTCGGCCGTGCTCGCGCTGGCGCTGGGGACGATCGTGCGGCGCAGCGCGGCCGCCGTGACCACGGCGATCGTCGCGATCGTGCTGCCCTACCTGCTGACGATGACCGTGCTGCCCGCCGGGGCGGGACAGTGGCTGCTGCGGCTGACGCCGGCCGCCGCGTTCGCCGTGCAGCAGAGCACCCCCCAGTACGCCCAAGTGGACAACATCTACACACCGGTGAACGGGTACTTCCCCCTGGTGCCGTGGGCCGGGTTCGCCGTGTTGTGCGGCTGGACCGCGCTCGCGTTGGCCGCCGCGACCCTGCTCGTGCGCCGGAGGGACGTATGACCGCCGCCCTGCACGCGGAGTGGACGAAGCTGCGGACGTCACCAGGGACGGCCTGGCTGCTCCTGACCGTCGTCGCGCTGACCGTCGGAGTCGGCGCGGCAGCCGCCGCCACCATCACCTGCACCGCCACCGGGTGCCCCGAGGACCCGGCGAAGATCAGTCTCACCGGCGTCCAGCTCGGGCAGGCGGTCGTCGTCATCCTCGCCGTCCTGGCGATCAGCGGCGAACACGCTACCGGGATGCTGCGGGTGAGCCTGTCCGCCGTCCCGAACCGGTTACGGCTGCTGACGGCCAAGGCGATCGTGGTGACGGGCGCGATCGGCGCGGCCGGCCTCCTCGCCGTGGCGGGCTCGTTCGCCGTCGGCCGCGTGCTGCTGCCCGGCAGCGGCTTCACCGAGGCGCACGGTTTCGCGCGCCTTTCCCTGTCCGACGGCGCAGTCCTCCGGGCGACCGCCGGCTCGGTGCTCTACCTCGTGCTCATCGCCCTGGTGGCCCTAGGTCTGTCCACAGTGGTACGCGAATCCGCCGCGTCGATCGGCCTGATGCTCGGACTGCTCTACCTGGTTCCACTGGTCAGCCAGGCGATCACCGATCCGGACTGGAAACGTCACCTGCAGCAGATCGCGCCCACCGCCGGATTGTCCGTCCAAGCCACGACGAAGCTGTCGACGTTGCCGCTGACTCCTTGGCAAGGGCTGGGCGTAGTGGCGGCGTGGGCGGCCGGGGCGCTGCTGCTCGCCGCGCTCGTGCTGCATCGGCGCGACGCCTGACTCATGATCAGGGTCATTTCCATGCTGCCATGGCAACCCGGAAATGACCCTGATCAAGCACTCAGGACAGCGTGATCGCCGCGTCGTCGATGACGAACGACGTCTGCAGCGAGGAGTCCTCGGTGCCGGTGAACTTCAGGGTCGCGGTCGTTCCGGCGTACGCCGAGATGTCGATCGTGCGCTGGGCGTAGCCGCTCGCCTTGTTGAGGTTGGAGTAGGTCGCCACGCTGGCGCCGTTGACGGTGACCGTGAGCTTGTCGTACTGCGTCGACGTGGTCGTCTCGGCCGTGTCGATGTGCAGCCAGTAGGTCAGCGTCGCGTGGCAGCCGGCCGGAATCGAGACGGCCTGCTGCAACGTGTCGGTGTGGGTGCTGCCGTAACCGTCCAGCCACGCCTTCCACGAACCGGAGTGCGCCGCCTGGCTGGAGCTGTTGTCGACGACGCCCGACGACGAGCTCCACGGCGAGGCCGTGCCCGTCTCGAACCCGGCGTTGCCGAGGAGCTGGCCCGAGCAGGACCCGCCCGGCGAACCGACCGCGATGCTGAACGTCGCCGAACCGCTGGCGTTGGTCGTGTCCTTGGCGCTGACGGTCACCGACGACGTCTGCACGGTCGTGGGCGTGCCACTGATGAGACCGGTGGAGCTGTTGATGGTCAGGCCCGCCGGCAGTCCGGTCGCGCTGTAGGTCAGCGTCTGGCTGCTGTCGGAGTCGGTGGCCTGGATCTGCAGGCTGAACGGCGTGCCGGTGGTCGCGGTCTTGCTGCCGGGGTTCGTGACGGTGACCGTGTTGCCCGTGGGCGGGGTGCCGCCGGGCAGCAAACAGCCGGCCTTGTTCAGGTCGATGGCGTTGGCGGCGGTGAGGCAAGTGGTGAACCAGTAGGTCTGCTGCCCGTAGCTCTGCCCCTGGTACGCGTGCGTGGTGCCGTCGGGGTCGACCTCGCACGGGTTGTCCAAAGTGCACATCTCACCGTTGTCGTTGCCGGTGTTGTTGATGCCGACGATCTGGTTGCTGTTGAGATCGACGATCGGCGACCCGGAGGTGCCGTGCGTGGTGTCGCAGTTCGGGTCGTACCGGATCGAGTCGTGGAAGGTCCACGCGTCTTCCCGGAGCGTGCCGACGAAGCCGTTGATCGAGCAGTTCCAGATCTGCTTCCAGTAGCTGGACGGGATGAACATGCTGCTGCCGGCGACCGGGTGCGACGCCGAGATGGTCAGCGCGGTGACCCCGTAGCTCGTCTTGATCGACGCGAACGTCGTGTTCAGCCGGTAGAGCGTGACGTCGGTGTTGGTCATCGTCGCGTACAGCACGAGGTCGGCCCGCACGGTGCCGAGGCTGCTGCCGGTCGAACTCAGCAGGGTGCCGGAGCGGGTGCTGCTCCGATTGGTCAGCACGACGCCGGCCCCAGGCATCCCGCCCTCGTAGCAGTGGCCGTTGGTGAGCATCATCGCCCGGTCGGTGTCCACCGAGGTGGGATAGCGGACGAGCGAGGCCGAGCAGTTGCTGAGCGCGATGGTCGCGGTGAGACTGGCCGCCTGCAGGGTGTCCGCGGCAGCGGGGGTCGGGCCGGCCAGCGTGGCGGCGCCGAGGACGGTCGCGCCAAGGGTGATGGCGAGTCGTCTTAGCATGGGGTCTCCATCCGGATGAGGGAATGCATCGCCGAGAGTCTATGGACTCCGCTTCACCCAGTGAAGGCCGTGAATCAAAATTGGCCGAGTGCCGCCTCGGCGCACGCTCCCCGCAGGTCGGGCGCTGCGCGTACGCGGGTCAGCGCGGCATCGCCTGAGCGTGAGCCGATGCCAGTTCCCGCAACCGATCCGCGTCACCGAGCCGGCCGACACCGTCCGGCACGTCACCCGTCCGGAAGATCTGGCTCATCCCGTGATGATGCCCCGCGGGGCTGCGTGATGCCGGGGCCGGCTGGTAGAACTGACCTTCATGTCCGACTCCCTTGATCAGGACGCTGACGAATCGGCTCCGAACCCCGTGGCGTCCAGCGCTCGTCGCCGCTGGGTGCTGCCCGTGTCCGTGGTGTCGGCGTTTCTGGTCGGCGCCGCCGCGGCGACCGCGGTCATCGTGCTCACCGGGCGCCTTGAGCCCGCTCATCGATTCACCGTCATGGCAATCTTGGAGGAGAACGTGACGGCCGAGCAGAAGGCGGCCGTGCAGTCCGCGCTGTCCGCACTCGACGGAGTCGAGGAAGTCGTCTTCGAAAGCAGCGAGGATGCGCAGCGGAAGATGCAGGACGGGCTGCGGGGCGACCCCGCGCTCGCCCAGCAGGTCAGCACGATCACGATGCCCGCGTCGTACCAGGCCGACTTCCACGAGCGAGTGTTCGACTGTGGACGGTTGACGCCGGTCGCGCACCTGCTGGGGATCCGGGAGGTCACCGTGCATCAGCGACCGACGGCGGACCGCCCCGGCGCGAGGATCGCCTGCGGGAACCTGCTCTAGCGGGGGTCCACGATGGAACGGACCTCGCCGACCAGGGCGGCGGCGTCGGCCACCGTCTGCTCCAGCGGGTCGAGCGCCGCGAAGATCGCCTGCGCTCGCGTGGCGAACTCCGGCGGCGCGGAGGGCAGCCGCCCGGTCGCGGCGATCATGCCCTTCTCGTTGATCAGCCACGCTCCGTCGTGCGCGTGCAACGCGTGGCACAGCACGCCGATCATCCGGAACAGACAGCCTGCGGCGTAGGCGGGATCGGCGCCGGCCACGGCGTACTTCGCCGAGCCCACCAGGAAGTCGGCTTCCCACAGGCCGTGGGCCAAGCTGTCCGCCAACTTCCGGGGATACGCCGAAAGCAGCGCTTTGAGGCCGGTGAGTTCGCCGGTGGGGTCGGCCAGGATCTGGCCGAGGGCCACCTCGCCGGCGTACGCGTGGGAGTAGAACCCCAAGGGATGGCCAGGTTGGACGCCGATTTCGTAGCGGCCTGCCTGCACCTCGTCGACGACGCCCCGGACACGGTCGAGATCCCGGTAGATCCAGTCGACGCGCCACCCGTCGACGGTGAGCCAGCCGCCGCCGTTCACCCAGGGACCCCACCCGCCGGGTTCGGTCACCTCGGTGGGCGTACCCGTCAATTCCCGGGCCAGAGCGCGCAACCGATCGACGGAGAGCGAGCCGCGGTAGTAGAGCCCGAGGTCGATGTCGGAGTCCGGGCGGTGGGTGCCGCGGGCCCGGCTGCCGCCGAGCGCCACGGCGACCACGCCGGGGATCTCGGCCAGGCGGGCGGCGATGGGCCGGAGGTCTTCCATGATCGTCAACGGTAGCCGTAGAACCCGAGGAACATGTCGACACCGGAGTCGATGAGCCGCTCGGTGGTGTCCTCGTCGAGCGTCGTCCCGTACGCGCTGTGCACGAGGTGCGGGTAGAGCACGAGCGAGTAGAGCTGCAGGATCGCGAGGTCGACGTCGGGCATGTCCAGGCGCCCCGCCTCGGCCAGGCGGCGGAACGCGGCGGCGAGTGCGGGCCGGGCGCGATCCGGGCCGTGTTCGCGCCAGGCGACGCCGAGCTGCGGGAAGCGACGGACCTCGCTGACGACGAGATGGCGCAGCGCGACCATGTCCGGCCGCGTCATGCTCGTGACCCAGGCGCGGGCGGTCCACTTCAACGCGCTGCGCAGATCGTCGGAGGCTGACAGCCGTTCGGCGGTCCCGGCGATGGCCTCGGCGAGGGCCTCTTCGAGCGCGTCGCCGACGACGGCGATGAACAGCGTCTCCTTGTTGCCGTAATGGTTGTAGACGGTGACCTTGGAGACGCCGGCCTCGGCCGCGATGGCGTCCATCCCGGCGTCGAAGCCGTCACGCACAAAGGAGGTCCGGGCCGCCTTGACGATCGCTTCCCGCTTACGCGCGGCGCGGTCGCCGGTCAGTTCCCGCGGGGTGTCGTTGGCCACGCGGGCAGCGTAACACGACCTGAACTGTACCGTTGAGTTCATCTGAACTGTGCGGTACAGTTTGCCGCATGGCTGATTACATCGCTGCCGGTTACCTCGCCGCGGGCTTCGGGCCGGTGCGTACCGCGTTCTTCGAAGTCGTCGCGGCCGAACCAGGGCTCGGCGCCCAGCTCGTCGCGTACCACCACGGCCGGATGGTCGTCGACCTGGCCGCCGGGATGGACCACGACGACCTGACCGGGCTCTACTCCTCCGCCAAGGGTGCCGCTCATCTCGTGACGGCGCTGCTCGTCCAGGACGGCGTACTGGAGCTGGACCGCCCGGTTCAGCGGTACTGGCCCGAGTTCGCCCTCGACTCGGTGACCGTCCGGCAGCTGCTCAGTCACCAGTCCGGCCTGATCGGCGTGGACGGCGGATTCACCAGCGAGGATCTCGCCGACGACCAGGTCATCGCCGCTCGGCTGGCGAACCAGAAGCCGTTCTGGACGCCCGGCGAGGGATACGGCTACCACGCGTTCGTGATCGGGGCACTGACCGGCGAAGTGGTCCGGCGCGCCACTGGACGGTCCCTGCGCGACATCTACGACGAACGCGTACGCCGCCCCTATGGACTGGACTTCTACCTCGGTCTGCCGGAGAGCGAAGAGACCCGCTACCGCCCGGTGCAGCCGGCGCAGGACCGGTCCGCCGGAGCCGGCGTCGATCCGCACAGTCTGCTGGGCATCGCGTTCAATCTGCACGCCGACGCCCCGACCGACCTCGTCGACTTCGCCAACACCCGACGCGTACGCGCTCTCGGGTCGGCGTCCTCTGGTGGCGTCGGGAACGCGCGCGGCCTGGCGAAGATGTACGCCGCCGCGGTGAGCGGGATCGACGGGCGGCCGCCGTTGCTGACCGAGGCGACTCTCGCCGAGTTCACCACGCTCCACACGCCGGGGACCGATCTGGTGACCGGCGAACCGGATCACTTCCTGCTCGGCTTCGAGGCGACCGGCGTCCGCTACCCGGTGCTCGGCCGGCGGGCGTTCGGTCACAGCGGAGCGATCGGGGCCGAGTCCTTCGCCGACCCGGACTCCGGCCTCGCGTACAGCTATACGCGTCGGCGGTTCACCCCGACCGGCGGTCCCGCCCCGGAGAACGATCTGCTCATCGCGGCCGTCGCGCGGACGATTCGCGTACTCGGGTGAGGGAGGGTCAGACCGCGCGGAGGCCGCGGCGGCGGTCGCCGTCGTCGGTGAGGGCGGCGGCGAGGTCGTCCCGAGCACGGGCGACCCGGGACCGGATCGTCCCGACCGGGCAGCCGAGCACGTCGGCGGCCTGCTCGTACGAAAGGCCGAGGATCTGGGTCGCGACGAAGGCCTCACGGCGGTCGCCGTCGAGCCCGGCGACGAGGTGCCGGAGCAGCACCTGCTCGTCGAAGCGCGGGCCGGTGCCGGCCAGCGTCAGGTCGGCGGCCAGGGTCCAGTCCTCGACGGCGGCCGCACGGGGCCGGCGGGACTGGGCACGCAGGTGGTCGAAGACGGTGTGCCGGGCGATGGCCAGCAGCCAGGTACGCGCGGGTGACCGCGCCTCGAACGACGGCAACGCCTTCATCGCCCGGATGAAGGTCTCCTGGGCGAGGTCCTCGGCCTCCCCGGGATTCCCCAGATATCCGACGAACCGGATGACGTCCCGCTGCGTACGCGCGACGAACTGGGCGACGGCCTGCTGGTCACCGGCCTTGGCGGCGAGCGCCAACTCGGTCAGGTACGCGTCGTCGTCAAGCACGCCCGCCAGGGTAGCCGGTGAACCTGGGCACACCGGGAACCAACCGGGTGACCGTGGCGACAATGTATGCCATGGGACTGGCACCGGCCTGCGAAATCACCCGCGACTATCTGTCGGCCTCGATGGATGGCGCAGTCGCCTCGACGGAGGGCGCGCCATCGGCCGAGGCGGATCGGCACCTGGCCGGGTGCGACTCGTGTTCGGCCTGGTGGCAGCGGGTCCAGCAGCTCGACCGGCTGACGCGTACGGCGATCGCGCTGCCGACCCCGGGGCTCGGCGAGGAGGCACTGGCGGCCATCGTCGCCGCTGCGCCGAAGCGCTCCCGGTTGCCCAACGTGCTCCGGATCGCGCTGCTGTGCGTGGGGCTGGCGCAGTTCCTCCTCGGCGTCGCCCAGATCAGCAGCCTCGCGGCGGGCGGCTCCCACTCGCACGATCCCGTGGTGGCCGCCGTCTCGTCCGGGCACCTGTGGCACGAATCGGCCGCCTGGAACGTCGCGATCGGGGCCGCGCTGGCCTGGCTCGCCTGGCGGCGTACGCGTCCCGGCGGGCTCCTGCCGGTGATGACAGCCTTCGTCGCCGTGCTGACGCTGCTGACGGTCAACGACGCGATCATCGGCCGGGTCGAGGTCAGCCGCATCCTGTCGCACGGCTTCGTCCTCGTCGGGTTCGCCCTGCTTTTGGTGCTCAACCGGCGTGGATTCGGCGAACCGCCCGGCGACCGCAGGCCGAAGCCGTGGCGGATCGGCGGGCCGTCGGACGGGATCGCCGAGGACGGGCCGTTGGCGACGGTGCACCCGCTGCCGGTGCGGGTGGCGTACCGGCAGCAGGTCACCGTGCAGCAGCGGCGCGCCGCCTGACCCGGCTCAGGCCTGGGCGGCCAGCCATTCGGCGAAGGTGATCTTCCCCGTCCGGTGCGGTTCGTTCCCCGGCACCAGGGTGTCGTCACCGATGACCGAGCCGAAGTAGGGCGCGGAGTCGTCGTCGACGACCTTCCGCGGGTCGCCGAGCGCGGCGAGCCGCTGCCGCACCGCGTCGGCCAGCGGAAGGCGCTCCGGCCCGGCGATCTCCACGATGCCGTTGACCGGCGGCGCCACCGCCACCTCGGCCACGTATGCCGCGACTTCCGCGGCGGCGAGCGGCTGGAGGGTCTTGGAGGTCACCCGGACTTCGTCGCCGACCATCGAGGAGTCCGCGATGCCCTTCAGGAACTCGAAGAACTGGGTGGCCCGGACGATCGTGTACGGCACTCCCGACGCCCGGATCTGCTTCTCCTGAGCCATCTTGGCCTTCAGATAGAACGCGTCGTCACCGGCTCGATCAAGGCCGATGATCGACAGTGCCACATGGTGGCCGACACCCGCGGCCACCTCGGCCTCGGCCAGGTTGCGACCCGACGAGGTGAAGAAGGCCATGACCCCGTCCGGCGTGAACACCGGCGGGTTCGTGACGTCGACGACCACCTGCGCGCCCGCGAGGGCGTCGGCGAGGCCCTCGCCGGTCGTGCTGTCGACGCCCGACGACGGGGACGCCGCGACGGCTTCGTGGCCCTGATCGCGCAGGATCCCCACGACCTGCGATCCGATGAGTCCCGTGCCCCCGATGACGACGATTTTCATGACGAACCTCCACGGTCTAACTCGGATAAATTCTATCCGAGATGCTACCCGGACACATTCGGTCCGAGTCAAGTAGCATGGGCGCGTGAAGTTGAGCGGCGGCGTGGAATGGGCTCTGCACTGCTGTGTGGTGCTCACCACCGCCCAGTCGCCGGTCCCGGTGACCCAGCTCGCCGACCTTCACGACGTCTCCGGCAGTTACCTCGCCAAGCAGCTCCAAGCCCTGTCCCGCGCCGGGATCGTCCAATCCGTCCAGGGTCATGCCGGCGGCTACCGGCTGACCCGGCCCGCTGCCGAGATCACCGTGCTCGACGTGGTCGAGGCGATCGACGGGCCAGGGTCGACCTTCCTGTGCACCGAGATCCGGCAGCGTGGCCCGCTGGCGACGCCGCCCGAGCAGTGCACGAAGCTGTGCCCGGTGCACCGGGCGATGCTGCGAGCCGACCACGCGTGGCGAGCCGCGCTCCGCGCCACGACGATCGCCGACCTCGTCGCCGACGTCGAGCGGGACAGCGGCCCGCAGGCGCTCCCCCGCGTCGGCGACTGGCTGGCCGGACAGCTCCGTCAGGCCTGACGCGTCGGCAGCACCACCAGCTGACGCAGATTGACGTGCCGAGGCCGGCTCACCGCGTACGCGACCAAGTCGGCGATCTCCCCGGCGGACAGCCCGCCCAGCGCCTCGAACATACCGCCGAGCTGCCGGCTCAGGGTGGGATTGTCGATATGGTGGCCCAGTTCGGTGTCGGTCAGGCCGGGCTCGATGTTGGTGACGCGCACGTCGCGCGGGCCGAACTCGGTCCGCAGCCCGGCCGACAGATGCGTCAGCGCCGCCTTCGTCGCCCCGTAGACCGCGTAGTCGGGGAAGGTCACGTGCGCGCCGATCGAGGAGATGTTCACCAGGTCGGCCGTCCGGCCCTCGGCCGCCGCCTCGATCAGGTCGGCCGAGAACGCCCGGATGACCCGCAGCACACCGGTCACGTTGGTGTCGATCATGCGCTGCCATTCGTCCTCCCGACCGGCGGCGATCGGGTTGGGCAGCATCACCCCGGCCGAGTTGACCACCAGGTCCACCCGCCCGTACGCCCGGCGTACGGCTTCGGCGGCCGACGTCACGGCGGCGCTGTCGGTGACGTCGGTGGCGACCGCGACCGCCTGACCTCCGTCGGCGACGATCTTCTCGGCGAGGCCGGCGATCCGGTCGGCCCGGCGGGCCAGCAGCGCCACGCGTACGCCGGACGCGGCCAGCAGCTCGGCGACGGCCGCCCCCATGCCGCTGGCGGCTCCGGTGACGACGGCGGTGCGGTTGTTCAGGCTGTCGAAGTAAGTCATGCCGAAAGCCTGCGACGATTCGCGGACCCTACCCAGGGGCGAGATCAACCTAGGTCTAGCAGTACCAGGATCAGTGCGAGCCGCTGAGGCAGACTGGTCGGCGTGCAAGAGATCGGTGAGTTCCTGCGTACGCGTCGCGCCCGGATCAGCCCGGCCGAAGCCGGGTTGCCCGACTACGGACGGCGACGCGTACCGGGGTTGCGCCGCGAGGAGATCGCGCAGCTGGCCGGCGTGAGCGTCGACTACTACACGCGACTGGAGCAGGGCCGGGGCACCGGCGTCTCGGACGCGGTCCTCGACGCGATCGCCCGGGTGCTGCGCCTGGACGCCACCGAGCGGGATCACCTCCGCAACCTGGTCCGCCCGGCGAAGCCGGCCGCCCCGGTGAGACCGGCCAAGCTACGGCCGGAGCTGCGCCGGATGCTGGACCTCATGGAGTCGGTCCCCGCCTTCGTGCTCGGCCGGCGAATGGACCTCGTCGCATGGAACGCGCTGGCCGACGCGGTCGCCGGATTCAGCGCCATGACCGGGCCGCGCAATGTGGCGTACCAGACCTTCTTGGAGCCGAGAGCACGCGACTTCTACCGCGACTGGGCCGCGGTGGCCGAGGAGACCGTGGCCTACCTGCGCCGGGACGCGGGCCGTCACCCCGGCGACCCGCAGCTGGCCGCGCTGGTCGGCAAGCTGTCGCTGCGCGAGCCGGTGTTCCGCGAGCTGTGGGCGGCGCACACGGTGAAGGAGAAGACGCACGGGCGCAAGCTGCTGCGGCATGCCGTCGTCGGCGACCTCGACCTCGCCTACGAGACGTTCGCGCTGCCCGGCGACCCCGACCACCTGATGGTCACCTACATCGCCGAGGCGGGCTCGCCGACCGACGAACGCCTCCGGCTGCTGGCCAGCTGGGCGGCCACCCCCGCCGAACCACCGGTCAGGTAGGCGCTGCTCCCTGGGCGCTGGATCAGGGATCCCAGTCGAATCTTGCCCCAAGATTCGACCCGGATCCCTGATCCAGCGCTTGATGATGTGCCGGGTTGGCATGCGACGCGCCGCCGGACCGGCTACCGTTGCGCCCCATGAGTTCCTCCGCCCGACGCCGCCTGACCGTCGTGCTCACCGTCGCGGCCCTCGCGGTCCCCTGGAGCACCCCGTCGGCGGCGCTGGCGGAACCGACCTCCACTCCTACCGCGACGGCCAGCGCCGGCGCACCGATCCCCTGTCCGAAGGCGATCGCGCCGAAGACCTCCCGGCCGAAGCGGCCGACTCCCCCGGCGGACAACCCTGCACAGAAGGCCCTCGGCGGCGAGCAGCTCGCCTCACCCGGTCTGGTCGTCTCGTCCGGCGTCGCCGGCCCGCCCGCGAACACCGCGATCTCCTGGCTGGTCGCCGATCTCGACACCGGCGAGATCCTGGGCGCGTGCGGCGCTCACGAGTACGGCACGCCCGCCAGCGTGCAGAAGCTGCTGCTGACCGCCACCTACCTGGACAAACTCGACCCGAAGCAGGTCGCCACCGTCACCCACGCCGACCTGGCGCAGGTGCCCTCCGACAGTTCCCTCGTCGGCCTGGTCGAGGGCGGCAAGTACAGCGTCGAGACCCTGTGGCTCGGTCTGCTGCTCCAGTCGGGCAACGACGCCGCAACCGTGCTGGCCCGGCTCGGCGGCGGGACCGTGGCGGCGGGCGTACAGGGGATGAACGCCGAGGCGGACAAGCTCGGGGCTTTCCAGACGCACGCGGTGACCCCGTCGGGCTATGACGGCGCCGGGCAGTTCACCAGCGCGTACGACCTGGCGTTGATCGCCCGGGTCTGCTTCGACAACGAGACCTTCCGCAAGTACGCGCTGACGCAGCGTACGCAGATCCCCGCGCAGCCGCCGAAGCACAAGGGCTTCCAGATCCAGAACGAGAACCAGCTGATCTACAAGTACCCCGGCGCTCTCGGCGGCAAGACGGGGTTCACCAGTCTGGCCCGGCACACCTACGTCGGTGCGGCCGAACGCAACGGCCGTCGCCTCGTCGTGACGCTCATGGGCGCCGAACCCAAGCCGCAGCGCGGTTGGCAGCAGGGCGCCGCCCTGCTCGACTGGGGTTTCAGTCTCCCGTCGGGCACCTCGGTCGGGCACCTCGTGACGCCGGAGGAGGCGCATCCGGCCCCGTCCCCGAGCGGTTCGGCCGGCGCCCCGATGATCGCCGAGGCGGCGACCAGCAGCATGTGGGCGCCGATCCCGATCGCCGCCGGGGTGGCCGTCGCCACGGGGCTGTCCGTCCTCGTGGGACTCTTCCGGATACGCCGTCGGCGTCGCGCCTGAGCGACAGCCCGTCTGGAGAATGCGACTGGAGGTTGCGCCTAGAGGTTGCGTCTGCTGGAGGCTGCGGCTAGAGGTTGCGGAAGATCGCCGGGTTCACCTGGAACGGCGTACGCCGCACCGGATGCGCCTGCTCGGCGGCGTACGCGATCTGCAGCAGACGCGCGTCGTTCCACGGGCGCGCCACGAGCATCAGTCCCTTGGGCCGGCGGTTGTTCTCGGCGTACGCGGCCGGAATCACGATGCTCGGCCAGCCGGCCCGAGCCGCCCAGGAGCAGCCGGACGCCCCGGTGAAGGCGAGGAACTCGTTCCCGCCGAGCGCGGCGAGCAGGCTTTCGGTGGCGAAGGCGAGGTCACGCGCCCGGGTCTGCTCGTACGCCGGCCGCTGCGCGACGTGGTCGATCGCGAGCGCGGTGTCGACGTGGACCTGCCGGAACTTGAGGGCGACCTCCGCATGCTCCAGGTTGAAGGCCTGGATGTCGGCCAGCGTACGCATCGGCGAGTCCTGGCCGAGCCCGGCGAGATAGCGGTCGACCGCCGGGGCGAACTCGTAGTGGAGAACGGCGAGTTCGTCTTCGTGCCCGCTCTCCGGCATCTCCACGTCCACAAGGGACGCTCCGGCCTGGCGTAGTGCGGCGAGCGCGGCGTGCGGGAAGTCGGCGTCGTCGGACTGGACGACGGCGATCCGTGCGCCGCGCAGGTGGCGTACGTCGAAGACGAGGTTCTGCAACGCCTCGGCGACCCCGCCGGACGCGGCGGTCACCGGGTCGGCGACGTCCGGACCGGCGATCGCGGCGAGCAGCACGGCCGCGTCCGCCACCGTACGCGTCATCGGCCCGGCGGTGTCCTGGCTGGGCGCGATCGGCAGGATCCCCGTCCGGCTCACCAGGCCCAATGTCGGCTTCATCCCGACCAGACTCTGATAGTCGGCCGGGCTGGTGATCGAGCCGTCGGTCTCGGTGCCCACGGTCAGGGGTGCGTACCCGAGGGCGGCGGCGACGCCGGAGCCGCTGCTGCTGCCGCTCGGCGTGATCGCCGTGTCGTACGCGTTGAGCACCTGCCCGCCGAGGGAGGAGTAGCCCGACGGCATGTCCTCGGTGAGGAAGTTCGCCAGTTCGGACAGGTTCGTCTTGCCCAGCACGACGGCGCCGGCCGCCCGGAGTTTGGCGACGATCGGGGCGTCCAACATCGGCATGCTGTGCTCCAAGGCGAGCGCGCCGCCGGTGGTCGGCAGTCCGGCGACGTCGATGTTGTCCTTGACCAGCATGGGGATGCCCTCGATCGGGCTACGCGCGCCCTCCTCCCGGCGTACGCGGTCGCTCTCCTCCGCCTGCTCCAGCGCGTCCGGGGCGAGGCAGCGGATCGCGCCGAACACGGCGTCGTACCGGCTGATCCGGTCGAGGTGGGCCGAGACGAGGTCACGGCTCGTGATCTCGCCGGAGTCGAGGAGGGTACGCAGGCCGGCGACGGTGGCGGTGGCGAGGTCGGGGAGGCTCACCGCCGGAAGGTATCAACCGCCGGTGCGGCTGTCGATCATGCCGGAGGTGCGGTGGTTTCGGCCTCCCTGGCGGAAAGCGAGGAGCCCGGCCCACGCATGCAGTGGGCCGGGCTCGTCGAAGGGTCAGATCGTACCTAGGTCCCGGGTCTGCCGGCGGCGCGCCTTCAGGGCGATCCGCTTGGCATGCCGGGGCTCGCCGGCCGGAGGGTTGATGCTACGGGCCTTCGCCCTCGGTTCGTCCTGCAGGAACAGTTCGGTGAGGGCACGCGGGTAGGTCACAAGACTCCTTCTCTGCCCGCCAGGCGTTCCGGCGGACAGAGCAGACCTTACGACCGGCCCGTGAGCTGCACACTCGGCAAATGACCCGATACCCCTCCACCGGGTTCTCTGCTAACTTTTTAGATGTCGCGGAAGGTCTCGATGCTCGCCCCCAGCTCGGTGAGGCGCTCGGCCAGCTGCTCGTAGCCGCGGTTGATCACATACACGTGCCGGAGCACCGACGTGCCCTTCGCCGCCAGCATCGCGAGCAGGACGACAACCGCCGGGCGTAGCGCGGGCGGGCAGACGACTTCGGCGCCGGACCAGTGGGTGGGACCGGTGATGTGCAGCCGGTGCGGGTCCATCAGGGTCACCCGGGCGCCGAGCTTGGTCAGCTCGGTCAGGTGCAGCGCCCGGTTCTCGTAGACCCAGTCGTGGACCAGCGTCGACCCTTCGGCCACCGCCGCGATCAGCGCGAAGAACGGCAGGTTGTCGATGTTCAGGCCGGGGAACGGCATCGGGTGGATCTTGTCGATCGGCGCGCGGAGCCGGGACGGGCGCACGGTCACGTCGACCAGGCGCGTACGCCCGTTGGCGGCGGCGTATTCGTCCGTCTGGTCGTAGTCGAGCCCCATCTCCGTCAGCAGGGCCAGTTCGATCTCCATGAACTCGATCGGGACGCGGCGTACGGTGATCTCGGAGTCGGTGACGACGGCGGCGGTGATGAGGCTCATCGCCTCGATCGGGTCCTCCGAGGGCGCGTAGTCCACATCGGAGTCGATGATCGCCTTGCCGTGGACGGTCAGCGTCGTCGTGCCGATGCCGTCGATGCGTACGCCGAGGTCGGTGAGGAAGAAGCACAGATCCTGCACCATGTAGTTCGGGCTGGCGTTGCGGATGACCGTCACCGCGTCCCGGCGGGCCGCCGCCATCAGGGCGTTCTCCGTCACGGTGTCGCCGCGTTCGGTCAGCACCACCGGCCGGGCCGGGTGCACGCTCGGGTCGACGTCGGCGTGGTAGAGACCGCCGGTCGCCTTCACCTCCAGGCCGAACGGGCGCAACGCGATCAGGTGCGGCTCGACGGTTCGCGTGCCCAGGTCGCAGCCTCCGGCGTACGGCAGGGAGAACGTGGCGTGGTCGTGCATGAGCGGCGCGAGGAACATGATGATGCTGCGCGTGCGCCGCGCCGCCACGACGTCGAGCGAGTCGAGGTCGAACCGTGCGGGCGGGGTGATTTCGAGGTCGTTGTCGGCGTTGAGCCAGCGGTGCTTGACGCCGATGCTGCCGAGGACCTCGAGGATGCGGTTGACCTCCTCGATCCGCGCGACCTTGCGCAAGGTCGTACGCCCACGGTTGAGCAGGGACGCGCACAGCAACGCGACGCCGGCGTTCTTGCTGGTCTTGACGTTGATGCTGCCGGAGAGCCGGCGGCCGCCCTCGATGCGCAGGTGCATCGGGCCGGAGTGGCCGAGCGAGACGATCTCGGAGTCGAGCACCTCGGAGATGCGGCTGAGGGTGTCGAGGCTGAGGTTCTGGTTGCCCTGTTCGATCCGGTTGATCGCGCTCTGGCTGGTGCCGAGGGCTTCGGCCAGGCGGGCTTGGGACCAGCCGCGGTGGCGGCGGGCGTCGCGGATGAGGGTGCCGATGCGGCGTAGCGTGTCACCGGAGCGCGTCAGGCTTTCAGGCATGGCGAGGACTATCTCATATATGAGATCGCGCGTCGCGGAGGGGCCCCATGAGCGTGGCGGAGATCTACGCCGAGTTCGCCGCGGCCGAGGCCCGTGGGGTGTCGCCGATCTATGAACGGCTCGGCGAGTTCGTCTCCACCGACCCGGATCTGCTGGCCCTGATCCCTGATCAGACCCAGCCCCAGCTGCTCTTCGGCGTCGTACGCCTCCTCGGCGGCCCGGTCGGCGATCCGGTCGCCTTCCGCGACTTCACGATCGAGCGGTGGCCTGCAATCGAGGCGGAAATCCGACAGCGGGCAACACAGACCAACGAGCCCGGCCGGTGCGCCGTGCTGCTGCCGATCCTCGCGTCCCTCCCCCAACCGCTGGCGCTGCTGGAGGTAGGCGCATCCGCGGGCCTCTGCCTCTACCCCGATCGGTACAGCTACCGCTACGGTCTTCGCACCCTCGGCGAGGGCAGCCCAGTACTGGAGAGCACGCTGACCGGGATCGAACCACCGGCGGCCCGGCCGGAGGTGGTGTGGCGCGCGGGGATCGACCTGAATCCGCTCGACGTGACCGACCCCCGCGACATCGCCTGGCTCGACGCGCTCATCTGGCCCGACCAGCTCCATCGCCGGGACCGCCTGCGTCAGGCGACCGAGATCGCCGCAGCCGACCCGCCGCTGCTGGTCCGGGGCGACCTCGTCACGGACCTGCCAGCGCTCGCCGCCCAGGCCCCGGCGGGAGCCACGCTGGTCGTCTTCCACACCTCGGTGCTCTACCAAGTGCCGCCATCGCGGTGGCCGTCGTTCCGTGCGACCGTCCGCGACCTGCCCGGACATTGGCTGGCCAACGACATCCCCGACCTCATCCCGGACGCCCCGCACCCGCCGGACGGCAACACGTACAACCTGCTCGCGCTGGACGGCGTCCCGGTCGCCTGGACGCGGTCGCACGGGCAGGCGATGACTCGCGTCTAGATCGACGCCTCGGTGCGCCGGCGGTGTCTCGCGTTATCCGGGACAACGCGGCCTTCGGCATCGGGCGAGGGAACGATTTCCCGGATAACGCGGTCTTCGATCCGCGCTGCCGCCGTATCGTCGTGCCGGGTGCGAGGGCGAGGGCGAGGGCGCGGGCGCGGGTGCGCGGGCGCGGGAAGGGAAACGATGAGCTGGTACGGGCCGGACGGGCAGCAGGTCTACTACGAGGACACCGGTCAGGGCGACACCGTCGTGCTGATGCCCGGCTGGGGCAGCAGCGTCGTCGACCTCAACCGCCTGCGCGACGCGCTCGCGTACGGATTCCGGGTGATCGCCGTGGACCTACCGGGATCGGGACGCTCGCAGCCTCAACCGCGGCACTATCCACCGACCTACTACCTGGACGACGCCTGGCTCCTGCTCGGGCTGCTCGACGAGCTGCACGTCGAGGTCGCCCACCTGGTGGGGTTCAGCGACGGCGGCGAGGAGGCGCTGCTCATGGCGGCGCTCCACCCGTCCCGGGCGCTGTCGGTCCTCACGTGGGGCGCCGCCGGGCACATCGTCGCCTCCCCCGAGGCACTCGACGGGCTCGCGAACCTGCTGACCGATCCACCGGACGAGCTCAAGCCGCTGGCGGCGTACCTGGCCGAGCACTACGGCGTCGACCAGGCCCGGATCATGGCCCGCAGCTGGGCGGAGGCGATGAGCGCCGTCATCGAGGCGGGCGGCGACGTCAGCCGGTCACGGGCGTCCGGCATCACCTGTCCCGCGCTGCTGATCGCCGGGACCTACGATCCCTTCTGCCCGCCCGCCCTGGTACGCGAGATGGCCGACGCCCTGCCCCGTGGGACCTATCTGGAGGCAGGAGGCGGGCATGACATCCACCTGTCCCACGCCCGCTGGCTGGCGTCCACGATCGTCGACTGGCTGAGCGACCATTAGCCGCGCTCGACGTCCGCCGCCCGTGCCCGGGCGTACGCGATGACGTCGTCCGGCCGGTCCGCTCCGCGCTCGGCGTACGCCGCACATATCTCGTCGATGGCGTCGTCCAGCTCATCGGACGGCCCTTCGTCGGCCAGCAGCACGATGAAGGGTTCCCAGAAGCCGATGCCCCGGGACGGGTCGGCCCTCATCTCCGCCAGGTAGCGGCCGGGGCGTACGAGATCGATCGCCATCGGAGCCAGGATTCCGGCCGCCGTCGTCAACAGGTCGACGGCATGGTCGACTTCGTCCTGAGGGACCGTCCGGTACCCACCGGCCGGGATCTTCATGTGGTAGAAGGCCCGCTCCGGCCGCAGCCGGGCCTCGACGAAGCCGATGTCATACGTGACCGCCGACGCGTCGTACGCGATCGGCGGCTCACTCCGCTGGACGGCCTGGTGATTGCGGTACTCCCACCAGGACCGTGGGACGGCGCTGATCGCCACCTGCACGAAGACCGTGCCCTGGAAACTCATGACGCTCCGGGTAGTGCCGACCGCTGCGATGCCCTCCCCCGTGACGCGCGTCCAGACGCCCCGCGAGCCCGGAAAACCCAGCGGGCGAACGATCGCGCCCACCGCGCGGTTGATCTGATTCATCGCTTGATCGGCCGTGATCATCGCTACACCCTCTCAGGGTCCCGGCTCGGGGGCATCTCCGGGTTCCGATGAGGGGTACGCCTGGAGGCGCGGTCCGCGTACCGCCAGCAAGATCAAGCGCATGAGTCTCGTGAAGCCGTCCTTTCTCGCCGCACCGTTGTTCCTCGCCCTTTACGGTGTGCTCCGCCTCGCCGGGAAGGCCGACGGCGTCTACGGTCCCGGCTGGGACTGGCAACTGGCGCACTTCGCCGGAGTCCTCGGTCTGCTGCTGTTCACGCCGGTGGTTCTCGCCTTGGGACGGATGCTGCGGCCGTCGAGGTGGCGTACCACGCTCGTCGTGGTGACCCTGATCGGTCTGGTGGCCTCGGTCGTCCAATTCGGAGCGGACATCGTCGAGGGCTTCCTGGCGGCGGACAAGGCCGAGATGTCCTCGCTCAGCGACTCGTTCTCCTCAATCCCCGGCGTCACGCTCGCCTTCTACAGCGTCGGCCCGCAGCTGTTCTTCCTCGGCCTGATCGTCCTCGCCGTCGCCGCGGCGATCGCCCGCAAGCTGCCGTGGTGGAGCGCCGTCCTGGTAGTCGTCGGCATCCTGCTGCCGCCGGTCACGCTGGACCTGATGCCGGTCGCCGGGCTGTGCCTGGCCGCCGCGTTCGCGCCGGTCGTCTTCCGGCGTACGCCGGTGGCCGGCTGACCCTCCTACGGTCGTTCCGCGCTGGATCAGGGATCCGCGTCGAATCTCGCCGGGGAGCCTCTTGGGCGAGCCGCCAGGAGTGCGGTCGGTCAAGATTCGACCGGGATCCCTGATCCAGCGCGCACGCGGATGCGTTACTCGAAGCGCCGCCGCCGCAACGTGATGATCAGCAACAGCGCGCCGATGAGGACCGCGGCGGTGCCGGTGAACACGCTCGGCCACAGCCAGCCCGGTGCGCCGGTGTGCGGCAGGTCGTCCGCGCCCGTCGTGTCCGACGTGGTGGTCGAGTCCGCTCCGGCCGTCGGGGACCCCGTCCCGTCGGTTCCGGTCGTGGATCCGTCGGTTGCCGACGAGGTCACCGGAGCCTCCAGCGTGCCGACGCCGGGATCTTCGGTGCCGCCGCTCGATCCGGGCGTCGACGCGGTCGGGTTGCTGCCGGCGGACGGCGTCGACCCGATCGGATTCGCTCCCGACGTCGGTGCGGCCACGGCGGTCGAGGTGGCGCCGACCGGATCGACACTGCTGCCCGCCGTTGGCGTCCCGCCACCCGGCGCCGTGGTGGGCACCGGCGCGCCACCGCTGGTCGTCGCGATCGGAGTCGCCGGGGCGGCCTCGGTGACGAGGCCCGCGTCGACTGCCGGGAGGTCGCTGACGTCGTCGAGCTGTCGACCGGTCGCCGCGGCGACGAACAGGCGGCGTACGGCCAACGGCGCGGAGGTGCCGTCGGAGTTCACATTGGAGTCCCGCTGCGGGTCGGCCACCGCGTTCTCCGTCGTGAACCGGGATCCGGGCGGAGCGTCGAGATCCACCTGGTAGGAGCCGGGGCACAACTCGGCGAACCGGTAGCGGCCCTGCGCGTCGGTCGTCGTCCGGCGCTCGCTCATCGTGCAGTTCTCCGGGTCTCCGGTCAGCTTGACGGGAATCCCGGCCAGGCTGGGTTCGCCGTCGTCGCGTACGCCGTCGCGGTCCAGGTCCCGCCAGACGCGCCCGCTGACCGAACCCGCGAGCAGGCGTACGGTCAGGTCGTTGGACCGGACCGGCAGTGCCAGCCCGTCCGCCTTGGCCCCGAACACCCCGCCGAGTTCCTCGGCGTCCTTGGACTGCGGCGCGTCGAGGACCACAGTGGTCACCCGGGTGCCGTTGGCGGCCAGCGGGACGGTGGAGCTGACCCGGATGCCGGTGACGGCGGCCGTCTTCTCCGGGCACCGCTCCCGGCCGAACTCCTCCGCCAGGCACCAGGCGGTGTCGCCGCCGGGCTGGTTGGACTTGTCGTTGACGTCGAGGTCGATCCGATCGCCGGGTACGCCGGTGTACCGGACGGTCGCGCCGGCCGGAGCCTGCACCTTCTCCAGGACGACCGGGCCGCTGACGTCGGTGTTCGCGACGTCGCCGCTGGCCGGGACCTTCATGATGAGGTCGCTGGAGCGGACCGGGCTGGTCCAGGCGTTGGTCTCCTTGAGCAGGAAGGAGACGTCGTCCCCCACCGCCACGGCGGGCGCGGCGGCCTCCATGACCACCCGGTACGCCCCCTGCCCGGTCACGGTCAGCGAGCGCGACGCCGTACGGTCCTCGGCCGGCGACACGTCGCAGACGGTCGAGATCGTCGCGATCGCGGTGAGGTCGTGCCCGGCCGAGACGTCCTTGGTGACGCTCGTCCGCAGATCGATGGCGGGCAGCAGTTCGTTGATGTGCCGTTCGCCGAGCTCCCAGCGCAGGCTCGTCGATCCGTCCGGCAGCTTCGTCGTGGCGGCCGGGGTGAGGCTCGCGGCGGCGTCGACGACGCGTACCTGGGCCGGGAGCTTTACCTCCACGCTGACCGGGCAGGCCCGGCCGACCTTGGCGGTGCTGTCGGTCAAGGTGGCCTGCACGATGAACCGCACCGGCTGGTCCGGCTGGACCGACTGAAGGTCGTCCGACGGGCGCTCGGCGCTGTCGGCCGTCTCCGCCGTCTTGACGGTGACCCGGGCAGCCGAGGCCAGCACCACCATGCGGTCCGACATCGGGCCGACCGCGCTGACGTCGTCGGGCGCCGGGCGCTCCTCCGCGCCGCCGTGACGCCCGGCCCAGCTCGCCCGGCCCCACGTCTTGACCTCCGTACCGTCGGTGGCCGACGGCGAGATCTTCTCCTCCAGCACGAACCGGTAGTAGGAGCCGACCGGCTGCGGTTCGGTGACGATCCAGCGAGCGCGGTCGACCTCGGCGGCTCCGCCGGGCACGGCGTCCAGCGACGGATACCACGTGGCCTCGTCGTCGCCACAGCCGCTCGCCGGGCCGACCGGTCCAGTGCCCACGCCCCACGACAGCTGTGCGCCGGGCACCGGTTCCTTGCCGCCGTCGGCGAGCCCGGCGACCGCGGCGTACTGGCCGGTCGGCTGCTGGACGGAGTTGTCGAACACCGCGCACACCCGGCCCGGTTCACCGTGCGGGACCTTGCCGAGGTTCTTGGAGACGACCTGGACGGTGTACTTCGTCCCCGGAGTGATCTTGCCCTTGCGGTCGAGCGGCGTCTCCCGGCCCGGCGCGACCATGGTGGCGTCGCCGTTGGCCATCTCGGAGCCGAACAGCGTCGCGATCTCACCGGCGGCGGCGTCGTTCAGCTCGGTGCTCGCCGCGTTGTTCGTCGGCAGGTCGCCCTCGTTGAGCGCCCCCGAGATGCTCTTCACGGCGAGCCGCGGCAGCTCGGCCCGCAGCCGCAGGAAGTTGACGCCCTGCTTGGACTCGCCGTACTTCAGCAGATCCTCACCAGGGATGAAGACGACCAGCTTGCCGGCGAAGGCGTACGTGGTCTCGAGGGGCAGCGGCAGGTTGCCGTAGGTGTGCAGCGGCGACTGCTTCATGCTCGTGTCGAGCCCGTCGAGCACCACGTCCACCGTGTCGCCCGTACGCGTGCAGCCGATCGTCGCCGGGTTGCCGAAGTCTCGCGTACCGGGGAGGGCCGGGAACACCGGGTCGCCGACGCCGTTGGGGGAACACCCGACGAGCTGCCAGTCGCCGGTGCCGGGCGCCTCCGCCTCGTACAGCTTGCTCAGGTCGACGCCGAACGACAGCGCCGGATTGAGCGCCTCCACCCCGCGTACGCCCGGTCCCCGGTGGAGGATCGCGAGCGGGAAGGCGATGAAGTTGCCGTAGACGCCGTCGCGCGCGCCGCCGGTGATCAGCGGTTGCGCCTCGGTCGCCGACAGGTCCCATTCCGGTGCGGCCGAGACGACCACAGTGGACTCCCCGGCCGGGACCGCCGCCACACCCTGGCCGGCGACCGTGGCCGTGGTCTTCACCTCGGCCCCGTCGGCGGCGTCGCCGTCGACCTTGAGGCTGAACTCGACGCCGTTGGTCTGGTTCGTCTGCGCGCCGATGTCGCAGCTGATGGCCTTGCCGTCGCGGCTGATCGCGTCCTCGCGGTTGGTGCAGAGCGGCGGGACGGTCTGGAAGGTCGCCGGTCCGGCGGTCACCAGGTTCGCCGTGACCTCGTCCACGGTGCCCCGGCTCGACAGGTCCACCCGGTAGGTCACGGTGTCGCTGGTCCGCACCACCTCGTCGATGGGCGAGTCGTCCTTGCCGGGACCCGATGTGGCGTCGAACGGCCGGCTGCCGCTGCTCACCAGGACCAGTTGGCTGGCCAGCGTGCCCGACGCACCGAACGCGACGCCCATGAAGGTGACGGTGCCACCGATGCCGAGTCCCAGCGCGCACGCGAGCGCGACGGTGCGCTGACGCCAGAACGGCCTGCGCGAAGTCTCGCCGTGAAGGTCCACGGTCCCCCCAGATCACAACAAATCACACAAAGTAGTCGCTTACTAGCAGAGCGTGACAATCGTGCGGAGTCAACCTCGACACGGCGGAAATCCCGTGCGAACCCCGGGTATCACCCGATGGCTGCGACCAGGGCTTTCAGCTGCGCAGTGACCGGACCGAAGGTGACCATCCCGCTGCCGGCGCCGGCCACCTCCTCGGCCGCGGGCAGCAGCGCCGCGTACGCCCGGCGCGCGAGATCCTCGTCTCCCACCGCGATCGCCGCCCGGCCGGCGAGACACCACAGGGCTTCCTGAACGTGATCGGCGGGCGGATCGGGCAGGCCTCGCAGCGCCACCCGAGCAGCATCGGGCGCACCCTCGTCGAGCAGCAGCAACGGGCGCGCCCACGGCTCGTAGGGACCCCAGCCGCCGAGATCGCCGAGATCCCCGATCGGACGGCCGGTCGTCAGCCGCAAGCCCAGCAACGCCAACGGCAGCAGGCCCGCCGACAACCCGGGCATCCCCGCGTCGGTGAGCGTCCCGGCGGCGGCGCGGTAGGCGTAATCGGCTTCGTCGGGGTCACCGTCGACCGCCTGCCGGAGCGCTCGGAACCAGGTGGTGAAGACCCGCACGAGCGGCAGATCGTGCCGGTTCGCCAGCTCGTCGGCGGCTTCGGCGTACCGGGCGGCTCCGGCCAGGTCGCCGAGCGCGCTGCGCGCCTGCAGGCGTACGAGGTGTCCGAGCACCTCGTACGTCGGCAGCCCGTGCCGGGCGGACACCTCGATCAGCTCGGCTCCGATGGCGTCGCGCGCCGGCGCCAGCCCGCACCGGCCGAAACTCTGCATGAACAGGCCGTTGAGCGCGAAGACCAGGACGCCGGGATCCTGGAGATCCCGGGCCAGCGCCACCGACTCCCGCGCGGCCTCGGCCGGCTGCGGCTCGCGTACCCCTCGGGATTCCAGAGCGATGGTGGCGAGCAGACGCGCGCGCGGACCGACCGGTGTGCCCTCGGGCAACGCCAGGAGCGTGCGGCGGGCCGCGGCCACGATCCGCGCGGCCTGGTCCGGGTCGTCGACCCGGCTCCAGACGGCCGGCACGTCGTACGCGCCGATGACCCGAGCGGTCAGGTCGGGGTCGCCGAGCTGTTCCGCGGCGGCGACCGCGGCCAGCCGGTGCTCCCGCGACGTCTGCAAGCCGGTGCCGCCCGTGACCGCCAGCCCGCGCAGAATGCCCACAGTGGACTCCAGACGCAGCCGCGCGTCGGCGGCGAGCGCCCGGTCGAAGGCCGTGGTCGCCGCACTCCACACCTGCCCCGCGAGCGGCCGCAACGCCGGATCGTGCCGCAGAATGCCGGCCTCGAGGCGGGCCAACTCCGGACCGGGATCGAGACCGAGCTGCTCGGACAGCATCTCGCGAGCGCGCCGGAGGACGCCGAGCGCCTCGGCCTGCCGTCCGTCGCGGTAGAGGGCGAGCGCCAGCAGCCGCCAGGCGTTCTCCCGCCACGGGTGCTCGGCGGTATGCGTATCGAGATCCCCGAGCACGGCTGCGGCCTGCCCCAGCTCCAACCGTGCCTCGGCGAGCGCCTCGACCGCCTGCGACCGCAGCTCGTTGAGCCGGGTCCGGTCCGGCCGGGTCCACGGCTCGTCCGGGAAGTCCGCGTACGCCGGACCGCGCCACCAGGTCAGCGCCTCCGCCAGCCGCTCGGCCGCCACCGCCGGAGCGCTCTTCGACGCCGTCCGCACCGCGTCTTCGAACCGCCAGGCGTCCACCGCATCGGTTCTCAGTGCGTACCCGGGACCCTCGGTGACCAGGAGTTTCGCCGGCGTACGCGGCCGCCGGTCCGGTTCCAGCGCCCGGCGCAGATCGGCGACGAAGGTCCGGACCGCCGCGGCGGCGTTCTCCGGCGGCACCGGCCAGAGATCATCGATGAGCACGTCGAGCGGCACCAGGCGCGTCCGCGCCACGATCAGCCGGGCCAGCACCGCCCGATGCCGGGGACCCCGCAGTGCGACCGGCTCGTGCTCGCCCGACCAGGCGGCGACCGGCCCGAGCACCCCGAATTCGACCCGCACCCGGCGCAGCGTAGCGCTGCTTATCCGTTGCTCATCGGCGCGCCGCACCGTGGACGCATGACAGCACGCATTCCCTCCTTCGAGTACGCCACCCTGCCCGGCTCCGGCGGGGTCCGGCTGAATGTCGCGTACGCCGGATCGGGACGGCCCATCGTCCTGCTGCACGGCTTCCCGCAGACCCACCTGATGTGGCGGCACGTCGCCGGGGACCTCGCGGCCGACCACACCGTGATCGTGCCGGACCTCCGGGGCTACGGCGACAGCGACAAGCCGCTTGCCGGCGCGTCCGGCGACACCACGTACGCCAAGCGCACCATGGCCGCCGACGTCGTCGCCGTCGCGCAGGCGCTCGGGCACGACCGGTTCGCCCTGGCCGGACACGACCGCGGCGCATTGGTGGCCTTCCGGGCCGGACTCGACCATCCGGCCGCCGTCTCCCATCTGGCCTGCCTGGACGTGCTGCCGACGCTCGACATGTGGGACGTCATGCACGGCACCACAGCCGCCGTCGGCTTCCACCTCTACCTGATGGCACAGCCCCCCGGCCTGCCCGAGCAGCTGATCGAGGCGAGCGCTGACGCGTTCTTCGGCCACTTCCTCGACCTCTGGGCCGGTCGCCCGGACGCCATCCCGGCTCAGGTCCGTCAGGCGTACCTCGACGCCTGCCGGGCGGCCGTCCCCTCGATCGTCGCCGACTATCGCGCCTCGGCCACCGTCGACGTCGAGCACGATCTTGCCGATCAAGCAGCGGGCACCCACCTGCGGATGCCGGTCACCGTGCTCCAGCAGGACTGGGGTGCCGCGCTCGGCTTCGACGCCGCCGCCCGATGGCGGGCCTGGGCGCCTGACCTCGACCATCGGACCGTCGCCTACGGGCACTTCATGGCGGAGGAGGCACCCGGCGAGATCGCCTCGATCCTTCGCGAGCTGCTCGCTCGCTGACGCCTGCGCGCTGCGGATTGAGGCGCGTTATCCGGGATGGCGCGGCGTTGGACACCCGACGAGACCGCGTTTTCCCGGATAACGCGGTCTCGCGACTTGGCTCGGCACGCCTCCAGCGTCGTCGAGCTATTGGCCCGTCTGCCCGTCGATGCTCTCGCGGAGCAGGTCGAGGTGGCCGCAGTGCCGGGCGGTCTCCTCGATCATGTGCGTCAACGCGTAGCGCAGGGTGAACGAGTTCCCGTCGGCGTGCGCCCGCTCGTCGAGATCGGCGTCGACGATGGCGGCGTTGGACCGGGCACACTCCGCCTCGTATGCCGAGACGAGACCGGCCAAGGTGTCCCCCGGCTCGACGGCGAACGCACCCGGGTTGGCATCACCCCAGGGCTCGGGCAGATCGTGCCCGGCGAAGTCGATGCTGAACCAGTAGCGCTCCACTCCCGTCAGGTGCTTGACCAGCCCGGCCGGGGTCAATGCGGAGGCCGGGACCGACCGCGACGCCGCTTGCTCGTCGGTGAGCCCGGCCACCTTGAGGACCACGGTCGCCCGCAGGAAGTCGAGCATGCCGATGAGGGTTTCGCGCTCGCCACCGTCTTCGAGGGGACGCACCCGCGCGCTCGTGTCGATCATGGGTGCACGGTAGCGGCACCCACCGACATCTCCCGGATCGCCGAATCCCGGGCCCGGAACGTCCGCCGATAGTCCGCCGGGGACACCCCGGCCGCCGCTCGCAGATGCTGGCGCAACGACAGCGCGGTGCCGAAGCCGGAGCGCCGGGCGATCAGCTCGATCGGCAGATCGGTGCTCTCCAGCAGAGCACGGGCGTGGTCGACCCGTTGCCGGATGAGCCACTGCCCGGGAGTCATCCCGACCTCGTCCCGGAACCGCCGGGTGAAGGTGCGTACGCTCATCCGCGCGTGCGCGGCCAGCTGCTGCAACGACAACGGTTCGGCCAGCCGGCGCAGCGCCCATTCCCGCGTCGCGGCGGTGCCGACGCCGGACTCCACCGGCACCGGGCGCTCGACGTACTGGGCCTGACCGCCGTCGCGCCACGGCGGCACCACGCAGCGCCGGGCCGCCAGGGCGGCGACGTCACTGCCGTGATCGCGGCGGATCAGATGCAGGCATAAGTCCACACCGGACGCGACACCGGCCGAGGTCAGGACGTCGCCGTCATCCACGAACAACACCCCGGCATCGACCTTCACCTGCGGGAAGCGCCGCTGGAACTCGTCTGCCTCATGCCAGTGCGTGGTCGCCGGGCGGCCGTCGAGCAGACCGCACACGGCCAACGCGTACGCGGCGGTGCAGATCGCGACTTTCCGCGTACCGGCCGGGAGGGAAGCGAGCGCCGACGCGAGCTGGGCGGCCACCGGCGAACCGGGCGCGACGGCGTCGAGCGGGTGAAACGGCGGCACGACCACGGTGTCGGCCGAGGCGAGCAGCTCCGGCCCGTGGTCGACGGTGATGCCGAAGCCGGCCTCGGTGCGCACCGGACCACCGTCGAGCGTGCACACCGCCACCTCGTAGCGCGGCCGTCCGTCGTCGTCGGCCGCGCCGAAGATGCGGGACGGTATGCCCAGCTCGAACGGGATGACGCCGGGGAGAGCCAGGACCGCGACCTTGTGCACTGACGACATGGCCAGATCTTATCGGAAGGTGACCATCCGGCCACTCGTGACGCCGTCCCGCGCTCGCCAAGCTGGACCGCATGAAGATGCGTGCGGTGAGCGCCCGGACCTGGGGCGGCCCCGAAGTGCTGGAACTGATCGAGGTGGACCGGCCGTCGCCGATCGCGACGGAGATCCTGGTGCGGGTCCACGGTGCGGGGGTGAACCCGACCGACTGGAAGTCCCGCCGAAGCGGTGCCGGCTACTGGCAGGACCCGGTGATCCTCGGCTACGACGTCTCCGGCGTCGTCGAGGAGGTCGGCCTCGGCGTCACCCTCTATCAGCCCGGCGACGAGGTCTTCGGGATGCCGTGGTTCCCCCGGCAGGCCGGGGCGTACGCCGAATATGTGACCGCGCCCGCCCGCCAGTTCGCCCGCAAACCGGCCGGGCTCAGTCACGTCGAGGCGGCCGCCCTCCCCCTGGCGGCGCTGACCGCATGGCAGTCGCTGATCGAGACCGGCGGGCTGCGTACCGGGGATCGGGTGCTCATCCACGCGGCGGCAGGCGGAGTCGGCCACCTCGCCGTGCAGATCGCCAAGGCGCGCGGGGCGTACGTCATCGGGACGGCCAGCGCCGCCAAGCACGACTTGGTACGCCGGCTCGGCGCCGACGAGGTGATCGACTACCGCACGGTCGACTTCACCGAGGCAGTACGCGACGTCGACCTCGTCCTGGACACCGTCGGCGGCGACTACGGACCGCGGTCGCAGCGCGTACTGCGGCCGGGCGGGAAGCTGATCCGGCTGACCGAGCCCGACGAGAACTTCACCCTCGTCGAGCCGGACTACGCCGGGCTGCGGGAGATCGTCGCCCTCGTCGAGGCCGGCCGGCTGCGTCCGGAAGTATCCACAGTGCTGCCGCTCGCCTCCGCGGCCGAGGCGCACACGCTCAGCGAGAGCGGCCGGACGACCGGGAAGATCGTCCTCACCGTGTAGACCCGCCGCTTGATCATGGTCATTTCCGAGTCGTCATGGCGACGAAGAAATGACCATGATCATGAGCGGCCGCTGTTCAGCGGAGCAGGGGCCGTACTAGGCGGGCACGGGCCGACTCGTGTCGGTCGCGAGCTTCACCGCGATGGCGCCCAGCAGCGTCCCCGTGACGTACCGCTGAATCCGCAGCCAGCTCGGACGGCGGGACAGGAAGACGGCGATCGTGCCCGCCGCGAAGATCAGCGCGCCGTTGACCGCCATGCTGACGCAGAACTGCACCGCGCCGAGCTGGACGCTCTGCCAGAACAGGTGCCCGGCCTCGACGTCGAGGAACTGCGGGATCATCGACGCGTACATGATGGCGGCTTTGGGGTTGAGCAGGTTCGTGACCAGCCCCATCAGGAAGAGCTTGTGCGGCGGGTGCGCCTCCACCTCGACGGGCGCGAAGACCGAGACGCCACCGGGTCGCAGCGCCTTCCAGGCGAGCCAGCCGATGTAGAGGGCGCCGGCGATCTTCACCGCCAGGTACAGCTCGGGGACGGCCGCGAACAGCGCCGACAGGCCGAGCGCGGTGGCGACGATGTAGACGACGAAGCCGACGGCCACCCCGCCGAGCGAGATCAGCCCGGCTCGGCGGCCCTGGCCGATGCTGCGGGAGACGACGTACATCATGTTCGGGCCGGGGGTGAGCACCATGCCGAGCGCCACCGTCGCCACGCCCAGCAGCGCACCGAAGCTGATCATGAGCCAACGATCGCAGGTGGCGCGGCCGCTGTCGAAGGCCAATCGCGTTCCGGTGGCCCACCCCATGGCTGGCCATACCCCGGAAGACACCTGCTGACCGTCTCACCCTCCGCCGGCGACCCTGACAAGATCATGATCATGAACAACGCCACCCCCGTCGTCGAGCTGACCGACGTACGCCGCACCTATCGCAGCGGCGACACCACCACCCGAGCCCTCGACGGAGTGTCCCTGTCCTTCGCGGCCGCCACCTTCACCGCCGTCATGGGACCGTCCGGATCGGGCAAGTCGACGCTGCTGCAATGCGCGGCCGGGCTCGATCGGGCCGACGCCGGCCGGGTACGCCTGGCCGGACAGGAACTCGGCGCGCTCCGCGAACCGAGGCTCACCGTCGTCCGCCGTCAGCACACCGGGTTCGTCTTCCAGGCGTACAACTTGATCGACGCCTTGACCGTCGAGCAGAACGTGCTGCTCCCGCAGCGGTTGTGCGGGGTCCGCCCGGATCGGGCGTGGGCGCGCGAGGTGCTCGCCAAGGTCGGTCTGGCCGGGCGCGAGAACGCGCGCCCGGCGCAGCTGTCCGGCGGGCAACGGCAGCGGGTGGCGTTGGCCCGCGCGCTGGCCGGGCGTCCCGCGGTGATCTTCGCCGACGAGCCGACCGGCGCTCTGGACCTGCAGTCGGGCCGGGAGGTGCTGGCGCTGCTGCGCTCCGTGGTCGACGAGTACGCCACCGCGGTGATCATGGTGACGCACGACCCCGCCGCCGCGGCGTGGGCCGACCGGGCCGTCATCCTCGCCGACGGCCGGATCGTCCGCGACCTGCCGGAGCCGACCGCCGAGCTGATCGCGCACGAGATGATGGCGGTGACCAAGTGATCCGCCTCGCGCTCGCCGGGCTGCGCAGCCGCCTGGCCGCATTCCTGGGCACGTTCGTGGCCGCCGTGCTGGCGGTGGCGCTCATCGGCGGGGCGGCGCTGCTGCTGTTCTCGGTGCTGACCGCCAGCCCGACGACGCACCGGTTCGACGCCGCCGCGCTGATGGTCGGCGGGGACCGCGAGGTCAGCCTGACCACCGTCAAGGACAAGGGCAAGGGCAAACACAAGACGAAGACCAAGACCGAACGGCTCTCGGGCGCGCCCGCACTGCCCTCCGCCTGGGGCGATCAGGTGGCCGGGCTCCCGGGCGTGGAGCAGGTGACGGCCGATTACGCCTTCCCGCTCAGTCTGACCACAATGGATGGATCGCCGACCGGGAACGCCGTGGGCCACGGCTGGGCGAGCGCCGCGTTGATGCCCTTCACCCTCCAGAGTGGAAGCGTCCCGGCGAGGGGCCAGATCGCCGTCGACCCTTCGCTCGGGCTGCACACCGGCGACCAGGTACTGATGGTCAGCCGGACCGGAGTCCGCCGAGCGGTCGTGTCGGGCGTACTGGCGCAGCGGCTCGACGAGCAGAAAGCCGTCTTCGTCGCCGACACCGACGTCGCGGCGATCTCCGGGCTGACCGGCCCGACCGCGTACGCGATCTTCGGCACCGTGTCGGCCGACGCGGTCAGCGCCGCGCTCGGCACCGACGCCGTCCACGAAGGACCGGACAAGGTCAAGGCGGATCTGCCGTCGGCGTTGCCGGACTACATCGGGGCGATCTCGATCTTCGGGTTCGTCATCGGCATCACCTCGTTCGCCACGGTGTTCGTGCTGACCGGCACGGTCGCGCTGACGGTCCGGCAGCGGCTGCGGGAGCTGGCTCTGCTGCGGGCGACCGGCGCGACGCCCCGCCAACTGTGGCGGCTGCTCAGTGCCGAGACGCTGTTCGTGACGCTGGTCGCGGCGATCGTCGGCGGTCCACTCGGCGTCGTGGTGGCCGAGGTGATCGCCGCCCGCTTCCGCGACCTCGGCGCGGTGCCGCCGCAGTTCGCCGTACGCCTCAACGTCGGCGTGCTGCTCGCCGCGATCGCGGTCACCGTCCTGGTCGCGCAGTTCAGCGCCCGGTTGGCCGCCCGCCGGGCGATCCGGATCGCCCCCGCGCAGGCGTTGCAGGAGACCCTCGTCGAGGGCCGGACCGGCTGGGTGTTCCGTACGCTGGCCGCCGCGGTCTGCACCACGGGTGCGCTCGTCATCCTCGCGGTCGTGCCGCTGGACGGCCCGTTCGGCATGGGCATGACGTTCATCTCCAGCGCCTTGCTGTTGAGCGCGGTCGGCGCGACCGGTCCGTTGCTGGTCCGCCTGCTCGGCGGGCTGCTGTCCCGGCTGGCCGGGCTGACGGGGATCGCGGGCTGGTTGGCCGGCGCGTTCACCCGGGCCGAGAACCGCCGGGTCACCTCGGTCGCGGTGCCGCTCGCCCTGATGGTGGCGATCAACGCGCCGATGCTGCTCAACAGCGCCCTGTCCGCCGATCTCGCGGCGGACCAGTCACGCGCCCGCCTCTCCGGCTCGTCCATCGCAACCGGAGCGCTCCCCCTGTCCGCGCTCCCGGGCACCGGCGACTACACCGCGCTGCTGCCGACCCGGCTGATCGTCGACGAGGGCGGCAAGCCGGAGGACTACGCGGCTTATGGCATCCAGCAGCATGGCAAGCCCACTTTGGACCTGAGCTTCACCGTCGGCAACCTGCCCGGCGGCATTGCCCCAGCCGAGGGCGGTGCGACCCTGGCCGATGGCGGCACGGCCCCGGCCGAGGGCGGTGCGACTGGCTCGCCCGGCTTGGCCGCCAGCGAATACTTGGCGCGGGCCAACGGCTGGCAGGTCGGCGACACCGTGAAGGTGTGGCTGCCCGACGGCTACGCGACCGAGCTGAAGCTGACCGGCGTCTTCGCGAACAACCGCGGCTTCGGCGACCTGCTCGCCCCGGCCGACCTCGTCGCCGCGCACGATCCGCGAGGCGTGGTCACCTCGGTCGCGTTCCACGGCTCGCTCGCGCTCGACGGCATGCACGTCGTGCCGCCGCAGGCGCAGGCGTCCGGCGACGCCGACGAGCGGCAGGGCGCCTGGGAGATCATGATCGCCGTCTCGCTCGGATTCACCGCGATCGCCGTCGTCAACACCTTCGCGGTGGCGGCGGCCGCCCGGCGGGCGCAGCTGAGCCAACTGCGGCTGCTCGGCGCGACCCCCGGCCAGATCCGCCGGATGACCGCCCGGGAAGCCGTCCTGACCGTCGCGGTCGGGCTGGCGCTCGGGATCGTGGTCACCACCGTCGTGGTCGCGGCGTTCAGCACCGCCCAGGACGGGACGCTGCGGCTGATCGTCGACCCCGTCGCGTACGGGGGGCTGCTCGGGGTGGTCGGCCTGCTCGGCCTGGCCGCGGGAACCCTCCCCGCACGCCTGGTGCTGCGCTCCGTCCGGCCGATCTGAGGAGGTGTGATCATTGCGTCAGCCACGTCGTTTCAACGGACAATTCGTCGCCGCAAGCAGCATGGCCGACGCAATGATCATGCGAGCTACACTCCGCCTGGTGCGTACCGCCCGATCCCTCGCCTATCTGGTGACCAGCCTGGTCGCCGGGCCGGCCGGGTTCCTGTGGACGCTCGCCACGACGCTGCTGATGGCGGTCGGCGCGGTCACCGCCCTCGGCGCGCCCGTCTTTCTGGCCGTCACCTGGGCGGACCGCCACCTGGCCGGTCTCGAACGCCGCCGGGCCGCGTGGGTCCTCGGCACGCCGATCGCCTCGCCGTACCTCCCGGCCACCGCCACCGGCCGAGCGCGGGTCCGCCAGCTCGCGGCCCAGCCTGCGACGTGGCGCGACATGGCCTGGTTCGCACTACTGCTCCCGCTCGGCCTCACGCTCGGCATCGTCGCGGTGGTCCCGACCGTCGTCACGGCGGCGGCCGTGGTCGCCCCGGCCTGGGCCTGGTCGGTCCCCGAACGCCGCGCGCATCCCCTGATCCAGCAAGCCATGGGTACGCACAGCGGCCGTCTCCTGATCTCGGCGGTCGGCATCGCCGGAATCCCGATCGTCTTGTGGCTGGTGCGGCAGCTGGCGTCGGCGCAGGCCCGGGTGGCGGTCGCGTTGCTCGCCCCGGGTGAGCACGGCCGGCTCGTCCGGCGCGCCCAGGAGTTGGCCGACACCCGCGCCCGGGTGGTCGACGCCCAGGCGGCCGAGCTGCGCCGGATCGAGCGGGACCTGCACGACGGCGCCCAGGCCCGCATAGTCGCCGCCGGGATGACGCTTGCGCTGGCCGAACGCCGGGCCCGCCCAGGGCACCCCGACCTCGCCGACGACGTGGCGACCGCCCGCCGTCAGCTCGACGAGGCGCTGGCCGAGCTGCGGCGGCTCGTCCGCGGCATCCACCCGCCGATCCTCACCGACCGGGGGCTGGCCGCAGCGGTGAGCGCGCTCGCCGGGGACTGCCCCATCCCGGTGGCCGTCTCGATCGAGGTGCCTGAGCGGCTCGCCCCCGCCGTGGAGTCGGCGGCGTACTTCGTGGTCGCGGAGGGCCTCGCGAACGCGGTCAAGCACGCGGCGGCCACCTCTTGTTCGGTCGCGATGTCGGTCCGTGACCGGCTCCTGGTCCAGGTCACCGACGACGGCACGGGCGGCGCCGACCCGAGCGGCTCCGGGCTGGACGGCCTGCGCCGCCGGATCGAGGCCCTCGACGGCGCGTTCACCGTCACCAGTCCCACCGGCGGGCCGACCCGCCTGAGAGCGGAGATCCCATGCGCATCGTGATCGCCGAAGACCTGCTGCTGCTCCGCGACGGCCTGGTCCGCATCCTGACCGGCACCGGCCACGAGGTGGTGGCCGCCGTCGACAGCGCCGACGCGTTGCTCGAAGCGGTCGCCGAGCACCGGCCTGATCTGTCCATCGTGGACGTACGGCTCCCGCCGTCCTACCGCGACGAGGGCATCCGAGCGGCACTGAAGCTTCGCCCGGCACCTGTCCTCATCCTGTCCCAATACGTCGAGCGCACGTACGCCGCCGAATTGCTCGCCGACGGCAAAGGCGCGGTGGGTTACCTGCTCAAGGACCGGGTGACCGCGCTCGACGACTTCCTCGACGCGGTGGAACGCGTGGCAGCGGGCGGGACCGCCATGGACCCCGAAGTGGTGCGCCAGCTGTTCGCCCGCAACGCCCAGAACCAGGGCGTCACCGCGCTCACGCCCCGGGAACGTGAAGTGCTCGACCTCGTGGCGCAGGGCATGTCGAACTCCGCGATCTGCGCCGCCCTCGTGCTCGCCCCGGTCTCCGTCGAGAAGCACATCGGCAACATCTTCGCCAAGCTTGGCCTGCCGCCCTCGGACGACTCCCATCGGCGGGTGCTGGCGGTGCTGGCGTACTTGAACGCCTAGAGCCGGCCGCGGCGGCCCGCCGGCGGGGTCGCGTCCCGGGAGGTGATCACCCGGACGTCACCGGTCCGGGCGCACACCTCCACGACGTGGACCGAGCGCGGCTCCTCCAGCACGACGAGCCACCAGCCGTGGGCCTGCGTCGCACCGGCGAACGTCCATTCGCGGACGCCGTCCCCCCGATGCGGAACGGCGGCGATCGCCCGGGCGATCGCGAGTTCCTTCGGGAGCGAATCGTCCGGTGTGTACGGAAGCATCACCGACCCTACCCCGGCGAGCAGCCGCCACATCACCGCGCGCACGCCGTCTTCGCCTTGTCCGACGTGCGATACGCGGTCACCGCGTCCACTGTGGCTAAAAATGCTCGGGTAGCCTTCGGCGCGTCGTGACCGCGTACGCGTCCACGCATGGCCGCCATCGCCTCGTCGGGCTTGCCCCGGAGGTCGATCGCGGCGCAGATCGCGTCCTTCACCTCGGCCAGGTCCTCGGGGTTGACGATGGTCGCCTCCGGCAGTTCGGCCGCCGTCCCCGAGAACTCCGAGAGCACGATCCGGCCCGTGTCGTCGAGGCGGCTGGCGGCGTACTCCTTGGCCGCGAGCGTCGCCCCTTGCCGCAGCGGCAGGGCCAGCAGCACGTCGGCGGCCAGGTACAGCGAGGTCAGCTCGGCCGGGTCCAGCTCGTGGCGGACGTAATGGACGACGGGATGACCCAGCCGGGAGAACATCCCGTTGATCTGCGCCACCTGGCGGTCCACCCGCTCCTGCACGGCCGCCGGATGAGCGGTCTCGGAACCGGCCGCCGCCACGTGCACGAGCACCGTCGACAGCGGATCGACGCGGCCCTCCGCGATGAGGTGCGCGTACGCGTCCAGCCGTTGTTCCACGCCTTCGTGCTCGTCGAGCGCGCCGACCGACAGCAGCACCGTACGCGGATCGCCGAGGCTCTCCCGCAACTCGCGGGCACGTTCCCGGACGTCGGGGTCGGCCGCGTGCCCGGCGAACCGGTCGGCGTCGACCGAGGGCGGGAAGGCGGTCGCCACCACCATCCGCCCGTCGGCCAGCAGGAGGCGGTCACCCCGGCGCAGCCCGGTCAACTCGTGGGCCGCGTCCAGGAAATTGGCGGCCGACCGCGCGTCGGGCAGCCCGAGCAGATCCGCGCCCAGCAGCCCGCGCATCACCTTGTCCCGCATGGGCATCCGCAGGAATCGCTCCACCGGCGGAAACGGCACCTGCAGCTGTACGCCGATCCGCAGATCCGGCCGAGCCCGGCGAAGGTAGCCCGCCACGAGCAGCAGGTGGTAGTCGTGCACCCACACGGTGGCCTCCGGCGCGGCGAGCCGGGCCGCCGCGACGGCGTACCGATGGTTGACCCGCCGGTACGCCGCCTGCCACGGCTGGTGGAACTGCGGCGGCGGACCGCACTCGTGCATCAGCGGCAGCAGGGTCTCCCGGCATTGCCCGAGGTAGTACTCGTCGATGTCGGCGCGCGGCGCGAACAGGCCGGACAGCCAGGCGCCCGCCACCTCGGCGTCACGGGGCAGCGTGTCGTGGAGCGCCAGCCAGACTCCCTCCCGCTCGCCCGTCGCCTCCGCGAATCCAGCGGTGGGATCGGCAGGCCGGCGGCGCAGCCGCCAGCCGGGTGAGGTCACCTCGACCGGCAGCGCGTGGGCCAGCGTGACCAGTTCGAACGTCTCGGGCCGCATCAGACCTCCCGGTCGGCGGGGATGCCGGCGGGCAGCTCGGCAGGCATGTCGGCGGGCAGCTCGGCGGGGACTTCCGGTGGGATGACGTGCAGGACCCGGTCGGCGCGCGCCAGCCGCAGATTGCGCCGCAGTCGCTCCGACGGCGACCGCAGGGTCAGCAGCCCGCCGTCGAGCCGGGCGCGCCGATGCGCCTCCAGCAGCACCCCGATCGCGGCGGCGTCCAGGTAGGGGCACTGCGCCAGGTCGATCACGATCTCGACCGGCGACACGGCCAGGGCGTCGTCGAGCAGCCTCGTCAGCCGCGACAGCGCCCAGAGGTCGAGTTCCTCGGTGATGACCAGTTCGACGACGGGTATCCGGCTCACCGACGTACGTCCCACAGTCCCACCTCCGGTTGTCTGCCCACTGCTTTCTGGTGACGCTCCGACCTTGGGAAACGGATGTGGCGACTGCGGCCCCAATGCATGACAGTCTCGTGACAAACCGCCGATCACGTCTCATACGCCCGCTTCGTCGCTGGTCAGCGGCGCGATGGGTCGGCATGATGGCCGACATGGCCTCGGTGCTGGTGATTGAAGACGACGACCGGATCCGGCTGTCGCTGGTGCTGGCCCTCGAGGACGAGGGCTACGCGGCCGAGGGCGCCCCGACCGCCGAGGAGGGACTGGCCCGCCAACGACGGAATCCGGCCGACACCGTCCTGGTCGACCTCATGCTGCCCGGCTTGGACGGATTCGACACGATCCGGGAACTTCGGCGCGCCGACGACGTCCCGATCGTCGTCGTGTCCGCGCGCAGCGACACCCACGACATCGTCGCCGCGCTGGAGGCGGGCGCGGACGACTATCTGGTCAAACCGGTCGCCGTCAAGGAGCTGACCGCCCGGCTGCGAGCCCTGCGTCGCCGGGCGCGGGCCGCCGCGACGGCGATGCCGACGCTGACCTTCGGCGAGCTGACCATCCTGCCGCTGGCCGGCGAGGTCACCCTGAACGGCGAACCGGTCGCGCTGACGCGTACGGAATTCCGGCTGCTGTGTGAGCTGGCCGAACACCCCGGCATGGTGCTGTCCCGGCAGCAGCTGCTCGAACGCGTCTGGGAGTACGACTTCGGCGACGAGCGCCTCGTGGACGTCCACGTCGGGCGGCTGCGCCAGAAGATCGAGGTCGAGCCGTCGGCCCCGAAGCACCTCGTCACCGTCCGCGGCCTGGGCTACAAGCTGCAGCGATGAGGCGACTCCGGCACCCCGGACTCCGGGTACGCGTGACGGCGGCGTTCGCCCTGGGCGCGCTGGTCATCTCGGCGACGATCGCGATCGCGTCGTTCCAGATCACCCAGCAGACACTGCTCAGCGGGCGGGAGCGGTCGGCGTTGCGGGCGGCGTACTTCGACGCGAACGTCACCAACGCCGGGCTGGCCGCCGACTACGACCCCGACGTCCATGAGGTGCTGCGTACGCTCGACACCGGCAGCAGCCGGCACGCGATCGTCTACCGGAACGGGCGGTTCTACTCGCGTACCGCCGACACCGGGTACACCAAGGCGCTGCCCGCCGACCTGCAGTCCCTGGTCGGCTCCGGGCAGACCGCCGTGCAACGCGTACGCACCGACAGCGGGCCGGCGTTGGCGATCGGCATCCCGCTGCCCGACGGCAGCCGCTTCTACATGATCGACTCGATGAACGAGCTGGACCGGACGCTGCGCGTCATGTCGCTGGTGCTCGCGTTGGTGGCGGCGGCGACCACGGCGGCCGGTGCGGCCCTCGGCGCGTACGCGAGCCGCCGTGTGCTGCGGCCGATGCACGTGGTGGCCGACGCCGCCCGGGACATCGCCGGTGGCGACCTGACGGCCCGGCTGGATCCGGCGACCGAACCCGATCTCGAGCGGCTGACCACCTCGTTCAATCGCATGGTCGACCAGCTCGCCGCACGGCTGGAACGCGACCGCCGGTTCGCCGCCGACGTGAGCCATGAGCTGCGCTCGCCGCTGCAGACGCTGGCCGCCGCCGCGAGTGTGTTGGCCCGCCGCCGCGAGCAGCTCGATCCCCGGACGGCCCAGGCCGCCTCGCTGGTCGCCGACGAGGTGGAACGCTTCCAGACGCTCGTCACCGATCTCCTCGAGCTCGCCCGCGCCGATCAAGCCGTCGATCGCCGTCCCACCGACGTGGGCGAGCTGGCCCGGCAGGTGGTCGCCCGCAAGGGCTTCGATCCGGCGACCGTCGTCACCGAGCCGGGCGCCGACCTCGTCTGGCCGGTCGATCGGCGCCGGTTCGAGCAGATCATCGCCAACCTCCTCGACAACGCCGTACGCCACGGCGGCGGCCCGGTCGCCGTACGCCTCGGCGGCACCCCGGCGTCGGGTCGGCTGGAGGTCGACGACGAGGGTCCGGGTGTGCCGCCCACCGATCGTGTGTCCATCTTCGACCGTTTCGTCCGGGGGCGTGCCGCGAACGCCCGGGCCGACTCCGACGGCACCGGCCTGGGGTTGGCACTGGTCCGGCAGCACGCCCTGGCCCATGGCGGCGACGCGACCGTCGTCGACCGGCCCGGCGGCGGCGCCCGCTTCCGCGTCGACCTCGACCTCACCCAGGAGCAGCCGAGCGGCTCCGGTCCCGCCGACGGGAGGCTCGGGTGAGACGCCGAGTCGCCGTCCTCCTCACCGTTCTGCTGGCCGCCGGCTGCGGAGTCCCCGCCGAGTCCGATCCCCGCAGCGTGTCGCCGCCGCCCGGCCCGTTCGCCGGGCTCAGCTCGCCCGTGCCGTCCGCGCCGGCGACGACGCCGACCGGGCGCCTCACCGAGGTGCTGTACTTCGTCCTCGACGGGAAGCTGGTCCGGATCAACCGCCGGGTGGACGCCTGGCCGACCGTCGACGAACTGATCAGCGCCCTGCAGGCCGGCCCGACGCAGACCGAGCGCGACACCGGCCTGGCCACCGCGCTCGGCGGCACCGACGTCGTGGCGGCCGTCTCGGTCGTGGGCGACCGGGCCGAGATCGCCCTGGCCGTCCCGGTCGAGGGCAGCGGCCGCGCCGACGAGGCTCTCGGGTACGCGCAGCTCGTCTGCACGCTGACCGCCCGGGGCGACATCCACGGCGTCGTGTTCACCCGGAACGGGCTGCCGGTGGGCGTGCCGCGAGGGGACGGATCGCTGTCGGAGGGGCCGTTGACCGCCACCGACTACAGCGAGCTGTTGGGATAACCGGGCAGTGAGCCGACGGCGCGGGCGATCAGCACGCTGAACCCGGGCTCGGCCGGGGTGGCGGGCACGAACTGGGTGTCGACGATCGCGAACCCGTACGCCACCAGGTGACCCGGCGACGGAGTGGCGATGCCGGCCAGTCCCAGGACGCCGCCCGGCACCAGCACCCGCCGGAGTTCGGCCAGCTCGACCGGCCAGGGCGCGAACGGTGCGAGCTGCCGGGTCGTCACCATGTCCACGCTCGCCGCCGGCATCGGCAGCGCGTTGGGCGTACCCCGGACGAAGCGAGCGTGCCGCGCGTTGGCCGCCGCCACCGGCAGCGCCTGCGGATCGGCGTCGACCCCCGTCATCGGCGTACCCGGAAAGAAACGCAACGCGAACCGCAACAGCCGTCCCCCACCGCACCCCACGTCGAGCAGGCTCGACGGTTGGGGCCGGGCGCGGACGAGCCGATCGAGGAGTACCGTGGCCGTCAGGACCTCGAAGGGCGGCCGATCCGGCAACCCACTGGCCGGGGGCGCGTTGAGCCGGGAATGCTGCCACACGCGGAGCACGCTAACCGCGCGACCGGCCACTCCGGCCACCTGTCATCGATCCGTCATGGGATCTGGTCGGGACCGCCACATCGCCCGGTAGATCAGGTGTGCGGCCCGATCTGGTCCAGCGTGTATCCGGCCGGATACGCCACGTTGGCCCGCCCCGGCTCCCACTGGTCGGCCACCGGCACCGGTCGCCACCGCCGGATCCACGCCCGCAGCCTCAGTCCGACATGGACGGTGAGGCCCAGGATCCGGCTGGGCTCCGGCCGCCCCAACGCTCGTCGCGCCGGCTTGTCGAGCAGCACGTCCAGCGACGCCGCCGTCATGGAGCGGACGAATCCGAACCGGCGCACCGCCTTCGGCAGTCGTTGCACCATCAGGTCCTTCGTCGACGCCAAGAGTGTGGCCGCCGCCGGGTCGAAGGCGAAAGCGGCGCGCTCGTAAGCCTCGAACTCCGCCTCGAACTCCTCCCACGTCGCCGGGATCGCGGGGATGCCCATCGCCGCGCCGACCTGCCGATAGAAGCCGAGCGTCGCCGCCCGTTGCACGGTGGTCAGCGGACGCGGCCCGTACCGGTCCACCCACCGCGTCGGAATGAACACCAGCGTGCCCAGCACGTACCGGTAGTCCTCGTCGCTGATGTCGTGCGCGCGATGCATCCGGTTCAGCGCCGACAGCACCTGGCGTCCGCGCGGATGGTCGACGCCGTGCGCGATCAGCTCGTACATGATCACACCGGTGTCATACGCCCGCTTGAGCGGCCGCCCCGTCAGCTCCCCGGTGCCGAGCAGCAGCCGCGCGATGCGCGGCACGCAATACGTCCGATAGAACGCCAGGTTGAGACCCACACGGATCTCCGGCCAGAACTCACGCAACACCAACTCCCGGTAGATCCGGTGGGCGTCGTCCATCCGCGAACTCTATCGAGCCACGTGGGCCGGCTTCAGGCCGTCGAACGCCAGCTTCAGCACATCCGACATGTACGCCTCCGGCAGTGGCCGAGCCCGGAGCAGCCAGGCGTGGTACAACGGGCCGAAGATGAGCTCGACGGCCATGTCGAGGTCGGCGTCGACCCTCAGTTCCTCGGTGCCCTGCGCCTTCGCCAGGCGGTCCTTCGCCTCCACGACGGCCTGCTCCAGCAGTTCGCGTACGCCGTCGGCGGCGACGTCGTCGGACTGCGCGGCGATCAGCAGACCACGCCACACCGCACCGGCGTCGGAACCGAAGAGTCTTTGCAGTGCGGTCGTCTGCGTGAGCAGGTCGGCGTACAGGTCGCCGGTGTCGGGGAAGCCGGCCCGCTCCTCGCGTACGCGGTGCATGTATTCCAGCAGCACCGCCGCCTTCGACGGCCACCAGCGATAGATGGTCTGCTTGCCGACGCCCGCCCGGGAGGCGATCGCCTCGACGGTGACGGCGGCGTAGCCGACCTCGGCGCACAAGTCGGCGGCGGCGGTCAGGATCGCCTGCCGCGACTGCTCGTTGCGCCGGTTGGGATCGGGTTGACGGCTCACGGACCATCACTCTACCGCTCGCGAGGCGAAACGTCTCGTCTTGACAATCGCGATCTCTCAGGGCACAGTTCAACGCGAGACAGGACGTCTCGTCTTCTTCTTTCGTCCCGGAGGCCTTCGTGTCCGATTCCACCCAGCTCAGCGGCTTCGCTTTGCTCCGCGGCGGCGTGCTCGTCCGCGACGCCGACGCCGAGATCCTCCGCAGCGACCCGTCCAGCGTGATCACGCTGCTCGCCGACGCCGAGGCGACCGGCGGCGTCCTCACCAGCCAGCGCACGACCCTCCGAGACGGCACACCGGGCGCCCCGCCGCACTTCCACGCCAACTGCGACGAGCTGTTCTTCGTCCTCGACGGCCGGCTGCGCGTCCTGCTCGGCCAGGAGATCCTGACCCTGGACGAGGGCGACTTCCTGCTCGTGCCGCCCTACATGCCCCACGCGTACGCCCCGGCGCCCGGCCACGACGCCGACTTCCTGTGCGTCTTCACCCCTGGTACGCCCCGCGCCGACTACTTCCGGCTCCTCGACCGGGTCCACGCCGGTGAGGCAACCTGGGACGACCTGCTGCAGACGCAGGAGCTGTACGACACGCACTACGTGCCCTCGGAACTCTGGCCATGAGCGGCGCACCACCGACCCCGCTGACCGAGGAGGAAGCCGCCCGGCTCCTCGGCGGACAGCGGTTCGGCATCCTCGCCAGCGTCAAACGAGACGGTCATCCCCATCTGTCCACAGTGCTCTATCGGTGGAGTGAGGCCGACCGCACGATCCGCGTCTCCTCCACCGCCGACCGCCTCAAAGTCCGCCAGCTCCGGCGCGACCCCCGCACCGCCCTGCATGTCAGCGGCCCCACCATCTGGTCATACGCCGTCGCCGAAGGAGAAGCGGAAGTCTCCGAGCCGTCAGCCGAACCCGGCGACGCGGTCGGCCGAGAGCTGCTCGCGATGACGCCCGGCTTCACCGACCACGCCGCCGAACAGGAGTTCCTCGATCAGCTCGTGGCCGATCGCCGAGTGGTCATCCGCATCCGGGTCGCCCGCCTCTACGGCGCGGCCCTGACCATCGCCACATCCTGAGCACCGCCACACCCTGACGTCGGGGCCGCCCAGCTCCCGTGATCCCGCACGTGTGCCCGTGGTGTGCGATCTCTGCCCGTTTCCGGTGATCATTCGCCCTCGGTGTGCGTTCAGCGGCCGTTTCGCGCATACGCAGGGCGAATGTCGCCGCGATCCCGCGTGCCATGCGTGCTCAGCATCTTCGGTGGAGGGTGTTGCGGACGGGCTTTCGTTGCGGGTCGATGAAGGTGGGTGGGAGGAATTCGGGGAAGCCGTCGGGTCGGATGCGTACATCCCAGTGTCCGCGGTGGATTTCGCGATGGTGGAATCCGCACAGCAGGACGGAGTTGGCCAGGCAGGTGTCTCCGCCGTCTGCCCAGGCTTTGAGGTGGTGGCCGTGGCACCACTGGGGTGGGCGATCGCATCCCGGGAAGGCGCATCCCCTGTCCCGCAAGACAAGCGCCCGCCGCAGGGGTCCGTCGATCAATCGTCGGGCGCGGCCGACGTCGAGGACTTGGCCGTCGCCGCCTAATACGGCGGGGATGATCATGGCGTCGCAGGCGAGGCGTCGCACCGTTTCGGGGGTGAGCAGGTCACCGGTGTCGAGCAGGCCGGCGCCGACTTTGGCTTGCAGGGCGTCCCAGGGCAGGGTGACGGTCAGGTGCGGCTTCTCGCCACCGTTGTCGGGTAGCTCGCCGGCGTTGAGGATCCGCTGGCACAGTTCGATCAACGCATCAGCCCGCCGGGCACCGGCCGAACGCAAATCCGCCTCGCCGGGCAGCGTCCGGCCAGCTGAGCCCACAGCACCGCTTTGGCCCGCGCCGCCTTCCGAGCCTGCGCCGCCACCTCCGCTCGCGTTGCCGTTCCCGCTCGCGCCGCCTTCACACCCGGCGCTACCTTCCCAGCCTGCGCCGCCACCTCCGCTCGCGTTGCCGTTGCCGCTCGCGCTACCTTCCCAGCCTGCGTGGCCATCGCCGCTCGCGTCGCCTCCACACCCCGCCCCGCGGTTCCCGTTCGCGCCGAGGTTCCGGTGCGCGCCGCAGTTCCCGCTTGGCGCGCCAGCACCGGCGCACGCGCGACCGGGACCGGCACCGGCGAACGCGCCGGACGCGGATGCGGATGTGGCTGCGGCGGTCGGGGCGGGTTTGCGGGGCGCGGACAGCGGGTCGAGGGCGGTCCGGACGATCGCGGCCATCTCCGCGTCGAGGACACCGCGTACGCGGTATTCGCCGTCGCCGTAGGGGACGAGGGTGAAGTCGCGCCGATCGTGGGCGGACCGTTCGGCGCGTTCCACCTCCCGGCGCAGGCGTTCCTCGGCGATCTCGGGTGCGACCATCTCCAGGATCTGCGACCGGTGCTTCTCCAACACCTCCGGGCGAAGGTGGTCGTCGACAGCCAACCTTGTCAGCGCGTCGGCGGCCTTCGCCTTGCCGACCTCACCCACAGCGGAGGGCAGGTCGTGGACGGTCTTGGCGATCACCCGCGCCTGCTCCACGTTGACCTGCCCGGAAGACAGCGCGGACTCCACCACGGGAACAGCGGGCAGCATCGACGCCAACGAGGTCCACGCGCGGGCGTCCTTATCCCGCATCGCCAGCAGAAACGTCAGCCAGTTCACCGTCCCGGTCGCACCCGCGTTATGCGGAACCTCACGCCCGTCGGCGGTGGCGATCAACGCCGCCAACCGACCCGACAGACGTTGAATCAACGCGAACGTACGCCGGACTTCGTCGGTGACCTCGGCGTCCGAAAGCGTCCACAGGGGACCGGCAAGCAGCTCGGCGACATCCGCCTCCACCTGCGCCAACACCCCGTCCACAGACCAACATTAGAACGAAGGTACGACACCTTCCAGAGGGTCAAGGTCACAAGAAAGTGCCACGATCCCGGGCGCGATGCGCGATCTCGGTTGCTGAGGCGCGTAGCTCCGCGAGGTCGACGCCGATCAGGCGACCGGCGCGTTTCACGATGCGGCCGTCGACGATCACAGTGTCTACATCGGACGGCCGCAGGGACGTGACCACCGCGCCTGCGCAGTCGCCGTTCCCGGCGAGGTGTGCCAGGCCGTCGAGGAGGACGAGGTCGGCGCGTTTGCCGACGGTGATGGTGCCGATCCGGTCGGCCAGGCCGATGGCACGGGCGCCGTCGATGGTGGCCGCGTCGAGCATGCGTGCCGCGGGCAGCAGCGGGGCGGTGCGCGTACGCTCGGCTCGCAGGGTCGCCCGCATGACCTCGAAGAGGTCGGGCACCGAGTTGACCACCACGTCGACGCCCAGCGCGGGCCGGCAGCCCGCGTCGGCGAGCCGCCCGTAAGCCGAAGATCCGTGGCCCATGAGTTCCTCGACGAGCGGGGTCACGGTGACTCCGGCACCCGTGTCGGCGAGGAGTTTGGCCTCGTCGGGGGTCACGGAGTTCAGGTGCACCAGGTGTACGCCGGGACCGAGCAGTCCCACTTCGTCCATTCGCGACACTGCTGACGGCGTACGCCCGCCGCCGAGGTGCATCGTCACCAGGATGCCCAGATCCCGCGCCCGGCGCAGGTGTGCCTCGGCCTCGTCGGCGGGGCCGTATTCCGGGCCGAGGATGGCGAGCGCTGCGCTGAGCGTACCCCTGAGATCTGTGCGGAGCTGGTCGTTCGCGATGACCGCGCGCATCCCCAGGGTTTGATAGGCCTCGGCCGCCGCGTCCACATGCGGGGTGTTGTTCCAGTCGAGGACGGTCGTGACCCCCGCGTCGAGCGCTTCCGCCGCACCGAGCCGGACGGCGAGGTTTGTGTCCTCCGGCCGGTACGCGACCAGCGCGCGGCCGAGGACGGCCGCGAAGTAATCGGGCAGCGTCATGTCGGGGCCGATGCCGCGCAGCGGGGCCTGCCAGACGTGGCGGTGAGTGTCGACGAGGCCGGGGATGAGCACGCGGCCGGTGGCGTCGACGACCTCCGCGCCCGGCGCGTCCAGGCCCCGGCCGATGGCGGCGATCTCGCCGTCGCGGACCAGGACGTCGGTGGCCGGCAGTTCGGGGTGGCCGTCGCCCGGCACCACATGGGCGTTCTGGAGAAGCAGCATAGAGATACCTTTCGAGAAAGCTTTTTTAAAAGGTATCTCACGATCGAGCGCGCCCGCAACCCTCCTCTACCATCGAGGGCGTGAGCAGGGACTCCACCGACGAGATCGCGGCGGCCTGGGCGCTGGAGCTGCCCGGGGTCGTCGGCGAGGAGCTGGAGCTGGCCAAGCGGGCCGCGCGGCTCGCGGCGATCCTCGGCGACAAGGTCAACGCCGAATTGGCCCGGCTCGGGCTGACCAAGGCGGAGTACGAGATTCTGGCGGTGCTGCGCGCGTCCGGCTCGCCTTACCGCCTGCGACCGTCCGATCTGGCCACTCGGCTCATGCTGTCCTCCGGCGGCACCAGCAACCTGGTACGCCGCCTGACCGAGGCGAAGCTGCTCGACCGCGAGGCCGATCCGGCCGACGCCCGCAGTTCCTGGGTACGCCTGACGAAACAGGGCGTGCGCCTGTCCGAGGAGGCCGTCCGCGCGGCGACCGCCGCCCAGGCCGCGGCACTGGTGGCCGTGCCGGAGCCCGATCGGAAGGCGGCAATCGCCGCGCTTCGGCAGGTGCTGCTGGCGCTCGGCGACCGGCCTTAGGCCGTCGGCGCCGCCTGCCGGTACAGCAGGTTGCCGGGGGACGCGGGGTCCTCGCTGGTGTAGTAGTCACGGATCGCGTCGAGCACTTCGAGGACGGACAGCCGCCCGTCGCCGTCGGCGTCGACCGCGGTGAAAGCGCCGGTGATGTCGTCGACGGAAGAGCCGATGGCCTGCCACAACCGGGCCAGTTCGCCGGGAGCGAGGTAGCCGTCGTTGTCGCTGTCGGCAAGCCGGATGGTGGCGAGCGCCATCGGCGTGTAGACGGCGGCGAACTTCTCGCCGTCGATGAAGGCGGCCTGGAAGGCCGCGCCGAACTCCTCGCGGGTCATGCGCCCGTCACTCGGTATGCCCGCGTGCGCCGAGAGACAGTCCCAGTACCAGCCGTAGAGGCTGATCGTCTCGCGGCCCCGGGCGGTGGAGGTCTCCTGCCCGAAAGCGCTGAGGACCCGGCCGGCCTGATGCAGGAGCGCGGTGCGGTCGATCAGGCCCCGCCGGGCGGTGTCGATCTGGTCGAAAGCGGCATCCAATTTGGGGGATAGCGGCGTTTTCTCCATGAATGAACGGTAGGGCGGCGGGACCTGCGTACACAACGGGACTAACCCGACAAGGCGACGGTCGGCTCATAGCCCGGAGGACAGCCGAAGCGTGATCGCCCCGGCGATGATCGCGAGAAAGCTCAGCAGTTTGGGCAGGGTGAGCTTCTCGCGGTAGACCAGGGCCGCGAACACGACCGTGCCGATCGACCCCATCCCGGTCCAGATCGTGTAGCCGACCCCGACCTCGATGGTCCGCAGGGCGAGGCTGAGCGTGAAGACGCCGCCGGCCGCGGCGAGGAGGGTGAACACCGACGGCCACAGCCGGGTGAAACCCTTGGTGGCATTGGTCCCGAGGGCGAAGGCGATCTCGAAGACGATCGCGACGGCGAGATAGATCCAGGACATGACGTTCCTCCGCGATCAGTTCGGCGTGGTCAGTTCGGCGTGGTCAGTTCGGCGTGGTCAGTTCGGCGCAGTCAGTTCGGCGCAGTCAGTTCGGGCTCGGTCGACGGACGCGCGGGCCGGTCGGCCAGCTTGAGGCCCAGGACGCCGCCGATGATGAGGAAGAAGGCGATGATCTTCCCGGCGTTGAGCGACTCGTCGAAGATCAGCGTGCCCAGCACGACGGTGCCGACCGAGCCGATCCCCGTCCACACGGTGTAGCCGACGCTGACGTCGAGGGTCCGCAGGGCCAGGCTGAGGAAGAAGATCCCCGCGGCCGCGGCGACGATGGTGAGCAGTGACGGCCCGAGTCGGGTGAAGCCCTCGGTCGCGTTGGTCGCCAGGGCGAAGACGACCTCGAAGACCGAGGCGATGAGCAGGTAGATCCAGGCCATGACGAGCGCCTTCCAATTGCTTGTATGTACAAGTACTAGCCGAGACAAAGCTTGTATGTACAAGTAAGCTGTTGTCAAGACGAAAGGACGGCGGCGTGGATCACGATGAACGGCTGTGGGCCGGCGTACTGGGGGCGTATTCGCAGGTCGAGGGCCGGTTGGGGACGATGCTCCAACGGCGGCACGGATTGGGGCTCTCCGAATACCGGGCACTCAGTCACCTCGCCGCGTCTGATGGCGGCGAACTGCGGATGACCGAGCTGGCCGACCGGCTCGGCCTCACCCAGAGCACGCTGACCCGGCTGCTCGGCCGGCTGATCGCCGCCGGCTACGCCGCCCGTGACACGTGCCCGGAGGACAAGCGTGGGGCGTACGCGGTGATCACGGCGGCCGGGCGGACGCGGCAGACCAAGGCTCGCCCGGACTACGCGGCGACGCTCACCGACGCGCTCGACGCCGCCGCCGAGACCGAACCGCTCATCCGCGCCCTGCGCGCGTACGGGCAGGCCAAGTAGGCTCCCCGAGCGTGGCCAAGATCGGCTCAGCGTTCCTGCCCGTCCACGACCCGGCCGCCGCCGCGACCTATGATCTGCGGCATGGCGTACGACCCGGATCCGCCGACGCAGCTGCTGCCCACTCACCAGCAGGGGCGGCACGCCGCACCCGGCTCGCCGAACCGGTGGCTCTTCGGCGTGATCGGCGGAGCCGCCGTGCTGGCGATCCTCCTCGGCATCCTCACCGGGCTGCTGCTGACGGGCGGCACCCCGGAGCCGAAGCACACGGCCGCCGGACCGACGGCCGCCGCCGAACCCACTGAAGAGGAGACCCTGGAGCCGTCGCCCGAGGTCACGACGGTGTCGCCGTCGCCGACTCGAAAGCCCTCGCCGGCACCGGCCAAGAAGACGGCCGCGCAGCTGATCGCGTCGACCCGCGCCCTACTCGACTCCTACGCGCGGGCCGGCCGCGTCGACGAGGAGGCCGCCGACATCCTCGGCGGCGACCTGCGTGACCTCGCCCGCGACGTGGCGAGCGGCCGCACGCGGCGGGCCTGGAGCGACCTGACGGACGCGGGCCGCCACCTGCGGAATCTCCACGAGGAGGACCAGGTCGGTGATCGCGAGTACCAGGCGCTCGCCGCTGCGCTGACCGAGATCGCGAAGGCGCTCCCCCGCACCTGAGCCGTCGGTCGCCGCGGTCAGGCCCGGGAGTCCAGCAGCTCGGCGATTTCGGCGTAGCCGCGCTGCTTGGCGTGCTGCAACGGCGTCACGCCGTCCTTGTCGGCGATCGCCGGGTCGGCTCCGGCATCCAGCAGGATGCCCACGATCTCCACGTACGGCCTTGAGCCGTCGCCGAGGATCACGGCCTCGAGCATCGCCGTCCAGCCGAGATCGTTGACGTGGTTCACGTTGATGCCGGTCTGCACGACTCGGCGTACGTAGTCGACGTGGCCGCGCTCGCTGGCCGGGATCACCGAGATGCCGCCGAACCGGTTGCGCAGATTCATGTCAGGCTCGGCCGGAAGCAGTGCCTCCAGCATCGCCACGCTGCCGGTGACGCCGGTGACCAGCCACGGGCTGTCGTTCCGGTCGTCCTGCGCGTCCACGTCGGCGCCCGCGTCCAGCAGCGCCTTCGCGGTGTCGACGTGATCGTTCAGCGCCGCCAGCAGCAACGGCGTACGCCGATGGTCGTCGCGTACGTCGACCGGCACGCCGGCCGCCAGCTCTCGGCGTACCGTCGCGGTGTCACCGGAAGCGGACGCGGACAGGAGGGTTTCGGCGGAGGGCATGGTGGTCTTCACTTTCTGCAGGGTGACGACGGTGATGGACAGCGCGGCCGCGAGGACCGCGAAGAGGATGACGAGACGGCGCTTCATGGACGGCCTCGCAAGGTGATCAGGCGGCGGTTGACCGCTTCCGTGACCGCCGCGGTACGCGAGTCGACGCCGAGCTTGCCGAAGATGTGGACCAGGTGGGTCTTCACGGTGGCCTCGCTGATGAGCAGGCGGCGGGCGATCTGCTGGTTGGTCAGGCCCTCGGCGAGCAGGGTGACGATCTCGGTCTCCCGGGCGGACAGCGCCACGCCCGGCTGGTGCACCTGACGGGCGAGCCGACCGGCCACCGCCGCCGACAGCGCGGTACGCCCCGCCGCCGCGTCGTCGATCGCACGGAACAGGTCGTCCGGCGCGATGTCCTTGAGGATGTAGCCGACCGCACCGGCGGCCATCGCCCGCACCACGTCGGCGTCACTGTCGTAGGTGGTCAGCACGAGCACCCGGGGAGCCGGGTCGAGCGCGAGCAGTCGCCGGGTCGCCTCGACCCCGTCGATGCCCTGGCCGAGCTGAAGATCCATGAGGACGACCTCCGGATGCAGCGCGGCCGCCAGCGACACCGCCTGCTCGCCGGTGCCCGTCTCCGCGACGACTTCGACGCCCGGCTGCGACTCCAGCAGCGCGCGCAGACCCGCCCGGACGACCACGTGGTCGTCGACCAGCAACAATCTCATGAGGAGGCTCCCTCCGTCGGGATCGCCACCGCGATCGCCGTGCCCCGGCCGGGCTCGGATTCGACGGTGACCCGGCCACCGGCCAACTCGGCGCGCCGCCCGATCGCCTCCAGGCCGAACCCCCGGCCCGGACCAGCCGATGGCCGGGTCGGATCGAACCCCGCCCCGTCGTCCACGACGTCGAGCCGTACCTCGTCGGGGAGGTAACTCAGGGTGACCGCGGCTGTCTGCGCTTGGGCGTGCTCGGCGACGTTCGCCAGCGCGCCCTGGACGATCCGCAACAGCGTCATCGCGGTGGACTCCGGCAACGCGTAGCGGTCGCCGTCGACGGCGAACCGGACCGCGGGGCCGCGAATGCCGGCGCAGACGTCGGCGATCGCCTGCTCGAGGCTGCGCCCCCGCAACGAATTGAGGTCCATCACGACCGTCCGGATGTCGCCGAGCGTGTCCCGGTTGACCGTCATGGCCTGCCGCAGATTCGCCTGGGCGGCGGCCGCGGGCCAGGCCCGGTCGGCCGCCTGGAGCAGCAGATTCACGCTCGACATGCCCTGCGCGATGGTGTCGTGCAAGTCGCGCGCCAGCCGCGCCCGCTCCTCCAGCGCACCCGCGCGGCGGCGGCTCTCGGCCAGCGCCTGGCTCGTCCGGGCGAGCTGCAGGTACGCGGCCGTGGTGATGATCGCCACCCCGGCCGGGCCGGCGATGAGCCCGACATCGGGATGCCAGCCGTTCAGCCGGACGAACGAGAGCACCACCACGGCGGTGAGCACGGCGATGATCGTGACCGCGGTCCGGGGCGAGTAGTCGTCCAGCGCGACGAAGACGAGTGGCACGGCACACAGCGCGAAAGAGGGCGCGAGCAGGACGATCGCCAGCCAGATGACGGCCACGAGGAGCAGCCCCACCCGGCGCGGCTTCCACACCATCGTGAGCGCGTACGCGACCGCCAGCAGGGCCGCGAGCCCGAGCACCGGCGCGCTCCAGCCGTGCCGGGCCACATACCTGGCCGCCGACGAGGCGAGCAGCAGGTAGAAGCCGGCATGCATCCAAACGCGCATGATCCAACCCTACGGTCGCCGGGAACGCCGCCATCAACCATTCGATGGATGCCGCCGTCGATCTCCCGCACCAAGTGAGGGCATGTTTCCCCGGCAAGACTCGATCTCGTTGGCCCGCTTGGGTCGCTTCTCGCGGAATCCACTCGCGGGATCCACTCACGGAATCCACTCACGGAATCCACTCACGGAATCCACTCACGGAATCCACTCACGGAATCCACTCACGGAATCCATCCGCGCAATCCACTCGCGGAATCCCGGGATAACGCGGTTATCCGGAGACGAATAGCCACGTTATCCCGGGATCTTGCGAGGCGGGTAGCCCGCAAGCAGGAGCCCGCCTGTCCACGGGCCAACCGGATCAGTCGCTAGAAAGGATTGGGATCATGCAGATCAGCCGTCGTCTCGCCCTCACCGTCGGAGCGGGCGCACTGACCGCCGCCGGCGCTCTGGGCGTCGCATTGCCCGCCACCACCGCCGCCGCGGTCACCGCCGCCCCCGCGGTGTCCGTCCGCTCCACCGTCGAGGTGCGTACGCTCAGCGACGACGCTGTGATGCGCGCCGCGCAGGCCGCGCTCGCCGCCGCGACCAAGGACGGGCAGAAGGTCTCCGTCGTCGTGATGGACCGCTCCGGCGTCGTCCGGATCGCCCTGCACAGCGCCGGAGCCGGACCGCAGACCGACGAGTCCGCCGAGCGCAAGGCGTTCACCGCCGTCTCGTTCGGTCAGGCCACCTCGGCGCTCGCCGCCCGGGCCGGCGGCGACGGACCGTCCATCCGCGACATCCCGGGCACGTTGTTCCTGGGCGGCGGGGTGCCCGTCGTCGTCGACGGCGCGCCGATCGCGGGCATCGGCGTGGGCGGGGCGCCCAGCGGCGACCTCGACGAGAAGTACGCCGCCGCCGGTGCGGCCGCCCTCCGCTGACCCATCCCCTCAATGGGCGGCTGGATCAGGGTTCTAGGCCGAATCTTGGAGCAAGATTCGACCGGGAACCCTGATCCAGCGCCCCAGAAAGGCCCCAGAAAGCGCCAGGAAGGCCCAGAAAGCGCCAGGAAGCCCTAGAAAGCCGCAGCGCTAAGCGGTGACCCACGAGGGGTCGTCGCGCCGATGGTCCAGGTAGTTCTGCACCGTGGTCAGGCTCGCCATCGAACCCATCCGGTCGACGAACTCGTACCCGTCGAGGTGGTCGACCTCGTGCTGGACGACGCGGGCGGCGTACCCGGTGAACTCCTGGTGCGTTTCCGCGCCGTCGCGCCCGGCGAAGGTGACGACGACGGAGAACGATCGCGGCACGACCCCCATGATCCCCGGTACGCTGAAGCACCCTTCCCAGCCCAGCACGTCGGCCGGGGAACGCCGCACGATCACGGGGTTGATCATCTCGACGAGCGGCGTCTCGGGGCGGTCGGGGAAGACGTCGGTCTTGCGTACCTCGACGACCACGACGCGGGCCGACACGCCGACCTGCGGCGCGGCCAGCCCGGCACCGTTCAGCGACCGCAGTCGCGTGACCATCGCGTCGAGCAGCTCGTGGGCCTCGGTGACCGGATCGATCACCGCGACGGGCGCTTTCAGCCGCGGGTCGCCGATCGTGACCAGGCCCTCCCCGGCGAGGCCGGACATCCAGGCGCGGTCGCTCTTGGCCAAGCTCATCTCGCGGCTCCCCACGGAACATACAAGCGCCGGCATCGCTCCACATTGTCGTCGAGCTGCCGGACGAGCGTCTCATAGGCGTCCAGGCCCCGGAGCGAGGCGAGGCCGAAGTCCTCTTCGCGGCGGAGCAGCTGCACGGACAGGAAACCCAGCTCCACCGCGGCGCGCAGACACGCCAGCGCCGGCTCGGTCTGCCCCAGTTCCGCGTACACATGGGTCAATCGATAGGTGATGTAGCCGTTGGCCGGATGTGCGGCGCGCAGCTCGTCGGCCAGCCGCCGGGCCGTCTCCGCGTGGCCTGCGGCCGCGTGGATGTTCGCGAGCCACGCGGTGGTCCGGCTGTTCGCCTCGGTCGCGCCGAGTCGCTCCAGCGCCTCCGCCCAGGTCCCCGGGCGGAGATAGCCCAGGAGCGTCCACACTGTCACGTCCGTGGGATCGGCCTCCACGCCTTCGCGGGCCACTCGCGCCGCGAGCTCCCCGCCGTCTTCCATGTGGTACGCCGCCAGCGCGACCGCCCAGCGCGTGTTGGCGTCGGTGGGATGACTGGTCAGGTAGGCGCGCGCGGTCTCGACGGCGGCTTCGTGGCGGCCGAGGAGCATCAGGCACCAGATCCGCAGCTTCTGCGCGGCCAGGTCGGTGGGGTCGGCCGCGAGCACCGAGTCGACCAGCGGCATCGCGACGTCGGCGAGCCCGGCGTTGGTCAGCGCGCGGGCGAACGCGACGGAGGCGTCGAGGCTGTCCGGGTGCCGGGTGTAGACCGAACGGCCCGCCCGCAGGGCGTGCTCGTGCCAGCCCATGTCCCAGCAGGCCCGGATGAAGGTGATGTGGGCGATGACCGATCCGGGGTCCGCTTCGAGCGCCGCCGCGACGTCACGCAGCGCCCGGTTCAGCGCCTCGCTGGAGTCGGCCCAGCCCGCGAAGTACTTCCGCCACTGGGTGTAGCCGCGGGCGGCGATCGCCCCGGCGAAGGTCGGATCGTGCGTGACCGCCCGTTCCAGCAGCGCCTCGGCGGCCTCGATCCCCTCGCGGTCGTCGTGCGCCAGCAGCCCGTACCCGCGCCGGTACAGCTCCCGGGCCGGTCCGTCCTCAAAAGACAGAGCCGGGCCGGTCGGCGGGGCGGGGGCGTACGCGGGCGGCGGTCCGCTGAGCAGACCGGCGAGATCCTCGACGGGCAGCCGCAGCGCCTTGGCCAGCCGGGGACGGTGCCACGGCTGCGGCTCGGTCTCGCCCGACTCCCAGCGGATGACGGTGGTCCGGTCGACGCCGAGGGCGGCGGCCAGCTCCTCCTGGCTGAAGCCCATCGTCTTGCGTCGTTCCGCCAACGCCCGGCGCCGCACCGTCCACCCCCTACCGTTTTGCATATTTACGCAGATCAGGACAGCCCGTGCAACGGGGATGCCACCTTTCTGCCACGTTGTCACCGTGTCGGTGGGGCGGCGTACCTGGTTGGCTGGTCCCCGTGACACCAGGCAAGACACCAGGCAAGACAACCGGCAGGACACCGGAGGACGCCGTGCGGGAGCCGTCAGCCTTGGAGGTGGTGGTCCGCCTCGGGTCGGAGGCGATCATCCGGACCGACACCGAGGAGAGCGGCCCGCCGATGCTGTGGATCCGCTCCGGTCTGATGGAGATCATGCTCACCCCGTTCGCCGCCAGCGAGGGCGGCGACCTGACGAAGGCGGACCTGGAACTGGCCTCCGACCTGGTCGTGGCGGTGGTCGCGTACCGGGACGCGATCTTCGACCACCTGGCCCGATCGGGCGCGGTCCAGAAGCCGGCGATCCGCCGGATGCGGCGTACGCGCGGCCACCCCGATCCGCAGGCCTGACACGTCACCCGTTGGCCCGATCGCGCGGCGCGTGCGGGTGATCTCCCCCAGACGCCCCCTCTCCAAAGCCGGGACGGAGTCGTTGGCCTCGCGGGACGGAACCGGCCGTCCGTCACGTCTGGAGGAGGTTGACGATGCCGGCCTGATGCTGACCGCCCGGGCGCCCCACGGACAGGGCGCCCGGCTCTCCCGTCAGGCGGGCACGGTGCGGAAGTGTGTGGTCAGGCGACCGTCGTCGTCGAGCACATGGAACGACACCCCGGGCGGTTCGGCCAGATCCACGGCGTTCGCCCAGGTCAGCTCCTCCGCTACGAGCCACGGCGGCCGGATGGCCGAGACGACCCCCGGAGCCAGCAACAGCGGCCGGCCGCCGAAGGTCGAGGCCACCGCCGAGTGGGCGTGACCGGCGAGGACGGCGACGACGGCCGCCGAACGCCGGATCAGCTCCTCGAACTCGGCCGGCTCGCCGAGCATGATCGGGTCCATCAGCGGATGCCGCAGCTCGATCGGCGGATGGTGCAACGCCACGAAGACCGGCCCGTCGGCGCTCGCGAGCACGTCACGCAGCCAGGCCAGGGTCTCCGGCGCGAGCCGCCCGTCGTGGCGGCCCGGAATGCTGGAGTCGCATAGTGCGAACAAAACCCGGCCGACGCGCACGACCCGGTTGATCGGCTGGTCGCCCGTCCCGTCGCCGCCCAGCACCTTGCGGTACGCCGTGCGTACGTCGTGGTTGCCGGGCAGGAGGAGCACGGGCACGTCGGCGACGAGATCGGCCCGCGCCTCCTCGTACTCCGCGACCGCACCGTGATCGGCGATGTCCCCACTGATCAGGATGGCGTCGAGCGGCATGCCGCGAAGCCAGGACATCGTCCGCCGAGCCCGGGACCGAGCGCGCTCACCGCCGTCGAAATGGGTGTCGCTGACGTGGGCGAAGATCATGACCTCACCATCCACCACGCGGGCGCGCCGGGCAAGCGCCAATCGGCGTCGACCGGCTCGCCCGCCCGCGTGGATCTCGTCCGTCATTCGCCCGCTGAACGGCCCGCACGCCGATAGGCTGGCCCAGGGTGATCTGATGACCTTGCTCGAGCCACAGAACGTGCTGGCGCCACCGGCGAAGGCGGCGATCTTCCTCGTCGTCACGGTGCGGCCCGGCGCCGAGGACGAAGTACGCGACCTGCTGGCCGACGTCGCCGGGCTGACCCGCGCGGTGGGCTTTCGCGTACCGGAGGACGGGCTGAGCTGCGTCGCCGGGATCGGCTCGGCCTTCTGGGACCGGGCCTACGGGGTGACGCCGCCGATCGGGCTGCACCCGTTGCCCACCTTGACCGGCAGTGTCCACACCGCCGTCTCGACCCCGGGCGACCTGCTGTTCCACCTGCGGGCCAAACGCCTCGACCTGTGCTTCGAGCTGGCTCGCCAGATCATGGCCCGCCTGACCGGGTACGCCGACGTCGTGGACGAGGTCCACGGCTTCCGTTACTTCGACGAGCGGGACCTGCTGGGTTTCGTCGACGGGACCGAGAACCCCGTCGGGTCGGCCGCGGTCGCCGCCGTGACCGTCGGCGACGAGGACCCCGAGTACGCCGGGGGCAGCTACGTCGTCGTCCAGAAGTACCTGCACGACCTGGCGACCTGGGATCGGCTGCCGGTCGAGGAGCAGGAACGGGTGATCGGCCGCCGCAAGCTCAGCGACATCGAACTGCCGGACGCGGTGAAGCCGGCCAACTCGCACGTGGCCCTGACCACGATCACCGACGCCGACGGCACCGAGCGGCAGATCGTCCGGGACAACATGCCGTTCGGCTCGATCGGCAAGGGCGAGTTCGGCACCTACTTCATCGGGTACGCCGCCACCCCGGACGTGATCGAGCAGATGCTGCGCAACATGTTCATCGGCGACCCGCCCGGCAACCACGACCGGATCCTCGACTTCTCCACCGCGGTCACCGGCAACCTCTTCTTCGTGCCCACCGCGGAGTTCCTCGAAGACCCGCCGGCCCGCCTCGCCCTGCGGACGACGATCGGCGAACCCGCCGAGCCGAGCCCGGCCGACGGGTCGCTGACGATCGGGAGCCTGAAAGGGAGCGGACAGTCATGAACAACCTGCACCGGGAACTCGCCCCGATCTCTGAGGTCGCCTGGGCCGAGATCGAGGCCGAAGCCCGCCGCACGTTCACCCGCAACGTCGGCGGCCGCCGAGTGGTGGACGTGGTCGGGCCGTCCGGCGTCACGCTGTCCGCTGTCGGCACCGGTCATCTGCGGGACCTCGACGCCCGGCTCGAGGGCGTGATCGTCCGGCAGCGGCTGGCGCAGCCGGTCGTCGAGCTGCGCGTCCCGTTCACCGTGACCCGGCAGGCGGTCGACGACGTCGAACGCGGCGCGAAGGACTCCGACTGGCAACCGGTGAAGGACGCGGCCAAGCGGATCGGATTCGCCGAGGACCGCACCATCTTCGAGGGCTCCCCGGCCGCCGGGATCGTCGGCATCGGACCGTTCAGCTCGAACGCGCCGCTGGAGATGCCCGCCGACATCCGGGAGTTCCCCGATACCGTGGCCCGGGCGATGAGCGCCCTGCGGCTGGCCGGCGTCGCCGGTCCGTACAGCCTGCTGTTGTCGGCCGACGCGTACACGGCAGTCGCCGAGACGACCGATCACGGCTACCCCATCCACCAGCACCTCGGCCGGCTGCTCAAGGACGGCGAGATCATCTGGGCGCCCGCGCTGTCCGGCGCGTTGCTCGTCTCGACCCGGGGCGGCGACTACGAACTGCACCTCGGCCAGGACCTGTCCATCGGATACCTGGCCCACGACGCCAACGTCGTCGAGCTGTACCTCCAGGAGTCGCTGACGTTCCTGGCGCTCACCGCCGAGGCGAGCGTCTCCGTCCACTAGCGACGCTTGTCCCGGATGGCCACGGCCGCGACGACGACCGCGGCCAGCCCGGCCAGCACGATCGGCGGCAGGTGCGGCGCGACCGGCATCACCGCGAGCAGCGCGGCACACGCGATCAGCCGCCCACGGGACAGCTTGCGCGACAACGCCCACTTGTAGAGCGCGTGCCCGGCGAGGAACAGCGCCGCGCCGCCGAGGACCGTCGCGATCGCCGGCCAGCTGGAATGCCCCAGCGGATGCGCGATGACCAGCTCGTCGCCGACCGCGCTGACGATGACGCCCGCCACGATCGGCAGGTGGAAGTAGGTGAAGGCGTTGCGGCCCAACGCACCCGGATCGGTCGAGTGCGCGATGACGTCGCTGCCGAGTTCGGCGTTGCGATCGAAGTAGACCCACCAGAACGCGACGGCGCCGAGGAACGCCGTGACCAGAGCCAGCAGCCGATCCCAGGTGAACGGCAGCGAACTGAAGGTCGCCCCGGTCACGAGGATCGACTCGCCCAGCGCGATGATCAGGAAGAGCTGGCAGCGTTCGGCGAAATGCTTACCGGAGATGTCCCACTCGGTGGTCCGCGACCGGCCGAGGATCGGCGTCGGGAACAGCGACGGCGGTCCCGCGAGATCCAGGACGATCGCGGCCAGCCAGAAGGCGTACCGGGCGGTGCCGTGGGCGAAGCCGCCCGCGATCCACGCCGACGCGGCCAACGCGTTCCAGAAGAGGATGCGCAGGAAGTTGGCGTACTGCACCGGCATTCCGCGGAAGAAGAACACCGCCGCGCCGGTGCGGCCGACCTGGATCACGGCGTACGCGACGGCGAAGGCCAGCCCCCGATCCGCGCCGTGATCGCCGAACGCGTACGGCAGCATCGCGGCCATGACCAGTCCGGCCAGCATCACCGCGAACAGCACTACGCGTACCTGGCGGTGGTCGGGGTGGAAGAAGTTCGTGAACCACGTCGTGTACTGCCAGGCCCACCAGACCGCCACGAGCAGCATCGCCGTCTGCAGGGCGCCGGTCCAGCTCAAGTTGCTCAGCAGCAGATGCGACAGCTGCGTCACGGCGAAGACGTAGACCAGGTCGAAGAAGAGCTCGGTGAAGGTCACCCGGTCCTGTTCGCGCGTGCGTTCCCGCAGCGGCGTCGCGTTGCTCGTCACCCGGCAAGTATGCCGGTGCCGTCGATCATCCCCCGGGGTCAGGCCGGGAGCGCGACGGGCTCAGGCGAGGGTGTAGAAGCGGAAGAACGGGTGCTCGATCGGCGCGACCTCGACCTCGCCGAAGCCCGCCCCGGTGGCCAGCTCGCGCAGCCGGTCGGGGCGCATCACCGTCCCGACGGGGTCCATGTCGGCCTCGTCGCGCCCCTGCGGCAGGCACCACAACGGACTGATGTTGGCGAAGAACCGCTGCACCGGATCGTCGGTCGGGGCGACCAGCACGTCGTCGGCCGCCTCGTCCATCACCACGACGACGCCGTCCGGGGTCGCCGCCCGGACCGTGGTCAGCACGCGGTCGGGGTAGCCGAAGTCGTGCAGGCACTCGAAGAGGAACGCGACGTCGTACCGCCCGTCCACCGGCTGCGCCAGATCCCGCAGCCGGAACGTGACGCGGTCGGCCACACCGGCCTCGGCGGCCGCCTTGGTCGCCGCGTCGATCGAGGTCGGATCGGCGTCGAATCCGGTCACCGAGATGTGCGGGTACGCCTTCGCCAGTTCGATCGACGACCAGCCGCTGCCGCAGCCGAAGTCGGCGACCGCCGCCGGACTGGACCGGTCGGCGAGCCGCTCGGCGACCCGGGGCAACGCCGGAAGCCAGGTCGCGACGAGTTCGTTGACGAACGCCGGTCGGTTGAGCGCCGCCTGCGCTCCGATGGCGTCCGGGCCATACTCGGCGTATGCGACGCCTGCGCCGGCGGGGAACGCCTCGACCAAGCGCGACATCATCCGCCCGACGGTCACGGCGGCCTGCGACAGCGGTGCGACATACGCCGGCGACGTTTCGTCCACGAGCACCTCGCGGCCGCCTTCGACCAGGGTGAACTCCGCCGTCGCCAGATCCGGACCCGACGCGGTGACCAGGCCGCTGACCGCCTGGGCCTGCAGCCATTCGCGTACGTTGCGCTCGTCGGCGCCCACGAGAGCGGCCAGTCCAGCACTGGTCTGCGGACCGTTGTTCGCCAACGCCCGATAGAGGCCGAGCTTGTGCCCGAGGTAGACGTTGCAGATCTCGGTCGCCCCCAGCGCCGCGAGGAAGATCTTGCCCGACAGTTCCTCGATCGCCTGTTCGCTTGCGGCCATCGTGCTCACCTCGCAGATCGCGGACGCACGTGCTCACCATCAGCACTTCGCTTCAGCGTAGTCCCGCTGCCGGCGGGCAGTGGCAGGATGCGGGCGCGACCGTCACCGGTGGGCGGATTTCTGTGCCACGTTCCGCGCGTTCTGCGCGATCCAGGCCTACGCTCAGCTCGTGGTCGCCCTGTGGCACACCTACGCGCTCCATGTCTTCGAGGTGCGCTCGGCGGACCGCGTACCGGTTCCCGCGCAGCGCCGGGCGCCGGAACCGGCCGTCCCCGGACCGGACGATCTCCGGACCCGGCTGCCGGATCAGGCCCGTGACCGGCTGGCTCACCTGCCCGCGTCGACGGCCTTCGTCGCCTGGACGATGGCCCGGGACGGCCACTCGCCCGCCTGGCTGACTCGTCACCTCGACATCTCGCCCGGCGACGCGGTCGCGGTCTGCGAACTGGCCGCCGCCGAACCACACTGACGCGAGTGTCGCGACGCTCGTCCTGCGGAGATCAGCCGGACAATCAGGACCGATGGAACTCACCCTGGTCGCGGTCGCGGGGATCGTCAGCATCGTCGTGGTGGCGGCGCTGTCTCGCCGGATCGGCGTCGCCGCGCCGCTCAGCCAGGTCGTCGTCGGCACGGCGCTGAGCTTCCTGCCAGGCGTGCCGCACATCGTGATCGAGCCGGATTTGGTGCTCGCCGGGGTCCTGCCGCCCCTGTTGTACGCCGCCGCCGTGCGCATGCCCGCCCACGACTTCCGGCGTGACTTCAAGGCGATCGCCGGACTGGCCGTCGTCCTCGTCGTGCTGACCACGCTGGGCGCCGGCTTCCTGTTCAACTCGCTGCTGCCGGGGCTCGGACTCGCCTACGCCTTCGCCCTCGGCGCGATCATCAGCCCGACCGACGCGGTGGCGGCGACCTCCGTGGGCCGGCGACTCGGGCTGCCCTCCCGGCTGCTGACCATCCTCGAAGGCGAGGGCCTGGTCAACGACGCGTCCTCGCTGGTGCTGCTGAGCTCGGCGATCGCGGCGACGACCGCCACGGTCAGCCTCTGGACGATCGGCGGCGACTTCCTGTACGCCGTCGTCGCGGCCACCGTCGTCGGGATCCTGATCGGCCAGCTCAACGTACGCGTCCGGGCGTGGCTGAAGGACTCGGTCCTCAACACGGCGATCTCCTTCGTGCTCCCCTTCGTCGCGTACGTGCCGGCGGAGGCGATCCACGCCTCGGGCGTCCTGGCCGTCGTCGTGACCGGCGTGATCACCGGTCACCAGAGCCCTCGCTACCTGCGGGCGGCCGACCGCGTGACCGAGGCGATCAACTGGAGCACGGTGTCGTTCCTCCTGGAGAGCGGCCTGTTCCTCCTCATGGGCCTGCAACTGAAGACGGTCCTCGACGACGCGCACGCCTCCGGTCCCAGCATCGCCACGGCCGTCGGCATCGGCCTGCTCGCCTCGGTGCTCGCGATCGGTGCTCGCATGGTCTACGTCGCACCCCTGGTCGCCGGGCAGCGCCGGGACGCCAGCCGAGCCGAGGCCGCCCAGCCGCGGATCGACGCCGTGCAGGCCAAGCTCGACGAGATGATCCAGAACGACGAGCTGTCCGAGCAGCAGAAGAAGCGGTTCACGGTCCGGTTCACCCAGCGCAAGAGCGACCTGCGGTTCGCGGTAGCGGAGAAGTTCGGCTGGCGGGGCGGCGTGGTGCTCGCCTGGTCTGGGATGCGCGGCGCGGTCACCGTCGCCGCCGCGCAGACCCTCCCGGCGAGTACGCCCTACCGACCGCAACTCCAGCTCATCGCCTTCGTCGTCGCGATCACGACGCTGCTGCTCCAAGGGCTCTCCTTGCCCTGGGTGATCCGCAAGGCGCGGGTGCCGGGCGACGACCGGGCGGCCGACCGGGAGGAGTTCGGCGATCTGCTGACCCAGCTGTCGGTGGCGGCGCTGGCCCACGTCGACGACCCCGAGCTGCGGATGCCGGACGGCACCGAGTACTCCCCCGAGATCCTCGACCGCGCCCGCGAGGAACTCGCCGTACGCCAGACCCGCCCGGCGACCGCGGCGACGGCCTCCATGACCGGACTCCGGGAGCAGTACGTGCAGCTGCGGACCGAGATCCTCCAGGCCGAGCGGCGGGAGCTGCTGACCGCCCGCACGCTGGGCACCTACAGCTCCCGGGTGCTGACCCGAGCCCAGGATGCCTTGGACACCGAGGAGGCCCGGGTCTCCCGGTTCGTCGAGGAGAGCTGACCGCTTCCCAGGAAGCGGCCCGGTGCGCGGCTTCTCAGAACGCGGCCCAGGCCGCGAACGCCGCCCGGACGTCGTCCGGCGAGGCGGCCACGGCGTCGGCGTCGGGGACGGCCGCCGTCACCTTCGGCAGGTGCACGACTGCGTCGTACGCCGTCGTCGGGTCGATGTCCTCGTAGAACGCGCCGAAGCGTTGCCTTGTGACTCCGCGGATCGCCGCCTCCTCCTCGGCGGACATGCGCCGCAGGTCGACGGCGTACGGGAGGTCGGCGCGCGCGTCCAGCACGGCGTCGAGGCTGCCCGCCTCGGGCGGAGCCTGCTCGATGAAGAGCCGGCCGGCGTAGAAGTCCGGCGCCGTGTTCAGCGTCTCGCCCGTCCCCGTGGTCGTCGCGATCACCCGATAGTCGTCGCCGAGCCGGTCGGCCAGCTGAAGCCCGAGCGAGGTCGTCGGCGGCAGCCCCGGCATCGTCATGGGCCAGCGCTGAACGTGTCCATTGTGGGCGGCCAATACCACCCGGTCCTCGCGCCGGAGGATCCAGTCGACCGTGTCCGCCTGCGCGGCCTCGCGGGCATACATCACCGACTGCTGGTCGCCCCGGACCAAGGCCCGCGCCGCGCAGTCGATCGCGGCGGTGAGGCGCATCGTCCGGAGCACCCGCTCGTACGCGTCGACGCCGGTGCGTTCGCCGTAGACGAGTCGGCGGCCCACCAATCGGGCCTCCAGATCGGTCAACCCCGCCGTCATCGCGTCCTTCGTCTCCGCCGAGAGGCTGAGCAGCGCACCGACGGCCTGCTGCATCGAGAACGGCGACGCGGCGCCGAAGGCAGCGGCCGTCTGCCGGAGCCGCGGATCGGCCTGGAACTCGGGATCCGCCACGGCCAAGTACGCGAGCACGGCGTCCAGTCCCGGCACCAGGGAGGCGTTGGAGCCGCCGAGGTCGAATCCGTAGAAGCCGACCGGCCGGTCCGTGGTCGCGTTGTGGTGCCGCATCCACTCGAGCTGTGCCCGCATCGGTTGCCACAGGCCCATGAGCGAGGTCGTCCCCGTCGCCAGGATGGTGCCGGTGTCGCCTTCGCCGCCGCGTACCCAGTCGTCGACGCGCCACCCTTCGGGAAAGCCGGACTCCATCGCGTACGCCGTGAAGCCGTGGCGCTCCACGAGGTAGCGCAGCACCCGGTGCCGTAGCTCGTAGGACTCGCCGTTGTAGTGCGCGCTCTCCCCGATGGCCACGACCCGGGCGGAGCCGACGACGTCGTCGAGCCAGGACAGCTCCTCCAAAGTCTTCACGCAGACCTTCCCCTCAACCATTCTTAATTTTGCTAAAGGTAGCAGATATGAGATCGTTACGCCATGGACACCCTGGATCTGCTGCTGCATCCGGTACGCCTGCGCTTGGTGTACGCGCTGTCCGGTGACCGCGTACGCACGACCGCCGAGCTGTGCGAGAGCGTGCCGGACGTGCCGAAGGCGTCGGTCTACCGGCACGTGGCGCTGCTGATCGAGGGCGGCGTCGTCGAGGTCGCCGACGAGCAACGCGTCCGCGGCGCGGTCGAGCGCTACTACCGCCTGCGCCGGGATCGCCCGACACTCAGCGCCGACAGCGGGAGGTCCATGACGCTGGAGGACCACCGGCAGGGCTTCGCCGCCTCGATGGCGGCCGTCCACGCGGAGTTCAACGCCTACCTCGACCGCCCGGGGGCCGACCCGTACGCCGACCGCGTGGGCTACCGGCAGGGGATCTTCTGGCTCACCGACGAGGAGTTCACCGGACTAGCCGACCAGCTGCAGAACTTCATCGCCCCGTTGGCCCGCAACGAGCCGGGACCGGGTCGTCACCCTCGCCTGGTCAGCCTCGTCCAGTTCCCCACGGCCGAGCCGACTGACGGCCCGACCGGCACGGCGTGATAGGTTCTGCCGGGCCGAGGTGCTCAGTTCCCTTTGGGAACGCACTGCTTCTTGGGAATGCATTGCCTCTTGAGAACGCATTGCCTCTTGGGAACGCATAGCCTCGCCTCGTGACCGACAACGCGGTCGACCACGTCTGCCATCCGCTGCCATCCGCTGCCAGGAGGAGACGAATGCCCACGATCAGCACCGTCCACGCCCGCGAGATCCTCGACAGCCGCGGCAATCCCACCGTCGAGGTCGACGTCCAGCTCGACGACGGCTCGTTCGGCCGCGCCGCGGTCCCCTCCGGCGCCTCCACCGGTACGCGGGAAGCCGTCGAACTGCGCGACGGCGACGCCGACCGGTTCCACGGCAAGGGCGTACGCCGGGCCGTGGACGCCGTCAACGGCGAGATCCTGGCCGCCGTCCAGGGGTTGGACGCGCTCGACCAGGCCGGGCTGGACCGGACTCTGATCGACCTCGACGGCACCCCGACGAAGTCCCGGCTCGGCGCGAACGCCACTCTCGGCGTCTCCCTCGCCGTCGTCAAGGCCGCCGCGGCGAGCGCCGGACTTCCCTTGTACCGCCACCTCGACGCCGGCTCGGCGCTGCTTCCGTTGCCGCTGATGAACATCGTCAACGGCGGCGCGCACGCCGACAACCCGCTCGACTTCCAGGAGTTCATGATCGCCCCCGTCGGCGCGAAGTCCTTCTTCGACGCCGTCCGCATGGGCTCGGAGGTCTTCCACACCCTGCGCGGTGCGCTGAAGAAGGCGGGGCAGAACACCAATGTCGGCGACGAAGGCGGCTTCGCCCCCGATCTGCGGACGGCGGAAGAGGCGCTGACCTTCGTCACCCAGGCCATCGCCGACACCGGGTACAAGCCCGGCGTCGACATCTCGATCGCCCTCGACCCGGCCGCCTCCGAGTTCTTCCGGGACGGCGTCTACGCGTACGCCGGCGAGCAGCGCACCCGGACCGTCGAGGAGCACGTCGCGTACCTCGTCGAACTGGCGAGCGCCTTCCCGATCATGTCTATCGAGGACGGTGTGGCGCAGGACGACTTCGCGGGCTGGACCCAGCTGACCCGGACGCTCGGCGACCGGTGCCAGCTCGTCGGTGACGACGTCTTCTGCACGAACCCGTCGCTGCTGCGCCAGGGCATCGCCGACGGCATCGCCAACGCGGTCCTCGTGAAGGTGAACCAGATCGGCACACTCACCGAGACGGTGTCGACCGTACGCATCGCCCAGGACGCGGGTTACGGCGTCGTGATGTCGCACCGCTCGGGCGAGACCGAGGACACCACGATCGCCGACCTCGCCGTCGGCCTCGCCTGTGGGCAGATCAAGACGGGATCCTTGTCGCGCAGCGACCGCACGAGCAAGTTCAACCAGCTCATCCGGATCGAGGAGGAGCTGGGCGAGGCCGCCCGGTACGCCGGCCGCTGACCCACTGATGCAATGGTCACACTGGATACCAATGTGGATGGACGTCCGCAGCGGCTACCCTGAACCATGCCTCGCCGCCTGCGGATCGCAACGGTACAGAGCCCGATCACCATCAATCCGGCCGCCAACGGCGCGACTCTGCGAGACCTGATGCGCCGCGCGTACAACGAGGGCGCCCGACTCGTGCACATGCCCGAGGGGGCGGTCAGCGGCCACATCGGCGGGGAGGTCGACTGGAAACCGCTCGGGGACGAACTGGCCGAGATCGCCGACCTCGCGGCCGGGTTGGGGATCTGGGTGGTGGCCGGTTCGCACCACCGGCTCACCCCGCCGAACCGGCCGCACAGCAGCCTCTACGTCATCTCCGACCAGGGCGTTCTCGTGGATCGGTACGACAAGCGCTACCTACCCGACGGGGAGGTCGACGAGTTCTTCACGCCCGGCCGGGATCCGGTGACCTTCACGGTCGACGGCTTCACCTTCGGCCTGCTGCTGTGCGTCGAGGTCAACGTCCCCGAACTGTGGGCCGCATACGCCGAAGCCGGGGTCGACTGCATCCTGTTCTCCTCATACGCCGAGGATCCGATGTTCGAGCTGGCCGCCCGCGACCGGGCCGCCACGACGATGGCCTGGGTGTCGGTCTCGGTGCCGGCCCGGGTCAGCCACGCGATGCCGGCCGGGGTCATCGGCCCGCACGGCGACTGGCTGGCGACCGGCAACCGGTCCGGCCTGTCCGACCTCGTCCTGGTCGACCTCGACGACAGCGTGCTGCCTACTCGAAGCTGACCTCGGCCGGCACCTTGCCCAGCCGCATCAGCAGTCCATAGAGGTCGGTCTCGCCCCAGAACCGGACGATCTTGCCGTCGCGGACCTCGTACATCTTCAGACCGCTCTGCAGCGCGTCCTGCCCGCTGGCCTCGTGCCGGTACGTGTTGTGGAAGTACACGACGACCCGATCGCCCGCTTCGAACAGCTCGACGATCTCCATCCGGCAGTCGGTCAGCCCCGGCGTGACCGCCGCGCCCATCGGATACCTTCGGCCGACGACGTGATTGCCCGCGCCCCAGATCTCGACGTCCTCGGCGACCAGCGTCTCCATCTGGGCGACGTCGCCGGTCTCGAACACCTTCAGATACCGGCGGACCACCTCGGCTGGACTGAGGTGGGCGGAGCTGAGCTCGGCGGGGTTCATACCGACGAGTATGCCGTTCACGGCGTACGCGGTGTGACCAGCCCGGTCTCGTACGCGATGATCACGAGCTGAGCGCGGTCCCGCGCGTGCAGCTTCGTCATGGCTCGATTGACGTGGGTCTTGGCGGTCACCGGGCTGATCGCCATCCGGTCGGCGATCTCGTCGTTGGACAGCCCGGTCGCCACCAGCACGACCGCTTCCCGCTCCCGGTTGGTCAGCCACTTCAGCGTCGCGTCGGCGTCCCGCCGCGGCGGCTCGGTGACGTACCGGTCGATGAGCCGCCGGGTGATCGACGGGGCCAACAGCGCGTCCCCCCGCGCCGCGACGCGGACGGCGTGCAGGAAGTCTTCGGGTTCGATGTCCTTGACGAGGAACCCGGCCGCCCCCGCCCGCAGCGCGGTGAAGACGTACTCGTCGCGACCGTAATTGGTGAGGATGACGACGTGCACTCCGGCCAATGCCGGGTCGGCGGCGATCCGGCCGGTCACCTCGATGCCGTCCATCCCCGGCATCTGGACGTCGACGAGAGCGATGTCGGGCAGGCGTTCCCGGACGAGCGCCAGCGTCTCGATGCCGTTGGCCGCCTCGGCCACGACCTCGATGTCGTCCTCGGCCTCCAGCAGCGCCCGGAATCCACTTCGGATCAACGGCTGGTCGTCGGCCAGCAGGACGCGAATCATGCCGGCTGATCCACCGGAAGCTCGGCCTCGACCGTGAACCCGCCTTCGTCGCGGGGCTCCGCCCGCAGCCGCCCGCCGAGCGCGCTGACCCGTTCCCGCATCCCGAGCAGCCCGACACCGGGCGTCGGCGGTGCGCTCGGCAGCGCGCGCCCGTCGTCGTCGACCTGAATCGCCAGGGCGCCTGGACGATAGCCGATGCGTACCGAGGCCGTGGCGGCCCCGGCGTGCCGGGCGACGTTGGTCAGCGACTCCTGCACGATCCGGTACGCGGTCCGGTCGACCGCCACCGGCAGGGTGTGCGGCTGTCCTTCGACGGTCAGCGTCGCGGCGAGCCCGCCCGTCCGGGCGCGTTCCACCAGCTCCGGCACCTGATCGAGACCGTGCGCCGACACCTTGCCGTCGTCCCGCAACGCCTCCAGCGTGGCCCGCAGTTCCCTAGCCGCCTCCCGGCCGGCCTGCTCGATCGCGACGAGTGCGTCCGGCACCGGCTCGCCCCGCTTCCGGGCGAGGTGAACGGCGACGGTGGCCTGCACGGTGATGACCGAGATCTGATGAGTCAGCGAATCGTGCAGCTCCCGCGCGATGTGCAGCCGCTCCTGATTGGCCCGGCGCAGCGCCGCCTGCTCCCGCGTACGCTCGGCTTCGTCCGCTCGGAACTCCGCCTGGCGCAGCGCTTCACCGGCGGCGAAGGCCGCGACGATCCACGCGATCTCCAGCGCACCCCGGGAATGGGCCAACGCGGCGCTCACCGGCATGCCCGGCGCGGTGACGAGGACCGCGATCGGCATCGTGACCAGCATCAACACCGCCGCCACGACGGTGACGAGCCGGTGCCCGGCGCGAACGGCCGCGTACACGGCGAACAGGAACGCGACCACGGGCACGTCGACCCGCAGCGCCTGATACGCCAGGGCGCACAGCCCGGTCACGGCGAGGACGGCCACCGGGCGGCGACGGCGGAGCACCAGGACCAGGCCGCTGCCCACCAGCAAGACGTAGGCGAGCCCGGCGTCCTGGGTGGGATGCTCCCCGGACAGACCCGCGATCAACAAGGTCACCGCGACGCCGACCGCGATCGCCCAGTCGGTGACCCCGGCCGGCACACGGAAACGTCGGTTGGCCATGGGCGCAGCGTAGCCGGGCGGGCGGATCGCCGACGCCTGCCCGGGCAGGCCTTCGCACTACTGCGTACGCGGTAGCCGATCGCCTCACTACCGCGTACGCGGCAAGCCAGCCCTCCTGCGTACGCCGGACGACGGGAACCCGCCGCGGCGGGACGCTCCAGACATGGACACTTCGACGACGGCCGCCGTAGCGGCGTACACCTTGACGACCGGACGACTCTTCGGCACCGTGGCCGCGCTCCTGGCGTTGGCCGGCGCGGTGCTGGGCGCACTGGCGCTGATCCGCCCGGCCGCAGCCCGCCGCCGGGCGACCTTCGCGCTCGGCACCGGTCTCGCGGGCCTGGTGGTCGGCGGGTTCGTGGTCGGTCTCGCCAAGGGCGGGCCGGGCACCGGATACGGCGTCGTGGGCGGCTGGGCCGCGCTCGCGATCGGCCTGATCGCCACGGTGCTCGGCGGACTGGCGTTGTCGCGCGCCCGCTAGGCTCGGCGCGTGCCGAGATCAACCAATCCAGTGCTGCCCGGGTCGAACCCCGACCCGTCGATCCTCCGGGTGGGCGACGACTACTACATCGCCACGTCGACGTTCGAGTGGTATCCGGGCGTGCGCGTCCATCACTCGCGCGACCTCGTGCACTGGCAGACGCTCGGCGGCATCCTCGACGAGGCCCGGCTGCTGGACCTCGCCGGCTGCCCAGACTCCGGCGGCGTCTGGGCGCCGAGCCTCAGCTACGCCGACGGCCTGTTCCATCTCGTCTACAGCAACATCTCCGCGTACGCGGGCGGCTTCAGCGACGGCCCGAACTACGTCGTCACCGCGCCCGCGATCACGGGGCCGTGGTCGGAGCCCGTGCTGCTGCACGCCCGTGGCTTCGACGCGTCGCTGTTCCACGACGGCGAGGAAAGCTGGCTCGTCAATCTCGTGCACGACTGGCGACCCGGGTACGGCGGCTCAGCCGGACTGGAGGCGACCCGCTACGACCGAGCCACCCATCGCCTCGTCGGTACGCCGCAACGCATCCAGCTCCCGCCGAAAGCGGGCTGGATCGAGGGGCCGAACCTGTACCGGCGCGGAGATTGGTACTACCTGATCACAGCCGACGGCGGCACCAGCTGGGAGCACCAGGTCACCGTCGCCCGGTCGCGTACGCTGACCGGCCCCTACGAACGCGATCCGAACAGCCCGCTGCTGACGGCGAAGCACCGCCCGGACTGGCCGTTGCAGAAGGCCGGGCACGGCAGCCTCGTCGAAACGGCCGACGGCGAGTGGTGGCTGGCGTACCTGGTCGCCCGGCCCATCGGAGAGCACGGCCCGTGTGTCCTCGGTCGCGAGACGGCGCTCGCCCACGTGGAATGGACCGCCGACGACTGGCCTGTCGTGCCTGGCGGTCTGCCGCCGCTAGCCGGGGAGGCCACGCCACCAGCCGATGACCTCGACGACTTCGACGCCGACCAGCTGAGTCCACAGTGGTCGACCTTGCGGCGGCTGCCCGACCCGAGCTGGCTGTCGCTGACCGAACGGCCCTCACACCTGCGTATCCGCGGCGGCCGGTCGCCGCAGAGTCTCGTCGGGCCGAGCCTGGTCGCTCGCCGTGTCACCGAACCCAAGGCCACCTTCGAGGCCGACGTGGACTTCCGGCCGACGGCGTTTCAGCAGCTCGCGGGAGTCACCGCGTACTACAACACCCGCAACTGGCACTTCCTCTACCTGACCGCCGACGACCACGGCGACCGCGTACTCCGGGTCGCCACCCGTGATCAGGGCCGGCTCGTCGTCCACCCCGAGACGGTCGGCGTACCCGGGATCGAGCCGGTCCGGCTCCGGCTGCGCTTCGACGACGCCGAGCTGACCTGCTGGTACGCCACCACGACGGAATGGCTCCGCATCGGCCCGGCGCTCGACGCGACCGTGGTCTCCGACGAACACGTGGTCGAGTTCGACGGCGACCAGATCCGGTCGCTCGGCTTCACCGGGGCGTTCGCCGGGCTCTGGGTCTGGGACCTGACCGGGCACGGCCACCCCGCCGACTTCGACCGGAGTGCGTACACAGTGGACGTGTGATCGGCCCGCCTCAGCGCGCTGGCCGCCGCCGGAGCCGCCGCACGACCAACGCGGCGACGAGGGCGACCGCGAGCAGCGGTACGCCGACGGCAAGCCAGACCCAGGTCGGCCACGGACCCCGATCGGGATCACCGGCGGGGCGGGTCGCCAGGTCGGGCAGCAGCCCGGCGGCGACCGTCAGCCGAAGCGTCTGGCAGGTCTGCGTACCCAGCTCGCAGGTCTTCCCGGTGTCGAACCCGGTCAGGCGCGTACGCGCTCCGCCGTCGAGGGCGACCTCGGCGATCTCGTCGTCCCCGTTGTCCAGCCCGCTCGGCGCGAAGACGATCGCGTGATCACGGTCGCGCCAGCCGAGGAAGGTGTCGGTGCTGGCGTTGAGCTGCCGATGCGTGCCGGTGGCAAGGTCGACGAGGCCGTAGCCGTACCAGGAGTCCACCACGTACGCGCTCGCCGTGCCGCCGTCGAGCGTCTGCCACGAATCGGTCCGCCATGTGGTGGTGGCCAGCCGAGTGCCGTCCGGTGACCACGCATTCTGCGGTGCCATCCCCCATTCGCCGGGGAGGTCGACCGGGACCGCCGAACCGCCGCCCAGGGTGATGATCGAGATCTTCCGCTTGGCCTGGATCGCGAGCCGTCGGCCGTCGGGCGAGAACGAGGCGGCCACCACGGGCTGGTAGCCCGGCACCGCGGTGACCGCGCCAGTCGTCAGGTCTACGACGGACAACGTGCCGAGCTGGGCGTTCTGAAACTCGATGCTGTTCCCCGCGCTCATGTCCTCCGGCAACGGCGCCGACGAGTACGCCACCTGCCGTCCGTCCGGCGAGACCGCCAGCAGCACGACGCCCATCGCCTGCGCCAACGGCACCTGGCGTGCCTTGCCGGTGGTGAGGTCCAGCAGCGTCAGTGCGGTGGTGACCCGCGCGTCCTCGGCGAGGATCACCGTGCGGCCGTCCGGCGACAGCAGCCACTGGCGACGCTTCGCGACCGCGCCGAGCTGCCGATAGACGTCGCCGTCGGCGCTCAGGACCAGCGACTGCCACTCGTTGAACAGCTCCCCGCTGCCGTACTCGTAGATCATGAGCGCCCGGCCGGGCGGGCTCGCCGCGACCTCGCCGGTCAGCAGCGAGTAGGGCGCGACGCGGTCGGGGATGGTCGGCGTACCGGGGTGGCGATCGGCGGGCGGCAAACCAGTCGCATGTGGACGGATGACGGCGGTCAGCCCGAGCGCGATCAGGACGACGGCCGCGGCTGCGAGCACCGTCACCAAGCGCCGCTGCCGGACCGACCGGCGAGCCCGGATCAGCAACGCCGGCAGGTAATCCGGCGGCAGGTCGGGCTGCCCGCTCAGATCCGACTCGGCGAACAGGGTGGTGAGCTGCAGGTCGTTCACCGGGTCTCCTTCGCGTACTCGGGGAGGAGCCGGCGCAACGCCGTGATCGCGTACGACGTCTGACTCTTGACCGTGCCCAGCGAACACCCCAGGGTGGCGGCGGTCTCGGCCACGTCGAGCCCCTCCCAGTAACGCAACACGAGCACCGCGCGCTGGCCGGGCGACAAACGGGCGAGCGCGGCCCGAAGATCGACCGTGAGGTCCACGGCCAGATCCGGCCCGGGATCCCCGGCGGACGGCTCCGGCGGGTCGCCGAACGGCCGCACGTGCCGGGACCACCAGCCGCGGCGCTGGTCCAGGAAGACGTTCACCAGCGTCCGGCGGACGTACGCGTCGGGCGAGTCGGCCGCGCTGACCCGGCGCCAGTGCCGGTACAGGCGGATGAGCGCGGCCTGCACCAGATCGTGCGCCTCGTGCCAGTCGCCGCACAGGTGGTACGCAGTCCGCTGCAGCGCCGGCACCCGGGCCTGCACGAACTGCGCGTACCCGCGTTCGTCGTCCTCCCGCATCCGACTCCCTCCGTCAAGAGTCAGACTGAGGCACCGCGGTCCCCGGTTGTGGCCGCGGCCCGGATCATTTCCCGGCGGTGTGCCGGCGGATCGCCGGTACCACGACATCCCAGGTGGCCGGCGGTGGGACCTGATGGCCGACCCCGTCGAGGACGAGCAGCGTCGCACCTGGGATCTCCGCCGCGAGCGCGGCGCCGTGCTCGACCGGGAACATAGGGTCGGCACCGCCGTGGACGACCAGCGTCGGTGCCGTCACCGTGCCCAGGTCGCGACGCACATCGTCGTCCTCGTCCTCGGCGGCGATCACGATCCAGTGGTTCTTGGCGCTCGCCTCCAGATCGGCCGTCCGATCGAAGACCCGTCCGGCGACCCGGCGGGTGTGCTCGGTGTCGAACGACGCCGGCCCGGCGTACAACTCCTCCTGCGCCAGGAAGTACTCCACTACGGACGCCCGGTCCGACCAGTCCGGGTCCGGCAGCGAGACCCCGCTCAACCGCGCCGCCATCGGCGGCAGCGGCACGCGCGGATCGCGCCGGGCGATGGGGCTGGTGGAGATCAGCGTCAGCGAGGCCACCTGGGCCGGGTGACGGAGGACGAGATCCTGGGCGAGCCCGCCGCCCATCGACACCCCGACGACATGCGCCCGACCGCCGGCCAGCAGATCGATCAGCGCCGAGGCGTCTTCCAGCAGGTCCTGGCTGGTGTAGCCGGGCTTGCCCACCGGGTACGCCACCGACCGCCCGGTGTCGCGATGGTCGTACCGGATGACGTGCCGTCCGCCTTGGCCGTCCGCCTCGTCCCCCGAAAGCCGGCCTTCCTCGTCCACGGACAGCCGGCGGCAGAACTCGTCGTCCCACCAGTCCATCGAGCTGGACGCGCCGCCGATGAGCAGAATCGACGGGTCGGCCGGGTCGCCGAACTCCTCGACGCACAGCTGAACGTCACCGACGGTGATCAGCTTCTCCCCCATGGTCCGACCCTAGCCGGATTTCAGACGAGGGTCGCGCCGCCGGCGATGTCGAGCACCACCCCGCTGATCCAGCCGGACTCCTCGGAGGCGAGGAACAACGCCGCGCGCGACACATCGTCCACCGTGCCCAGCCGGCGGATCGGATGCATGTCGATGAGCTGCTGCCGCTGCTCGCCCTGGATCCACTTCTCGTTGGTCTCGGTCAGGATCGTCTCGGGGGCGATGCAGTTGGCCCGGATTCCGGCCGGCCCCACCTGCGCCGCCAGGTCCTGCGTGAAGATCTGCACGCCCGCCTTCGCCGCCCCGTACGCGACCAGGGTGCGCGCGCTCGCGCGCCGTCCGGCGGCCGACGACAACGTGAGGATGACCCCGGACCCTCGGCTCTTCATGCCCGGCAGGAAGCACTTGACCGTCAGGAACGTCGAGGTGAGATTACGTTCGACGTCGGCACGCCAGTCCTCCTCGTCGATCTCCTCGATCGGCATCGGGCGGCTGGAGCTGCTCCCGGCGCTGGTGACGAGCACGTCGACCGCGCCGAACTCGGCGGTGATCCGGTCCCGCATGGCGGCCAGATCGGCCGATCGGGTGACGTCACCGGTCACCGCCAACGCGGAAGCACCGGCCGCCTCGACCCGGCGGCGTACGCCGTCCAGCGCGACCTCGTCGCGCCCGTGCACCACGACTCGCGCGCCCACCTCGGCGAACGCGACCGCCACGGCCGCACCGATGCCTCGTGAGCTGCCCGTGACGAGAACGACCCGGTCGCGTAGATCCTCGTACATGTCACCACCTCCGCCCTCGGTTCTACCCGAAGCGGCGGCGACGCGCGGCCCAGTTGTGCGCTAACGCGGGGCCGACGCACCCGGGTCCGCGACCGGAGCGGTCGACGCCGACCTCGGTGCGGGAACCGGCCAGGCCTTCGCCGCTCGATCGGCCCGCCCGAGCGCGGGAGCGCTGTCGGTCTCGGCGAGGAATGCCCCCAGGACGTCGGCGGCGCCCTGCTCGTTGTCCAGCCAGGGCAGGTGACCGGCGGCGCCTGCGTAGATCGCCGGTCCGCTGATCACGTCGGCGATCGTGCCGAGCGTTTCCAGCCGCGCCAGCGGGTCACGTTCGCCCAACAGCAGGCAGATCGGTTGAGCCAGCCGCCCGAGGTCGGTCGCGCCGAAGCCGCCGCTGCCGCTCGTCGCCCGGGACAGGGTCCTGAACGCGGTCTCGTACTCGGGTTGGGCGGCTACCGCCTCGGCCAGCTCGGCCCAGCCGTCCGGTAGCCGATCCGCGGTATGCCCGAGCCGGGTCCACATGTCTCGGGACACCCCGTTCCGGCGACCGATCAGCGGCCAGCCGGTGAGCTTCCGCCGGGTCAGCACCGGCGTCCCGGCGGTGCCCGCGGGGGCGCCGAGCAACGCGATCGCGCGTACGCACTCCGCCCGGTCGGCGGCGGTCCACAGCGCCCACAGTCCGCCCACACCGTTCCCCGCGAGGGCGACGGCGTCGAGCCCCAGCGCGGAAACCACGCCGTGCACGAAGCCGACGGCGAACCCGCGCAGGTAGGAGACGGTGCGGTAATCCGTCGGGTCGGCCTGGCCGAAGCCGGGCAGGTCGACGGCGAGCACCCGATGCCCGTCGAGCCGGGCCATGAGCGGCAGCCACACCGAGGCCGCCGTGCCGAGGTCGTGCAGGAGCAGCACGGCCGGCCCCGATCCGGACTCCAGCACGCGGGTCCGGCCGCCGAAACCGGGTATCTCGACGAGGTATCCGACAGGGGTCACACCGCAGGCGACGGCGACGCGCCCCTCCGCGTCTGCCAGCGTGTTCATCCGTCCACGGTATGCCCGGACACCCACTCCGCGCTTCCGGGAATACCCTACAAAGGCACCGAATGTGTCACGACTGAGCGCAGACCGTCCACGATCGAGGGACGGTGACCCGCTCCCATCATCAGGTGACCCGCGCCCATCATCAGCGGCCTCCCGACGCCAAGTAGACACTGTCTACGCTCCCGTGGTAGACAGTGTCTATGCATGACAACCTGCCGGATCGGCTGGTCCAGGCCGGCGTGGCGCTGCTGCGTCAGGAGGGAGTCGAGGCGCTCTCCTTGCGAGAGATCGCCCGCCGGGCCGGAGTCTCCCACGGTGCTCCCCGGCGCTACTTTCCGACTCACCAGCGGCTGCTCGGCGCGATCGCCCGCGAGGGCTATCGGGAGTTCGACCGCCGGATCAGCACTGTTGCCGCAGCTGGCGGGGACCCAGCGGAGCAGCTGTTTCAGATCGGCCGGGTCTACGTGGCCTTCGCCGAGTCCGATCGTGGCATGTTCGAGCTGATGTTCCGGCACGACCTGCTGCGGGGCAACGAGATCGGGCTGCGGCAGGACAGCCTCGCCCTCTTCGACGTCCTCGTCCGTCTCGCCGAGCGGGCGGGCGCCCAACCGGCCCGGCGACGGGCGGCCGCGCTCTGGGCCAACCTCCAGGGCATCGCCCAGCTGCATCTGTGGGGCAGCCTCGAGCTGGCCGCCGGCTCCGACGACGTCGACGGGTTGCTGCGTACGGCGATCGACGCGCACCTGGGCCGGACCGACTCCAGCGCCGAACGCGGCGAAGTTCGGACGGGAGCCTGAGATGCTGCTGCAATCCGCCGTACGCCCCGTCGCGACCGCCCTGCTCCGGCTCGCGTTCTGGCCGACCGTGGAGGGCCGGGAGAACGTGCCGCGCCGCGGCCCGGTGATCTTCGCGGTCAACCACGTCTCGGCCTTGGACAGCTTCCTGATCTCGCCGTTGTCGCCGCGGCGGGTGTCGTTCATGGCCAAGAGCGAGTACTACGAACGCCCCGGCGTCACCGGCCGGCTCCTGCGCAACGTGATGCTCGGGATCGACGCGATCCCCGTCAGCCGGACGCAGTCCCGCGCCGCGCTCGGCTCGCTCGACGCCGCCCGCGCGCTCCTCGCCAAGGGCGGCGCCTTCGGCATCCATCCCGAGGGCAGCCGGTCGCGCGACGGACGGCTCTACCGTGGGCGTACCGGGGTCGCGTGGCTGGCGCTCGAGACCGGCGCGCCGGTCGTGCCGGTGGCGGTCCTCGGCACCGCGCGCATCCTGCCGGTCGGCGCGCGGATTCCCCGGTTCGGCCGGGTCACCGTCCGATTCGGGCAGCCGCTCTACTTCGACGGCTCCGAGGGCAGGACCGCGAACCAGGCTCGGCGCTCGGTCACCGACGACATCATGGACGCGATCGCGAAGCTGTCCGGTCAGGAGCGCGTGCCGGCGTACCTGCCGACAGACTGAATCGCGACATCTACATTGACGCACATCTGTCTTTTATATAGATGTGCTTTCATGAAGCGCACACTGTTCCGGCTGGCCGCCACCGTGGCCGCCACGCTCGCACTCGTCACCGTCAGCACCGCGCCGAGCCAGGCCGCGGTCCCCGACCGCAAGGGCTGGGTGCTCTACAACGCTCCCGGCGCCAGCACCGTCGCGTCGGGCACCTGGCCGGCCGCCACGACCGTCATCCCGCTCGCCCCGGCAGGTCGCTACCAGGTGGTCTTCCCCGGCCAGGCGGCGGCCGGCGGCGTCGTCCACGTTACGGCCATCAATACGGTGCCGCACTGGTGCCAGGTCGAGGCGTGGGGCGTCTCGGCCGCCGACGAGATCGTCATCCTGCGCTGCTACAAGGCGGGCGGGTTCCTCGACCCCACCAGCTTCAGCGCGTTCTTCACCAGCTCGTCGGGCCTCGGGGCGTTCGGACCCTATGGGTACGCCTTCAGCAGCGCCACGGGCACGGTGCTCAATCAGTACAACTCGTCGGGGGCGGCGAACACGGTGACCCCGGGACCCGTCGGGCAGTACTTCGTCAAGTTCCCCGGCCTGGTCACCGGGGGCCCGCTCGACGGCAGTCTCCAGGCGACCGCCGTCAACTCCGGCACCGGCGCCCGCTGCAAGATCGCCAAGTGGTCGTCCACCGCGGCCGGCCAGGACGTGCTGGTCTACTGCTTCAACGCGGCCGGCGCCTTCATGAACACGGCGTTCACCGTGACGTACCAGTACAAGGTCTCGCTCTACGGCGCGTCCATCCCGCCGAAGTACTTCGGGTACGTGCTGAACATGCCGCCGGTCGGCCCGCCGACGACGAACTTCAACTCGATCGCCGGGCTGAGCGCGAACACGATCGTCTCGGCCGGGGCCGGGCTGTCCCTGGTGACCCTCCCGCGGATCGGGTTCACGCCGAACACCGTGCAGGTCACCGCGTACGGGCCGACGCCGGACTTCTGCGGGCTGAACACCTTCTGGGGCAACTTCGGCCCCGGACCGGACATCGTCGTCCGCGACGTCAACTGCTTCACCTCGGCCGGTGCGCCGTCCAGTAACGGATTCCTGGTCAGCGCCAGCTCGATCCTCTGATCGTCGGTGCGTGCACGGCGCCCAGGGGCCGTGCACGCACCTCACGGCGAGCACCTCACGACCAGCGCTCAGCGGGCGAGCACTCAGCGGGCGAGCGCGATGGAATGCCCGAAGGTGGTCGGGTCTCGGAGCACTCGCAGCATCTCCGCCGCGACCTCGGCTCGCGGCGTGAACATGCCGAGCGGCAGATTCCGGTCGAGCCGGCGGCGTACGCGGCCGGTGGCGGGCTTGTCGGTCAACCGGGACGGCCGCAGAATCGTCCAGTCCAGTCCGCCGGCCCGCACGACCTCCTCCGCGCGCACGAGATCGGCCCAACCTTCACGCAGCAGCCGGCGCAGGATCGGCTTGACGGCGTACCGGGTCAGCGGATCGTCCCCACTGTCCACATAGGGGCCGGACGCCGAGACGACGATCAGACGGCGTACGCCGGTCTCTCGCATCGCCCAGCGGAACGCGGCGGCGGCGTCGCTGCACACGGTGGTGGGACCGCCCGGACGCGGGCCGACCGCCGAGAGGACGGCGTCCCGCCCCTTGATCGCGGGCGCGATCGCCTCGCCGTCGAAGACGTCGGCGACCACGGTGTCCAGCCGGTCGCCTCGGATGGGCAGCCGGCTCGGGTCCCGGACGACCGCCGTGACCTGGTGTCCCTCGACCAGCGCCCGCTTCACGAGTTCCTGACCGATCCGCCCGGTGGCGCCGAACACGGTGATTTTCATGGCTTCTCCCCAGCTGGTTAGTGAGCACTTACTAACCACTATGATGGTTAGTGAACACTCACCTGTCAAACCCGATTCCCTAGGAGGCGCCGTGGCCCAGACCCGGGACGTGATCCTCGACGCGGCGCTGACCGTGATCCGCGAGCGCGGCCTCGGCAAGGCCACCACCAAGGCGATCGCCCAGGAGGCCGGGTTCTCCGAAGCCGCGCTCTACAAGCACTTCGCCGACAAGGAGGAGATCTTCCTCGGCGTCCTGCAGGAGCGGTCGCCCGGCTTTCCACCCCTGCACGCCGCGCTGGCCGCCAAGCCCGGCAGCGGGACGGTCGAGGGCAACCTGATCGCCATCGCGACCGCGGCTATGGCGTTCTACCACGAGAACTTTCCGCTGCTGGGCTCGATCTTCGCCGAACGCCGGGTGTTCGAGACGCACCGCGCGCGGCTGAGCCAGAAGGGCGCCGGCCCGCACAAGGTGAACCAGGTCGTCGCCGGTTACCTCTCGGGCGAGCAGCAGGCGGGCCGCGTACGCGCCGACGCCGACGTGGCCGCCGCGGCCGACCTGCTCATGGGCTGCTGCTTCCAGCACGCCTTCCTCTGCCACTACCAGGGACGCCCGGTCGATCGGGCCGCCGCGGAGCGATACGTGCGAACCCTGCTGCCCGGACTCGGCTGAGCGGCGGCTCAGAACTCCTCCCAGGTGCGCGTACCGTGATCGGCGCCGGCGAGGGCCAGGTTGCCCCCGCTCCGGTACGCCTTCCCGGCCGCGCCGGGGATCCGCACCGGCAGCAGCAGCCGCCGCTTCCCGGTCGCCCGCAGATGCCCGGTGATCAGGTCCCGCATGTCGTAGACCTTCGGCCCGGCCAGGTCCGGCACGAGTCCGGCCGGCTCGCCGAGGGCCAGTTCCACGAGGCGGTCGGCCACGTCGCGGGCGTCCACCGGCTCGAAGCGCAGCCCGCCCGGCACCGGCACGATCGGCGACTTCGTCATGCCCGCCAGCGTCTTGCGGACGAGGTCGTGGAACTGGGCGGCGCGCAAAGTCGTCCACGGTACGCCCGACTCCGCGACCGCCTGCTCGGCCGCCTCCTTCATCCGCAGCCAGGCCAGCGGCACCCGGCCCACCCCGATCACCGAGATGTAGACCAGATGGCGTACGCCCGCCTCCCGCGCCGCCGCGACCAGGTTGCGCGTGGCCACGTCGTCGCCCTTCTGCCCGCCGGCCAGGTGCAGGACGATGTCCGCCCCGTCGACGGCCGCCGCCACTCCCTCACCGGTGATCAGGTCGGCGACCACGTCGCCGTGGGCCGCGTTCCGGCTCAGCACCCGCACCTTCGCCCCGGTCTCCCGCAGCCGGGGCACCACCTGGCGGCCCAGCGTTCCCGTACCCCCGGTGACCAGAATCGTCGTCATGATCGGCTCCTGTCTGCTTCGCTCATCGTGTCGTCAACCCACTGACGAGACGTGGCGCGCGAATGTGACAGGTCCTCCGGAATTTCTTCCGGAGGACCTGTCCGCCGATCCGACACCGGCCTGGTGGTCAGACCTCGTCCTAAACCTCGATCGACACCTCGTAGATCTCCGCGGTGGCGTGACCGGCCTTCTCGTGCACCCGCATCACCGATTCCTTGTCCGGCCCGGTCGACAGGCAGAACGCCTTGCCGGACACGGGATCCAGCCACGCCTTCTCGAAGTGGACCATCTCGTCGGCCTCGATCGCGAGGTCGGCCTGATGCGCCTTACGAAAGTCTTCCCCCGTGGCGTTGACGAACCCCTCATGAACGTCCATGAACGTGGGCATCCGTCTCCCCCTTCTCGGATGTGCGGCGACTGCCGCAGGATTTCGCCTTCGCCTTCAGCATGCGCTCAGTCGAGGGGTTTGAGCTCGCCTTTCAGCACAATCAGCCCGACGCCGTACCGGGCGTCGAAGTCGCGCTGCTGCGCCTCGGTGGCCAGGAACAACCGGACGTTGATGGTCTCAGTGACCGGATCCGGGCTGCTCGCGGTCACACCCGGCGTTGCGACGATCTGGTCCTGAATCGCCAGCAGCTCCTTCTCCGTGTGCCGGGCCGGCAGCACGCACAGCTTGCCCCCGAACTGCTCACGGAGCTCGTGCTCGTGCTCGGCGAGGTTCTTGGTGAACCGCACGTTGACGATCAACCGGCCCGGATCGTTGTGGGGGGTCGGGTCGGCAGTGGCGTTCGCCTCGTCGATCCACAATCCGGCATAGTCCGGTGACTTCTGCGCGACGGCGATCGCGGCCTCCATCGCATCGCTCGACACCTTGGCCGGGTCGACGACCTTCCAGCCCCCGGCGGGCGGCGCGCACAGCGTCGGGAAGGCGGCGGGGCCGGTGGGCGGGGTCTCCCGGACGGGTGGCCGCGGCGGCTCGGTCAGCGTGAACTTCTCGTTCTCGTACGTGCCGACGAGCTGATATTCACCCCACTTCGTCTGGAGCGCCGACTCGTACTGGAGTCCGTCCCACGTCCAGCCGACGACCTCCGGACCCCCACACTGGGGCGGCAGCGACTCGGCGAGCGCCCGGCAGAGCTGGGGACCGTGCTGCTCGCTCGCCAACACGTACGCCGTCACCTGGAACCGGCCGTGATAGCCGTCGCGGACGAGGTTCTCCGGGGCCGGCGGGCTGATCGAGACGCCCGGCGACGGAGCCGCCGCGCCGTCGGCCATCGGTTTCGCGCACCCTGCCGCCGCCAGCGGCAGCGCCAGCAGCGAGAGCATGAGCACGGATCGCTTCATTCCGGTAGGACGCCGCCGTCGCGCCGCCGGTTCCGCTCCGCATCCCCGTCAGATTGCGCGGTTCGGATGTCGAAATCGCCCAGCCTGGCTACGACTCAGCTATAGCGGGGCCGCGCTCGGCTCCGTGCTCGATGCCGCCCGCCGAAGGCGCCGGGTCGGCACCGCCCGAGAAGCAGGAGCCGCCATGCTGAGGTGCAGCGTTGTCATTCCGACCTACAACCGGGAACGCCTGCTGCGATTCACCTTGCGGGCGCTGGCCCGCCAAACTCTGCCCCCGGATCAGTTCGAGGTGCTGATCTGCGACGACGGATCGACCGACCAGACGCGCGCGGTGGCCGAGAGCTTCGCCGACGTGCTCACCATCCGCTACTTCCACCAGGAGAAGCGGGACGGCTTCGGCGCCTCGTCCGCCCGGAACCTCGGCATCGCGCAGGCCGCCGCCGACGTCTGCGTCCTGCTGGACTGTGGCGTACTGCCCGAGTCGGGCTGCCTGCAGGCCCATGTGGACTCCCACGAAGCCGCGCCGGGACCGCTCGCGCTCGTCGGCTACGTCTACTGCCTCATGATCGACGCCGATCCCGAGGGCGCCGCCGAGATGGACCGGCTGCTCGACTACGACGACGCCGACCGGTCGATCGCCCTGCTCCGGGAGAGCGGGCGGTGGCCCGACATCCGCGATCAGTACTACGCCAAGTACGGCGACGACTTCGGCCGGCAGCCCGCCCCCTGGGCCATCTACTGGACCTGCAACGTCTCGGCCCCCACCGCGTTGCTACGCGAGGTGGGAATGTTCGACGAGAGCCTGCACGCCTGGGGCGGCGAGGACATGGACCTCGGCTACCGGTTGCACCGGGCCGGCGCGTACTTCGCGGTCAACCGAGCCGCGGCGGGCCTGCACGTGCCGCATGAGCGCGAGTCGAAGCAGGGCGAGCGGCGGAACTACGAGTACCTGGCGGCCAAGTACAACACCCCGATCACCGGACTGCTCCGCGAGTTCGCGAGCCTGGCCGTCCACCCGTTCAACATCAACGACGTCATCCGCGACCGCGGCCTGCCGAGCTGCGACGAGTTCGACAGGCGGGTCACGGCCCGATGAGCCCGACGAACTGGTTGGCGCAGCGGATCACCGAACGCTGGAAGATCGTCCGGCTCGCCGGCCGGGCCGGACCCGGGCTCGTGGCCGGACTTCTGCTGATCAACCTCGCCCTGGGCGTACTGCCGGTGCTGTTCGTCGTGGCCACGGGCGTCGTCATCGGCCGCGTGCCCGCCGCCGTCCAGGCCGGGGTGCCGTCGGCGGAGTGGACGGGCCTGCTGAAGGTGTTCCTGCTCGGTGCGGCCGCGTTCGTGGCGCAGCAACTGCTCGCGCCGATCGTGACGCTGCTGCGGGAACTGGCCGCGCGCCGGGTCGACGGGCTGCTGCTGGAGGACCTGATGGCCGCCTCGCTGCGCAGCCCCGGCATCAGCGCGCTGGAGGATCAGGACACCCTCGACGACCTGCGCAACGCGGCCCGGCAGCTGGAGTTCGGCTTCCAGAGTCCCGGCCAGGCGGTCCCCGGGTTGTTCGCGCTCGTCGCCCGCTACACGGCGCTGCTGGGCTTCGCGATCGTCGTCGGCGTCGTGTTCTCCTGGCTCGCCGCCGCCGCGCTGGTGACCGCCGTGCTCGTGTTCCGCTACTGCCAGCGCGGGGGGCTACGCAAGTACGTCAAGGTCCGGTTCGACACCGTCGGAGCCCACCGCAAGCTCGACTACGTCCGCGGGCTCGCCGTCGACAGTGGAGCGGGCAAGGAGATCCGGGTCTTCGGGCTGCTCGTCTGGCTGCGGCAACAGTTGCGCGAGGCGTACGACTTGTTGCTCCGGGATGTGCGGGCCGCGCGCCGGCGGGTCTACCTCTGGCCGTTCATCTGGGCGACGCTCTGGGGTCTCGCGGTGTCGGTCGCGGTCTTCGCGACCTTCGGCACGACCGCGGTCGGTGGCCTGTCTCTCACCGAGTTCGTGCTGGTGGTCCAGTCGATTCTCGGCGCGCTCCGGCTGTCGGAGTACTACGCCGAGGCCGACTCGCAGACCTGCGTGGGGATGTACGGATACGAGGCGCTGCAACGGTTCACCGACCGGATCGACGCCGCCGCTCCCCCGGCGGCGGTACGCGCCGCACCCGCGCCGATCTCGGAGATCCGCTTCGAGAACGTCACCTTCCACTATCCGGGGCAGGCGACTCCGGTGCTCGACGGGCTGACCTTGACCATCCCCATCGGACAGTGCACGGCGCTCGTCGGGCTCAACGGGGCGGGCAAGACGACCGTCGTCAAGCTGCTCGCCCGGCTCTACGAGCCGACCGGTGGGGCGATCCTCGCCGACGGGATCGACATCCGCGCGTACGCCCACGACGAGTGGCGGGCCCGCCTCGGCGTCATCTTCCAGGAGTTCGCCCGGTTCGAAGCCTCGATCGCCGACAACATCGGGTTCGGGGCCGTCGCCGCCAAGGGCGACCGGGACGGCGTACGCCAAGCCGCCGAGGCGATCGGACTGGGTGACACGATCGCCGCTCTCCCGAACGGGCTCGACACTCCCCTGGCCCGGCACCTGTCCGGCGGCGTCGACCTGTCCGGTGGGCAGTGGCAGCGCGTCGCACTGGCTCGCGCCCTGTTCGCGTTGCGCCATGGCACCACGGTCGTGATCCTCGACGAGCCGACCGCCAGCCTCGACGTACGCGCCGAGGCACAGTTCTTCGACGAGTTCGCGGCCCTGACCCAGGGGGCGACGACGCTGCTGATCTCGCACCGGTTCTCCACGGTTCGCCGAGCGGACCAGATCGTGGTGCTCGACGGCGGTTCCGTGCTGGAGCAGGGTACGCACGAGGAGCTGATGGCCCTCGACGGCCGGTACGCCGGCCTGTTCAGCCTGCAAGCCGACCGGTTCGTGGACGCCACGACCGGAGTTCCGACCGACACGGAGGTGGCGGCATGATCGAGGCATGGGCGGCCTCCTGGCGCATCCTGCGGACGGCGTGGCGGCTGGATCGCCGGCGGGCGGCCACCGCAGTCGTCCTGATGCTGGGCGGCGCGGCCGCCGCACCGCTCATGGCGTACGCCCTCGGCCGGATGACCAACGCGCTGGCCGACCGTGACGGAGGTGCGGCCGCGGCCGCCGGCGCCGTCGCCGGTGTCCTGGCGATCGCGATGCTGACCTTCTCCCACTTCGCGCACATCGCCTACTTCGAGCTGGCGGAGATGGCCGAGGAGGACTTCGACGCCCAGCTCATGGAGGTCTCGAACGGCACGCCCGGGATCGGGCACCACGAGCGGGCCGAGCAGGCCGACGCGATCACCGTCCTGCGGCAGGAGGGCCGCCAGTTCGAGAACGCCATGGACGCCCTGATGAACGGGGTCGGACTGGTGGTCGCGATGGCCATCACGGCGGCGCTGCTCGTCCGGGTCGATCCGTTGCTGCTCCTGTTGCCGGTGGCGGCGCTGCCGCCGTTGATCGCCGGACGGCTGGCCGAGCGGTCCCGCGATCGGGCGCGTACGCGCACCGCCGAGTCCACACGGGTGGCGCTCAACCTGTTCCACCTGTCGACCTCGGTCACCGTCGCCGGGGAGTTGCGTGTCTTCCGGCTCGGCCGGGAACTCCTGGACCGGCACCGGCGGCACTGGTCGGCCGCCACGAAAGGCTTGGCACGCGGGCATTTCCTCGCGACCGTGGTCCACACGGTCGGGCAGCTCGTGTTCGCGGTCTCCTACATCGCCGCCGTCCTCCTCGTGATCCGCCAGGCGATCGCCGGCCACGGCTCGATCGGCGACGTCGTCCTGGTGATCGTGCTCGCGGTGCAGGTGAACCAGCAGGTGGCGCTGGCCGTCAGCCTGATGGAGACGCTGCAGCGGATGGGCAGCGCGTACCAACGGCTGCGGACGCTCCGGGAGCAGGTCGCGCCACCATCAGCAGAGCCGGCTCGGGAGGCTCCGCCGGAACGGTTCGCGCGTGGCATCACGTTGCGCGACGTGTCGTTCCGCTACCCGGGCGCGGACCGGCCGGCGCTCCGCGACGTCACCCTCACGCTGCCGGCCGGCTCGCGGGTCGCGATCGTCGGGGAGAACGGGGCGGGCAAGACGACTCTCGTCAAACTGCTGTGTGGCTTCTATCCGCTGTCTTCCGGCCAGGTGCTGCTGGACGACGTCGATCTCGCGAACGTCCCGGTCCAGACCTGGCGGCAGCGGATCTCGGTCGGTTTCCAGGACTTCGCCCGCTACGAGTTCGACGCCCGGCATACCGTCGGCGTCGGGGACCTGCCGCACCTCGGCTCGGACGAGCACCTGCTCGACGCGCTGGACCGCGCCCAGGCCATCCCGGTGATCGATCATCTGCCTGACGGCTTGGCGACGCAACTGGGTCGCAGCTGGACGGACGGGGCCGAGTTGTCCGGCGGCCAGTGGCAACGGCTGGCGCTCGGCCGGGCGATGATGCGTACGCGGCCGCTGCTGCTGGTGCTCGACGAGCCGGCGTCGGCGCTGGACCCGGCGGCCGAGCACGCGCTGTTCGAGCGGTTCGCCGATCAGGCCGGCCGGGTGGCCCGGGAGTCGGGGGCGATCACGTTGTTCGTGTCGCACCGCTTCTCCACGGTACGCATGGCCGACCTGATCATCGTGGTGCGGGACGGCGAGGTGGCCGAGGTCGGCGACCACGACACCCTCATGGCGAACCGGGGTCTCTACGCGGAGCTGTTCGACCTGCAGGCGCAGGCCTACAGCTGACCTACCCGGCCGCCGGGGCGTGCAGCACCTCGACCCGGCGGCCGATCCGCCCGGCCTCGGTGAGGATGTGGTCGGACCAGGTCGGCCACAACCCGGTCAGCCGGGAGGTCACGAGAACCCGGTCGACCGACTGATCCGGCAGCACCGTACGCACCCCGACGGCGTGCGACGGTGTGTGCGGCGTACCCCGGGTCGCCTTCTCGAGCAGCTCGGCGTCGAAGTCGACGATGACCGCCGGGGGCAGTCCCGGCGGCAACGTCCCACCCGCGCCGAAGATGGCGATCCGCTCGTCCGCGCCGACGTCGGCCACCGCGCGAGCGACCTCGTCGGCCACGTCGATCGTCCCCGCCTGCTCGGTCCACCGGCCGAGTTCCAGCCAGGTCTCCTCCCAGCGCCAGTATTCGTTCACCGCGCACAGGACATAGCCGATCTCGATCACCGGTTCCGGGTACGCCACCAGGAACTTCGCCATGTTGGCGACCATCTGCGGCCAGCGGGCCGACATGTCCCGCTCGTGCGGCCACTCGATGACCCAGGCGTCCATCGCGAACCGGAAGGGCACGCCCAGCCGGTGCGCCTTGAACCCGATCTCCAGGTCCTCGCAGCCCCATTCGGTCATGTCCTCGTTGAACCCGCCCACCCGCCGGAACACCTCGGCCGGCAGCGAGATGTTCAGGCCGAAGACGAGTTGCCAGGGCAGCGGCATGGCGTTCATCTCGAAGTCCCAGGTCACCAGGGCTTCATGGCGGACGTCGCGGAAGGCGGGCTCGTCCCGATAGCGTGCCAGCACGTCTTCGGGGGTTTCGACGGCCAACCGCCTGTGCAGATCCTCGATCGGCGGGAACCGAGGGTCGTAGCCCCAGGCGTACCCGCAGACGAAGAGCGGTTCGCCCGTCCGGTGCAGCGCCAGGTGCCGTTCCACAAGGTCCGCGGAGATCATCACCCCCGAGTCGAGGAAGATGAGCACCTCGGCATCGGCGAGTTTCGCGCCCTCGTTGCGCGCCCGGCTGACCCGGTCGCCGACGTCCTCCTGGAAGAAGTACTTCAGCCGGAGCCGGTCCTGGAACGCCGCCACGACCTCGGCGGTGTCGTCGGCGGATCCGTCGTCGGCCACGACGACCTCGAACTCCGCCTTCGGGAGGGTCTGCCGAGCCAGCTGCTCCAGCATGAGGCGCAGCAGCGCCGCTCGGTTGTAGGTGGGAATGACGACGGACACCTTCGGCGTTCCGATAGCGTCGATCATGGCTAGCCCCTCGTCAGGTGGCCAAGGACGCCGTTGTCCTCGCGCATGTCTGCCAGATGCGACCCAGTATCTCCCGGAAGATTGCCGAACGTCGCATCGAAAGTGCTCACTTTTTACGCCGATAGTTTTCGGCCTTGCGGCCTCGCTCGCTTCGCTTGACGCAACCAGTCGGTTGCTATAACGTCGAAGGCAACCGAGTAGTTGCGATACTATTCGCGACGTCGAAGGAGAACAGTCATGGCATTTCCCGACCGCATCGAGCGGACCCTTGAGCTGAAGCACGCCCCGGAACGCGTCTGGCAGGCGCTGACCACGGCCGAGGGCCTGGGCACCTGGTTCGGCCAGCAGGCCGAGGTGGATCTCCGGGTCGGCGGCCAGGCCAAGCTCACCTGGGACAGCGGCGACGTCGCCACGCTCACCATCGAGCGCGTCGAGCCGCCGCACGTCTTCGGCTACACCTGGATGATCTACGGCCTGCCCGCCGACGACCCGCGCCGCACCTACGTCGAGTTCACCTTGGAGCCGAGCGGCTCCGGCACTACCCTGACCATGGTGGAGACCGGATTCGCACAACTCCCCGACGGCGAGTACAAGAAGGCGTACTCGGCCAACAACGAGGGGTGGACCAACGAACTCGGCGAGCTCGTCGCGTACCTCGATGGAAACCACTGACCTGGAGGCGGTGGCGCAAGAGGTCTTCACCGCCCTGGCCGACCCGAGCCGGCGAGGCATCCTCGCCACGCTCGCGGCCCACGGCCCGGCCACCGCGACCGACCTGGCGGCGCGCCTGCCGATCACCCGGCAGGCCATCGCCAAGCACCTCGGCCTCCTCGCCGAGGCCGGCCTGGTCGTCGCCGAGCCCGGCGAACGGCGCCGCGTCCGCTACCGGGTGGACTCCGCGCCGATGAAGATCGCTCAGCAGTTCCTCGGGGCACTCGCCCGCGACTGGGACGGGCCGCTGGCGGCCCTGCAACGCCAGCTCGACTGACCGACCGCGACCGCAAGCGTCTCCGCACTCCGCGGGCGACGCCGATGGCGCGCGCCTTCATCCAGCAGCGCACACCTCACTCGAGAAATGAGCATCACCATGGACATCCTGCACCGCGTCGGCGTCATCGCCGAGCCCAGCGAGGTCTACTCGGCCCTCACCACAATCGACGGCCTGGCCGCCTGGTGGACGAGGGACACCTCGGCCACCGACGACGGCATCCTGCAGTTCCGCTTCATCCCGGGCGGATTCGACATGAAGGTCCTCGACACCCGCCCCGGCGAACTGGTCCTGTGGGAGGTCGTCGAAGGCCCCGCCGAATGGATCGGCACCCACGTCCGCTTCGACCTCAAGCGGGAGGACGAGTTCACGATCATCCTCTTCCGCCACGAGGGCTGGCGAGAGGAGGTGGAGTTCATGAACCACTGCTCCACCAAGTGGGCCACGTTCCTGATGAGCCTCAAGAAGTTCGTCGAGACCGGCAAGGGAGAGCCCGCGCCGGACGACGTCCAGATCAGCAACTGGCACTGACACCACACACCGCGCCTTCATGATCATGGTCATTTCCACGTTGCCATGGCGACAAGGAATTGACCATGATCATGAAGGATGATCTTGAAGGTGCGGTGCGTCAGTCGACGAGCCGTGACTCGAGCAGAGTCAGGCGGCCCAGGTTGTGCGGATCCTTCCCCATTTGCCAGGTGTCCTGCCACTTCCCGACGCGGCCTTCGTCGGCGAAGGCGAGCCACACCATGTCGACTGGTTGCGGCAGCATCGAGGTCAGCGGGTCTTCGCCGGGCGCCAGCCGGGCCACGCTCTCGGTGATGGCCTCCCCGTCGGCGAGCGTCCAGACGACGGTGACGTCGATCGCGGCGTACCCGGTGCAGGTGACGTTGCCGGTCAGAGTGATGTCCGCCGTCGTCACGGACGGTTCGAGGTTCGGGCGTACGGCGCGGACCATCGCCTCGCGCGCCCGTTGGGCGGAGGCGTTACTGGCCGCGGCCGCACGGAGCGAGCCGAACGCGGCGACCGCGGCGAACACCCCGGCGGCGACCGTTCCCGCCGCCGACATGGCGCCGATCAGGGCGGTGTCGTCGCGGACGGCGATGAACGACCCGAAGAGCACGACCAGGCCGACGACGATCAGCGCCGACAGCGCCCACTTGTTCCGGAGCATGATCGGCAGGTTATCCGACGTCACCCGCCGGGAAACCGGTTTGGTGGGCCGCAGCGGGCCACGTAGGTTCGGATCTTGTGATGGATAAGCTCGTGCCGGCCCGGCTGGGGACAAGTTACCGCTGGCTGCTGGCGTCGTCGTGGACGACCAACTTCGGCGACGGCATCGCGATGGCGGCCGGTCCGCTGTTGGTCGCCTCGCTGACCGACGAGCCGTTCCTCATCTCCGTGGCCGCGCTGCTGGGGTGGGCCCCGCCGCTCGTGTTCAGCTTGTACGCCGGGGTGCTGTCGGATCGGCACAATCGGCGCCGGATCGTGCTGACCGCCAACGCCGTACGCGTGGTGATCCTGGCGGTGTTGGTGACGGCGGTCGCCACCGGGACGGCGACGGTGGCTGTGGCGCTGGCCGGGTTGGGTCTGCTGGCGACGGCGGAGGTGTTCGCCGACAATACGACGGCGACGCTGACGCCGATGCTGGTCAGCCGGGACGATCTGGCCCTCGCCAATTCCCGGATCCAGACGGGGTTCATCACGCTCAATCAGCTCGCCGGGCCCCCGCTCGGCGCGGCCCTGTTCGCGGCTGGGATGGCGTGGCCGTTCCTCGGCCAGACGCTGCTCGTGATCGCCGGTACGCTCCTCGTCTCCCGGGTGGTGCTGCCACCGCACGGACAGTCGGCCGACGGTGGGGAATCCCGGAATCTGCGGAAGGACCTGGCGGCCGGGTTCCGGTGGACGCTGTCCCACGCCGCTGTGCGTACCCTTGGCTTGACGATTTTGATCTTCAACGTGACCTTCGGCGCGGCCTGGTCGGTGCTGGTCCTCTACGCGCAGGATCGCCTCGGCCTCGGGTCGGTCGGGTTCGGCCTGATGACCACGGTGGGCGCGGTCGGCGGCCTGGTGGGGACGGGGTTGTACGGCTGGATCACCCGGCACGTGAGCCTGGGCGACATCATGCGGGTGGGGTTGATCATCGAAACCTTGACCCACCTGGGCCTGGCACTGACCCGCTCGCCCTGGGTCGCGGCCGGCATCTTCTTCCTCTTCGGGGCGCACGCCTTCATCTGGGGCACCACCTCGATCACGGTACGCCAGCGCGCAGTCCCCCGGGAGCTGCAAGGACGCGTCGGCGGTGTCTACACCATCTGCGTGTACGGCGGCCTCGTCGTCGGTTCGGCGATCGGCGGTGGACTCGCCACCCGGTTCGGGGTGACCGCGCCGTTCTGGTTCGCCTTCGCGGGGTCGGCGGTCTTCGTGGTCGCGCTGTGGCGGCAGCTCGCCCGGATCGCGCACGACGAGGAGCCGCACGCCGAGCGTCCACTGGAGACCGTCTCGGCGTAACGCACCCAGCCGCCTTTGGCGCGTTGGCGCGTTGGCGCGTTGGCGCGTTGGCGCGTTGGCGCGTTGGCGCGTTGGCGCGTTGGCGCGTTGGCGCGTTGGCGCTGGATCAGGGTTCTCGGTCGAATCTTGCCCCATGATTCGACCGAGAACCCTGATCCAGCGCAAAGAAGGCGCGCAACACGGCGGGAAATGAGGGCTTCCGGCACAGACGAGCACAGGTGTACCGTGAGCGCTCACGGTCCCCCGCCCGAGGGAGTAAAGATGCGAAGAACCCTGCTCAGCAGCGCGATCTCGGTACTGCTCCTCGTCACCGCCGTCCCAGCCACCGCTGCCCACGCGGCCGGCACGCCACTGTCCATGCTGGGCGCCGACGTCTCCAGCCTCCAGCGTTCCGAGGATCTCGGCGGCACGTACTACACCGAGAGCGGCGCCCGCGCGGACGCCCTGCAGATCCTCAAGAGTCACGGGGTGAACTACATCCGGCTGCGTGCCTGGGTGAACCCGTCGATCAACTACAACAACAAGGCCAAGATCCTGGCCATGGCGCAGCGGGTGAAAGCGCAGGGCATGAAGCTCTACCTGAACCTGCACTACTCCGACCGCTGGGCCGACGGCGCCCACCAGACCAAGCCGGCGGCCTGGGCCGGGCACACCTTCACCCAGCTGCAGTCCGATGTGTACACCTACACGTACGACATGTGCGCGAGCCTGAAGGCCCAGGGCACCCCGGCTTCGATGATCTCGATCGGCAACGAGATCCAGGCCGGCATGCTGTGGCCGGAGGGCGGCACCGGCAACTGGGCGCAGCTCGGCGCGCTGCTCAAGCAGGGCTATGACGCGGTCAAGGCCTGCGACCCGAGCGCGCTGGTGATGCTCCACCTCGCCGACGGCGGCGACAACGCGCTCTACCGCAGCTGGTTCGACAGCGCCGTGGCGCAGGGCGTGAAGTTCGACGTCATCGGCCTGTCCTACTACGGCATCTGGCACGGGCCGATCTCCGCCCTGCAGGCCAACATGAACGACGTCTCGGCCCGGTACGACAAGCCCGTCGTGGTCGCGGAAACCGCGTACCCGTGGACCCTCGACTGGGCCGACAACGAGGGCAACGTCTGCTGCAGTCGCGACATGCTGCTCGCGGGCTATCCCGCCTCGAAGTCGGGCCAGCAGAAGAACCTGCGCGACGTGCTCCAGGCGGTCCGGAACGTGCCCGGGGGCAAGGGCCTCGGCGCGTTCTGGTGGGAACCCACCTGGACCGCGGTCACCGGCAACGGCTGGGACCCCGACAACACGGCCACCGGCGACAGCTGGGAGAACATGACCCTGTTCGACTTCTCCAGCCACGCGCTCCCGGCCATGTCCGAGTTCAAACCCTAGATCGACTCGTACGCCCAGCGCAGCGCACTGCGCTGGGCGTACTGCCGGGGGCCGGCCTGCATATGATTCGTCTCGTGAGCCAGCCTCCCCATCCGAAGTCCCGTGGCGCCGCCCGGCGGGCCCAACGGACCGGGCCGACGATGGAGGATGTGGCGCGGATCGCCGGGGTCTCCCGCGGGACGGTGTCCCGGGTCCTCAACGGGGGCCACGACGTGAGCGACGCCGCCGAGGCGGCCGTCCGGGAGGCCATGCGGACCACCGGATACGTCGTGAATCATCACGCCCGCAGTCTCGTGACACGGCGTACCAACGCCATCGCGTTCGTGCTGTCGGAGCCGCATGAGCGGCTTTTCGAGGACCCCAACTTCAATACGCTGGCCCGCGCGGCGGCACAGCAGGCCGCCGCCCGGGGCGCGTCGCTGGTGCTGATGGTCGCGGGCGACCACGAGGAACGCAACCGCATCTCGGCCTACGTACGCTCCGGCCACGTGGACGGCGTACTGCTGGTGTCGACGCATCGGGGCGACCCGTTGGTGACCGAACTCGCGCACAGCGCGCTGCCGGTGGTGGTGTGCGGCAAGCCGCTGGACCACACCGCCGACTTCCGCTTCGTGGCGGCCGACGATCGCGAGGGCGGTCGCCTCCTGACCCGGCACCTGCTCGACCTGGGCCGCCGCCGGATCGGCATGATCACCGGGCCGCAGGACACCTCGGGCGGGGCCGAGCGCCTCCTCGGCTACCAGGACGTGCTCGGCGACCGGTTCGATCCGGGCCTCGTCGTGCCCGCGACGGAGTACAGCCTGGCCGCCGGCGAGGCGGCGATGCGGTCGCTGGTGGCGGGGGCGTCCGATGTGGATGCCGTCTTCGCGGCGTCGGACCTGCTCGCGGCGGGCGCGCTGGCCGCGTTGCGGGACGCCGGGCGGCGTGTGCCGGCCGACGTGGCGCTCGGCGGGTTCGACGACTCGGTGATCGCGAGGTCCACGGTGCCCGCGTTGACGACCGTACGCCAGCCGATCGAAGAAGTCGGCCGGCAACTCGTGCGAGTGCTGTTCGACCTGCTCGACGGGCGTACGCCGGACTCCGTCACAGTGCCCGTCTCCCTCGTACGCCGCGCCTCCGCCTAACTCCCCTCCCTCTTTCGCGTGATCATTGCGTCACCCATGCTGTTTCGCGCGGCGAAATGCCCGAGTAAACAGCATGGCTGACGCGATGATCACGAAGCGGTCCGGGACGGCACCTCGATCGTGCCGGTGACTCCGGTCAGCACGACCTCGGCGACCGTCAGCGGCGACCGCAGCGGGTGCCGGGGGTTGACGTGGCCGATCCGGCGCCGCAACGCCTGCAGTTCCACCCGGCCGAGCTGCTCTCCCAGCACGTGCACCGTACCGCTGGTGGGATGGGTGACCGCGCCGCAGAAGCCGAGCACCGTGCTCTTGCCCGCCCCGTTCGGCCCGAGCAGCGCCCAGTGCTCGCCCGGGCCGACGCCCAGCGTGATCCCGTGGAGGATCTGCTTGCCGTCCCGGCGGAAGGTCACCTCGTGCAGCGACAGCACTGTGCTCATCCCGGCACGGTAGTGGGACGGGCGGGACCAGCGTCACTGCCCGGACGCCGGTCCCGCCCAGTGGTCGTCAGCGGTGCAGGTCGCGGACCGCGTCCCGATCGGTGGGCTGCCAGCCCAGCAGATCCCGGGCGCGTACGCCGCTGACCGCCTGGTCGAGGGCGAGCGCGTCGGCGAACGGCTCACCGAGGGTGGCCGAGGCGTCCGGCCGCAGCCACAGCTCCGCCCGTCCAGTCCCACCGGCGGCCAGATCGGTCGCGGCGGCCAAGGCGACCACGGAGACCGCCGGCTCGTCGACGCCGTGCAGCAGGGTGCCCGCCGGAGCGGATTCGACGGCGAGGGCGTACAGGTCGGCGAGGTCGTCGACGTGCACCATGGGCCACCGCGTCCCCGGATCGCCGAAGTAGCGGCCGACGCCGTGCTTGCGGGCGAGGTCGAGCAGCAGCGCCGGGATGCCGCCGCCGTTGCCATAGACGATGCCCGGCCGGATGACGACCGACCGTACGCCGCGCTCCGCCGCCGCCAGCACCTGCTGCTCGATCAGCGGCCGGTAGGAGACGATCGGCAGCGGATTCACCGGCGCGTCCTCGGTGACCGGCTCCCGTCCGGTCCGCCCGAGCACCCAGATGCCACTCGTCTGCACCAGTACGCGTCCCGCCAGTGCGTCGACGAGCGCCGCGGTGGCGGCTTGGTCGGCCGCCCGATCACCGCTCGAGGTGGCGACGTTGACCACCGCGTCGATGTCGTCGCCGATCGCGGCTGCCAGCGTTTCCGGCCGGGTCAGGTCGCCGACGCGCACCTCGTAAGGGCTTTCGGCACGGTCTTCCCGAGCCAGCGCCACCACCTCGTGACCCCGCTGCCGCAACTTCCGGGCGGTGGCCGAGCCGATGTACCCGGTCGCGCCGATCACCAGGACCTTCATCGTGATTCCTCTTTCTTGAGAATCTTAACGTTGAGATAATCGAACGCCGGAGACCCCTTGACGTCAAGTAGTTCAACGTTGAGATACTCGTCTCGTGAGCACCCGGAATAAAGCCGCCGGCGAGCCCGACGCCGTGGACGCGGTCATCGGTCAGTGGGCGGCGGAACGCCCGGACGTCGACGTGTCGCCGATCCAGATCGTCGGCCGCATCTCGCGGTTGTCACGCCACTTCGAGCGCGCCCTGAAGACGCACTTCGCCGGCTTCGACCTCGAGCGCTGGGAGTTCGACGTGCTGGCGACGCTGCGCCGGTCCGGCAAGCCGTATGAACTCAGCGCCGGGGCGCTGCTCAAGATGGCCCTCGTGACGTCGGGCGCGATGACGAACCGCATCGACCGCCTGGAAGGCAGAGGACTGGTCGAGCGCCGCAGCGATCCGGGCGATCGGCGTACGGTGCTGATCCGGCTCACGACGCAGGGCCGCGAGACGGTGGACGCCATCCTGGTCGGGCACATGGCGAACGAGGAGCGGATGCTCGCCGCGCTCAGCCCCGGCGAACGCCGCGACCTGGAGGCGACGCTGCGCAAGCTGCTGATCTCCTTCGGCGACGTGCCTTAGCGGCGGGCGAAGACGACGCCGCCGGGCACCTCGGCGTACGGGCTGAGGGTCAGCGTCGCCTCGACGGTGAATCCCGCCTCCCGCAACCGTTCCGCCACTTGGTCCGGACGTCGCCGATGGACGTGGACCTTCATCGGGTGCCCGCCGTAGCCCTCGGTCTTCAGCCGCGAACCCTCCCCGACGTGGAACCCCACCAGGAGGGGCCCGCCGGGTCGCAGCGCCCGCCGGAAATGCGTGAACACCGCCGGGATCAGCTCGTCGGGGATGTGAATCACCGACCAGAACGCGAGCAGCCCCGCGACCGAGGCGTCGGCGAGCGGCAACTCCGTCATCGACCCGACGGCGAACCGCAGTCCCGGATGCTCTCGCCGGGCGACCTCGATCATCCCCGGCGACAGGTCGACGCCGAACGCGTCCACCCCGAGATCCCGCAGGTACGCCGTGATGTGCCCCGGTCCACAGCCGACGTCGGCGACCGGGCCGCCTCCGGTGGCGCGGACGAGATCCGCGAACAGCGTCAGCGCGTTCCGCAGGTAGGGCTTGTCGTCCAGGGCGTCGCGGACCTGATCGGCGTAGCTGGCCGCCACTGTGTCGTAAGAGATCCGGGTCTCGGCCAGCCAGCCGTCGGTCGCCATGATCACGACCATAGTCCGCGAAGACCGATCGCGGATATTGGCACGCTCGAAGAGATAGACATTTAAAGTAAGCTTTCTTAATAATTGCGGGATGTGGAACGACTCGCTTCCCGCGCGCCGTGGACCGGTGCGCTCCCACCGGGGGCGGCTGTTGCTCGCCCTCGCCATCTCGCTGGCGACCACCCTGGTCACGGCCGTCGTCATCGCCCCCACCGGCCAGGCCGCCGAGACCACCGCGGTCTCCTGCTCCGGCTACGCCGCCTGGGCCGAGGGCACCACCTACAAGGCGGGTGACAAGGTCACCTACACCGGGCACCTCTACGAGGCGCTCGTCGGGCACACCGCGTACGTGGGGGCGGGGTGGAACCCGGCGGCGACCCCGTCGCTCTGGAAGGACCTGGGCACGTGCTCGGGTTCGACGTCCAGCCCGTCGGCGTCGCCCTCCACGTCGCCGACCCGGTCGACTTCCCCTTCTCCGTCGACGTCGCCGACGCGTAGCACGTCCCCGAGCGCGTCCCCCAGCACCTCACCGAGCACGTCGCCGAGTCCGACCTCGACGGGATCCACCTGTGCGGTCAAGTCCCGCCCGGCGGGCAAGGTGCTCCAGGGGTACTGGGAGAACTGGGACGGCGCGTCGAACGGCGTACACCCGGGGATGGGCTGGATCCCGATCACCGACTCGCGGATCGCCGCCCACGGCTACAACGTCATCAACGCGGCGTTCCCGGTGATCCGATCGGACGGCACCGCGCTGTGGGAGAACGGCATGGACGCCGGCGTCAAGGTCTCGACCCCGGCCGAGATGTGTGCCGCCAAGGCGGCCGGCGCAACGCTGCTGCTGTCCATCGGCGGCGCGGCGGCCGGCATCGACCTCAGCTCGTCGACGGTCGCTGACCGGTTCATCGCGACGATCGTGCCGATCCTCAAGACGTACAACTTCGACGGGATCGACATCGACATCGAGACCGGCCTCAGCGGCAGCGGCAGCATCACCACGCTGTCGGCGTCCCAGGCGAACCTCATCCGCATCATCGACGGCGTCCTCGCCGCGATGCCGTCGAACTTCGGGCTCACGATGGCGCCCGAGACGGCGTACGTGACCGGCGGCAGCGTCACCTACGGCTCGATCTGGGGCGCCTACCTGCCGATCATCAAGAAGTACGCCGACAACGGCCGGCTGTGGTGGCTGAACATGCAGTACTACAACGGCAGCATGTACGGCTGCTCGGGCGACTCCTACTCGGCCGGGACCGTGCAGGGCTTCACCGTGCAGACCCAGTGCCTCAACACCGGCCTGGTCATCCAGGGCACCACCATCCGGGTCCCCTACGACAAGCAGGTTCCCGGTCTGCCGGCCCAGTCCGGCGCGGGCGGCGGCTACATGGCGCCGTCGTCGGTCTCCCAGTGCTGGAACAGCGTCAGCGGGCTGAAGGGCCTGATGACCTGGTCCATTAACTGGGACGGTTCGAAGGGCTGGACCTTCGGCGACAACGTGAAGGCGCTGCAGGGGCGCTGACCCAGGTCACCGCACGGCCGGGAATCCTCCACTTCGGAGGGTTTCCGGCTTTGTCGGTGGGCCGTTCTAGACTTCGGCCCCATGGCGATGGTGAGTTTCGTCGACGAGACGACCGCGGGCGATCGCAGCACCGCGTGGCACTTGGAGATCTTCGAGGAGCGCCTGCCGCTGCGCGAGGTGATCCGCCGCCGGGTGTTCCAGGAGGTGGCCGAGCACAACGCGAAGGGCGGCGACGTCTTCCGCGGTCTCGTGCAGCCGACCGGCACCGAGCGGACGCTCAACGGCTTCAAGCTCAAGGAGCCTCGCCGCGTCGACCCGGAGGAACAGGCGACCAAAGCGCTGGAGGCCTTCTCCCGCAACGGTTTCGTCGTCCTGATCGACGACCGTCAGGTGGACGACCCCGAGGCGGTCGTCGAGCTGTCCCGGGGCACGCAGATCACCTTCCTCAAGCTCGTGCCGCTGGTCGGTGGCTGATGGCTGTGCCCACTGACCTGGCCGACCACGTCAAGAATCTGGCGGCGCTCGCCCGCTCCGGCGAGGTGGACGCACTGGCCGACGAGACGATGGCCTGGTCGGCCCGCCTCGCCGAGGCCGACGACGACCGCCGGGGCAAGCACCGTTCCCAGCGCCAAGCCGATGCCCGGCAGTCGTTGCGGCGGCTCACCCCGGAGAAGATGCCCGCACTGCTGATGACGCTGCTCGATCGGTCTGTCGAGGTGTCTGACGCCGGCCAGCGCGGCATTCTCGCCGCACTGCTCCACGAGCTGGTCAAGCCCTACACCATCAGCCAGGATCCGGACGACGCCGAGATCGCGCTGGCCTTCGGCGCCCGGCACGTGACCTACTTCGGCGGCGACCAGCTGCGGGAACTCGCCGAACGCGTCCTCGCGGCGGGCCGGCCGCTGCCCCCGGAGGCGCTCGCGGTCATCCGGCGCTCGACGGTTCACGGTTATTGGAACTCGGCTCAGGAGCTGGCTCCCCTGCTCGACAAGCTGACCGACCTCCCGGCGCTCAACGTGGGCGAACCGTGGGCCGACCGCGCGCTGGCCGATGTCGCCGCGTTGCCGCCCGCCGAGGCGGAGCGTTGGTACGCCCTGTTTCGCCACGCGACCACCGCCACCAGTGCCAAGCCGTCGCCCAAGTGGGAGACGGCCGGGCGCGTACTGCTCGACGCGGTGGGCGAACCCGGCCCGCGGCTGCGCGAGTGGCTCGGTCTGGTCGGCCGGGCGCGGACGATCCGGCTCGCCCGTTCGCAGTGGGAGCCGGATGTCAACGAGGCCTTCGACCCGTACAACGCGACCACGCTGCGTGGCTTGATCTGGCTGCTGGCCGTCGGTGACGCCGCCGAGCATCCGGAGACGGCTCGTGTGCTGGGCTACCTCGTCGAGACGGCGTTGAAGAAGGCGCCCGGGATCGGCCCCCGTAATCCCAAGGTCGCCAACGCCTCCGTCTACGCGTTGTCCCGCATCCCGTCCGACGGCGCGCTCGCCCAGATCGCCCGGCTGGCCTCCCGGGTCACCTACAAGGGCACGCTCAAGGAACTCAACGCCGCGCTCGACAACCGGGCGAAGGCGCTCGGCCTGTCCCGCGACGAGGTCGAGGAACTGGCCGTGCCGACCTACGGCCTCACCGGCGTCGGCGTACGCGTGGAGAGGTTCGGCGATGCGACGGCCACTTTGGACGCCGCGAGCGGGACGGTCAGCTGGCTCAACAGCGCTGGGAAGGCGGTGAAGTCGCCGCCCGCCGCGGTGAAGACCGAGTTCGCCGAAGAGCTGGCCGAATTCAAGGCGGCCGTCAAAGACGTCGACAAGATGCTGTCGGCTCAAGCCGAGCGCCTCGATCGGCAGTTCCTCGCCCGGCGGGTGTGGCCGTTCGACGCCTGGCGCGAGCGTTATCTCGACCATCCCTTGGTCGGCACGCTGGCGCGACGCCTGATCTGGCTGGTCGACGACACGGCTTGCGCGTTCGCGGACGGCTCTCTGCGTACGCTCGAGGGAAAGCCGGTCACCGGCGAGCAGGTGCGGCTCTGGCACCCGATCGACCGGGACGTGGACGAGGTGCTGGCGTGGCGCGCGTGGCTGGAGACGCGGCGCGTGACCCAGCCGTTCAAGCAGGCCCACCGCGAGGTTTACCTCCTGACGGCGGCCGAGGAGAACACGCGAGTCTACTCGAACCGATTCGCCGCGCACATTCTGCGGCAGCACCAGTTCCACGCGCTGACCGCCGCCCGGGGCTGGCGCAACAAGCTGCGGATGATGGTCGACGACACTTACGAGCCGGCGAGCCGTGACCTGCCGCAGTGGGGGTTGCGCGCCGAGTTCTGGATCGAGGGCGCCGGGGAGAACTGGGAGACCGACACCACCGAGTCCGGCGCCTACCTTCGCCTCGCCACCGACCAGGTGCGGTTCTATCCGACCGGCGCGCCGGCGAACCACGCGCACGCGGGCGGCGGCGGCTACGAGCAGTGGGTCGGTCAGGAGGCGCAGCCGACCGACCCGCTGCCGCTCAACGAGATCCCGCCCCTCGTGCTCAGCGAAGTGCTGCGCGACGTCGACCTGTTCGTCGGCGTCGCCAGCGTCGGCAACGATCCGACCTGGTCCGACGGCGGGCCGGACGGCCGGTTCCGGGAATACTGGGAGTCCTACAGCTTCGGCGAGCTGAGCGGCACCGCACAGACCCGCCGCGAGATGCTGGAGCGGCTCGTGCCGCGGCTGGCCATCGCCGACCGCGCGCACATCGAGGGCCGGTTCCTGGTCGTCCGCGGCGAGCTGCGCAGCTACAAGATTCACCTCGGCTCCGGCAACATCCTGATGACGCCGAACGACCAGTACCTCTGCATCGTGCCGAAGCAGGCGGCAGGCGGTCCAGCCGACGTGTTCCTGCCGTTCGAGGGCGACCGGGTGCTCGCCGTCATCCTCAGCAAGGCGTTGATGCTGGCCAAGGACACCACGATCACCGACCCGACCATCACGCGTCAGCTAGCGTTGCGGTGATGCAGGAGCAGCTCGATCGTCTGCTGGCGGCGGCGCCGATGCCCGCCGTCGCGCTGACCGTCTTCGACGCCGACACCATCCGCTATCAGCGGCTGCGCGGGGTGGCCGACCTGACCACCGGCCGCCCCGTCACGACGGAAACCTGGTGGGATCTGGCCAGCCTGACCAAGACGCTGGTCACCTTGCCCGAGGTGCTCGCACGCTTCGACCTCGACGCGCCGCTGTCCGAAGTCTGGCCTCCGTCGGCAGGCCATCCCGTCGCCTCGGCGACCGTACGCCAGCTGCTGTGCCACACGGCTGGGTTGCCGGCCACCGTCCCCTTCTATCGTGGCGACCCCGACATCGTGGCGCGGGCGCTGACGACCCCGCTCGATCGTCCACCAGGGGCGGAGGCCGTCTACAGCGACCTGGGTTTCCTGCTGCTCGGTGCGGCCCTCGGGCCGGAGCTGCCCGAGCTGGGCGCCGCGCGATCCGGACTGCGATTCGGGCCGGTGGCCGAACCGGCGGTGGCCACCGAGCACTGCGAGTGGCGGCAGCGGATCATCGTGGGCGAGGTGCACGACGAAAACGCGTACGCGATGGGCGGGGTGGCCGGGCACGCCGGGGCCTTCGGGACGGTGGACCTCGTCACCGCGGCCGCCCGCGCCTGGTTCGCCGATCGCGTCGTGAGCCCGGAACTCCACTACGCCGCCCGCCAACGCTGGTCGGGCAACGCCGACGGCGAGCGGTTCGGGCTCGGCTGGTGGCTGCCCCCGACGCGGGGACTCGGCGGGCCGCGTCCGGGCCCCGGCTCCTACGGCTGTTCCGGGTTCGTCGGTCACCGCATCTGGTTCGAGCCCGCGTACGGGTATGGCGTGGTGATCCTCAGCAACCGGATCCACCCGCATCGCGACACCCGGCCGGCGTTCAACGCCTGGTGCGCCGAGGTGCTCGCCTTCCTCAGCGGTCCCGCCGCCCGCGGCTGAAGCCATCGACGCCCACCTTCATGATCAGGGTCATTTCCACGTCGCCATAGCAGCATGGAAATGACCATGATCACGGCGACTGGAGTCGAATCCCCGCGTGGAAGCGCAGCAGCAGCGCCAGCCGCTCCCCCAGCACCGGCCACAGATCCGCGATGAGCTGGTCGATCTCCTGCGCCTGCGCCGGTGTGGGCATGCTGTAGGTCGTGCTGGCCCCATGATTCAGCCAGGAGGCGAGATCTGCCTGGACCGTCCGGCGCAGGCGATCGTCGGAGTCGGCGTACAGCCGCAGGTCCAGGAGAATCCGCTGCCAGACGTTGGCCGTCGCCAGCAGGCGGTAGGCGGCGAACCGGGTGAACGCGGGATTCTCCGGCCGAACCAGCTTCTGAAGGTGGTCGCCGTCGAGCTGAGCAGCGATCCGGAGGAGGCTCGTCCTAGCTTGCGCCACCACTGCGGGCGAAGAGTCGCGCAGCATCGGCAGCAATTCCGCCGGGTCGACAACGCCTATTCGGCGAAGCGCCGCGATCGCGGCCGATCGCATACGCGCCTGCGGGTGGTCCAGCCACTGGCGAAGGTGGGCGGCGTCTCGTTGATCGCCGACTTCACCGAGCCCGGCGATCGCGCCGACCGTGGGGGTTGCCGTGTCCACCAGCTCGCGGTAGCGGGCTGGCACGTCGACACCGGCACTCCGCTGCACGTTTCGGGCCACGGTTCGAACGATCAGGCTCCGGTCGGCGAGCCGCGCTTCGGCTGCGGCGAGGTCCCCTCGCTTGGCCAAGGCGTGCACCGCTTCCGCCCGGACCAGCGCCGTCCGTCCAGCGGCCAGGTGGCGCAGGTCGGTCAGGCTTATGGTCCCGCCCATCGCCGCCCGTGCGCACATCGCCCGGACGGTCTGATCCGGGTCGGCCGCTGCCGCCGCGATCAGCTGACTGGTCGTGAGCTGACCGGCTTCGATCAGCAGGTGGTACGCGGCCCGCCGCGCCCGGTGCGCGCGTACCGGTAGGACGGCCTGCACTTCGAGCGCCGAGAGCGATCGGAGTCGCGCCCGAGTCGCCTCGGCGAGCCATTCGTGGGGCGCCCGCCGGTCCAGCTGGAACGCCGCGTCCACCAGGGACGAAAGCTCAGCGACCGGCATCGCCGGAAGCCGGGTGGCCAGCGCCGCGCGAGCGGCTGCCTGGACGGCCGGAACCCAGTCGCCGGACCGGAGAGCGAGCACCGTGACCGCCAGCGGATCTGGAGTGGTGGCCAGCAGCGTCGTCGCCGCTTCGCGAAGGTAGCCGGACGGGTGGCCCGCCGCCATCGTCAACCGCAGGAGATCGTCCTCGCCCTCGACCAGCCGGGCGGCCAAGGCCCGCGACCACACCGGTGCGCTCTGCCACGCTCGGCGTAGCTCTTCGTCCAGCCGCGACCAGAAGCGGGCCGACGCCGCCCGCAGTGCCGCGACGACGACCGTCCGATCGCGTACTGTGCCGTCGCGGCTGATCGCGATGAGGTCCCGGGCCAGGCCGAGGTGGACGGCGTCACCGGCTTGGCGGACGTCTCTGGCAACGGCTTCCCCGTCCGTCACCGCGAGAGGGTAGTCGGACACCGGCGAAGACAGCGGCCCTCGCCGCACCCAGGCCAGCAACCGATCGCGTACGCCCTTCACCAGGACATCGTCGCAAGGGCGTCCACCGAATTCGCCGGCCCGATCAGGTACGCGGGTGGCGGCGTTGGCGTACTGCCAGCAGGAACACCCAGAGCCAGCCGACTGCGATCGACAGCCGCTGCCACAGCCCGGCAGTCTCCATAAGCGACGGATTCTCGCCGAATCCCAGCCCGGATAGGACGAACAGCACGAGGAGGGTCATTCCGCTGAGCACGGAGTAGATCGCGCGCACCGGTGACTGTCGGCGGGCGAAGGCGTACCCGAAGAAGAGCATGGCCACGGCGAGGCCGGCGAAGGCCGCGACCGAGAGCAGGTCGTGGAGGGTTCCGTGCCAGCTGTCGCCGGTCGCGGTCGTGGGGTAGCCGCCGACCGGGTCGGTCGCGAACAGCCCGGCGCCGAGGAGGCCGAGGCCCCAGACGCCGACGAGCAGTGGGCCGGCCAGCGCGCCGGGGCCTGGACGGAGGCTGCGTCGGAGACCGATCGCGAACAGGATCGTCAGCACGCCGCAGACCAGGAAGTTCATGACTTGCTGCCAGCCGCCCGGGCCGAGGGCGAGGGAGCTGACCGGGTGCCGCATCGGGTCGTAGCCGTCGCGGAACGCTCCTTCCACGACGAACGCGAGGACGAACAGCGGCCCGGCGATCAGGCCGCAGGTCAGCAGGCGGTTCGGCGGGGCGGGTGGGCGATCCGGGGTGGCCGCGCCGACGAGCGTGAGGGTCGTCGTCATGTGTCAACCGTAGTTGACGCGGACTCGACCGTCAACCAAAGTTGACTACAGCACCCAGCCGAAGCTCCGGGCCGTCCAACTCGGCGTCCGCGCTTCGTAGAAACGGTGCGCGCGCACTCGCGCATCGCCGGAGTCCAGCTCGATATGAGTCGCCCCACGGGTACGCGCAAAGGAGCAGGCGGCGTCCAGCAACAGCGTCCCCAGCCCCTGCGATCGCCGGTCCGGATGCGTGGCGAGGTCTTCGACCCAGCACCGCCGGCCGAACCGGACCGACAGGATGTCCACGTACGCCGTGCAGAGCCCGACGACCTCCGAGTCGACGGCGATCAGGACGGTGCTGTCGTCCGAAGCGATCGCGTGGCGTACGCGGTCGGCCGCGACCTCGGGGTCCCAGCTCGGCGGCGGCGATCCGGGCGGGGCGAACAGCCATTCGTAGGCCGCCACGACGGCGGGCACGTCGTCTTCCTGAGCCGTCCTGATCTCAACGTCGGTCATGGCTGTCACGGTAGGCAGCGCCCGCCGTGCTACAGAACGCGAGACAGGGGTGGGGTTAGCCTCACCCCCGCTGGGGAGGTCTACGCCATCGCGCCCCGGCCGCCCGATCTCTACCGTGGTCGCATGCGCGCACTTCTGAGGGCTTGGCGGTCGGCCGTCCTCGTCGTCACCGGTCCCCCGATCGGCCTCGCCGGCTTCGCGGTGATCGCAGTGGCGGGCGCGTTCTGGCCTCGAGTCATCGGCCCGTTCGTCGCCGGGTGGCATCGGCGGCGCTATGCCGCTCTGCTCGGCATACGCCTGATTCCGCCGGCCCAGGGTCAAGGCGTACGCCGGCAGCTGGCGTTCGGTCTGCTCGCCGCGCCGTTGTCGCTGATCTCGGCGGCGGCCGTGATCGTGTGCTGGTCGGTGGCGATGCTCGGGGCGATCTGGCTCAGCTTCGGCTGGGTGGTGCCGCGCGATTCGACCGGCTGGCTGCAGTACTCCGATTCGGTGGTCACCACGATCGTGGCGGTCCTCGCCGGGCTGCTGCTGATCCTCGGATTCGTGGCGGCCGGCCAGTTCGCCCGGCTGGAACTCTTCCTCGCCCGGACGATGCTCCAGCCCAGCCGGGCCGAGACGCTCTCCGTACGCGTCGACGCGCTGGCCGAAAGCCGGGCGGAGGTCGTCGACGCCGCCGACGCCGAACGCCGCCGGATCGAGCGGGATCTGCACGATGGAGCACAGCAGCGGCTCGTGTCGCTGGCGATGAACCTCGGTCTGGCCCGAGCCACTCTGACCGACACCGATCCCCGGGCCGCCCAGGCGCTGGCCGACGCCCACGACGAGGCCAAGCTCGCATTGTCCGAGCTGCGGCAGCTCGTCCGCGGCCTGCATCCGGCGGTGCTGGACGATCGTGGGCTCGACGCTGCGCTGTCCGGGATCGCCGCGCGCTCCCCCATTCCCGTACGCCTGACCGTGGACGTGCCGGACCGTCCTTCCCGGACGATCGAGGCGGTGGCGTACTTCGTGGTGGCCGAGGCGTTGACCAACGTCGCCAAGCACGCCGGCGCGACGGCGATCACGGTCACGATCCGCCGAACCGGTTCCAGGCTGGCGGTGGTGATCGCCGACGACGGCCGGGGCGGCGCCGACCCCGCCGATGGCAGCGGCCTACGCGGCCTGGCCCAGCGAGTCGGCTCGGTCGACGGCACCCTGCGTTTGAGCAGCCCGGCCGGCGGCCCGACGGTGATCGAGGTGGAGCTGCCGTGCGAGTCGTGATCGGTGAGGATTCCGTGCTGCTGCGCGAAGGCCTCGTACGCCTGCTGACCGCGAGCGGCATAGAGGTCGCGGCGACCGCCGGGGACGCCGAGTCGTTCTTGAAGGCGGTGGGCGAGCACCGGCCCGACGTCGTCGTCCTCGACGTACGCATGCCGCCCTCGTTCACGGACGAGGGTCTGCGGGCGGCGTTGGTCCTTCGTCGGCAGTTCCCGGAGATCGCCGTCCTGGTGCTCTCCCAATACGTGGAGGAACGGTACGCCACGGAGCTGCTGTCCGGCCCGCCGAGCAAGGTCGGCTACCTGCTCAAGGACCGGATCGCCGACGTCGCCGACTTCCTCGACGCGCTCCGCCGGGTCGCCGGGGGCGGCACCGCGCTCGATCCCGAGGTCGTCGCCCAACTCCTCGTACGCCGCCACCGCGACCCGATGGAACGGCTCACTCCCCGGGAACGGGAGGTGCTCGCCCTGATGGCCGAGGGCCGGTCGAACTCCGCGATCGCCGCCGCGCTGTTCGTCAGCGACAGCGCGATCGAGAAGCACGTCAACAGCATCTTCACCAAACTCGACCTGCAGCCGGCCGACGGCGACCACCGCCGAGTCCTCGCCGTTCTGCGCTTCCTGGAGGTTTCCCCGTGACCACCGCACCAGAAACCGTTCGCCCGTCGCGTCGCTGGCTCGCGGTCGGCGGCCTCGTGACCGTCTTCGTCGTCCTCGTCGGCGCCGGGATCGCGTGGGCGGTCGTCGGCGGCACCGGCCTCAACCGGGTCGTCGAGAGCGCTCGCTACGACCGCGCCGTCTCCCGCATCGTCTTCGACGACGTCGAAGCGGGCGACGTCACCGTCCGCGCCAAGACCGGCGCGACCGGGGTCGGCGTACAGCGGACCTTGCACTGGACCACCCAGAGCCCGACGATCCACGAAACCTGGGACGGCGACGTGCTCACCATCGATTTCGACTGCCCGCGCTGGGGTTTCGGGTCCGGCTGCGGCGTCGACTACATGCTCGAGGTGCCGCCCGCGGTCCAGCTGCAGATCCAGGTCAGCTCGGGCGACGTGCGCCTCGACGGGCTCACCGCCCCGGCCCGCGTCCGCACGAGCTCGGGCGACGTCCGCGTCTTCGGCATGCGGGCGGACCAGCTCGACGTCCAGGCCACGTCGGGCGACATCACGCTCGAAGACGCATCCATCGGTACGCTCACCGCCGCGACCACCGCCGGTGACGTGCGAGCGGCGTACACGAAGCCGCCGACCTCCGTGGACATCACCGCCGTCTCCGGGGACGTCACCGTGACAGTGCCCCGCGACGCGACGGCGTACGAGGTGCGTCTGGAGAGCACCTCGGGCGACCTCGACACCGAGGTTCACTCGACATCGGGCGCGGCGGCGAAGATCCACGTGAAGACGGTCGCCGGGGACGTCCGCGTACGCCTCGCCTGACACCCGGCCGCGCCGGTCCGCCTTCACAGGTTCTTGATCGTCATCGGGCTATCGTCTTCGCGTGAGGCTTCGTACCACCGTCACCGCACTGATACTCGCCGTCATCGCCGCCGCTGCCGCCATCCTCCTCACTCGGCCGGCAGCGGCGCCCGCGCCGGTCAGCGCGCCCTCCTCGGCGCACCCGACGCCGCCCCTCGCCCCGATCCGCCATTCCACCGAACCGCACCGCCCGGCGCCCATCCCCGCCAGTGGCAGCGGCACGTTCACGATCGACGCGTCGGCCGGGCCGCTGCTCGGCGACGCGGGGCGACTTCGCCGCTTCCACGTCGCCGTCGAGACCACCGTCGCCGACGGGCTGGGCGACTTCAGCCGCACCATCGACGAGACGCTGGGCGACCGGCGCAGCTGGATCGGCGACCACGAGCACCGTTTCCAGCGCGTACCCGGTGCCGCTCCGGCCGACTTCACGATCTACCTCGCGACCCGGGAAACCGCGTACCGGCTGTGCCGGGCGGGCGGCGTGAACATCCGCGTCGGCGGCGTTCCCTACACATCCTGCCGTCGCAGCGGAGCCGTCGTCATCAACTACGACCGCTGGCGGCTCGCCGTCCCCGACTACACCTCGGCCGGTACGCCGCTCGCCGTCTATCGGGCGTACGTCATCAACCACGAGGTGGGCCACGAACTCGGGCACGGCCACCTGCCCTGCCCTGGCGCCGGCCGCCCCGCGCCGGTCATGCAGACCCAGACGCTGGGCCTTCGTGGCTGTCTCGCCAATCCCTGGCCCCATCCGACGACCAGATAGGACGGATCGCGATCCACATCCCGAAACGTGTCGGTTCCGGGCACGATTTCGACACGCGCCGGGATGTGGATCATCACGGGTAGAGTGGCCGCTCATGACCGACACCGACCTCTCGCCGGGCTGGGACGCGATCGACGCCGCGCTGGCGCCGCTCTACCCGGAGATCGAGCCGCTGCACTACGGGACCCTGCTCAAGTGGTCGCTGGGCGGTGACGATCCGCTCGACGGGGTCAGCGTCTACCGCCGCGAGGACCACTGGCATTTCGTGACCTACGGGATGTCGGAGCTGTACGCCAAGGAGTCCGACGATCCGGCCGTCTCCGGCTGGGGCTTCGAGTTCACGTTCCGCCTGGCTCGGGCGGCCGACGAGGACGAGCCGCCGATGTGGGCGCTGAACTTCCTGCAGAACCTGGCCCGATACGTCTTCACGACGGGCAACGTCTTCGAGCCCGGTCACCACATCAATCTGAACGGGCCGATCGCCGTCGACCGGCCGGCGACGCTGATCCGGGCGGCGACCTTCGCCGACGATCGGGAGCTCGGCGTCATCGACACTCCACATGGGACGGTGCGGTTTCTGCAGATCGTCGGGATCACCCTCGACGAGTACGCCGCCGTCGAGCTGTGGGACGCCGCCCGGCTGCTGAGCGTGCTTTCGGCGTATCTTCCGAATCTCGTGACGGACCTGAGCCGCGCGAGCCTGACCGATGACGCGCAGGTCGCCGCCGCGATCGAGGAAGGTGTACGCCGAGACGGGTCGTCGACGGGCGGGATCTTCACCGACGTCGTGGCGTGGCGGCACGAGGGTGACGTGACCGTCGTCCGGCTGGGCGCGAACGCCGCGCCGCGGATCGCCCGGCTGGTGGCGGCGAGGGTGAGTCATGGGCGTGGGCTGCTCGTGCAGTCGGCGGAGAGCGCCGTGGGGTTCCGGGCCGCCGACGCCTTCCGGGCTCAGGAGAACGACGGCGTGCTGGAGGTCTTCCTCTCGCCGGGCGAAGCGGCGGAGTTCGCCCGGATCGCTCAGCCGAAGGCCGGGCGGTATCAGCTCGGGCGACTGCTCGTGGAGATCGAGAAGTCGTTCATCCGCAACCCCGAGGGCGAGGTCGTCGAGGAGATCGGCTGATCAGCGACGACGCAGGACGAGCCAGGTGAACGGCTGGACCGAGTCCCACGGCGTGTGGTGCTCCTCGCGCGCGGACTCGATCGGCTCGAAGCCGGGGAACTGCGCCGCGAGCTGGTCGGCGTCGTAGCGGGCGACCGGCAGGCCGGAACACGACTGCGGCCCGTCGGCCGCGAACGTGCCGATGACGACGTGACCACCGGGGGCGAGGCCCGCGGCCAGCACGCGCCGGTAACGGTCACGATCGGCCGGGTCGGTGAGGAAGTGGAAGACCGCGCGGTCGTGCCAGAGGTCGTAGCGCGGCTCGGGGTTCCAGGCCAGCACGTCCCGCACCAGCCAGGTGACCGCGCCGGCTCGCTCGCCCAGACGGGTACGCGCAGCGGAGAGCGCGCTGTCGGCGATGTCGAGGACGGTGACGTCGCCGATCCCCGCGTCGAGCAGCCGATCGGCGAGGACGGACGCGCCGCCGCCGACGTCGAGGACCCGGCTGGCCGGGCTCAGCCCGGCAGCCGTCAGCAGACGGAGCGAGACGGCCGGATCGGTCTGGTACCAGCTGACCTCGTCGACGCCCTTGGTGTCGTAGGTCCGCCGCCAGTGCTGTGCGGTGTCCATCATCCCAGGGTGGCGGTCGCCACACTGGCCACATACCCCCCGGGGGTATAAGCTCCCTCCTGAACACAGGGAGGAACACCATGGACCACAGCAGTCACGAGCACCACGCTGTTCAGGAGCACACCGGTCACGAGCCCGCCGCTCAGGAGCACGCCGGTCACGAGCACCACCAGATGGATCACAGCGCCCACGGCATGCATGACGCGCAGAGCGGGCACGGGATGCACGGGATGCACGGTGGATCCGGCGGGCGGGTGCCCTGGTCGATGGCGATCCAGGCGACGCTGCACTGCTTGCTCGGCTGCGCCATCGGCGAGGTGCTGGGCATGATCCTCGGTACGGCGCTGGGCCTGCACAACGCGGCGACCGTGGCGCTCTCGGTGGCCCTGGCCTTCGTCTTCGGGTACGCCTTGACGATGCGCGGCGTACTGCGGGCCGGGGTCGACTGGCGTACGGCGCTGAAGGTCGCGTTGGCGGCCGACACGGTGTCGATCGCCGTCATGGAGATCCTCGACAACACCGTGATGGTGACCGTGCCGGGTGCGATGGACGCCGGCCTGACCAGTGCGCTGTTCTGGGGTGCGCTCGCGTTCTCGCTGCTGGTGGCGTTCCTCGTGACCACGCCGGTGAACCGCTGGCTGATCTCGCGGGGCAAGGGGCACGCGGTGGTGCACCAGTACCATTGACGATCATGGGCGATCGAGTGGACGGTGAACGCGTGGACGTCATCGACTCGGAACGGCCGCCATCCCGGAGACGACTCGGGGTGACGGCCGTCGTCGCCGTGCTCGCCTTCGCCGCCGGGATCGGACTCGGCTACCAGCTCCACAATCGAACGGGGAAGACGACACAGCCACAGCCGTCCGCCGAGCCGGCCGGCTCGCTGGAGACGACGGGCGCTCGCTGCTCGGCACAGAACGGGAACCGGCTGCAGGTCGGCGTACAGGTGCGGAATCCGGGCGGCGAGGCGGTGTTCCAAGGACTTCAGGTCGATCTGCCGCTGGGCGGGCTACGCCAGGTCGGCGCCACCTGGGGCACGTGCGGGCAGCTTTCGGCCCCCGACGCCGCCGTCGAACTTCGGGTCGCGCCGGGCGCCACCGTCTGGCTGTCGACCACCTTCGACGTGCTCGACGAGTGCCCGGCACCGTATCCGGTTCGGTTCACGGTGGCGTACCTGGACGGCGCGGGCGTCGCCAAGCAGGACCTCGCCGGCGGGTTCGGCGATCTCGGCGACGTCCCCTACAGCGGCTGCCCGTCAAGGTGACGGCAGAGGGCCGGCCCCGGCGGTGCGGGCCGGGGCCGGCGTTCGAGCGAGGGGTGGTTCACCTCAGGCGCGGTACGCGTTCCAGGCGTTCAGCATGCGGGTCGCCTGCCCGGCCGTGAACTCGTACATGCACGAATCGTAGGTGTAATCCATGAAGTTGTGGATCGGGTCGACGCCCGACTGCGAGCAGGTGTCCCGTCCGGTCGGGCAGGCGTAGGCCGCCGACTTCTCGCGTGGGGTGTCCGAGACGCTGTCCCCGGTCGTGCTGCAACCGCCCTGGAACGTGTGGTACAGGTTCAGCCAGTGGCCGATCTCGTGCGTCGCGGTGTCGCCGAGGTTGTAGTTGGTCGCGTTGCCGCCCGGCAGCGACTGGTCGAGGATGACCACGCCGTCGTAGGTGCCGATGCTGCCCGTCGGGAAGGTCGCCCAGCCCAGCAGGTCGTCGGAGAGGGCTCCGGTGTAGATGTTGAGCGTACCGTCGCCGCCGGTCCGCAGCGCGGCCTTCATCGCGCTCTCGGTGGACGATCCGTACACGATCGGGTACCAGGACGCGTTGGTCCGGCGGTCGATCGACTGCAGCGAGAACTGGAACGACGTGTTCGCGGCGTACGCGGCGTTGAGGACGGCGATCTGGTTGGTGATCCAGCTGTCCGGGATGTTGCCGTTGGCCTGGGTGCCGTCTTCGCTGATCACGTGGAACACCACGGGGATCGTGATGACGGCCTGGAGGCCGGCGTCGGCCGTCGCGCGGCGGGCCGACACGCGGGCGGCGAAGTCCTTCTCGCGCTCGGCCACCTGGGCCGCGGTCAGGTCGTTCGGGTCGTGGCGAGCCGCGGAACCGTTGCGGGACCGCGCGTCGGCGGTGCCGGCAGCCGCCGGGTCGTAGCAGCTGGCGCCGGGTGCGGCCGCCACGAGGGCCGCGGGCGCGCCGGTCAGCACGGCCGCGGCGGCCATCGCGGTGAGCCCGGCCGCACTGATCATTCGCCGGATGTGCATGCCTTACCTCTTCCTCCCCTGTGGCTCCGCGGGGTGAGCGGAGCCACGTCCATCGATGAGGAGGAGCGTAAGACGAAAGTTGACACATTGAAATATCAGACACTGTTAAGTGTCTATTGCGGCTGGCTGGGAACGGGCCGGGAACCCACTCAGACGGTCGGGGCCGCCGGCGGGACCGGGCCGGCCGGAGTGACGGTGACCGTCGCGGTCTGCTCCGACGGCATCAGGATCCACAGGATCGGGTAGATCAGGATCTGGCTGCCCGGGATGACGAGCAGGATCAGGACGAACAGCAGCCGCGCGGGCCACGGGTCGAGGCCGAAACGGCGGCCGAGGCCGGCACAGACGCCGCCGAGCAGGCGACCCTGGCGTGGGCGAACGAGTCCCTCCTGGCGCATGGACGCGTGGACGGTCTCCATGGTGATCCCCCTTGTCTTCGTGGTATCACCAGCATCTCGCCCGGCGGCGCGGCGGACATCGGGGCTCGCCCCTGGTCAGGCCCCGATTCGCGACATCAGGGTTGGCCCGGAGGACATCCGCCAGATGACAATCCTGTCATCTGCTCGACGTCGGCCCAGCGGTACGCCGATGTCGGTCGGCGATTGATCGAAAGTTACTGACCACCCTCTTGACGCCGCATCAGATTCATTGATAGGAATCTGCCATTTGTTGGCGATCGGTGGACAGGACATCGGCCGAACGGATGTCTACCCCCACCCCGACGCTTTCGAGAGGGAATCCGTGAAGAACACCCAACGCCTCGCCATAAGCGCGGCGATCGCGGTCGGAGGCATGGTGGTCGCGGCAACCGCGGCAACCGCCGTCAGCCCGCCCGCAACCCCGGCGCCCGTAACCCCGGCCGCCGCCTCCGCACTGGCCGCCAACTCGGCGGCGAGCCTCGTGGCCGGCAAGCCGGCCTTCCTGCACGCGGGCAGCGAGGACAAGTTCGTTCAGCGGTCGGTCGTCTCCTCGGCCGGCCTTCAGTTCGTGCCCTACGAGCGGACTTACCGCGACCTGCGCGTCCTCGGCGGCGACTTCGTCATCGTGACCGACGCCAACGGCCAGGTCACCGCCACCTCGGTGGCTCAGGAGCAGGCCATCAACGGCCTGTCCACGACCCCGAAGCTGACCAAGGCGCAGGCGGAGAAGGTGGCCAAGGGCCAGCTCAAGACGGTCTCCGGCGTCGAGTCCACGGACCTGGTGGTCTACGCGCTCGACGGCGCGCCGCGCCTGGCGTACGAGTCGACCGTCCGCGGCACGAGTGCCGAGGGCGTCAGCCGCCTCACCGTCGACGTGGACGCGCTCACCGGCGCCGTGCTGAAGACCCGCGAGCGGGTCATGAACGGCTCCGGCACCGGCTGGATCAACGGCTCGGTGACGATCAACACCACGCTGTCCGGCAGCACCTACTCGATGACCGATCCCTCCATGACCACTCTGAAGTGCCAGGACGCGTCGACCAACACGACGTTCAGCGGCTCGGACGATGTCTGGGGCAATGGCGTCGGCACCAACAAGGAGACCGGCTGCGTCGACGCGCTCTACGTCGCGCAGCAGGAGAAGGCCATGCTGAGCAGCTGGCTGGGCCGCAACGGCTTCAACGGCTCGGGCGGCGCCTGGCCGATCCGCGTCGGCCTCAACGACCAGAACGCGTACTACGACGGCACCCAGGTCCAGATCGGCAAGAACACCGCCGGAAACTGGATCAGCTCGGCGGACGTCGTGGGCCACGAGCTGGGTCACGGCATCGACGACACCACCCCCGGTGGCATCTCCAACGGCAACACCCAGGAGTTCGTCGCCGACGTCTTCGGCGCGGCCACCGAGGCGTACGCCAACAACCCGAACGACCCGCGGGACTACCAGGTCGGCGAGGAGATCAACCTCGTCGGCAGCGGCCCGATCCGATACATGTACAACCCGTCGCTCGCCGGTGACGACAACTGCTACTCCAGCAGCATCCCGGGCGAGGAGGTGCACGCGGCGGCCGGCCCCGGCAACCACTGGTTCTACCTGCTCGCCGAGGGCACGAACCCGACCAACGGCCAGCCCACGAGCAGCACCTGCAACGGCTCGTCCGGCCTGGTCGGCGTCGGCATCCAGACCGCCACGAAGATCATGTACAACGCGATGCTGATGAAGACGTCCACCAGCTCGTACCTGAAGTACCGCACCTGGACGCTGACGGCGGCCAAGGCGCTCGACGCGACCTGCGGTCTGTTCAACAAGACCAAGGCCGCGTGGGACGCGGTGAGCGTGCCGGCCCAGTCGGCCGACCCGACCTGCACCGGCGGCACCCCGTCGCCGTCCCCGACCGCCACCGGCAGCCCGTCGCCGACCCCGACCGGCGGCACCTGCTCGGGCCAGAAGCTGCTCAACCCCGGCTTCGAGTCCGGCTCGGCGAACTGGACGGCCACCTCGGGCGTCATCGACAGCAGCACCAGCCAGCCGTCGCACTCCGGCACCTACAAGGCCTGGCTGGACGGTTATGGCACCACGCACACCGACACGTTGCAGCAGGCCGTCTCGATTCCGGCCGGCTGCACGGCGACGCTGACCTTCTACCTGCACATCGACACGGCCGAGACGACCACGTCGACGCAGTACGACAAGCTCACGGTCACCGTCAACGGCGCCAGCGTGGCGACCTACTCCAACCTCAACAAGGCGGCCGGTTACGTCCTGCGCACCGTCAACATCTCGGCGTACGCCGGCGGGACCGCGACCCTGAAGTTCACCGGCACCGAGGACTCCTCGCTGCAGACGTCGTTCGTCATCGACGACACGGCGATCACCCTGTCCTGACCAGGTGAGGATGGCCCGGCCGGGTTCGGCCGGGCCATCCTCATGTCCGGCTCAGCTGCCGAACGAGCGGGCGAATCGCCGTTTCCAGGGCGGTACCGCGCTCACCGCCCGCAGCACGGTCCGGAACATCGTGCGCCCCAACCGATGGGCACTGGCGGCCTGCCGGGCGTTGCGCAGCGACTGCTTGACCGCGGCGAAGCCGTAATCGCGCATCTGGCGCTCGTACTCCGCGACCGCGTCGTGCTGCGTCACCCGTCCCCGCTGAGCGGCGATGAGCCGACGCCGCAACAGATCGGCGTCCCGCAGCGCGGTGTTCGCCCCGATGCCCGCCATCGGCGTCATGTTGTGGATCGCGTCGCCCAGCAACGTCACCGGACCGGTCGGCCACGGGTCCACCGGCGTCGCCGACCGGATGCGGACGACGTTCACCGTCTCCGGGTCGGAGCCGCCGATCAGCTCCCGAAGCTCAGGCGACCAGTCTCGGGTCCGGTCGAGGATCAGCTTCGTCAGCGCCTCGCCGGTGTAATCCTCCATATCGGACGGAAATTGCGCCGAGGCGTCGGCGTACGCCCAGAAGGTGTAGTCGGCGGTGTTGTCGAGCAGGAAACCCTCGGGCAGGCTCACGTCGGGCGCGACGGTCCGGCGATCGTGCCGCCAGACGGCGGTGAAGAGGTTCCCCCGGCCGGCCGGGATGACCAGATTGGCGTCCCTGGTCAGCTGCTGCGGCAGCCGGGCCAGCGCGGCCTCGGTGAGCCGATGCTTGCCCGCGACGGCGGTCACGCCGGTGTCGATCCGGTCGGCGTGCGGCAGCAACTGCTTGCGTACGCGTGAATTGGCGCCGTCGGCCCCGACGAGCAGGTCCGCGGTCGCGCTGGAGCCGTCTTCGAAGTACGCCGTGACCCGCCCGTCCGCCGTGGTCTCGTAGTGGGTGAAGGTCTTGCCGAGGTGCAGGACGTCGTCGAGCCCGGACAGCAGCACCTGGCGCAGTGAGATGCGGCTGACGCCGTAGTGCTGCTCTGCCGGGTCGGGCGAAACCGCGATGTCGTCGTGCGAGATGTGCAGCAGGTTTTGGAACCGCTCCGTGGTGAAGCCGAAACCGCCGTCGCCGGTCGAGACGGTGTCGAGGAAGGCCTGCCAGGCGGGCGGCTCCAGGCAGTCGTGCAGCGCCCGGGAGCCGTGGGGGTTGATGTGGATGCGGTAGCCCTGCAGCCATTCGGTACGCGTGCGGGACCGCTCGTAGACCGCGACCGGGATGCCCGCTCGACGCAGGCCGTGCGCCAGAGCCAATCCGCCGATGCCGCCGCCGATGATCATGACCGTCTTGTTCATGCGGCCAGTATTGACCGAACGCATGGCAGTTTCAAGTGTTTGTTTGATTAGATCAGACAGTCATATGACACAGTCACATCGGTTACCCTCCCCCCATGAGCCAGCCACGCCGATCACCTCGCGCCGAAGAGCGCAAGCGCGACCCCGAGCGCACCCGGGAGCGCATCCTCGACGCCGCCCTCGTGGAGTTCGGCGAACACGGGTACGCCGGCGCCCGGATCAGCGCCATCGCGAGCCGAGCCGGGGTGAACCAGCAGCTCATCTCGTACTACTTCGAGGGCAAGGAGGGCCTCTATCGGGCGGTCGTCGGTCGCTGGCCGGAGCAGTCGGGCCCCGGCAACCAGCCCGACATGCCGATCCACGAGGTGGTCGGCAATTTCGTGCGGATGAACCTGGACAACCGCGCCTGGGCTCGGCTGCTCGCCTGGCAAGGGCTGACCAGCGGAGGCGAGACCGGAGCCGACGACGGATCCGGGCCGGATCCCTACTTCCAGGCGATCGTCGACGATGTCCGGCGACGGCAACGCGACGGGGAGCTCGCGGCCGACCTCGACCCGGCGTATGTGTTACTCGTGCTCTTCTCGGCGACGATGGCGCCGATCCTCCTGCCGCAGATCGCCCGGCAGCTGACCGGCCTGGACGCCGGCACGCCCGAATTCCTGGCCGCTTACACGGAGCAACTGCGACGCATCGTCGAGCATCTTGAGTGATGAGTCGAGCATCTTGAGTGATGAGTTGCTGAGCAGGCCAGCGGATCGCTAGGCTCTACACCTTGAGGCCGTGCGTCACGGCACAGCAAAGCAAGGCATCCGTCAACGCCGCCTATGCCATTAGAGCCACGGGAGCGCCACTTGTCAAGCCCATCGCCCGAAAAGGCCGCCACTGCGACTCAGATCACCCCGGAGACGGACCCGGTCGCCGAGGAGCAGGCGGTCGTCACGATGCTTTACGGCCACCTCGACGAGCTGCGCGAACAGGCCGATGAGCGGCTGGCGGCGGCGTTGCGGCAGACCGGCGGCACGCAACAGGAGCGCTCGCAGCGCGAAAGCGTCGTCGGAATGCACACCGAGCAGCAGGCCCAGTACGCCGCCGTCGAGAGTGGACTGGTCTTCGGCCGGCTGGACCTGGCCGCACCGGACGACGCCGACCCGGCCGGCACCACCCGGCACATCGGCCGCATCGGGATCTTCGACGAGGAGAACGACTTCGAGCCGCTGCTGCTGGACTGGCGCGCCCCGGCGGCCCGGCCCTTCTACCTGGCCACCGCGGCCGCGCCGGACGGCGTACGCCGTCGCCGGCACATCCGGACGCACGACCGGGACGTCATCGCCGTCGACGACGAAGTGCTCGACCTGACCGAGGCGGCCCACGGCGACCAGCACCCGCACGAGTCGCTGACCGGCGAGGCGGTGCTGCTGGCCGCACTGGGCGCGAAGCGTACGGGCCGGATGCGGGACATCGTCGAGACGATCCAGGCCGAGCAGGACCGCATCATCCGGGCCGATCTCAACGGCGTCCTCGTCGTCCAGGGCGGTCCCGGCACCGGTAAGACCGCCGTCGCGTTGCACCGGGCGGCGTACCTGCTCTACACGCACCGACGGGAGCTGTCGAGCCGGGGCGTGCTCGTCGTCGGCCCGAACGCGACGTTCCTGCGCTACATCGCCCACGTGCTGCCGTCGCTGGCGGAGACGGGGGTCCTCCTGCGTACGCAGGCCGACCTGTTCCCCGGCGTCCACGCCGGGCACGAGGAGACCGACGCCGTCGCCGAGATCAAGGGCCGGCCGCAGCTGGCCGAGGTGCTGACCCAGGCGGTCCGCGATCGGCAGCGAGTGCCGGACGACTACCTGGAGATCGTGATCGACCAGGATTCGCTGCGCCGGACCGTGCTGCGGCTCGATCGGGCGGTGGCCGAGGACGCGCGGGCGGCCGCCCGGGCGACCGGCAAGCCGCACAACCTGGCCCGGGACACCTTCGACACCGAGGTCATCCACGCGCTGTCCATGCAGCTCGCCGAGGACATCGGCACCGACCCGTACGCCGACGACCCGCTCGGCGGCAACGACGCGCCCGGCGATCCGCTGCTGCTGGAGGAGGCCGATCTGGCGGAGTTCCGCCGCGAGTTGCGCGAGGAGCCCGGCGTACAGGCGGCGTTGGACTGGTGCTGGCCGATCCTGAGCCCGCAGCGGCTGGTCGCGGACCTGCTCGGCTCAGCGGAGCGGCTGGCGACGGCCGCCACGAGTCTCCCCGTCGAGGACCGGGCCAAGCTCTACCGGTCGCAGGGCGACGCCTGGACGCCGGCCGACGTGCCGCTGCTGGACGAGGCGGCCGAACTGCTGGGCGAGGACGACCGGGACGCCCGCGCGCTCGCCGAACGGACCCGCCGGCAGCTCGACGCATACGCCGCGGGCGCGCTGCAGATCCTGCACGGCTCCCGCTCCATCGACCTCGAGGACGAGATCGATCCGGAACTGCTGACCGCGGCCGACCTGCTCAACGCGTCCCGCCTCGGCGAACGCCAGGAGGAGATCGATCGGCGTACGGCGGCCGAGCGCGCCGCGGCGGATCGGCGCTGGGCGTACGGGCACATCATCGTGGACGAGGCCCAGGAGTTGTCGCCGATGGCGTGGCGGCTGCTCATGCGCCGCTGCCCGAGCCGGTCCATGACGGTCGTCGGGGACGTCGCGCAGACCGGCGTCATCGGTGGCGCGACCTCCTGGCAGGACGTGCTGGGCGCGTACGTCGCCGACCGCTGGCGGCTGACCGAGCTGACGGTGAACTACCGGACGCCGTCGGAGATCATGACGCTGGCCAGCCGGGTGCTCGCGGCCATCGACCCCACCATGCCGGTGCCGCGTTCGGTGCGCGACAGCGGCGAGCAGCCATGGCTGACCACTGTGGACGACGATGCCCTCGTCGGCGAGCTGACCCGCGCGGTCGAGACCGAGGCCAAGCTGGTCGACGGCGGGCGCGTCGGCGTCCTCGTCCCGGCGACGCGCCTGTCCACCTGGGGTCACGCGATCGCCGAAGCGGTGCGGGGCGTGGCCGTCGGCGATAAGTCCGATTTGGACGCCGACGTTGTCGTGCTCTCCGTCCGGCAGGCCAAGGGCCTGGAGTTCGACACCGTGATCGTCGCCGACCCCGGCGGCCTCGTCGCCGAGTCGCCGCGCGGGCTCAGCGACCTCTACGTCGCGCTCACCCGGTCGACGAACCGCCTCGGCGTACTCGCGCCCGGCGCCCTCCCGGCCGAACTGCAGTGATCATCGCGTCAGCCATGCTGTATCAACGGACATTTCGTCGCGTGAAGCAGCATGGCTGGCGCAATGATCACGCGCGAGGGCGAGCTCACAGCACGGTGAGGGCGACGACGCGGCGGCTCCACGGGCGGACGGTGACGCGTACCGTGTCGCCGGGCCGCCCGCCCAGCCCCGACGGCCGCGCCCAGGCCACCGTCCGGTCCCCCGAGCCGTCGTCCACAGCCAGGTAGGACCGGTCGGGGTCGTCCTTGCCCAGGACGGTCCCGGTCCATCGCTCCACCCACAAGACCTGCGCGTCGAAGGTCCGGGTGATCGCCAGGTCCAGCATCGTGCGAATCAGCTTGTACGCACCCAGCAGCGCCAGCGGTATCCCCACCGCCACGAGGACGTCGTCCGCATAGGGCACGTCGACGCGGTCCCGCGCCCAGATCAGCAGTACGCCGATCCCGAGCGTGACGACGCCCTGCCGGACGAGCCGGGCGGTGGGCTTGCCGTACCGGGGCCACAGCCGTGGATAGCGGACGCGGACGCGATGCCATTCGCCGCCGAACGAGGACCAGACGCGTTTGCGGTCGCCGAGGCCGAGGTGCAGGACGCCGGTGACGACCCGGTTCACGCCGAGCGCCGCCCCGTAGGACAGATACCGATCCCACACCGCCACCGCCGACGGCGGCAGATCCGCGAAGGCCTCATGACCGCGCAGCCATCCGCGTACGCCGAGCCACCGGGCGGCCACCTCACGACCGGCCGGGGTGTCCCGTTCGCCCTGGTCGGCGGCGGCGGCCGAGCTGAAGACGCCGAGCGAGATCAGGAAGGCCGCGATCGCCGCCCCGACCGCACCACCGGTGTTGTCTCCCCCGCCCTCGGCGGGTTGCAAGGACAGCCAATGGAAGACCGCCCAGGCGATCACCACGGACGCTCCGGCCGCCAGCACCATCAGCCCGGTCACGAGGGCGGGCGGGAAACGCCGCTGGGACAGCCCGAGGCGGCGCGCCTCCGCGACGATCGCGCCCCGCAGCCGCTTGTCCCACGACTGGGCCTGACCCTGGTCGCGGAAGGTCAACGCGGACACCGGCAGGACGCCCCCGTGCGCGAGCTGCTTGACGCGATCGAGGATCTGCCGCTCGAACGGCAGTAATCCGGTGTCCGGCTCTTCGCGTACATGAATGGTTGTCTGAAGTGGATCGTCGCCGGGCTGGCGCAGCTCGAGGTGGCCGCGGGCCGCGAGGTCGACGAGCGTGGCCTCGCCCGCGTCCTCGGTGATCTCCCACCCGGCGGCGAGGAGGCTGACGACCGCCGGGGGTTCGGTGCCGAGGTCTGGTGTGGACGGTGCGGCGTGGACGCCACGCGGCCGCGTGATCAGCCGGGCCAGCGCGAACGCGCCGTACCAGGCAGCGGTCGCCGCCGCCGCGAACCCGGCGTCGAGGAGGTGGACGTTCATCAGAACCGGACCTGGACCGGACCCCGCTCCGCCCCCGCGGCCTCGAAGAATTCGGCTGTCCGGAACCCGGTGGCGCCGGCGACGAGGTTGGTCGGCAGCGACTCGACGGCGTTGTTCAGCGATTGCACGGCGGTATTGTAGAACTGCCGGGCGTAGGCGATCTTGTCCTCTGTGGAGGAAAGTTCCCGCTGCAGCGCCAGGAAGTTCTGATCCGCCTTAAGCTGCGGATAAGCCTCCGCCACCGCGAAGACTCGGCCCAGCGCCGCGGTCAGCGCGCCCTCGGCCGCCGATGCCCCGGCCACCCCCTGCGCCGCCATCGCGGCCGTCCGAGCCTGCGCGACCGCCTCCAACGTGCCGCGCTCGTGATCGGCGTAGCCGCGGACCGTCTCGACGAGGTTCGGGATGAGGTCGTGCCGGCGCTTGAGCTGCACGTCGGTCTGCGCCCAGGAGGCGCGGACCTGGTTGCGCAGCCGGACGAGCCGGTTGAACGCCGAGACGAACCAGACGACGAGCAGGACGACGAGCAGCGCGGCGACGACGCCGATGATCACACCGGGGGACATGGCTTTCATGAAGCCTGTTGTAGACAGTCCCCGCAAGGGTCCGTTCGTCCTCGCGGACGCGCCGTTCGGGGCAGAATGCGGGGTATGCAGTTGCCGGTGATGCCTCCGGTCGCGCCGATGCTGGCCAAGCCCGTGAAGGGCATTGACGCCCTGGATTCGGCCGCGGCGATGAGTTACGAGCCGAAGTGGGACGGTTTCCGGTCGATCGTGTTCCGCGACGGCGACGAGGTCGAGATCGGCAGCCGCAACGAACGGCCGATGACGCGCTACTTCCCAGAACTGGTCGAGGCGTTCCGGGAAAGCCTGCCGCCGCGGTGCGTGGTCGACGGCGAGATCATCCTCGTCTCCGGCGATCGCCTGGACTTCGAGGCGCTGCAACTCCGGCTGCATCCGGCGGCCAGCCGGGTCAGGCTGCTCGCCGGGCAGACCCCGGCGTCGTTCGTCGCCTTCGACCTGCTGGCGCTGGGCGACCAGGACTGCACGCGGCTGCCCTTCGAACAGCGGCGGGGCCTGCTGGAGCAGGCGTTGTCAGGCGCGCAGCCGCCGATCCACCTGACGCCGGCGACGACGGACCGCGTACTGGCCGAGGAGTGGTTCCACCAGTTCGAGGGAGCCGGGCTCGACGGGCTCATCGCCAAACCGCTCAGCGGCGCGTACGAGCCGGACAAGCGGACGATGTTCAAGATCAAGCACGAGCGCACCGCCGACTGCGTCGTGGCCGGCTACCGGCTGCACGCCAGCGGCCCGGATCGCATCGGCTCGCTACTCCTGGGGCTCTACAACGACGACGGCGACCTGGCGAGCGTCGGAGTGATCGGCGCCTTCCCGATGGCCCGGCGCATCGCGCTCTTCGAGGAACTGCAGCCGCTCGTGACCACCTTCGACGAGCATCCGTGGAACTGGGCCAAGCTCGTGCCCGAAGGCGCGCGTACGCCCCGGGGCTCGGAGTTCAGCCGCTGGAACGCCGGCAAGGACCTGTCGTTCACCCCACTGCGACCCGAGCGTGTGGTGGAGGTGCGATACGACCACATGGAAGGGCCGCGCTTCCGGCATACGGCCCAGTTCGTGCGCTGGCGGCCCGACCGCGAACCCCGGTCCTGCACGTACGCCCAGCTCGACGAGCCGGTGAAGTTCGACCTCGCCGACGTGCTGGGGCTACCGGGCACGTAGCCCGTCCACGACCACCCGCAACATCGGTTCGGCCAGGTCGGGCGCGTTCTCGCTGCCCATCGCGACGCTGTGGGTCAGCCGCAGCAGCAGCGCCGGGTCGACGTCCTCGCGGACCTCGCCGGTCTCCTGAGCCGCCCGGAGCAGGTCGCCGAGCGCACCGCGCAGCGTGTCGCGGCAGAAGGTCAGGACCTCGCCCTCGCTGTCCAGCGTCGCCTTGACCGCCACACCCAGGCCGCGCTTGCTCTTGGCATAGTCCACCTGGACCCGGAGGAAGGCGATGAGCGCCTCCATCGGGGGCAGCGTCGCCGCGAACTCGTTGGCCTGGGCCGCCAGCCCTTCGACGCCCTCCTGGTAGACCGCTCCGAGCAACGCCTCGCGATTGGGGAAGTGCCGGTAGAGGGTGCCCGGCCCGACGCCGGCCCGCTTGACGATGTCGTCCAGCGAAGCCTTCTCCCCGTGCTCGGTGAACGCGTCACGGGCGGCCGCCATCAGCCGCTCCTGATTACGCCGCGCATCGGCCCGCAAGGCTCACTCCCTTTATCCGGAGAGATTCTCCGGATAGACTTGCGAACCGGAGGACTCCTCCATATGCTAACTCACGGACGTAACCGGAGATAGTCTCCGTTTATTGCGTTCTCCGAGGAGTCCCTCATGTCACAGCAGACCCTGCCCACCCGTGCGCTGCCGCCGACGGACGCGCCGGCTCGCGAGGCCCCGCCGCAGCGGGCCGGCCTCGCCCTCGCGATCGTGCTCACCTGCCAGCTGATGCTGATCGTGGACGCGACCGTCATGAACGTCGCGCTGCCGCGCATCCAGGCCGACCTCGGGTTCAGCCCGGCCGGCCTGTCCTGGGTGATGACCGCGTACTCGCTGACCTTCGGCGGCCTGCTCCTGCTCGGCGGCCGGATCGGCGACATCTACGGCCGCCGCCGGATCTTCGTCATCGGCGTCGCGCTGTTCACCGTCGCCTCCCTGCTCGGCGGGTTCGCCACCTCGGCGGCCTGGCTGATCGTCGCCCGGCTGGCCCAGGGCGTCGGCGCGGCACTCGCCGGGCCCAGCACTGTCGCGCTCATCACCACCACGTTCACCGAGACCCGGGCCCGCCTGCGCGCGCTGTCCCTGCTCTCCGGCATGGCGAGCGCCGGATTCGCGATCGGGCTGATCGTCGGCGGCATCCTGACCCAGGCCGTCTCCTGGCGCTGGGTGCTCTTCATCAACGTTCCGTTCGGTCTCGCCGCCGTTCTGCTAGCGCCCCGGTTCGTCCGGGAACCCGAGCGGCACCCGGCCCGGCTCGACATCCCGGGCGCGGTGACCGCGACGGCCGGCGTCGCCGCGCTGGTCGGCGGATTCACCCGGGCCGCTGAAGAAGGCTGGTCCGATCGCTGGACGGCAGCGCTGCTCGGCGGCGGCGTACTGCTGGTGGCGGGATTCCTCGCCATCGAGGCGCGCACCCGTCAGCCGATGCTGCCGCTGCGCCTGTTCCGCGACCGGAACCGCGCCTCGGCGTACGCGGTCTTCCTGCTCGGCCCGGCCGCGGGCATGTCGACGTTCTTCTTCCTGACGCAATTCCTGCAGGACCTACGCGGATTCGACGCCCTGCGTACGGGGTTGGCGTTCCTGCCGATGGCCGGAGCGATGTTCGTCCTGACCCGGTTGGTCCCCCGGCTGCTGCCCCGGGTCGGGATGCGGCGGATGGCGCTCACCGGCATCCCGCTGATGATCCTGGCGTTGCTCTGGTTCACCCGGCTCACACCGGACACGGCGTACTTCCCGGGGGTGTTCGGGCCGATGCTCCTCATGGGCCTGGGCATGGGCTTCGGCTTCGTCCCGCTGACGCCGACGATCATGGCGAACGTGCCGCCGCAGGACGCGGGGGCGGCCGGCGGCGCGATGCAGACGATGCAGCAGACCGGCGCCTCGCTCGGCATCGCCGTGCTCGTCACGGTCTTCGGCACGGCCTACCGGAACGCCGCCTCGGGCGGCTCGGCGACGGTCGACGCCACGATGCACGGCATGACCACGGCGTTCGGCGTCGCGACCGGATTCGCGGTGGTGGCCCTGCTCGTCGCCACCACCTTCCGCAAGCGCTGACCGCTTTCCTGCGAGCGCTGCCGCCCCTGCGTTGGCGCCGCCGCTCGCGCTGCCGCCGCCCGCGTAAGCGCTGGATCAGGGTTCTCGGTCGAATCTTGGGTCAAGATTCGACCCGGAACCCTGATCCAGCGCCAAGGGCGCGCCCGGGGCGGGCGCCAAAGGCGCGGGCGGAGCGGGCGCCAAAGGCGCGGGCGCCGAAGGCGTTGGCGCCGCCGGTGCGGCGATCGCAGCGGCGACCAAGGGCGCGGCGGGCGGAGACGCCGGTGCGGTGCCCGGGCGGCGGATGATGAGCAGCATCAGCGCCAGGAAGGCGCAGACGACGATCCCGTCCAGCCAGTAGTGGTTGGCGGTGCCCACCACGACGAACGTGGTGATGACCGGGTGGGCGAGCCACAGCCACCGCCACCGCGACCGGGTCATCACGATCAGGCCCAGGGCGATGACCACGGCCCAGCCGATGTGCAGGGAGGGCATCGCGGCGTACTGGTTGGCCAGGGTGTCGGTGTCGGGCTCGGAGTAGACCGACGGCCCGTAGCGCGCGGCCGTGTCGATCATGCCGAAGGCGCCCACGAGTCTCGGCGGCGCGAGCGGGAACAGGACGTGGACGGCGAGGGCCGCCGCGGTCAGCCCGGTCAGCACCCGCCGGATCCACAGGTAGTACGCCGGTCGCCGCAGGTAGGTCCAGAGCAGGAACGCGGCCGTCGCCGGGAAGTGCACCCAGGCGTAGTAGGTGTTCACCGCCTGGACGAAGGCCGGACTGTGCAGCATCGCGGCTTGGATGGACACTTCGGACGGCAGTCGCAGCCAGCGTTCGGCGTTCCAGATTCGCCCCGCGTTGGCGTACGCCTCGTCGACGTGGCCGCTCGCGATCAGCCGCCCCGCCTTGTACGCCAGGAACAGCACCGTCACCAGGATCAGTTCCCGGATCGGGTGGGGCCGGGGGTCGGCGGGGGCGGCCCGGTGAACGACGCTGGGGCGTTCCATGAGCCGGGACATGAACAGATCATGCACCCGTGGATCAAGCCCGTGGGGGCACGCGTGACCGCCCTCACGCGGCCAGGGTGCGTACGCCCAGGTAGACCAGCACGGCGGCGGCGCTTCGTCGGATGGCCGACGCCCAGCGACCGGATCGGATCGCTCGGCCGGCCCGGGCCAGAATCGCCGTCCAGCCGCCGAGCCAGGCGGTGATCAACAGCGCGTGCGCGGTCGCGAGCACCAGGATCTGCGGGGCGAGCGCGTGCCGCGGGTCGACGAACTGCGGCACCAGGGTCAGATAGATCGAGGCCGCCTTCGGGTTGAGCACGTTGCCCAGAAGCGCCTGCCGGAACGCCGGGCGCTCCGGTGACGACGGCTCGGCCGGCGGTCGCGGCGCCCGCCAGGTCCACAGCCCGAGACCGACGAGATAGACCGCCCCCGCCACGCGTACCAGAAGGAAGGCTTGGCTCGACTGCAGGACCACCGCGGACAGGCCCAGCACCGCGAGCAGCGCGTGCGTGTAGATGCCGGTGACCGTGCCCGCGACGACCGGCCCGGCCCGGCGCGGACCTCGCGCCATCAGCAGCGCGAGACTCGCACCGGGCGTCGCGATCAGCGGCAGGATCGCGAGCAGGAACCCCGCGACCATCAGACGACGACGCGGTAGTGCGTGGTCAGCCCGTCGTCGCTCAGCACGTGATAGGCCAGCCCCGGGGGCGCGTCGAGGTCCGCGAGCGCGTCGCCCTCCCAGGGCAGCCGCAGCGTCCACGTCACCGCCGGGCCGACGAGCACCGGCCGGCCCGCGAACGTCGCGGCCGCGGCGGTGTGCGCGTGCCCGGTGATCAGGGCTACGACGGAGGGGTACGCCGAGAGCAGCTCGGCCAGCTCGCTCGCTCGCTGGAGCCGGTATGCGTCCGGCAACGGGTGGTGCATCGTGGCGGGCGGGTGGTGGAAGGCGAGGAAGGCCGGAGCGTCGCCGTGCTGGGCGAGCGTGGTCTCGATCCACGCGGTCGTCTCGTCGTCGAGAAGGCCGTCGTCGCTGCCCGGCACGCTGGAGTCGCACATGAGCACGACGGCGTCCTTGATCTTGTGCACTTCGTTGATCGGCCCGGCCGACGGCGGCTCGCCGAGCAGGAACTCCCGGTACGCCGGTCGCGCGTCGTGATTGCCCGGGCACCAGAGAACCGGCGCCGGGAAGTCCGCGAGCAGCTCGGCGGCTTCGGCGTACTCGGCCGGGGCCGCGGTGTCGGCAATGTCGCCGGTGACGAGCAGGGCGTCCACCGGCTGCGGCAGATTCCGCAGGTATGCCACGGTCTTCGCGGCCCGTGCGGTGGCCCGCTCGGTGCCGTCGAGGTGGAGGTCGCTGATCTGAGCGAGCAGCAGCATGAGATCTCCCTAACGGTAAAACTTCCTTTTGCCGTTAGGCACGCTAGCGTAGGCTACGACGCATGGTCAACTCGCTGGCGCTCGACCTCGCGAGCACGATCCGGCACGACGGCGACGGTGGCGTCCTCGACACCCTGACCTCGGTCGACGGACTGCGCCTCTTCCTCGCCGACGTCGGTTGCGTCGATGTCGCGGCCTCGGATGCGCTGCTCGTCCGGGTCGTCGAAGTACGCGCCGCGACCCGGGCGCTGTTCGCCCGTGCGGTCGAGCCGGGGCCGCCGAGCCGGGCGGACGCGAATCGCCTGATGCCGCTGGACGACGCCGTGGCGGTGATCAACCGCTCTGCGGCGCTGGCCCCGGTGACGCCGGTCCTCGCGTGGCCGCCTTCGTCCACAATGCACACCGTCGCCGGGGTGTCGCCGGACGACGCCGTGCTCGCCACGCTCGCCCGCGCCACCATCGAGTTCCTGACCAGCCCGGCCGCGGCCGATCTGCGGGCGTGCACCGCGCCTCGCTGTGTGCGCTACTTCGTGAAGGGCCACGGGCGGCAGGAGTTCTGCAAGCCCTCGTGCAGCAACCGGGCACGGGCCGCCCGCCACTACTCGCGTACGCACGCGGCCTGAGTCTGCGACTCAGTGTCCCCGGGCCAGCGGCAGGCCCTCGATGACCATGCGGACCAGCAGCTCATAGCTCTCATCCACGTTCTCGGCCAGCCCGAAACCGCCCGCGACCTGGATCGAGGCGAATCCGTGGCAGGCCGCCCGCAGCGCCCGGGCGGCGTGGATGGCGGCCGAACCCTCCAGCTCGAAACCACGCAGGACGGCGAGGAACACCGCCAGCATCCGGACGGCCGCTTCGGACTCCCGGGTATTCGGCGGGGCGGCCTGCACCGTCAGGGCGTACCGATGCGGATTGGCGATCGCGTACGCCCGGAAGGTGCCGGCCAGCGCGCGCAACGCGTCCGGCCCCGACCGGCCGACGCAGTCGGCGGCCAGCCGCTCGGTCAGGTCGCCGATGATGCGTACGCGGAGCAGCCCGACCAGCTCGTCCAGGTTCCGAATGTGCTTGTAGAGGGCGGGGACCGCGACGCCGGCCCGTTTCGCGACCGCGGTCAGGGTGAGCCCGGTCAGCCCGTCGTCGTCGAGCACGCCCAGCGCCAGGTCCACGATCGCGCCGGGCGTGAGGCCCACCCTAGGCATCGGCGTACTTGCCGAGGAAGGCCAGGATCACGTCGGCGACCTGCTGAGGCATCTGGGTGTGCGGGTAGTGGCCGGCGCCCTCGATCAGCGCCACCGAGCCCAGTCCGGCCGGCATCTCGGCGACGATGCCCTGGGCCTCGGCCGCCGGGCTCGGGAAGTCGGGGTCCAGAGTTCCCATGACGACCAGCGCCGGACACTGGACGTGCGGCAGCTTCGCCCCGGCGTCGGCACCGGACGCGAAGGCCATCTTGGCCGCGGCCGTCATGCGACCGGGCTCGCGCAGGTTGCTCTCCAGCTTCGCCAGCTGCGCCTCGAAGGCAGGCCCGCTCGTGCCCGGGTACGCGTGCCGCTGGTACGACTTCCACAGCCCGGTGCTCTTGAACATCATCGAGAGCAGGATCAGCGAGATGCCCTTGACGAAGCGCCCGTTGACGTCGCCGAACTTCATCACCGGCTTGCGCGTCCCGGGGTCGATCTCGACGATCGCCCGGACGAGCTCCGGCGCGTCGGCGGCGATGATGTTGGCCACCCCACCGGCGAACGAGTGCCCGATGAAGATCGCCGGCTCACCGAGGTGGCGCAGCAGCGCGAGGAAATCCTGAGCGGAGTCGGTCCGCGTGTAGGAGGCCCAGCCGGTGCTCGACTCGCCGTGGCCACGCAGGTCGGCGTTGACCACCCGGTAACCGGCGTCGACCAGAATCGGGACGAGGAACCGGAAAGCCTCGCGGTTGTCGCCCAGCCCGTGGCCGAGGACCACCAACGGCCCCTCACCCACCACGTCGTACGCGATCGTGCCGCCATCTACCGCCAGAAACTCGGTCATCAGACCCTCCCCTTGGGAACTTCCGGGGCTCGTTAGCCCCTATAGCTAAAAGGTTAATGCCTTTAACCGCGGAGCGCAAGTCCCACCGTGCCGTAGGTTGGAGACCATGACGGAAGTCCCGCCTACCCCCATGGGATGGAATAGTTGAACCGTCAATTACTGTTGGCTTCAGCGTGACCGCTACGACTGAGGAGAAGGCCATGGGGATGCAGTTCGGGATCTTCACCGTCGGTGATGTGACGCCGGATCCGACCACCGGGAGGACGCCGACCGAACACGAGCGCATCAAGGCGATGACGACCATCGCGCTCAAGGCCGAGGAGGTCGGGCTCGACGTCTTCGCCACCGGGGAGCACCACAACCCGCCGTTCGTCCCGTCGTCGCCGACCACGATGCTCGGCTGGATCGCGGCCAGGACCTCCCGGCTGCTGCTCTCGACCGCGACGACGCTGATCACCACCAACGACCCGGTGAAGATCGCCGAGGACTACGCGATGCTCCAGCATCTCGCGGACGGCCGCGTCGACCTGATGCTCGGCCGCGGCAACACCGGCCCGGTCTACCCGTGGTTCGGCCAGGACATCCGCAACGGCATCGCGCTCGCCGTCGAGAACTACTCCCTGCTGCACCGGCTGTGGCGGGAGGAGGTCGTCGACTGGAAGGGCAAGTTCCGTACGCCGTTGCAGTCGTTCACCGCGACGCCGGCTCCGCTGGACGGGGTGCCGCCGTTCGTGTGGCACGGCTCGATCCGCAGCCCCGAGATCGCCGAGCAGGCCGCGTACTACGGGGACGGGTTCTTCGCCAACCACATCTTCTGGCCGAAGGAGCACACGCAGCGGATGGTCGGCCTCTATCGGCAGCGCTTCGAGCACTACGGCCACGGCTCGGCCGACCAGGCCATCGTCGGCCTCGGCGGGCAGGTCTTCATGCGGAAGAACTCGCAGGACGCGGTCAAGGAGTTCCGGCCCTACTTCGACAACGCGCCCGTCTACGGGCACGGCCCGTCGCTGGAGGAGTTCACCGCCGAGACGCCGCTGACCGTCGGCAGCCCGCAGCAGGTCATCGACCGGACGCTGAGCTTCCGTGAGTACGTCGGCGACTACCAGCGCCAGCTGTTCCTGATGGACCACGCCGGCCTGCCGCTGAAGACCGTCCTGGAGCAGCTCGACATCCTCGGCGAGGAGGTCGTCCCGGTGCTGCGCAAGGAGTTCGCCGCGATCCGCAAGCCCGGGGTGCCGGACGCCCCGACGCACGCCTCCCTGCTGGCCGCGGCGGCCGCCAAGGAATCCATTGTGGAAGACGCTGAGGCGGTACCGGCGGGAAAGGACGCCCTGTGAAGCAGCGCACCCTCGCGGTCGTGTCGGCGGGGCTGAGCCAGCCCTCGTCGACCCGGCTGCTGGCCGACCGGCTCGCCGCCGCCACGCGCGGCGAGCTGGAACGACTGGGCGTCACTGTGGAGACGACCTTCGTGGAGGTCCGCGACCACGCCCACGACGTCATGAACAACCTGCTGACCGGATTCCCCGCCGCCGGACTGCGTCAGGCGATCGACACGGTGAGCAACGCCGACGGCCTGATCGTTGTGACGCCGATCTTCAACGCCTCATACAGCGGGCTGTTCAAGTCGTTCTTCGACGTGCTCGACGACTCCGCGCTCATCGGGCGGCCGGTGCTGCTCGCCGCCACCGGCGGCTCGGCCCGGCACTCGCTGGCCCTGGAGCACGCGGTCCGCCCGATGTTCAGCTACCTGCGGGCGCAATCCGTCCCCACGTCGGTGTACGCCGCCCCGGAGGACTGGGCGGGTGCGCCCGGCGACGCCCAGGCGAGCGGCGCGCTCGCCGACCGCATCCGCCGGGCGGCGGCCGAACTCGCCGAGCTGATCGAACGGCACGAGCCGACGAAGGCGGCCGATCCGTTCGCCCTCACCACGACCTTCGAGGAGCTGCTGGGCAACCCGCCGGAGTGACCGCGACGGCCACCGCGCTCAGGAACTCTCCTTCTGCTCCAGGCCGACCGCGTCGCGCAGCTCGATCACGTCCTTCTTCAACGGCCGCACGGTCGGGTCGTCCGAGGCCATGTGGGTCATCAGGTCGGCGAGGCCGTCGGCGATGGCGTTCAGCTTGTGCTGGACCGCGTTGTTCTCCCGGGACTGCGTGTTCTGGAGCAGCGCGACCAGAAGGAAGGTGATGATCGTGGTCGCCGTGTTGATCACCAGCTGCCAGGTGTCGACGTTCTGGAAGAGGAAGTACGAAGGCGCCCAGATGACCACGAGCAGCACACAGATGGCGAAGAACCAGGCTCGGGACACGAACTTCTCGGCAGCGGTCGCGAACCGGTCGAACGGGCTCACATAGGACGTGACATCGCTCGGCATGGTCGGTTCGTGATCATGCTGATCGTCGTGCTGATCGGACTTCCGGCTCTCGACGGACATGACCGTGCTCTACCCCGATCGCCGAGCCGGGCAAACCCGGCTACGCCAACGGATCGATCGCCTCCAGCGCCTCCGCCGCGCTCTCCGAGTCGCCGTCCCGCAACGCCGACAACGCCTTGCGAGCCGCCGCCTCCAGCTGGTCCATCCGCTCGGCCTGCTGCTGCAGCTGCACGTTCTTCGCCCACATCTCGACGAACACCGACACCTTCGCCCGAAGGATCCACGGATCGAACGGCTTCGTCAGGTAGTCGACCGCGCCGGCCGCGTACCCCCGCAGGGCCAGCCGGGCGTCACGGTCGGCGGCGGTGAGGAAGATGATCGGGATCTGGCGAGTCCGATCACGACTCTTCACATGCGTCGCGGTCTCGAACCCGTCCATGCCCGGCATGTGCGCGTCCAGCAGAATCAAGGCGAAGTCGTCCAGGAGCAGCTGCTTGAGCGCCGCCTCGCCGCTGTCCACCGCGACGGTGATCAGCGGCATGCCCTGCAGGATGGCCTGCAAGGCGATCAGGTTGTCGTTGCGGTCGTCGACGAGCAGCACCTTCGCCGGCTGATCGCCCGGCGGCCGCGCAGTCGTCCGGCTCATTCGCTCTCCTTCCGCGGGCCGACCCAGGTGCCCATGAGCTCGAGCAGCTCATCGAGGTCGACCGGCTTGGTGATGTAATCGCTCGCGCCCGCCGCCACGGCCGCCTCCCGGTCCCCCGGCATCGCCTTGGCGGTCAGGAAGACCACGGGCAGATCGGCGAGTCTCGGGTTACGCCGGATGATCCGGGTCGTCTCGTAGCCGTCCTGCCCCGGCATCATCGCGTCCATCAGGACGATGTCGATCTCGGGGTGCCCGGCCAGCAGGCGTACGCCGTCGGAGCCGTTGTCGGCGTACAGGACCCGCATGCCGTGCAGCTCCAGGGCACTGGTCAGGGCGAACACGTTACGCACGTCGTCGTCCACGATGAGCACCGTCGTGCCGTCGAGCCGGACCGTGCCGCGCTCGCCACCGGACGGTCGCTTCAGGAGGAACCGGCTGGACGGCAGCGGCTCGGGCAACGGCGTGATCACCGGCCGCGACGGCATCGTGATCACCGGCCGGGACGGGGCCACCGCCACCCGCTCCACCCGGTCCGTGACGAACGAGCCGGGCAGCAGCAACGTGAACACCGATCCCTCGCCCGGCGTGGACGACACGGTGATCACCCCGCCGAGCAACCGGGCCAGTTCCCGGCTGATCGACAGCCCCAGGCCGGTGCCCCCGTAGCGCCGGCTCGTCGTGCCGTCGGCCTGTTTGAACTCGTCGAAGATGACGGCGACCTTGTCCGACGCGATGCCGATGCCGGTGTCGGTGACCCGGAAGGCGACCACCGAGGGCGCGGCGGCCAGCGTCGGCTCCTCGTACTCGGTGTCGTCGGCCAGCCCGATCTCCAGCCGGACGATGCCGCTGTCGGTGAACTTGACCGCGTTCGACATGAGATTGCGCAGGATCTGCTGCAGCCGCTGGGCGTCGGTCACCATGCTCGGCGGCAGCTCCGGGGCGACCTCGACCTCGAGCTGAAGCGCCTTCTCCTCGGTCTGCGGCCGGAACGCCTGCTCGACGTAGGCGCAGACCTCGGAGAACGCGACCTCGCCGAAGTCGACGTCCATCCGGCCGGCCTCGATCTTGGACAGGTCGAGGATGTCGTCGATCAACGCCATCAGGTCCGACCCGGCGTTGTGGATGGTGCGGGCGAACTCGATCTGCTTGTCGGTCAGGTTGTCCTCGGAGTTGTCCGCCAGCAACCGGGCCAGCAGCAACAACGAGTTCAGCGGCGTACGCAGCTCGTGGCTCATGTTCGCCAGGAACTCCGACTTGTACTGCGAGGCGGCCGCCAGCTGCTGGGCTTTCTCCTCCAGGCCGAGCCGGGCGAGCTCGATCTCCCGGTTCTTGATCTCGATGTTGCGGTTCTGCTCGGATAGCTGAGCCGCCTTCTCCTCCAGCTCGGCGTTGGTCCGCTGCAGTTCGGCCGACTGCTCGCGCAGCTCGTGCGCCAGCCGCTGCGACTGGTCCAGCAGCTCCTCCGTACGCCGGTTGGCCCGGATCGTGTTGAGGGCGACGCCGATGGTGGCGACCAGCCGCTCCAGGAACTCCAGATGCAACGCGGAGAACGAGGTCGCGCTGCCGAACTCGATCACTCCGAGCAGCGAGCCCTCGAACAGCACCGGGACGATGACGAGATCGCGTACGGGGATGGAGGCGGTGCCGGAGGCGATCGCCTGACCGTCCGCACCCGACGCGCTCGTGACCCGGATCGTCCGCAGATCGGCGGCGGACTGCCCGATGAGGCCCTCGCCGAGGTCGAACGTGAGGTCCTCACTGTTCGGCCCCAACCCGTACGCCGACGCCCGGCGCAGCGGCGGAGCGCCGTCCGGCTCGAAGAGGAAGAACGCCCCCAGCTGGGCTTCGACGAGCGGCGTGACCTCACGCATCAGCATCCGGCAGACCTCGGTCAGGTCCCGCTGCCCCTGGAGCAGCCCGCTGGTGCGGGCGAGGTTGGAGTCGAGCCAGCCCTGCTCGGCGTTCTCCTTGGTGGTCTCGCCGAGCGTGATGATCATCTGGTTGATGTTGTCCTTCAGCTCGGCGACCTCGCCCTGCGCCTGGACGGCGATCCGCTGGGTCAGGTCGCCCGTCGTCACCGCCGTGGACACCTGGGCGATCGCGCGCAGCTGCGTGGTCAGCGTCGAGGCGAGCTGGTTGACGTTCTCCGTCAGGTCCTTCCACGTCCCGGAGACGCCGAGCACCTGGGCCTGGCCGCCGAGCTTGCCCTCGGTGCCGACCTCCCGGGCGACTCGCGTCACCTCGTCGGCGAAGCTCGACAGCTGATCCACCATCGTGTTCACGGTGCTCTTGAGTTCGAGGATCTCGCCTCGGGCGTCCACCGTGATCTTCTGCTTCAGGTCGCCGTTCGCGACTGCGGTGGTCACCTGCGCGATGTTCCGCACCTGCGCGGTGAGGTTCCCCGCAAGCTGGTTCACGTTCTCCGTCAGGTCCCGCCACGTCCCGGACACGCCGCGTACCTGCGCCTGACCGCCGAGCTTGCCCTCCGAACCCACCTCACGGGCCACCCGGGTCACCTCGTCGGCGAAACTCGACAGCTGATCCACCATCGTGTTCACCGTGTCCTTGAGCTCCAGGATCTCGCCCTGGGCGACGACGGTGATCTTCTGCGACAGGTCACCCTTGGCGACGGCGGTCGTCACCTGCGCGATGTTGCGGACCTGAGCGGTCAGGTTGGACGCCATGAAGTTCACGTTGTCGGTCAGGTCGCGCCAGGTGCCGGCGACTCCGCGTACCTGGGCTTGGCCGCCGAGCTTGCCCTCCGAACCCACCTCACGGGCAACGCGGGTGACCTCGTCGGCGAAGCTCGACAGCTGATCCACCATCGTGTTCACCGTGCTCTTGAGCTCGAGGATCTCACCTCGGGCGTCCACTGTGATCTTCTGCGACAGGTCGCCCTGCGCCACCGCGGTCGTCACCTGCGCGATGTTCCGCACCTGGGCGGTCAGGTTCCCGGCGAGCTGGTTCACGTTCTCCGTCAGGTCCCGCCACGTCCCGGAAACCCCCCGTACCTGCGCCTGACCGCCGAGCTTGCCCTCCGAACCCACCTCACGGGCCACCCGGGTCACCTCGTCGGCGAAACTCGACAGCTGATCCACCATCGTGTTCACGGTGTTCTTCAGCTCCAGGATCTCGCCGCGCGCATCGACCGTGATCTTCTGCGACAGGTCGCCCTGCGCCACCGCCGTCGTCACCTGCGCGATGTTCCGCACCTGCGCGGTCAGGTTCCCCGCCAGCTCGTTCACGTTCTCCGTCAGGTCCCGCCACGTCCCAGACACGCCGCGTACCTGGGCTTGGCCACCGAGCTTGCCCTCCGAACCCACCTCACGAGCAACGCGGGTCACCTCGTCGGCGAAACTCGACAATTGATCCACCATCGTGTTCACGGTGTTCTTCAGCTCCAGGATCTCGCCCTGGGCCACCACCGTGATCTTCTGCGACAGGTCGCCCTGCGCCACCGCCGTCGAGACCTGGGAGATGTTGCGCACCTGCGCGGTCAGGTTGGACGCCATGTTGTTCACGGCGTCGGTAAGGTCCTTCCACGTCCCCGCGACGTTGGGCACCTCGGCCTGACCGCCGAGAATGCCCTCGGTGCCGACCTCCCGGGCCACCCGGGTCACCTGCTCGGCGAAGACCCGCAGCGTGATGATCAGCGAGTTGATCGTGTCGGCCAGGTCGGCGACCTCGCCGCCGGCCGCGATCGTGATCTTCTGCGAGAGGTCGCCCTGGGCGATCGCCGTGGTCACGGAGGAGATCGACCGCACCTGGTTGGTCAGGTTGGACGCCATGAGGTTCACGTTGTCGGTCAGGTCGCGCCAGGTGCCCGAGACCCCCCGGACGTCGGCCTGGCCGCCCAGCTTGCCCTCGGTCCCGACCTCCCGGGCGACCCGGGTGACCTCGGCGGCGAAGCTGGACAGCTGGCTCACCATCTTGTTCACCGTGCGGCCGATGGTCGCGAACTCGCCTCGCAGCGGACGCCCGTCGATGTCAAGGGCCATGTTCTGCGAGAGGTCGCCCTCGGCGACGGCCACGATCACGCGCGCGATCTCGGCGGTCGGCCGACCGAGGTCGTCGATCAGGTTGTTGATCGCCGTGATGCCCTCGGCCCAGTCGCCCTCGAAGGTCTCCTCGTCGAGGCGCTCGGTGACTCGTCCTTCACGTCCGACAACACGCGAGATGCGAAGAAGCTCCCTATTCTGCCGAACGAGCAGACCGGCGACGTCGTTGAAGGCGTCGGCCGCCTCACCCGCCTTGCCGGGCAGCCGGGGCAGCCGGGCCTCGAAACCGCCCTGCTGCAGCTCACGAAGGGCGGCGGCGAACTGCGCCCAGGCGGCCTCGTCGTCGAATCCTGCGACGACCGACGCCTCTTCCTGCACGGTCATGGCTTCGTCCCTCCCCGGTGTCCAACCCGGCGGATGCATCGCAACCGATGCCCCCAATGTCAATCCTCGTGCATTTGTCGGCGCCGAGCCAAGTCCTTGGCTGGCCGACGCTGCTCATTCACGCGACACTACAACCGTGCCAGGTGTGGAAACGCAGTCGGACGCGCTGCGATCGGTCGAAGATCTGCTGGCGGTTCAGCGCCCGGAGGGGTCGGGCCGCAGCGCCCGCCACTTCGCGCAGCAGCTCCTCCGGCTCCTGCTGCCCCGGCTCGCCACCTCCGGGGTGAGCGTGGAGGTCGACCGGGCGGACGGGCGTGGCGCCGTCACGTTAGCGGCGGCCGGGCGGCCGCCCGGAGAGCCGGGCGCTGCTCTCCGCGTACCACTGGAACTGACTCCGCCCTGGACCGGCGACATCCTGATCGCGCACAACGAGCCGGCGGAGACGCGGACCCTGTGCCGCCTGGCCGCGCAGCGGCTGGGCATGGTGCTGGAGCACGAGCGCCTGCGGGAGAACGACCTGCGCCGCCGCGAGTGGCTCACCTACCTGGTCGAGGTCGGCGACCTGCTCGCCCACTCGATCGACACCGCGCTCACCGAGGCGCTGATCCCCCGGCTGATCGTCCCCCGGCTGGGTGACTGGTGCGCGTTGCTGACCATCTCCGGCGGGCGTCCGCAGGTCGCCTCGGTCGCGCACATCGAGGAGGCGGCCGCCTCGAACATGCTGTCGCCCCACCACGACCTCGGCAAGCGGCTGACCTCGGACGAGCTGATGGAGGCGGTCGAGAGCGGCACCACGACGGCGCTGTCCGACCCGCCGGCCTGCCTGGTCGTGCCGCTGCTCGCCCACGGCCGCCTGCTCGGCGCGCTGACCGTCGGGCACGCCACCACGCCCGACGCCGAGACCGTCACCATCGCCGAAGAGGTCGCCCGGCGCGCGGCCACCGCGCTGGACAACGCGCACGTGCACGACGAACGCAGCCAGGTCGCCCGGATCCTCCAGGAAGCCCTGCTGCCCGGCGACCTTCCCGACCTGCCCGGCGTGGACATCGGCGCCCGCTACCTGCCCACCGGGCACTACGCCGAGGTCGGCGGCGACATGTACGACGTCATCCCGCTGCCCGGCGGCGGCTGCCTCGCGCTCGTCTGCGACGTGGCAGGCAAGGGCATCCAGGCGGCCAGCGCGACCGGCATCGTCCGTGAGGTGCTGCGGGCGCTGATCGCCGACGGCAAGCCCGTCAGCGAGGCGCTCGCCGGGCTCAACACCACCATGCACGCCCGCTCGGACCGCCACTGCACCCTCGCGCTGGCGGAGATCGCCCCCGCCGGGGACGCCCACGGCGATCGCGCGGTCACGGTCTACCTCGCCGGGCACGACCAGCCCATCCTGGTACGCGCGGACGGCGCGGTCACGCCGGCCGGAAAATGGGGAACCGCGCTCGGCGTGGTGGCCCGCGTCCACTGCCCACCGGAACGGCTCACCCTGCACCCGGGCGACGCGCTGGTCTTCTTCACCGACGGCGTCACCGAACGCCGCAACGGCCGCGAATTCTTCGGCCTGCACCGTATGCTGGACGCCGCCGCGCAGCTCGCCGGCAATCCAGCCGACGTCATCGCCGACGGGCTGGCGACGATGGCGCTCAATTTCTCCGCCGAACCCGTACGCGACGACATCACGGTCGTAGCGATCCGCAACGACGGCTGACACACTCAAGTGTCAGTGGGAATCGGGTGGCCTTGATCGGGAGGTGCGTGGTTGGCGACGCACACCGCGCGCGTGGTGGGCGACGACTGTGTCGTCACCCTGTCCGGGGAGATCGACATGTCGAACTCCAGCGAAGTCGAGACCTGGCTGAGCGAGGCGATCGAACACAACGGCTGCAGCCGGCTCGAAGTCGACCTCGGCCCGTTGGACTTCCTCGACTCCTTCGGGATACGCGCGCTGTTACGCGGGCGGGAACGGGCGGACGCCGCCGGGGTGGCTTATCGGCTGACGAACCCCAACGCGCTGGTCGAACGGATCCTGCGAACGCTTGGCCTGTACGAGCACCTCACCACCTGGTAACCCCTGTCCGCGCCGGAGCCCTTTCCGCGCCGGTGCCGCCTTTTTGCGCGATCATGAACTTTCGGTCGTGATCGACCGGCGTGTCGTGTCCGGGGAGCCCTGATCGACTCCGTCAACGGGTGATCGACTTCGGTCGACCGTCCCGCGGCGAAGTCAGCCGAAGGGGAGAAGTCAGCCGAAGACGCCGATGATCTTCCAGCCCTCGTCGGGGAAGCCGGCTCGGAGTGCCGTCCGGTCGGAGGCGATGTTCGCGGGGTCGTGCAGGTAGATCGGGACGGCCCCGGCGGCCAGAATCCAGCGCGCCGCCTGCGCGACCAGGCGCGCGGCCAGCCCCTGCCCCCGGTACGCCTCCTCGGTGCCGACCGAGATCTCCATGCCGGCCGCGTTGTGCCGCTTGATCCCGACGCCGGCGGCGTACGTGCCGTCCTCGGCGAACGCGATCAAGGCGTCCCCGCCGAACGGGTGCAGCCACGGCGGGACTCGCGGGTCGGTGATCGGCACCCATTCGCCGGCATCCGGCAAGCCGGCCGGCTCGGTGGACCACCGGAACACCCCCGCGAACACGCGAGCGGCGGGCCGCCCGAGCGCCGCCGGGAGGCGGCCGTCCACTTCGGCCCAGTCGCGTACGCCGGACCGCACGGCTTCGGCCAGCTCGGGCGGAACGGAAAGCACCCCGCCGTCGGGCGTACGCACGCCGACCACCTCGCGGACGGACCCGTCCCAGCTGGGCTGCGTACGCAGCGCGCTGCCGACGACCGTCAGTCCCGGGGTGCCGGGCCAGCCGCCCAGCCACTCGGTGAGGAACTTCTCCAGCCCACTCGTGCCGTTCATCATCACCTCACCGATATTCCCCGATCACGCCCGGCGTAGTGCTTTAGGATCGGTCGTCGTGACCACCGACCTGCACGGCGTACCAACTATGATCGTTTCGCCCGAGGGGCCGCCCTTCACCGGGGAGGCCGATGTGACCGACCTCATCGGTGACGCCTTCGGGACGGGCGCTGAGCTGGTGGTTCTTCCGGCCGATCGGCTTCCGGCCGAGTTCTTCTCGCTGCGGACCGGGATCGCGGGCGCGATCGCCCAGAAGTTCGTGAACTACCACATCCGCCTCGCGGTCGTCGGCGACATCACCGAGCACGTCGAGCGCAGCACCGCGCTGCGGGACTTCGTCGTCGAGACCAACCGCGGTCGCCAGCTCTGGTTCGTGCCGACCTTGGCCGACCTTCAGACGCGCCTGGCCGCCGGGGCACACGGCGCGCGCCCGGCCAACGGCCTCGCCGCGCGCCCGGCCGACGGCCCGGAGGACAGCGCCGACCGCGGGTAGGCTCCCCGGCATGCCCGTGCTGGAGATCCGCACCTACCGCCTCAAGCCCGGTACGCGGGACGAGTTCGTCCGCGTGATGCGGGAGGAGTCGGCCCCGTTGCTAGCGGCGGCCGGCATCCGCGTCCTCGACGCGGGACCGTCGCTTGTCGACGAAGACGGCTTCGAGGAGGCGTACCTCGTGCGCGTCTTCGACTCGCTGGAGCACCGCGCCGCCCAGGAGGACGCCTTCTACGGATCCGCGGTATGGCGCGAGGGACCCCGTGAGGCGATCGTCTCCCGGATCGAGACCTACCACACGATCGTCGTCGAGGTCCCCGCAGCCGTCATCGCGCACTGGCGACCGGCAACGCCGTGATCCGGGCCGCCAACTGCGGCAACACGACGCCAAGCGGCGCGTCGACCCGGAGGTCGGCGTACGCGTCGCCGCGGGTCTCGCCCTGGTTGACGATCGCCACCGGAATGCCGAGCTTGGCGGCCCGCAACACGAACCGGCGACCCGACATCACCGTCAACGACGACCCCAGCACCAGCAGCAGGCGCGCTCCTTCGACGAGCGCATAGCTGTCGCGTACGCGGTCGACGGGGACGGCCTCGCCGAAGAAGACGACGTCGGGCTTGAGGACGCCGCCGAGGCAGGTCGTGCAGTCCACCGGCTCGAAGCCGTCGAGGGCGGAGTCGTCGAGGTCGACATCGCCGTCCGGGTTCACCGCGAGGATCTCCGCGTCGAAGCCCGGGTTGGCCGTCCGCAGCCGATCGTCGTGGTGGTCACGTGAGGTGCCCTCACCACAGCCGAGGCAGACGATGCGGTCGAGATTGCCGTGCAGTTCGATGACCGACCGCGCGCCGCCCGCCTGGTGCAGGCCGTCGACGTTCTGCGTGACGATGCCGTCCAGCACACCCGACGCCTCCAGCGAGGCGACGGCTTTGTGCCCAGGGTTCGGCTCGGCCCGGGCGATCCGCCGCCAGCCCAGGTGGCTGCGCGCCCAGTAGCGGCGGCGCGCCAGCGGATCGCCGACGAACGTCTGATAGGTCATCGGCGTATGCCGTCGCGCCACCCCACTCGGCCCGCGATAGTCCGGTATGCCTGATTCAGTGGATAGCCCGGCGCCGCTGAGGACGGCGACACCACCCGCCCCGGCGAGACGGGCCAGGGCGTCCAACTGCGCGTCGATCACGCATCCATGCTGCCTCGCCGTACGCCGAACCGCACACCGCCGCGGGCGATGTCGATCATGCCGCCAGGGAATTGATCAGGATGCCGCGGACACGGCACGCCGCGCGATCATGACCGATAGTTCATGATCGCGCGGAAAAGGCGGGGGGAAGGGCGGGGTCAGCGGGAGGGGCGGAGGTCTTTGCGCAGGATCTTGCCTGAGGCGCTCTTGGGGATCGCCTCGACGAAGGTGACCGCCCGCACCTTCTTGTACGGCGCGACCCGCTCGGCAACGTAGGCCATCACCTCGGCCGAGGTCAACGCCGGGTCGGCGGGCACGACGAAGGCGTGCGGGATCTCCTCCCCGTCGGCGTCGTGGCCGGCGATGACGGCGGCGTCCGCGATCGAGGGGTGGTTGAGCAGCACCGCTTCCAGTTCGGCCGGCGGCACCTGGTAGCCCTTGTATTTGATCAGTTCTTTGACCCGGTCGAGGATGAACCAGTCGCCGTCGGCGTCGACCATGGCGAGGTCGCCGGTGTGGAGCCAGCCGTCCGGATCGATCGTGGCGGCGGTCTCCTCCGGGCGGCCGAGGTAGCCCAGCATCACCTGCGGGCCACGGATCAGCAGTTCGCCGCTCTCCCCCACCCCGGCGTCCGCGCCGGTCGCGACGTCGATCAGGCGCGCCTCCGTGTTCGGCAGCAGCGGGCCGATGGAGCCGGCCTTGTTCTCGCGGGCGCCGTAGGGCTGGGCGTGGGTCACCGGGGACAGTTCGGTCATCCCGTAGCCCTGCTGCACCGCGCAGCCGAGCCGGGCGGCGCAGGCGGCGGCGAGGTCGCCGTCGAGCGGCGCAGCGCCGGAGAAGACGACTTCCAAGGCGGACAGGTCGTACTCGGCGACGGCTGGGTGCTTGGCGAGCGCCAGGACGACCGGCGGCGCGACCATCGCCCGGGTGACTTTGTGGACCGACAGCGCGGTCAGGAACTCGGTGAGGTCGAAGCGCGGCAGGATCACCAGCGCGCCGCCCCGGGCCAGCACCATGTTCATCAGCACGGTCAGGCCGTAGATGTGGAAGAACGGGAGGATCGCGATCACGCGGTCGTGGTCGGAGTAGCTGATCGGGACCTGCGCCTGCTCGACATTGGCCACGATGTTCCGGTGGGTGAGCATGACGCCCTTGGCCACCCCGGTCGTGCCGCTCGAATAGGGCAGGGCGGCGACCGCCGTGGCCGGGTCGAGCTCCACCACCGGCGCCGGAGCCTCCGAGGCGAGCAGGTCACGCACCGACCGATAACCCTCCGCCTCGTCGCAGACGAACACGGTGACCTCGGACTGCGCGGCGGCGACCCGGTCCAGGAACGGCGACACCGTCACGAGGAACCGCGCCTTCGAGTCGTGCAGCTGCGAGGCCAGGTCCGCCGGGGTCGCGAGGGCGTTCACGGTGGTCACCGTCGCGCCGGCGGCCAGCGCCGCGTGGAACACGACCGGGTAGAGCAGCGTGTTCGGGCTGAAGATCGCGAGCACGTCCCCGGGGCGCAGGCCCGCCTCGGCCAGTCCGGCCGCCAGGCGCTCCACCTGGTACGCCAATTGCGCGTACGAGACGGTCTGTCCCGTCCGCCCGTCGATGAGCGCCGGAGCGTCTCCGCGAGCGGCGGCGCCGCCGAGGACGTGCTGCGGGATGGTGGCGTCCGCGACGGCGAGGTCGGGGAACGGGCTGTGGAACATCGAACCTCCACGGGAAGTGACGTGCGCCACAGAATAGCCCGATCCCCGACCGCCGAACAGGTAGATCACCCCGTGAAGGGGCTGAGCAGGTGGGTGAAGTCCCAGGTGTTCTGCACGATGCCGGAGCAGGTGTTGGAGTCGGTCACGCCCGGGCAGCCCCCGTTGTCCCGCTGGATCGCCCACATCGACAGCTCGCTGAGGCCGTTGGCCCGCGCGAAGTCGAGCATGCGCTGGGCGTCCGGCAGATAGGTGATCTCGGTCTTCTTCGGGTAGTCGTCGATGCCGGGGAGCAGCGTCAGCCCGATCATCGCCCACAGCTGTGCCGGGGTCTTGGCCGGATACAGCGTGTGGAGCTGGTCGTAGAGGCCCTGCGCGGCGGTGAGCGCGGCGGCGCCCATGTCGGTGGTGACCTTGTCGTAGTAGTCGAAGACCATCAGGTTCACGATGTCGACGCGTACGCCGTTGGCCAGGGCGTTCTGCAGGATCGCCAGCCCGGAGGGTTCGAGCCCGTCGGCCGAGGTGGGCACGGTGTAGACGATGTCGACCCGGCGACCGGTGGCCGCCGCCCAGTCCTGGAGCAGCTTGATCGCCTTGTTCCGCCGGTCGATGCCGTCGGGCTTGGTGAGCGACCGGCCCTCGATGTCCATGTCGAGGCGGGTCACCCCCAGCCGGACGACGACGTCCTCGTACGCCGCCGCGATGGCGGCCGGGTCCTGGCAGGAGTCGCCGATCTCGGTCCCGCCCTGGTCGGCGCTCCAGCCGCCGAACGAGGGCACCACGTCGCCGCCCATCGCCCGCAGGGCGGCGATGTCGTCCACATAGGCGTTGGAGGCGACCGTACGCGCCCTCTCGCCGTTCCACGCGAGCGTGCACGACGTCTTCGACAGGGTCTCGAGGAAGGCCAGGGTGAAGTAGCGAGCGCCGGACTGCTGCGCGATGCCGGTGAGGGTGTCCGGTTCCCAGGTTTCGAAGTAGGGGGCGAAGACGTGCGCCGGCAACGGTGTGGGGGCGGCCGCCGCGGGGCTGGGCAGAGCGAGCACGGCCAGTGCGGCCGCGGCCGCGAGGAGACGTCGGGCCATCGGGGATCGCCTTTCTGACGAACTTGCCCGGAAGCAGATTTGTAAGAAAGCCTTACTATTCGTTCGCGACCGGTCAAGACGGCCGAACGGCGGCCCCGTTTGTCACGGCAGTGACACGCTTCGAAGCAAGGACACGCACCAGGCGAAGTGGCCGTCGCCGCCCGTCCCGTCGTACGCCGCCGCCCCGATCAGCGCGTAGTACGCCTGATACAACCGCAACAGCTCGGGCGCGTACCCGAAGTGGGCTGTCACGAGCGCGGTCATCTCGGCTTCCCGGGTGGCCGCGGCCGGGCCGTACATGTCGAAGAAGGCGGCGAAGGTGGCGGCGTCGAAGGCCGGATCCCCGGCGGTGCTGAGGAATCCCCAGTCCAGCAGCCCGCTGACCGCCCCGGCCGAGTCCACCAGGATGTTCGGCCGGCAGAGGTCGCCGTGGATCACTCGCTCGTCGCCCCGTTCGAGATCCGGCAGAGACGCCGCCACTCGCTCGGCCAGAGCATCCACTTCGGGTAGTGCCTGCCGGAGAACCGGGCCGTGCTGGGCCAGGCGCCGTTCCAGCAGGTCCACCAGCGAAGCTCGCCAGGTGCCGGCAGTCCACAGTGGCGTACGGCCGCCGAAGACCGGCAGCGCGCGAGCGGCCGGACCGGCCGCGGTGGCGGCCAACGCCACCAGCACGGTCGCCGCCCGCTCCTGCTGCTCCGCCAGACTGAGCCCGGACGAGGACAACGGGACACCGGCGAGTTCGCGCTCGATGGTCACCACCTGACCGTTCCGCTCGACGATGTCGAGGATCTCCGGCGTCGCGAACGGCAGCGAAAGCCCGGCGTAGAACTCCGCGAGCGGCCTCAGTTGCGCGGCGTCCCGGGAGAACCAGGACTTCGCGATGCGACCACCGGGAAGGCGATAAACCACGCCCTCCATCCCGCGGCCGATCTCCTCCAGCGCGCCGAGGTCCATCAGGAGGACTTCAGGAGGTCTTCGCGGGCGACGAACTCCATGCGCGTACTGGGGATGGTGCAGGCGAACGCGCCCGCCACCGCGCCGTTGCGCAGGCAGGTGTCCCAGTCGGCGCCGTTCAGCAGCCCGAACAGGAATCCCGTGACGAAGGCGTCGCCCGCCCCGTTCGAGTCCACGACCGGAGCCGGTGGAACCAGTGCGGGCTGATGGCGTACCCCTGGGGAATCGCGGGTGAGCAGGAACGCGCCCGCGGAGCCGGCGGTCGCGATCACCGCGCGCGCCCGGCCATTCGCGAGCAGAGCGCGCATGGCGGTCTCGTGGTCCGCGAGCGCCGCGGCCGACAGGAACACGATGTCCGCGTGCTCGGCGAAGCCCAGGTGGTACGGGTTCTCGCCGTCCCAGTTGTGCAGATCGGTGGAGATCGTCGCACCACTCTGGACGATCGCGGGCAGCGCCTGCGCGCCCGGATGCGTGATCGAGACGTGCACATGGCGGCTCGCCCCGGCCAGCTTCGCGACCAGGTCCGCGGGGAAGCGGTCGTCGGCGTGGCCCCGGCTCACGTCGTAGAGCGACAGCCGCCGGCCCGCCGGGTCGACCAGATTGACCGCTCGCTTGGTCCCGGCCGCGGTGGGCACGACCGTGAACCCCACCCCGTGGCGTTCGTGCAGCTCCCGCACGAGGTCTCCCTCGTGGTCCGCGCCCAGCACGTCGAGATGATGGGTACGCAGACCGAGCGAGTGGAGTCCGAGAGCGACGAAGTCCCCCGTCTGCCCGGCGCGGGTCTGGATGGCCGGCACCATGTAGCTGTCGGCGTACGCGAGGGGCAGTTCGGGCACGTAGACGATGGTGTCGACGCCGGCACCGCCGAGGACGAGCACGTCGTAGTCGGTCATTGTTACAGTCCTTCGAAGGGTGCGGCGTAGCGGAAGACGCCCGGCGCCGGCGCGTACGCGGTCAGCGGCCGGATCTGGAAGTACTCGGCCCAGTCGGGCTCGGGCGGGGTGATCTCGAAGTCGGTCGAGCGCCGGAAGCCGAACCGGCCGTAGAAGGCGGGTGAACCGAGGAGGGCGACGAGGGGCTCGTCGAGGGCTTCGGCTGCCCCGAGCACGGCGTGCATCAGCGCCAGGCCGATGCCCTGACCCTGCCGATCCGGGCGTACGCCGATCGGGCCGAGCCCGAGCGCCGGAGTCTCGGCCGCGTCGCCGACCACGCGGCCTCGGGTGCAGACGACGTGCCCGACGATCTCGCCGTCGATCTCGTCCCCGTCGACCGCGACGAGGGAGAACTGCGGCAGCCAGCCCGAGTCGGCGCGCAGGTCGTCGAGGAGTCTCGCCTCGATCGGGTCGATGCCGTCCCGGGTGAACGCCGCAGCGATCACCGCCCGGACGGCAGCCTGGTCAGCGGGCAGTTCCCGGCGAACGATCATGGGACCATCATGCCCCGGCCGTCCAGGGAATTGTCGCCCGCACCCAGTACGCTCATCGGACTATACCGCTGTATCAATGGGGGGCTGGTGTGCTGATCACCCGCGACGGCGACTTCTGCCGGGTCGACTTCGACTGGGTCGACGACGATCCCGGTCACCCTGCCCACGACGTCCTCGTCCGCCTCATCGGCGCGACGGACTACGCCCACGACGACGGGGATCTGACGGCGTACCTGATGGATCGGGGGGACGACGGCGTCTGGCGGCTGTCCTTGCGGCTGCCGAGCGGCCTGCGCACGTCCTATCAGATCTGCCCCGTCCGCGACGAGCCGCTGCGCGGCGAGCATCCCGACGACGACCGGTGGGCCGCCATCCTCACCGGGGGCCATCCCGATCCCGGGCACAGCGCCGGCATCGGCCCGTCGACGTGGCCGAACCACGGCGTGGCGTCGGTGCTGAGCCTGCCGGACGCACCGCCACAGCCTTGGCTGGAGCCGCGCGATGCGCCGCGTGGCGCCGTCACACGGCACGCTCTCGGCGACTCGGCGGTCTGGGTCTACGAACCGGCGAAGAAGGCAGCGGTCTACGCGCTGGCCGTGTTGTTCGACGGCAGGGTGTGGGACGGCATCGACGTCACCACCGCCTTCGACAACCTGACCGCGGCCGGGGCCATCCCGCCGACCGTCTTCGTCGGCATCGACTCCGTCCACGGGCTGCCCCGCAATCAGGCGCTCACCCGGCCCGGCGTCCTGGAACCGTTCCTGCTGGACGAGGTGCTGCCCTTCGTCCACAGCGGATGGTCCGTCACCACCGACCCGGCCCGGACCGTGCTGGCCGGGCAGAGCCTCGGCGGACTGGCCGCCACCCGGATCGGCCTCGACCACCCCGACCGGTTCGGCCGCATCCTGACGCAGTCCGGATCCTTCTGGCGGGCGGCCGACGGCCCCGACGAGATCGACTCCCTCGCCCTGTTCGACGCGTACGCCGAGGCCGGCGGCGTACCGCTGAAGTTTTTCCAGGAGGCGGGCAGCCTCGAACGGATCCTGTTGACCCGCAACCGGATCTTCCACGGCATCCTGCTGGACCGCGGGATTCCGGTGACCTATCGCGAATACCAAGGCGGCCACGACTACGCGTGCTGGCGAGGTGGACTGGCCGACGGGCTCATCGAACTGCTCGAGCTTCCCGAGGATTGACGACGGGGTGTCGCCGGACATCGGAGTCCTCTACGATCCGCGGCCATGACGATGCCACCGCCTCCGGAGACTCCCCAGGAGCCGCCGACCGGATGGACGCCGCCCGGCCAGCCGGGATACCCGCAGCCCCAATACCCAGTGGCGCCGCCGCCGTTCCCGCCGCAACAGCCGTATCCGCCCCAGGCATATCCGCAGCAGGCTCAACAACAACAGCCGTATCCGCCGCAGCCGTTCCAGCCGCAGCCATTCCCGGGCGCCGCACCCACTGCACCACCCGCCGCCCCGGTCGCGCCGCGCAAGCGTCGCACCGGGCTGATCGTCACGATCGTCGTGGTGGTGCTCGTGCTGTGCTGCGGCGTGACCGGAGGCGGCGGCTGGTGGGCGTACTCGAAGTATCAGGAGGGCGCGACGGACCGGGAAATGAAGACCGTGGCCACCAGCGTCCACGGGTACCCGCTGGGCGAGCACCGGGTCATCTTCACGCTCTCCGGCAGCGGCTCGGTCACGGTCGAGTACTCCGACGGAACCCGGCAGACGTCGGTGGTCGAGGGCATGCCGTGGCGCAAGACCGTGGTGGTCCCGAAGGACGACTTCCTCGTCTGGGTCCGCGTCGACGCGTCCTCCGGCGGCAACGTCCAACGGTGCACGATCGACGTCGACGGCAGCCCCGCGGTCGCCGGTGGGCTGACCGGGTCGCAGGTCGTCTGCGCCGTCTCGTTCAGCTCCTGACGCTCAGCCTCGGAAGATCGCCGTGATCTCGACCTCCAGCACCGCGCCGGGCAGGAAGAGCCGGCTCACCTCGACCGTGGTGCTCGCCGGAGGCGTCTGACCGGGCTCGACCGGGAAGCGCTTCCGGCGCACCGCCCCGTACGCGGGAAGGTCGTCCAGGCTGGTCATGAAGGTACGGATGTGCGCGACGTCGGCGAAGGTGGCCCCATGGGCAGCCAGGACGCCCTCGATGATCTCGAAGATGCGCTCGGACTGGGCACCGGCGTCACCGGGGGCGACCACCGCGCCGTCGTCGTCCACGGCGACCTGGCCCGCGAGGAAGAGCAACGCTCCGCCACCGACGTCAAGCCGGGCGACGTGGGCGAAACGGTCGCCGAACGGGGCGGCGACGGAGGCGGGATTGTCCAGGGTGAGGTTCACTTCTGCTCCTTTGGTTCCGCGCCCTACGGCGCGCTGGCGGCCGTACAGCGATTGGCGGCCGTACGGCGATTGGCGGCCGTACAGCGATTGGCGCTGGATCAGGGATCTCGGTCGGATCTTGGCGCAAGATTCGACCGAGATCCCTGATCCAGCCGGGGGTCAGCGAGGGTCAGCGGGGGTCAGCGAGGGTCAGCGGGGGTCAGCCGGGGGTCGGCGGGGGTCAGCCGGGAGTCGGTGGGGTCCACGGGTTGCCGGGCGAGTCAGACGATGGCGGTGACGTCGGCGTCCTGATCGGACAGTTCACCGAGCCGGGTCAGCGCGGCTTCGGCGATGGGCGTACCGGGGGCGTCCCGGCGGGCCAGCCGGAGGTCCTTGGCCGCCAGCGAGAGGGCGAAGTTGCCGCCCGCCGTCCGGAACCGTTGCACCGCACCGGCCAACGGCCCACCGGCCAGCACGTCGAGCGCCACCTCGCGGTCGACGCCTACCGAAGCGGCCACGGTCAGGCTGTCGTGCAACGCCGCCAACGCGGTCACCATCGCCGTGTTGTTCACGAGCTTCACCGCCGAGCCGGTGCCGATCGGGCCGGTGGGGCGTACCTTGCCGAGCGGGCGCAGGACCGGCTCGGCGGCGGCGATCGTCGCCTCCGGCCCGCCCGCGAAGATCACGAGGGTGCCGGCCTCGACCGCGTTCACACTGCCGCCGACCGGGGCGTCGAGGAGGTCGACGCCCGTCGGGAGGCGGCTTGCGATCTCGCGTACCTCGTCGGGCCCGACCGTCGAGGTCTGCACGACGATCATGCCCGCCCGCAGGGCGGGGGCGGCCGCGTCCAGCGCCGCGCGGACGGCCGTGGCGTCGGTCAGCATCGTGACGACGAAGTCGGCCCCGTCCACCGCCTCGGCGGGGGTCGCGGCGATCTCCGCCCCGTCCGCCTCCAGTGGCTTCGCCCGTTCGGGGCTGCGGTTCCACACCCGCACCCGGTGACCCGCCTCGATCAGGCGGCGCGCCATCGGCGTACCCATCCGGCCGGTGCCCAGCACTGCGATCTCGCTCATGACCTTGACGCTAGGCCGGGCCGAGCCATGCCACCAACGAATCTCCGGAATACAAGCCATGCGTGGTTAGCATGGATCAGTGGAGACCCAACTGCTCGAGGTATTCCGGACCGTGGCCCGGCTCAAGTCGATCACCGCAGCCGCGCAGACCCTGCGTTACACGCAGTCCGCCGTCTCCCGGCAGATCGCCGCGCTGGAGGCTGAGCTGGGCGTACGCGTCTTCGACCGGCTCCCGCGCGGCGTCGAGCTGACCGCCGAGGGACGTGAGCTGCTCCCGAACGCCGAAGCCGTGCTCGACCGGCTGGCGGCGGCTCGGCGGGGCTTGGACGACCTTCGCGGGCTCGGCCGCGGGCGGCTGCGCGTGGGCGCCTTCCCGACCGCGGTCGCGGCGCTGGTCCCCCGGGCCTTGGCGAGCTTCCGGACGGCGTACCCGGAGGTGCGTCTGTCTCTTGTGGAGGGCCTGACCCCTCGCCTGCTGGACCGTCTCGCGGACGGCGCCGCCGACGTGGCCGTGGTGAGCACCTCGCCCGCCGGGCAGTTCGAGGCCGACCGCTTCGAGCTGCACCACCTGCTCGACGAACGCCTGCTCGTGGCGGTCGCCCGCGATCATCGGCTGGCCCGCCGCCGCACGGTACGCCTCGCCGAGCTGGCCGAGGACGCGTTCATCGCCGGGTCCGCGACCGCCGAGGAGACGTTGCTGCGGGCGAGTCTGCCGAGCGGCTTCGAGCCGAGGATCGACATCGTGGCGGCCGAGTGGACGGGCAAGTTCGGCTGCGTCGCCGCCGGGCTGGGCGTCGCGTTGGTGCCGGCCTTGGCGACACGGAGCATCCCGGCTGACATCACCCTGCTCCGCCTGGACAAAAAGGACGAATCCGTTCGCCAGATCTACGCCGCGACCCTCGCCGGGCGGACGCGACCGCCGGCGGTGGCCCGCTTCCTCGACCACCTCGACGAGGTCGCGGCGACCTTCCGCTGAGCCTCTGCACTGTGCGTTATCCGGGATCACGCGGCTATCCGTCGCCGCCAAGGCCGCAATATCCCCGATAACGCGCAACCCCCGCGACCCGCGTCGGGCCCGAAAGGATCAGTACTCGGACAAATGCACGTGATTCGTATGCTCGGCCGCCGGGCTTCCGCTGCCGCTGTACGTTCGCCAACCCGAGCTGGGCAGCCAGATCTTGCGGTACCAGATCACGTAGAGGACGCCGAGGCGGTCGGCATTCTTGACGAAGAACGCGGCGAGATTGTTCCCGTATATCTTGTCGTCCCCGCTGGCGGCCCCACCGAATCCGCTCTTGGCGGCGGCGAAGTCGCAGGCCCGGCCCTTCGGGTGTTCACCGTGGTCGTCGACCCGGTAACACGACACGTAGTGGGTGAAGCCGGCCGCCTTCGCCTGCTGCAAGGCATGCAGCGTACGCGGAGTGATGCAGCCGCTCGTGGTGGGATCGTCGACCGAGCACGACTCCTTGGGCCAGGAGCCGTCGGCGTTGCGGGGCGCCGGTTTCGCCGTCTTGACCAGCCCGGTCGGTCCGGTCGTGGACGAACCGTAGCCCGCGGCGACCAACGCGTCCTCGGCCTGCTTCTTGCGGGCGGCCATGATCGCGACCTGCTTCTTCTGCTGGTCGATCTCCTCCGCCAGGGTCGTCTTCGCCGCGGTCACCCGATCGCGGGCGCGAACCATGTCCCGAAGTGTGCCGTCCTCGTTGGCGGTGACGGTGTTGAGGGTGAACACCCGATCCACGAAGTCGTCCGGCGACTCCGCGCTCAGCATCGCCGAGACGGTGCCCAACCGGCCGGCCCGGTATGCCGCCGAAGCCATCTCGCGCACCTTCGTCACCTTGCCGGCGTGGTCGGCCTCGAGTTTGGTGAGCTCGGCGGTGAGCTGCGCCTGCCGCTGCGTGGAACGGTCGAGGGCGGTCTTCGCGTCGAGGTAGCCGCGGCTGGCCTCGTCGAGCGCCTTGCGCAATTTCGCGGACGCGCCTTCGGAGTCGCTCGGCTCGGCGTAGCCGGGCGTCGAGCCGACCGCGAAGATCGCCGAGAACATCACGGCGAGTAACGCGAAGACTATGGATCGTCGTCGAGCCGGGGTCGTCAGCATCATCTGGGGGATGGTCCTTCCGTCTCCGCCGGCCGACTCCCCAGCTGCTCATTCATGGCATGAGCAGCACACCAGTGATGGTTCGACGGCGGCAGCCACCGCCGACACAGGGGGTGTCGCCTGACGGCGGCCGTGACCGAGGGTACCGGGCAACCGTCGCAGGCTCCACCCGAAAGCGTCAGCTCACACCAGTGTGAACGTCAGCTCACCAGACCGTTGAAGAAATCGCCGACGCCGTTGGCCATGTCGAGCAGAACACTGCCGATGCTCTTCACCAGATTCGCGGCCGCCGACGGGCGGTACGCGACGAAGAAGATCAAGAAGGCGATCGCGATCCAGGTCAGGTACTTCTTCACGAACCCGGCCTCCCTCCGATGGCGGAACGCGATCGACCAATGTCACCGCGTCACTACCCACTATGACTCAGTCGAAAGATCTTCGCACCCGACCGATGAGTCTGCATCGCCGGATCGGTCTAACCAAGCAGAAAAGCCGAAGCGATGGTGTCGAGAATCCGCCATTGACTCCGACCCCGATACGCCAGACGACATCCGAAACGCCATGGGAGCACGAAATGAACCGGATCGCCACGATCGCCCGACAGTCCACACTCGACGGGGAACTGGCTCGCGTCGTCAGCGGCGGGGTGCACACGCCCGGGAGTGCGGCGTACGAGGCCCTGAGGCGGCCGCTGCGGGCCGATCTCGACCCGCGCCCAGCCGTGGTGGTGGAAGCCGCCAACGTCGCCGACATTCGCGCCTCGCTGCTCGCCGCGCAGCGGCACGGCGTACCGCTCGCGGTGCAGGCCACCGGCCACGGCACCCACGTCGCCGCCGACGACGCGGTCCTGCTCAGGACCACCGACATGACATCTGTGCTGGTAGACCCGGCTCGCCGAGTGGCACGCGTCGGTCCCGGCACCCGCTGGAGCCAGGTGCTCGCGGCCGCCGCGCCGTTCGGCCTCGCACCGCTCTCCGGCAGCTCGCCCACGGTCGGGGTCACCGGCTACACGCTGGGCGGCGGAGTCGGCTGGCTCGCTCGCCGCCACGGATTCGCCGCCGACAGCGTGGTACGCGCACAGGTGCTGACGGCCGACGGCCGGCTGCTGACCACCGGACCGGATCAGTACCCCGACCTGTTCTGGGCGCTGCGCGGCGGCGGTGGCGGCTTCGGCATCGTGACGTCGCTGGAGTTCCGGCTCTACCCAGTCGACCAGGTCACCGCCGGATTCCTCTATGTACCCCTTTCGGGGGAGGCCGTCGCCTTCTACGGGGGATGGGCCTCATCGCTGCCCGACGACCTGAGCACCGCCCTCGTCGTACGCCGCATGCCGGGCACCGAGGACGTGCCGCCGGCCCTCCGCGACCGCAGCGTGATCATGCTCAAGGTGCTGCACTCCGGGGATCCCGCGCACACCCGCCGCCTCCTCGCGCCGATGATCGCGGCAGCCGGCCCCGTGGTGCACGACGAACTGCGCGTACTGCCCTATGCGCAGGCTGCGATGGGTGGCACCGCCGCCCGCCACCTCGACTTCTTCCCGGCCCTGCCGACCGGCGCGATCACCGAGCTTCTCGCCGACCACGCCGCGACCGGGTCCACCATCGAGATTCGGCACTGGGGCGGTGCGATGGCCGACACCGGCCCCGACGCCGGTCCGGCCGGCCACCGCCAGACGCCGTTCTCCGTGATCCTCGACACGCCCCGGGCCGACACCGCCGACCGGCTGGCCGCGTACGGGACCGGCGCCACCTTCCTCAACTTCCTCGCCGACACCGGGCGTACGCCGACCGCCTTCTCCGCCGAGAACCTGCGCCGGCTGCGTGCCGTGAAGCGCTTCTACGATCCCGACGGCTTCTTCCGGCTCGGCCACACCGTCGCCGCTCCCACCCACCCCCACCGCCGCGCCGCCTGACTCGCACCCCGGGTGCGCTAGACTGACCGCCATGTACGCGGTGGAGCAGCGAGCTAGCTGCGCCGAGCGGGAGTCCGGGGACCTCGTCCTCGCCTGATTCTCCGGCCCGGCTCGGCGAGGCATGCCTGCCCGTTTTCCTCCTCTACCGCATCCACCTCGCAGACGGCTGCTTTCTTCAGCATCGGCGAGGACCCGGCGACGGGTTCTGTGAGCGTGACCGCGGCCTCACCCGACAAGGGGCCAGATCATGCTTTCCACTGACATTCGCCGTACCTTCCTCGACTTCTTCGCGCAGCGAAGTCACCCGGAGCTGCCGTCGGCGTCGTTGATCCCCGAGGATTCCCAGCTGCTGCTCGTCAACGCGGGCATGGTGCCGTTCGCGCCCTACTTCCTGGGACGCCGGAAGCCGCCACATCCGCGCGTCATGTCGCTGCAGAAGTGTCTGCGTACGGTCGACATCGAGCGCGTCGGCAAGACCACCCGGCACGCGACGTGCTTCGAGATGCTGGGCAACTTCTCGTTCGGGGACTACTTCAAGGACGAGGTCGTCCCGTGGGCGTACGAGCTGCTGACCGAGGGCTATGGGCTCGATCGCGAGCGGCTGTGGGTCACGGTGCTCGACGGCGACGACGAGACCGTCGAGCTGTGGCGTCGCCTCGGCTTCCCGGACGAGCGCATCCAGCCGCTCGGCGTCGAGGACAACTACTGGTCGATGGGCCTGCCGGGGCCGGGCGGCCCCAGCTCGGAGATCTTCTACGACCGCGGTGAGCGGTTCGGTCCCGGCGGCGGGCCGGCGGTCAACAAGGAGCGGTTCCTCGAGCTGTGGAACCTGGTCTTCATCCACCAGCTGCGCGGCGACAGCGACACCGACATCCGCGGCGAGCTGCCCGCGCGCAACATCGACACCGGGCTCGGCGTCGATCGGCTCGCGCTGGTCCTGCAGGACCGCGCGTACATCTGCGAGACCGACCTGCTGTCGCCGACGCTGCGGCGCCTGCAGGAGATCACCGGGGAGGACTACGAGATCGCGCCCACGCGATCACAGACGTCCTATCGCGTCGTCAGCGACCATCTGCGCGCGGGCGCGTTCCTGATCGCCGACGGGGTGCTGCCCGGCAACGAGGGCCGCGGCTACGTGGTGCGCCGGCTTCTCCGGCGAGTGGTACGCCACGGGCGTCTCCTGGGCATCGACGGTCCGTTCCTGGGCGACCTGGTCGGCACGGTGGTCGAGAACCTCGGCGGGCAATGGCCCGAGCTGATCACCCGGCGTCCCGTGATCGAGCAGGTCGTCGGGCGGGAGGAGGAGGCGTTCGACCGCACCGTCCGCCAGGGCACCCGGCTGCTCGACGTGGCGATCCTGTCGGCGAAGCCGGGCGGCGTGCTGCCCGGGTCGACGGCGTTCGACCTGCACGACACGTACGGGTTCCCGGTGGACCTGACGGCGGAGATCGCGGAGGACGCGGGGCTGACCCTGGATCGGGACGAGTTCGGGCTGCTCATGCAGGCGCAGCGGCGGCGGGCGCGGCAGGCGCAGGCGTCCGGCCCGTCCGCGACCGAGGTCTATCGGGATCTGCTGGGCAAGCTCGGGCCGACCGAGTTCTTCGGCTACGAGCGGCTGTCGGGAGAGGCGAGCGTCCTCGGGATCGTCAGCGGCGGCACCGATGTCGCGGTGGCGACGGAGGGCGACCGGGTCGACGTGATCCTCGACCGCAGCCCGTTCTACGCGGAGGCGGGCGGCCAGGTCGGCGACTCCGGCATGTTGCGTACGAGGGACGGCGGGGCGATCCGGGTCGACTCCACGAAGTCGGTCGGCGACGGTCTCCATGTCCACTCCGGACAGATCGTCACCGGCGTGCTGAGTGTGGACGACGAAGTCTTCGCGAAGGTCGACGGCGTACGCCGGGACGCGACCGCGCGGGCGCACAGTGCGACCCATGTGCTGCACGCGACGCTGCGGGAGCAGCTGGGCGAGCACGCGCAGCAGCACGGTTCGCTGGTGGAGCCGGGCCGGCTGCGGTTCGACTTCACGCACTTCGACGCGGTCGGCTCCGATCGGCTGGCGCAGATCGAGGAGCAGGTCAACGAGCGGCTGCTCAGCAACCCCGAGGTACGCGTCTGGCACGCGACCCGGTCGGAGGCGGAGCGGGCGGGGGCGACCGCGCTGTTCGGCGAGAAGTACGGCGACACCGTCCGCATCGTCGACATCGGAGACTTCTCGCGCGAACTCTGTGGTGGTACGCACGTCGGCTACGGCAGCCAGGCAGGTCCGGTGCGACTGGTCGGCGAGGAGTCCGTCGGCGCGGGACTGCGCCGAGTCTCGGCGCTCGTCGGGATGGACGCGTTGCGCCACGCGGATCGCGAACGCCGGGTGCTCGGCGAGGTGACCCGGTTGCTGGGCGCGCCGGCGGACACCGTGGTGCAGCAGTTGACGGTCCGGCTCGGGGCGCTTTCCGAGGCGGAGCAACGGCTTTCCGCGTATCGCCGCCGTGAGCTGGATCTGCTCGGCGGCGAGCTGGCGACGCGGAGTGAGCCGTGCGGACCCGGCCGGATCGTGGTACGCCGAGTGACCGGCGTGGCGGGCGACGAGCTGCGCGGCCTCGCGACCGACGTGGTGCGACGGTTGCCCGAGCCCGGCGCGGTCGTGCTGGGCCTGAGCGACGGCGAACGCGCGCAGCTCGTCGCGGCGGTGAGCACCGGGCAGGCGGTCGAGCTGCTGCGGGACGCGGGCCGGGAGGTCGGCGGCGGTGCAGGCGGCACCGGGCCGATCGCGAACGCGGGCGGGCGGCGCGTCGACGGCCTGGACCGCGCGCTCGACCAGGCGCGGGCGGCATGCCACCGGATGCTTGGGGGTAATTGACCGGGCATGAGCGGATATGAGCGCGAGTACGAGCCCCGCAGCGGCGACGGATCGATCGCCGCCGAGGACGACGCCACGCTGCGCGAGCCGCACGACGAGGGGATCGACGATCCCGACGTCGAGCAGCTACGCGGCTACAACCCGAACCCGGAGACCCTCGAGGAGGATCTCCCGGAGCACAACGCCGACGACTCGGAGTAACCGGCTTCGCGTGAGCCACCGGCTTCGCGTGAGCCACCGGCTTCGCGTGATCATCGCGTCAGCCATGCTGTTTCACGCGACGAAATGTCCGTTCAAACAGCATGGCTGACGCAATGATCATTGCAGCTCAGCGGAGGGCGGGCAGCAGCTCGCGCTCCGCCATCTCCAGGAAGGCGGCCTGGTTCTCCCCACCAACCTGCACCACGGCGACGTGCGTGTAGCCGGCGTCGAAGTACTTGCGAACCGCCTCGACGTGCTTGGCCACGTCGGGGCCGCAGGTGACTTCCTGAGCGACCTGGTCGATGGTTGCCGACTTCGTGGCAGACGCGAACGAGCGCGGACCGGGCAACTCGGCGTTGACCGGCCAGCCGAGACCCGACCAGCGGAACTGCTCGTACGCGATCTTCCGGCAGGCGTCCTCGTCCGGGCCCCAGCAGATCGGGACCTGCCCGTACTTCGGCTTCCCCGGACCGGCCGCGGCGTCGAAGGCGGCCACCAGGTCGGCCTTCGGCTCGGTGGCGACCAGGACGTCGGCGTACCGGGCGGCGAGGTCGATCGAGTCCGGACCGGAGACCGCCACGCCGATCGGCACCGGCAGGTCCGGCACGTCCCAGAGCTGCGCCTCCGGCACCTCGAAATAGTTCCCCGAATAGTGCAGTACGCCGCCCGACAGCAGCGCGTGGATGATCTCCAGCGCCTCCTCGAACATGGCGTGCCGTTCGATGACGTGCGGCCACGCTCCGACGACGTGCTCGTTGAGGTTCTCCCCCGCGCCCAGCCCGAGAATGAAGCGGCCCTCCGACAGCAGCGAGACCGTCGCCGCCTTCTGCGCCACCACCGCCGGGTGATAGCGCCGGATCGGGCAGGTCACGTAGGACATCAGGCCCATCCGGTCGGTGGCGTACGCGACGGCTCCCAGAACCGCCCAGGCGTACGGCGAATGCCCCTGTTCGGACAGCCAGGGGTAGTAGTGGTCGGAGCAGACGGCGTAGTCGAAACCGGCTCGCTCGGCGGCCACCGCGTCGTCGACGAGTTGGCGGGGCGAACTCTGCTCGCCCATCAAGGTGTATCCGATCTCCGGCATGACGGGCTCTTACCCCCGCCCTCCGGAGTCAAGCGAGCTCAGGGCCGCAGGATCAGCCGGATCGGATTGCCTTGCTTCTTCTGCAGCCGCTCGACCGCCTGCTCCGCCTGGGCGAGCGGCACGACGTCGCTGATCGAGCGCGCGAAGTCGATCCGGTGCAGGCGGACCAGGTCGACCAGTTGGCGTACGTGCTCGTCGGTGGAGCCGTAATGGCCGAGGATCTGCTGCCCGAGGTAGCTGAACCGGGTGCCGTCGCTGATGGTCAGGGGCTTGTCGGTCAGCCCGACCAGGGTCAGCCGGCCGTCCTTGCCGAGGCATTTGGCCGCCTGCTCCCGCACCGGCGGCACTCCGGCGAAGTCGAACGCCCGCGCCAGCCCGGCCCCGCCGGTGGCCAGCCCGACCTGCCGGCGGACGTCCGGATCGCCCGGGTCGAGAGCCAGGTCGGCGCCGAACTCGACGGCCCGCTCCCGCGCCGGGGCCAGCGGATCGAAGGCGATGATCGGGGCGGCCCCGATGAGCCGCAGCAACTGGACGGCGTGCGCGCCGAGGCCGCCGACGCCCCACACCCCGACCGGAACCGCCGGCGGCGTCTGCGCGGTCGTCGTGATCGCCGCCCACGGGGTCGACACCGCGTCCGGGATGATCGACGCCTGCTCGAACGAGAGATCGTCGGGGATCGCCACCAGGGTGGACTCGGTCGCCAGCGCGTACTCGGCCCAGCCGCCGTCGTAGTCCACGCCACGGGTCCAGACCTGACCGCCGCGTTCCTCACCCGCCTGGAGCAGCACCCGCTGGCCGGGTCGCCAGGCGGTCACACCCGGACCCGGCTCGGCCACCACTCCGGCCACCTCGTGGCCCAGGGTGACGACACCGCCCTCGAGATAGAGCGGCGTCAGACCACCCTCGATCAGATGCACGTCGGACAGACACACCCCGGCCGCCTCGACCTTGACGAGCACCTCGCCCGGCCCCGGCTGCGGCGTCGGCACATCCTCCACCGTGAACTTCCGCGACCTCACGTCCAGCCGTCCGGCCAGCATCGCCCCACCCGCCCTCGGTTGTCGGACCTACCGCCCTACCGTCAGCCTAGGCATGGCAGGCAGGTCAGATGGTGGGGCCGCCGAAATCGCTGCCGTAGCCCGCATGCTGCGCCGTCTGGTCGGTGCCACCCTGGCCCTGGCCGCGGATCGTCCCCTTGCCGCGTTTGCTCCGCTCCTTGGCCAGCCCCTTGAGCGCGGCCTGAGCGTCGGTCGCCTGCGCCGCGCGGCGGCGGCGGGCGGCGATCACCCAGCCCGCCAGCGCGACGACCACGGCCGCGCCGGCGATCAACAGCCAGATCATGGATCGAGCCTAGAACTCATGACCCTCCATTGCGACGGTTGCGCCACCAGTTCTTCGTCTTGGCGACGACGGCCACCACGACGACCACTCCGCCGAGGATCGGATCGTGCCCGGCCTTGAGATCCTTGACGATCGCGTCGGAGCCGCGGGCGGTCGAGGAGCGTACCTCGCTCTGGTGCTGGCGCTCGTCGGCCAGCGTGATGCGGATGTTCTCCCGCTCCGGCGCACCGTGGTCGAGCCCGTCCCAGCCGTCCTCGTCCGGGCCCCGGTTCGGGCGGCACGTGCAGGCCGACGGGTCCCGGCCGGGCAAGGCGCTCGGGCCGTGGACGGGGCAGGAGCCGTTGTTGTTGTGGACCAGGACCGGCGTGGCCCCGGCGATGACGTAATAGGTGTGTACTTCGGCGACCGTCAGGTCGCGCATATCGGCCAGGCCGGTCCAGGTCTTGACCGCGACGACGATCTGAGTGGTACGCCCGGCGACGTCCCGGAGGCGGTCGCCCGGCTTCAGGGCCGACGCGTCGACCCAGTC